>JAQBPN010000076.1 GCA_028287505.1 Fibrobacterota bacterium | reverse complement strand
CGCGGATGCGGGGGTGGACGGTGAAGCTGTCGATTTTGTCTTTGACGGTGACCACGCATTCCACCGGCGCGGCGAACGCGAAGTGGGCGTACTGGTAGTTCTGGAATTTCTCGACGTAGATGGCTTGACCCCCCACGGTGAGCGAAAGGATTTCCGCGCTGGGAACGGAATAGTTGGCGGACGGATAGGCGATGACACCCTGCGCCGAAGCCTGCTGGATTGCTATCAGAACCAAAAGCAGCTTGACGAACATGAATCCCCCGACTTCAATTCGCATACCATTGAGGCAGAATCCGGCGTTTGATGCAATTTGAGTTAAGCTATCGCTTCAATCACGCTTTGTCAATACGGATTTGATCTCATTTTTCCGCGAAGGGGAAACATGCAGGTAACCCATGAGGAATTGGAGCCCGGCCGATCGCCCGTTCTCCAACGAGAGAACCCATCCTTTTGCTTCAATTTTTAAAGCAAGTCGCGATGAATCAAGCGCGCCTATAATCACGATACGGATCAATCCATCCAAGGAGCTCAAGCGTGAAAAACCGTCGCTCAAGGTTTTGGATACTTCTTCTCCTGCCCGGTTTTCCCGCCTTATGCGGCGCGGCCATTCCGACCGGCGTAACCACCACGGCCATGTTCGGCACCAATGGCGGGAACGGATTCAGCATGCCGGTCTGGTTCGGGGAAATCCCCGGTAAGCAGAAGACCTTTCTGGTGGCGGAAAAGAATTCAGGCAACATCTACGTCCTGGCCCCGGCCGGCGCCGGCTATTCCAAGCAGCTGTTGCTGAACATCAAAGTGCGAACCGAGGTGGAGCAGGGTCTGTTGAGCCTCGCGTTCCACCCCGACTTCCTCCACAACCGGAAATATTATGTCCACCATAACGCCCAGGCCGCGCCGCGCCGGCTGCTGGTCGAGGAATATGAAATGGACGCCACCTTCCTGAAGGATTCCGGAAAGCCTCCGCGGACCATCATCGAGATCGCCCAGCCGGAAGGCAAGTTTATCCATAACGGAGGCAACTTCACCTTCGGCCCGGACGGGATGGCGTACTTCTCCGTGGGCACGGGAGGGGATGAAGGCAACGGCCAGGGCCGCGCCGAATTGCTCGGCGATATCCTGCGGCTGCAGATCGATCCCGCCAAACCCGACGTCCCCTATACCGTCCCCGCGGACAATCCCTTCGTGGGCCAGGCCGGGGTGAAACCGGAAGTCTGGGCTTACGGATTCCGCAACCCCTGGCGCATGAGCTGGGATATGGAGGGCAATGAGCTTTATCAGGGCGAGGTGGGTCAAAGCACCTGGGAGGAAGTCAATGTCGTCCGCAAAGGGAACAACATGGGTTGGAATATCATGGAAGGCGCCCATTGCAACAATTGCAATACAAATGGATACACTCTGCCGGTCAAGGAGCTGGACCGCGGCCTGGCGAATTGCATCATTGGCGGAATGGTCTTCCGCGGGGACAAGACATCGGCATTCTACGGCACCTACATTTTCGCGGATCACATCGTGAGAAGCCTTTTCGCGCTGATCCAGAAAGACCAGACCTTGACCGAATTCGCCAAAATCGGGACCCTTCCCGCCCAACCCCTGTCGTTCGCCAGAGACGCCCTGGGTAACCTGTATGTGTCCATGACCAACGGCGAAATCCACCAGTTGGTCCATCCGGAATTGAAGGCCAACACGATCCCGCTGGCCGTTTCGCCCCCCATCGCCGCTATCGCCGACGGTAAAAACCTGCGCGATTACTTCGCCAAACGGGACGGAGGATACGCGCTGGCCGCCGGGAATAAGGACGTTCTGGATTGGGAACTGACGGCCCTGAACGGGTCGCGCGTCGACCTGGGAGCGGCTTCCGCGCCGGGAACCGTCTTTCGGGTCCGTCCCGGTCTTTACCTGGTCCGGCTACGGACGGCTTCCGGCCCCAAGGGCGGAGTCTTGTACCTGGACTGAGCGGTCCGGAAAAAGCCCCTCGCGGGAAAAGCACCGACAAAAAAAAGCCGGTGGGCCATGACCCACCGGCTTGAACAACGGAATCGGAGAGGGGAAGGTCTTCAGTTCAGAAGACGGACTTCCATGGGCTTCTCCTGGTTGAAGTCCTGTTCGCTGCCCTTCAAGGCGTCGAAATTCTCCTTGGTGTACTGCGCCTCGGTCAGCTGGGCCGGATCCACGCCCTTGCCCACCAGATAATCCACGATGGCCTTGGAACGCGCTTGCAGCAGGGCCAGATAATCTTCCTTCTTCTTGCCCTTGTACCAGGTGAAGAGGCGGATTTCCACCTTCTTCTCGGGGTACTCCTTCAATTGTTTGGCCAATTGTTCCAGGGGCGGCTCCGCTTCCACGGTCAGCTCCGCGGTGGAGGAGCGGAAACGCACCAGCGGAAAGGTCTGCACCGGCAGCAGCGCGGGCATGCCTTTGTCGGGACAGCCGTCTTCGTCTTCCACGCCGTTGACGGTCTCGGCCGCCATGGGGCATTTGTCCACTTCGTCCTTGATGCCGTCCTTGTCATTGTCCGCTTCCGGGCAACCGTCATCATCCTCGAATCCGTCCTTGTCTTCCTTGGCTTCCATGCATTTGTCCGAGCCGGTGCAGGTGGAAGCGTACTTGGAGGCCAGGCCCTTTTCCGGGACCCAGGGATCGCAAACGCCGTCTCCGTCGTTGTCGGGTTCCGGGCAGCCGTCATTGTCCTGGAAGCCATCCATGTCTTCGGGTTCGTTCGGGCACTTGTCCTTGGTGTCCGGAATGCCGTCCTTGTCGTTGTCCGGATCCGGGCAGCCGTCGCTGTCCTCGAAACCATCCTTGTCCTCCGGGACCTCCACGCACTTGTCCGAGCCTTTGCAAACGCTCATGTATTTGGAGGACTCGCCTTTTTCCGCCACCCAGGGATCGCAAATGCCGTCGGCGTCATTGTCCGGATCGGGACAGCCGTCGTTGTCCTGGAAACCATCCTTGTCTTCGGGATCGTTTTTGCACTCGTCGAACTTGTTGGGGATCCCGTCATCGTCGGAATCCAGGGCGAGCACGGGTTTGGCGCAAAGGATAAGCGCCAGCACGAACGCGGCGTTTAGATATTTCATCGGAGGACTCCCTCTATTGGCGGTAACGGTCGCGAAAGTGTCGAAAAATGATCAAAAAAGTAGGAATTTCCCCTTATAATACATTCTTATCCCCGCTTTGGCCGCTGTTACGCAGCAACACCAGGGCGTACCCGGCGGCGGCCACGGCGATGCCGCCGGAAAGCAGATAGACGGCCCGCAAGGAAAACGCATGCCATACCAATCCCGCCGTCAAACCCGCCAGGGATGCGGGGATGCCCGCGTAGAAAACCGGAGCCAGGGCCTGCAAGGCGGCCCGTTCCTCCTTGCGGTAGGTGCGGTCCAGGAACACGCTGAACCCGGTCAGGGCCCCGGAGAAAAAACAGCCGTGCAGGGTGAGCGCCAGGTAGTATTGCCATACCTCGCCCGCCACCGCCAGGCCCGCCAGCTTCAGGAGGGTTCCCAGAATCCCCAGACCGATCACGTAACGCAAGCCGAACCTGCGGAGTACGGCCGCGCAGAGCAGCATCAAAGGCACTTCGCAGGCGGTGGACACCACCCAGGCCATGCTGATGGTGCGCTGGCCCTGATGCCAGCGATCGACCAGGTAATTTCCCTGGACTCCCGTGGCCATGGCATTGGCGAAATTCATGACCCCGAGCAGGATCAGCAACCGTAACGTGCGCGGTTCCCTGAGCAGGCCCAAAGCCGCCGAGAAGGTGGGGCTGCCGCCCGTCCGTCCCAGGGGAAGGACGGAAGCGGCCTCCGCGGAGGGAGCGAAGCGATATTCCCAGGCCACCATGGCCAAGGCGAAAAAGAGGAAAGCGGCGAAGCCGCCGTATAAAAGAGGGAGATCGTTCAAGGTCGGAAAAAATACGCTGACGACGCAGCCTACCAGGAACCCGAGGGTGCCCAGGCTGCGGATGCGGAAGTACGCCCCATGGCCGTGGTTGCGCATGGCCTCCAGGGTACAGGCCGCGTTGAGGGGAAAGATTCCGGATCCGCAGAATGAGAACAGGCAGAATCCGATCAGCAGGGGCCAGAAGCCGCGCAAATGCGGGAGCACCGCCAGGGCTGCGCCCGCTCCGCCGAGCATCAACATCAAGGGCTGGCGGGGACCGTGGAAACGGCGGATGATGGAAACCTGGAAAAGCGGGGACAGGATTCCCAAGCCTTGGCCGGCCATGATGATCAAGCCGATCTGGAGGCCTTTGATGCCCCGGCTTTCGAAAAGATAAGAGTGGAACTGACCCGAGGAGAAGCCCACGAAGATCAGGAACATGGTGAGGCTGACGCCCAGGAGCGTGACGTTCTTCAATCGTTACCCGGGGGCCAATTATAGCAAAGCGGGGCGATGGCGCCCGATCCTTCCCGCGCCTCCGCCAAGGCGCAGCATCCCCATCGATGCCGGGAGGACCGGGCGTCAACCCTTCAGCGGGCCGGACTCCACACGAATACCTGGTTGCGCACCCCGGATTTGGTCCGCACGCTGATGAGATAGCGTCCCCGGCCGAGCGGCATGCCGTTGGTCCCCCGCCCGTCCCAGACCCAGCGGCCGATGGCGGGCGCGCGGGATCCCGGGCGGTACTCGAAGATCAGCTTTCCATGGAGATCGTAGATGCGGATGCTTTCCACCTCAACCGGAGCCTTCCAATCGATGAACAGCATGGAGCCGCGCACACTCAGGTCGTAGAACAGCATGGTGCGGGGCGCTTCCACAAGGCCCGTGGGCATGTTTCCGGAAATGGAATTGTCATTGGTGGCGAGCTGCGGGTCCGAGGCCAAAAAGGCCGTGTAATTGCTCAACACCTGGTATTCTTCGGAAACCTGGATGATAGCAGCCTTATTATTGGTGGTCAGGCCTTGGGCCAGCATCAATTGGCCGATCTTCTCCCGGGCCCAGAGCTTGGGAACCGCCCAATCGAGCGCGTCGCCTAGGCTGAAATCGATGTTCCTGGTCAGCGTCACCGGCAGGCCTTGCCTCTGCGCGGTAAGGGTGACGGTATGCGGCCCGCTTCCGTCGAACTTTCCGGATACCCGGTACGGCATTCCCAGGTACAGGCGATTGGACACGGGATACAGGATATCCGAGGTCTGGAGTCCTTCGAATGCGATCTGGATGTTTTCAAGCTGGGGCGCTTCGATGCGCCGCCAGGCCGACTCCACCAAGGCGCCGGCCGCATCGGTCGACAGCACCGGGGTAGCGAAGCCGTTACCCACCTTTGCGCATTCTTCCAGGAAATACCGGTTCAGGTTGTCCCCCGCTCCGAAGGTGAAAATGGTCGGCTTGGAAGGGTGCGCGGAGATCGCGCTCACGATCTCGGTTTCATTGGTGATGAATCCGTCCGTGAGGAAGACGAAGTAACGCTGCTTGTCGCGGTTGACCGGCACTGCCAGGGCCGCATTCACGCCGGCCAGCAACTGCGTGCCTCCGGTGACGGACAATCCCCGGATGAAGGCTTCGGCCTTGGCCAGGTTCTGGGCGTTGGCGGGAAGAGGCGTATTGTTCCCGAACGCATAAGTCACATTATCGCTGAATGCCAGCACATCGATGTTGTCGTCGGGAGTGAGGCGGGACAGGATATTGAGCGCGATTTCCTTCTCGCGCTCCAGCGGCCATCCCATCTGGGATCCGGAAATATCGACGAGCACCACAAGCTCCATGTTTCCCCGTTTCCCCGCGAACAGGGAAGGATCCGGAAACAGATTGAGCATGAAAAACCCCTGGCCCTTGGCATCGGCGGACAAGGCCACGGAGAAATCCGAGGCCGTCTTGGCGCGCTTCATGCGGAGCACGAAGTCCCGGTTGGGATAGGTGGTCTGGGTCTTGAGCATCACCGCCTGGGTGAAGGCCAGGGAAGTCTTGTCATTTGGTTCCAGCACGCCGCGCTCTTCCAGGCTCTTGCGCATGTCGGCCAAACCGCCCATATCGATGGGGTGCGTCGGCGAGTAAACGGCGCCCAGTTCCAGGCCCGATTGGATCAGGACGTTGAATTGGAACTCCGGCCCGGAACGATCCTCAGGCGGATTCCAGGGGGAAGTCGCGGCGGAAACCTTGCCGGCGGGACCGGATTGGAAGCGTGGGCCGATGCGGGTGGGAAAGGCCAGTTCCAATTCGCCGTCCGCGTATTTGAGGGGCAGGGAGAGGCGGATTTCCACGAAAGCGGTTTCCCCCGGACCCATCGAAGCGATGCGCTGCATGAAAATGTTCGGCCTTTCCTGCAGCAACAAGGCGGCCTGGCCCCCGGCCTGCTTGATGGAATCATACTTGGCCTGGGCCTTGTCCCGTTCCATGATCTTGGCCACGTAAATGGAGTCGCGGTACTCGTATTTCATGCCGTGGATGGCGCCCTGATCGGGAAGCGGGAACATGTACACTACTTCCGTTTTCGTGCCGAATGGATTCACGAAACGCTGGGTCACTACGGCTTGTGCAATGGCGTCGGTCACCACGACGTTGACGCGCGTGAAGCTGGGCGAAATCGCAACCTGTTGTTTGCTCTCCGGATCCACCATGCCGCACATCGGCCCATGCAGGGAATCGAGAGGGATTTGGGAGAAGCAGGCGAGGGCTGAGCCTAGGATAATGAGGCGAGATAGGATATGGCCGATCATGGCAGGCTCCGGTTCGGGTTACCCACGCATAGAACAAAACCCATGCCAAGAAGGAAAACGGAGGCCGCCACTCGAATATGGTTGATTTGAAGGCTCGCCGGCCATCGGTGAGAGGGCATGCTTGCTTTTCAACCGGCAACCATCGTCCGGCCGGTCAAAGCTTGATGGCCCGGTTCAGTCCGCGCCCAGGGTTTTCGATAGCTTGTTGTACAGGCCGAAAAGGAGTAAGCCGGGCGCCCACTGGCCGATAAACAAACTCCACTGGCGCTTCCCGCGGAACTGCAGAATGGCGGACACGGCCATCGAGGCCAGCGCGGCGAACAGGAAAAGGAGGGTCGGCGTTTTCGTGGCCAGGTTTTCCGTGTACCTGTTGATTCTTTCCGCGCCTTCCCGAACGGCATGCCTTGCGCTATCGGTCGTCATTTCAGGGTCGATGAAGGAATGGGTTGAGGTTTCCATCGTCCAACTCCTTGTGCCTGGAACATGGATGGGGGCTATGCTATGAAAATAATTTCCACGCGGCGCACGCTTGTTTTTTTGTAATGGAAGAAGCAAAGGAGGCGAAAAAAAAGGCCCCGGAGGACCGGGGCCTGACTTGAACTAACGCTTTGGACCGGACCGGCCGGAAGCTATCGCTTCGGGCCGGTATACAGGTATTTCGGCCGCACGATGGGCACGCCCTTGCCGCCGCGCGCTTCCTTGCGCTCGTACACGATCTGGCCCGCGATGCCGACGCAGCGGGAAAGACCGAACAGGACGGTGTAATAATTCTCGTCCGCCAAACCGTTCGCGCTCAACAGGCAGCCGGAGACCGCGTCCACGTTGGGATAGGGATCCGCGGCCTTGCCCTTCTTCTTCAGGATCTCGCTGCCCACCTTGCGGAGGGTCACGGCCAGGCGGAAGAGCGGATCCTGGGGCGCGATTTTTTCGCCCATGGCATACTCGACCGTGGCGCGCGGGTCTTCCACGCGCAGCACCGCGTGGCCGAAGCCGTAGAGGACGCCGCCCTTGGCGAGCAGGTTCTCGACGTATTCGTAAACGACCTTTTCATCGCTCGGGTCTTTGATGTCCTTGCTGATGTCCTTGAGAAAGCGCAGACATTCCTGGTTGGCCATGCCGTGCAGGGGGCCGGCCAGGGCGGCCATGGCGCCCACCAGGGAGCCGAACATGTCTTCCAGGCCGGAGGCGATGGCCTTGCCCACGAAGGTGGAGAGGTTGCCCCCGCCATGATCGAAATGCAGGATGGCGAACACCTTCATCAGGTGGGTCAGGTCTTTGGAGGCGCCGGGCGCGCCCAGCATGTGCACGAAGTTTTCCACCCAGCCCAGCTCGGGCCTGGAGGGAATGGGATCGCCCCAGCCGGAACGGATGCGGAATATGGCCGCCACGGCCTCCGGCAATTGCGCCACCACGTTAAGATAATCCTGGGCATAGTCGCCCGTGCCCTCGTACATGCCCATTACATTGATGGCCGCCAGGAACCATTTCATGGGGTGGCCCTGCTTGGGCAGACTGCGCAGATGTTCGATGACGCCGGGATGGAGCTTGGAGTGGGCGATCAGATCCTTTTTGAAAGCGGTCAGTTGGGCCGCATCCGGGAGTTCGCGCTTCAGCAGAAGATAGATGACCTCTTCCGGCTGTTTTTCGGAAAGGTCCGCGATGGGATAGCCGCCATAGAACAGGCCGGTCATGGGATCGACGTGGCTGTTGGGGCAGGTCCCCACCGGAAAACCGCGCAAACCCGTGTCCAGGTGCTCTTTGGTGATTGTAAACAAAACTTCGCTCTCGGACATCCCTGCTTCCTTCCGGCTTATTTCCCGCTTCTCAAAAAATCCGCGATCCTCAAACCGCTTCGGCGATGTACTTGGCGAACTCGGAACACTTCACTTCCCGGGCCCCTTCCATCTGGCGGGCCAGGTCGTAGGTGACCGTGCCCTTGGAGATGGTCTTGCTCAAGGCCGCGATGATGCGCTCGGCCAACTCGTCCCAACCCAGGTGCTGGAACATCATGACGCCGGAAAGGATGACCGAACCGGGATTGATCTTGTCCAGGCCCGCATACTTGGGAGCGGTGCCGTGGGTGGCTTCGAAAACGGCGGCCTTGTCGCCGATGTTGGCGCCCGGGGCCAGGCCCAGGCCGCCCACCTGCGCCGCGCATGCGTCGGACAGGTAATCGCCGTTGAGATTCAGGGTGGCGAGCACGGAGTATTCATCCGGGCGCAGCAGCAATTGCTGGAACATGGCGTCCGCGATGCGGTCCTGGATCATGACCTTGCCCGCGGGGCGCTTGCCGTTGTGCTTTTCCCAGACTTCGGCTTCCGTGATGATCTGATCGCCGAACTCCTGCTTGGCCACTTCGTAGCCCCAGCGCTGGAATCCGCCTTCCGTGAACTTCATGATATTGCCCTTGTGGACCAGGGTCACGGCGGGCAGCTTCTTCTCGATGGCGTAGCGGATGGCGCGCGCCACCAGGCGCTTGGAGCCGAAAGCGGATACGGGCTTGACGCCGATGGCGCTGTCCTCGCGCAGGGTCTTCTTGGGAAGCTTCTGCTTGATGAGGGCGATCATGTCTTTGGCGTCCTGGGTGTTCGCGTCGAACTCGATGCCGGAATACACGTCCTCGGTGTTTTCGCGGAAAATGGTCACGTCCAGCTTCTGGGGTTCCTTGACCGGGGCGGGCACGCCCTGGAACCAGCGTACGGGGCGCACGCAGGCATACAGGTCCAGCTCCTGCCGGAGGGCCACGTTGATGCTGCGGATGCCGCCGCCGACGGGCGTGGTCAGGGGTCCCTTGATGGCGACCTTGAATTCCCTGATGGCTTCGAGGGTTTCGTCGGGAAGCCATTGATCCTTGCCGTAAACGCCCAGGGACTTCTCGCCGGCGTAGATTTCCATCCAGGCGATCTTCTTCTTGCCGCCGTAGACCTTCTTGACGGCCTCGTCGAATACGTGCCGGGAGGCCTTCCAGATGTCGGGGCCGGTGCCGTCGCCTTCGATGAACGGAAGGATGGGATGGTCCGGGACCTGGATTTTGTTGTTGGCGTCGATTTGGATGCGTTCGCCCTCTTTGGGGACGGTGACGTGTTTGTATTCAGCCATGGGATTTTCCGGTCGGTTTGAAGCTTAAAGGCAGCAATTCGTACTGGAGGAAATATAGTATGGAGGTGGGGATTCCTGCAAAAAAGGCCGGATTTAAGGCTTGAGGCGGAGGGGGGGATTGTTCGGGTGACGTTGCGGGAAATTGTGAGGAAGTGCGGATCTGGGGCATTTCGTCGGGCGACGGGCGTCGGGCGTCGGGCGCGAAGAAAAAACCGAAGAGTTCTCGAAATTGGAGGGTTCCCGTTTTTCTTCGCGCCCGACGCCTAGGGGCGAAGCGGTTGACCCGGGGAGCAAACCCGTACGCCCGACGCCCGACGAATCGATTCAGGTTCGCAGCAACCCAAATCCCAAATCAGTCCTCTCCCGAACCGATGTTCTCCCCTACTCCGGTTTCCACTTGCGGATGCGCATGGAGCCGGGGAACACGGTAGGCTTGAAAATGGACTTGTTCACCAGCAGCCGCAGGCATTCCTGGATGCCCTCGGTTATGGAAGGATGGGGATGGATGGATTTCATGATATCCGTCACGCCCTTGTCCTGATCCATCAGATGCGCGATCACCATGATGGTGTTGGAAGCCTGGGGGCCGGCGGCGCGCATGCCCAGGATGCGGTCCTGGCCGTCGTCGCTGACCAGGATCTTGACGAATCCGTCCGTGCGGCGCATGGCGATGGCGCGGTTCAGCAGGGCGTTGGAATAGTAGGCCAGCTGATAGGGGATGTTGTTGGCCCGGCAGGTGGTCTCGTTGAGGCCCACCGCCGCCACCTCGGGATTGAAGAACATGATGGTCGACATGTTGGCGTAGCGGAGGGGATATTTGTTGCGCAGGTACATGGCCTTGACCGCATAGCGGCCTTCCATCTCCGCCACGTTGTAAAGGGCCGAATGCTGGGTCACGTCGCCCACGGCGAAGATGTTGCCCTTCACGCGGCAATCGCCGTCCGTGTCGAGGGCGCCGCGCGCGTTGACCTTGATGCCCACGTTGTCCAGTCCCAGCTTGTCCAGATTGGGGATGCGGCCCACCGAGACCAGCGCCACGTCCACCTCGAGCACCATCGATCGCCCGCCCTCGTAGTCCACCACCACTTCCAGGAACTCGTCGTGGTGGATGATTTTCCGCAGGATGGCGTTGTGATGCACCTCCACGCCCCGGGCGGTGAGGTTGGTATTCACGAACTCGCTGATGTCCTCGTCCTCGCCGGGCAGGATGCGGGCCTGGCGGTCCAGGAGATGGACCTTGGTCTGATGGAAATTGGAGAAAATGGTGGCGTATTCGCACCCGAGCACGCCCGCGCCGATGATGAGGAAGCGCTTGGGAAAGGTGGTGAGGCTGAGCACGTCGTCCGAGTTGAGAACCCGCTTGTGGTCGACCATGATGCCGGGGAAGTCCCTGGGCTTGGATCCGGTGGCGATGACGAAGAAATCCGCCCTGACCACCTCGCTGGCGCCGTCCTGGTATGAGACCTTCACGCTCTTGGTGTCGACGAAGGAGGCCCAGCCCCGTTTGAGGGTGATGGTTCCCGGGCCCGGCCAACGGGGCGGGGTGAACGTCTCAATCTGGGAAAGGATCTGGTACTGCTTTTCCTTGGCGGCTTCCAGCACCGTATCGCGGACTTGTCCGTAATCCACGGTGAGTCCCGCGGCCCGATAGCCCCGGTCCACCGCGGCGGCTCCGGCATAGTCCTTGGACAGCTCCCATAGGGTTTTGGAGGTCATGGCTCCATGCATGATGCCCGCGCCGCCGATGTTGCCGGCTTCCACCAGCACCACGCGCTTTCCGAAATCGAAAGCCCGCATAGCCGCGGCGAACCCCCCGGGTCCGGAACCAATCACGCATACGTCGAACTTATTCTCTTCCATATCCGCTCCGGAAATAGTCCCAACAAGGATACCTTTTCTTAAGGTCGAATTCCAGTTTGCGGGGATGTTTCTGCGTGCGCGCCATCACTATCGAACGGCTTTGCGATTGTTAGTTTTTGTCCGAGCCGGCATACCCGCGCGCCGACATGCGCGGGGGAAAGCCGGGAACCCGAATGTCGAGGAGGACGTATGAGCTCTTTGTATCGACCCAAAACCACCATCCAATTCCCGAACGAATGGGCCGTCAACAGCTTTCTCCTGAAGCTGAAAAGCGCTCTGGGGTGGGAGTACTTGGCTTCATCCGATGAGATGCAGGTCAAGATCAAGCCCAGGGGCGGCGCGGAATACATTCTCATCGGACTGAACAAGGGCGGAAGCCCCATCACCCTGAATCTCAACGGTGAAAAACTCACCCAGGGTTCGGAAGCGGTTTGGAAAGAGATTTTCGATTACGCGAACCGTTACCGACTCTGACGCGCGCGGATTTCCAGCGGATCTTCCACTCCGGCTTCCTGGAAGCCTTTTCGCCGCAGCAGGCAGGCGGGGCATTTGCCGCAGGGCGGAAACGCCCCTTCATAACAGGTATGGCTGAAAGCCAGTGAATCCATGGCCCCCAACTCCGCGGCCCAATGCACGGACTCGGCCTTGGTCTTGAACATCAGCGGGGTATGGATGGAGAATGCCCCGTCGCGCGCGGGCCGCGTCCCCGAGTCGGTCCAGCCCAAACCCTGTCCCAGCGCCCGTTCCAGGCTCTTGATGGTGGCGTCCCGGCAATCGGGATAGCCGCTGTAATCGGTCTGACATACGCCGGTAACCAGATCGCGGATGCCGCGGGTGAACGCGTAACTGGCGGCGTAGGTGAGGAGGATGAGATTTCGGCCGGGAACGAAAGTGTTGGGCAGGCCGCCGCCGTCGGAGAGAGGTTCGATGGCCATGGTCGGGTCGAGCAGGGCATTGCCGCCCAGCTCCCGGAAGAAATCCAGGCGGAATACCTTGAGGGGAACCGAGAGCCGCGCGGCGATGGTCGCGGCCGCTTCAATCTCCGCGGCATGCCGTTGTCCGTAGTCGAAAAAGACCGCTTCCACGGTTTTGAAAGCGCGCAAGGCCCAATGCAGGCAGGTGGTGGAATCCTGTCCGCCGGAAAACACCACCAGGCATGCGCGGTCCCGCATGGATGCCCCGGCCGGCGCGGACGGAACTCCCGTCGGATCGGCGTTCATCTCAGCCCCAATTCCTTGTGCAGTTGGATGGAAAGTTTCCACCTTGGATTGGCAAGCACCGCCTGGGCGGTTTTCTCCCACTCCGCCCGGGTCCCGGGAACGTCCCGCTCTCCCCCGCCCCATGGGGCGGTGCGGATTTCCTTGGGCTGCAGGAAATAATGCCGGAATCCGGATCCCCGTTCATAGAATTCCAGATCCTGGGATTCATAGACGAGCTTGAGCTCATCCGCGTGCTTCAGCACCCACTTCCCGTTCTGGGACAGCTTGGGACTGACGGTCACCCAATCCACCCCCAGGGTATCGGCGGAACTCCCGTTGGTTTCCATCGTCACGTAATAGCCATTGGCATGCAGCAGATCCACCAGGGCCCGGAAGCCCCGGGCCTGGATGGTGGGTTCGCCTCCGGTCAATACCACGAAACGGCAGGGAAAGGGGGCGATCCGCTCCAGAACGGCCTGGGGACTCAGCTTTTCCCGGGGGGAGAAATCCGTATCGCAGAAGTCGCAGGCCAGGTTGCATCCCGTCCCCCGGATGAAAACGGCGGAAGTGCCCGCGTGGAAACCCTCACCCTGGATCGAGTGGAAAATCTCCGTAATGCGGATGATCGGGTTGTCCGTTTCCATGGCTGAAGCCCGGGAGGCCCGGCTGGGGCAGCCCGGAAGGCTACTTTAATGTTAGCAAGGAAGGGATGGCCCGGGAAGGCCCTTCGCCTTTTTACTTTTGGTTAAAGTTTCGGGATGGGGCATGGATTGATGCAAAACGATTCCTTCGAAAAATCCCAAAGGTACCTGACGCAATTGCTGGGGTATCTGGAGGGGCTCTACACCTCCATGGACCGGGATTCCGCCGAGGCCGGCCCCCCCGGACCCGCGGGATTGCCCATGCGCCTGGCCGCGATCCTTTCGGACAGCGGATACCTGGAAGGCCTGCATCTCAAGGCCCAAGGCTGTCTCTCCTCGGACCTGCTCGAATTCATCCGCGGCATCGGCTACTCCTTCGAGATCGAGGCCGCGCCGCTGGGACCGTTCAAGCTTCCCTTCGTGGACAATGAACTGGCCATCCAGCGCAAAACCCTGAACGTCTTCATGGAAAAGGCCTGGCTGGTCTACCACGCCGCCCTGCTTTCCGCCTACACCCTGAAAGCCCTGCGCTTCGAGCGGGTCCCTTCCGCCGACGGTCTGGAGGAAGTGGTGCGCGTGCGCGAGGCCCCGCCCGACGCCTCGGACGGCCACCCGCCCGCCTTGGGCGCGGATACCGTGCATCGCCTGAACAACGCCTTGGCCGGAATCACCAGCTACGTGAGCCTGATCCTGGAAGAGCGGAAACAGGACGGGGACTTGCAGGAAAAGCTGGGGCTGGTGCTGGATGCGGCCAAGAAGGCCGCGGCGATCCTGCCGAACTGGGAGTGAAGCCCGATCAGAAACCGTGGTTGAGAAGCACCTTGGTTTTCATCTCTTCCTTGCGATCCCCTGCGAGTCCCACCGCCACGGAAACCTGCAGGTTGGACGCCCGGGCGAAGGCGACGCTCAGGCCCGGCTGGAGATCCATGGCCAGGTGGCCTTCGAAATCCTTGGTCTGGCTGGATCCGATGAGGCCCAATTCCAGGGAGAGGGAGCGCCCCAAGGCCAAGGTGGGATAGAAGGCCGTTTCAAAGGCCAGCAGAGCGTCGTCATCGACCAAAGCTTCCATGAAACCCACCCTGGCCGCGAAGCGGGTGGAGAAGATGCTTCCGTAGCCGAAGCGATGATGGGAAGCCAGGGAGAATCCCTTGCCATTGCTGACATGGGCCGGAACCAGCAGGTCGGCCTGGAAAGTGGTCTGGCTCCGGGTCAGGAATTTCACCCCGAACACCAGATACGGAATGTGGTCGTCCACCTCGCCCCAATCGGTCTTGAGGCCGGCGCCCAGCTCCACTTGGCGCGATGCCTTGACGGCGATGGACACGGGAACGGCCCAGACGTCCGTGGAGCGGGAATCGATGATGCCGGCCACGGAGAGGTTGACGCCGGACGGGAACATCCCGCGGGGCTCCAGGTTGTAGGAGCTTTCGTGGATGGGGTTGAAGGCGAAGACGGATTGCAGGACGGCGGCCATGGCCGCTATGGTAACTTTTATGTTACGGTTCATTCTCGCTCCGCCTTTTTTCCGGCCCATCCCGCCCAATCGTGGGTCTGCTGGAAAGTATAGGATTTTCCGGGCGCCCCTGTGCGGCCATCCCCGGAAATCGCGGGTCCCTTGCTTCCCCTTTCCCTGTCGGTTATAATGGATTATGGCGCAAGCCTGCTCCGGGCGCGGCATTTTAAAGCCCGGCCCTGAATGACTATTTTGCCTTCAGACCACTCAGGGGTCCCACCCCCCGAAACCAGGGCCCGATTGAATATGCCGACTTCCAGGAAAAAGCAGAAATCCGCCGCGAAAAAAAAACCTCTGAAGGGGTCGCCCAAAGGCGCTCCGGATTGGGACGATGCTTCCATCCTGAAGATCGCGCGCAAGTCCATCCAGGCCTTGAAGCCGTACATACCGGGCAAGTCCATCGAAGAGGTGCGCTCCAAATACAATCCCTCCGTCATCACCAAGCTGGGTTCCAATGAAAACCCCCTGGGCGCCAGCCCGAAAGTGCTGGAAGCCCTGCGGGCCGCCCTGCCCCGCGTAAGCCTTTATCCGGACGGAGCCAGTCGGGATCTGCGCGCGGCCCTGGCGGAAGCCCACGGTCTTTCCCCGGATCAGGTCCTGGTGGGAAACGGTTCCGACGAAGTCCTGCTGTTGATCGCGGCCGCATTCCTCAATCCGGGGGAAACGGTGCTGGTCTCGGAAAACACCTTTTCCGAATATGAATTCGCCGGACGCGTCATGGACGGAAAAATCGTCAAGGTTCCGCTGAAGAAGAACCGCTACCACCTGGCGGGCTTCAAGAAGAAGCTCGCGCTCAAACCCAAGCTGTTGTTCCTATGCAACCCGAACAACCCCACCGGATCCTATTTCACCCACGCGGAGTTGCTGGACCTGCTGCAAGCCGTCCCCAGGCGGACCCTGGTGGTGGTGGACGAAGCTTATTGCGAGTATGCGGACGCGGCGGACTTCCCCCGGTCCAGGGAACTGCTGGATGCGTTTCCCAACCTCATCATCAGCCGCACCTTCAGCAAGATTTTCGGCATGGCGGGATTGCGCCTGGGATATTGTTTCGCCCATGCCCTGCTCATCCGGGAAACCGCGCGCGTCAAGACGCCGTTCAACGTGAACCTGCTGGTGCAGGCCGCGGCCCTGGCGGCCCTGGGAGATAAGGGTTTCCGCGCCCGGTCCATCGCCAACAATCTGGAGGGCCGGACCTTTCTGGAGTCGGAGCTGGAAAAGCGCGGGCTGGAATATGTCCCCACCCAGGCCAACTTCATCTGTTTCCGCACCTCGCGGCCCGCGGTGGATCTGTGCGAAGACCTGCTCAAGCAGGGGATGATCATCCGCGCGTTGCGGAGCTTCGGCCTGGACTATTGGAACCGCGTGACGATCGGGAAGCCGGAGCAGAACGTGCGGTTTCTGGAAGCTCTGGATTCGGCGCTGACGGCCCGCTGATACCTTTCCAAACCCATCCCAGGATGGCGTTCGTTTGGGCATGTCATTTGCTTTATTTTTCCAGGAATGGGATATCCTGATTTTCCCCGGAAATGGGCGCGGATTTCCGATCAAAATCCACGCCTCCGGTCATTTCTTGATCGCGCGCAGCACACCGATTCCCTTTTTCAGGAGGTTAGGCGATGTCCTTCCGAACTCTGTTTGCAATACATGCATGGCTTATTCTATTGGGGGCGGGGGGACTCTGTTTTGCCGGCAGCCCTCCGGAGTCGCCCTTCAAGGTGGGCACCAAGTGGTCCTACCGGATAGTCTATGTCCAAGATGACGGCTTTTTCTTCTGGCCCAAAACGCGGCTCAAGGACAGCACGACGCGGGAGATCGAGATCAAGTCCATCTCCTACACGCATGACACTATCATATACACCGCTGAATGGCGCGACGTGACCCATGAGATCACCCTTTACCAGCAATCCCAAACCGATACCGGCTGGAACCGGTATGAGAGCGACGACACCGCGCATTCCTTGAATGCGTCCTATTTCCACCCGTCCATTCACCAGGAGGGATTCGGACGCCTGTTCGACCAGGCCCCGTTGGATTGCCCGGACAAGGAACGGGCGGGGGTCCTTTTTTCCGGAGATTCCCTGGTGTTGGAAAAATGCGGCACGGTAAGTTCGTACCTCTCCGGCGTGGGCCTTTACCGGACGGAAGCGGGCGGGCACTCGAACGAACATGATTTGAGCCTCAGCATTACCTTGGCCCGATTCAACGGTATGCCGGTCGCTTTGGAATCATTGGGGCATCTGCCCACGGATATCCGCCGTCCCCTTACGGTGGGCGCGAATGGATCCGGAAAAGCGGAACGATTCGATTTACTGGGCAGGAATATGCGGGCCCGGGAAAACCGGGAAAGGTTTCTTCAGGGGATTTCCCGCCCCGGTTTCAGCCGGTGACTTCCATCGCCAACATGGTCAGATCATCGTGGTACGGCTCGCTGCGGATGAACACGCGCACGTCGTCCAGGATGGTCTTGAGGACCTTTTCCGGCTCGTAAATCTTGTCCCCGGACATGATGTCCAGCAGGCGCTTGATGCCGTAGAACTTGCGCTCCGAGTCCATGGCTTCCAGCAGGCCGTCCGTGAAGATGAGATAGCGATCGCCGGGCGAAAGCTCGATGATCACTTCTTCCAGGCGGTCCGCGAAATCCTTGCCGGCGACTATTCCCAGCGCCAGGCCTTTGGGATTGACCGAAGCGGGCTTGCTGCCGTTGTTCCCGTGCTGGATCAACAGGGGCGGATGGCCGGCGCGGGCGTAGGACATGGACTTGCCGTCCTTGTCGATGATCAGGCACAAGGCGGTGACGAAACTCTTGTCGTCCAAATCCAGGATCATCAGATCGTTCACGGCGCACAGCAGCTTCTTGGCGGAGGCCTCGTAGCGCGCTTCCGCGCGGAATGTGCTGCGAAGCATGGTCATCACGAGCGCGGCCGGGATCCCCTTGCCGCTGACGTCGGCGATGACGACGACCCAGTTCCCGGAATCGGTCTGGAAATAATCCAGGTAATCGCCGCCCACTTCGTAGGCGGGGTGGTAGACGCCCTTGAGATTCACGCGCGGAATGGAAGGTTTGTTCTGGGGAGTGAACCGGCGTTGGATGTCCTGGGCCACTTCCAGTTCGCCCTGGACGCGGGCCTTCTTTTCCAGTTCCTGGAAATTGTTGGCGTTGGAAAGCGAGATGGCGGCCTGGGCTGCCAGGGTGTTGATGATGACCTTCTCCTGCTCGAACCAGGTGACGAAGGAGGCGGGGGCGAACAATTGCACCACGGCCAGGGATTTGTCCTCCACCAGCAAGGGAACGGCCGCGTAGACCGGGAACGCGTCCATGCCCGTCCATTCGATGCCGGGAAAGCCGGATTCGGATTTGCGGTCGGGGACGATGACGGGTACCGAGAGCAGGCCCTGGCCATGGGCGGCGAGGGCGGCTTCACAGGCTTTCTTGTGCCCGTGGTCCGACAGCCGGGCGGTGGCGGCGATGCATTGGTATCCGTCCGGACCCATTTCGCAGAAAGCCGCTTCGATGCCGGGATAGCTGCGCGCGAAGGTTTCCAGGATGGCGGGCAACAACTCTTTGCGATGGTTGTAATGGGCCAGGCGATGCGCGGCCGAGTTCAGGAAGTGGAGCTGGCTGACGCGCGATTCCAGCCTTTGATTGGCCTCCTGCAGCATGCGCTCGCCCTCGCGCAGGGCGCGCTCCGTGCGCAAGTGCTCCTTGATTTCCTGGACCAGGGCCGCGGTGCGTTCCTGCACCCGGACTTCCAGATCCTCCTTGGCCTTGCGGATGGCTTCCTGGGCCACCATGCGTTCGGTGACGTCGCGCGAGATCCCCACCAGGCCGGTAACGTTGCCGTCCTTGTCATAGACGGGAACCTTGGTGGTGGAGACCCAGGCGTCCGGGCGGTTGTTGGTGAAGGTTTCCCGTTCCACCTTGTCCACGATGGGAATGCCGGTCTTGATGATTTCCTGCTCGTCGTTGAACGCCTGCTGCGCGTGGTCCTTGGTGAAGAAATCGAAATCGGTTTTGCCGATCGCATCTTCCAGGTTCCTGAGGCCTTCCAGATGGATGCCCTTGCTCACGCGGACGAAGCGGCTCTGGACGTCCTTGAAATAAATGGCGTCCGGGATGTTGGTGAGCATGGCATTGAGCAGATTGCTCTCCAGGGCCAGGGCCGCCTCGGTGCGCTTCAGGGCCGTCACGTCCCGGGAAATGCCGCAAGTGCCGATGATGTTCCCCTTGGTATCGTGCAGGGGCATTTTGGTGCTGAGTACCGTGCGCGGCTTGCCGTCAGCGTAATTGTCCAACTCCAGCTTGTCGATTTGGGCCTCGCCCGTGGACATGATGCGGAGTTCGTCCTCGCGCGCCGCCTGCGCATGCTCGGGCGAGAAGAAATCGAAATCCGACTTGCCGAGGATTTCCTGCTTGGAATTGGTTCCCAAGAGGGAGATGGTGGCCTTGTTGACCCAGGTAAAACGGCAATCGTGATCCTTGAAGTATACGATGTCCGGCGTATTCTCGAGCAGATCGTTGAGCAGGGCGCTTTCGCGCGACATCGCCTCTTCCGCCTTCTTGAGCGCGGTGACGTCCTTGGTGACGCCGCAGGTGCCGATGATGTTGCCGTTGACGTCGTGGAGCGGGATCTTGGTGGTATAGACCCAGCGCGGGCTCCCGTCCGCGTAATTGTCCTTTTCCAATTTGTTGATGAGCGCCTCGCCCGACTCCATGATCCGGAGTTCGTCGTTGCGGGCCTGATCCGCATGATCCGCCGAAAAGAAATCGAAATCCGACTTGCCGATGATTTCTTCGCGGCTGCCCTTGCCCAAATCATTGACCACGCTGCGGTTGACCCAGGTGAAGCGGCTTTCCCTGTCCTTGAACCAGACGCCGTCCGGAATGCTTTCCAGCAAATCGTTGCGTAGCGCGCCTTCCGTGGCCAACACCTGCTCGGCCTGGACCATCTTGGTGAAATCCTTGGAGATGCCGCAAAGGCCGATGATTTCGCCTTGGGGATTGCGCATGGGGATCTTGGTGGTCAGTACCCACATGGGGGAACCGTCCGCGTAATGGTCGGCTTCGAGTTTGTTCAGGATGTATTCGCCGGTGCGGACCACCCGCATGTCGTCGTCGAAACGCTCCTTCGCCCGCTCGGGGTTGTGGATATCGAACGTGCTCTTGCCGATCAATTCCTCGCGGCTCCCCTTGCCCCGCAGGTTGTACAGGTTCCGGTTGACCCACAAGAACCGGCCTTCCTTGTCCTTGAAATAGATATGGTCGGAAATGTTGTCCGCCAGCACATGGAAGGGGCGGAGCTCCTGCTCCAAGGCCTGATTCAGGCCTTCCAATTCCTTGACGCGCGCGTCCGCTTCCAGGAGGCGGGCTTCCAGCTCCGCATTCCTGAGCCGGAGGCCTTCCAGCGTCCCGTCGCTTTCCTTGATTCCTTCGGCCATGGTTCCTTCAGGCCCTCGGATGGGCTTTGGCGTAGGTTTCCTTGAGTTTCTTTACGGAAACGTGGGTGTATTTCTGGGTGGTGGACAGGGAGGAATGCCCCAGCATTTCCTTCACCGCCATCAGGTCGGCGCCGTTGTCGAGCAGATGGGTCGCGAACGAATGCCGCAGAACGTGGGGCGAGGACTTCCCGCGGCGGCCCATGGCGTGCAACCTGTCGGTCACGGTGCGTTGGATGATGCGGTTTCCCACCGGCTTGCCTTTGGCCGAGACCAGCACCGCCCCGGCGGTGGTCTGCACCCCGTGTTCGCGGCACAACGCGCGGTATTCTTCCAGCATGGCCCGGGCGGATGCGGTGATGGGCACGGTGCGGTAGCGGCTTCCCTTGCCCAGCACGCGCGCCGAAGAACCGTCCCGGGCGATGTGCGTCCATTTGAGGCCGGTCAATTCGCTCAGGCGCAATCCGGAACCGTAGAACATCTCCACGCATAGGCGCGTGCGCGCGGCCGCGAAACCCTGGGGTTCTTCTTCAAGCACCTCGTCCAGGAATTCCGCCCCGGCGACGGAGACCAGTTTGCTTTCCTTTTTGGGGAAGGCGATGGTCTGGGCGGGATTGCGAGGCATGCCGTGGTTCTGCACCAGGAATTTCCCGAACCCCTTGAGGCAGGCGAGCAGACGGCTCTGGCTGCTGGCGGCGAGGCCGCGGGCCTGGGCGGAGAGGAACATCTGCAGGGTACGCTTGTCCAGATCGACGGCGCGGACCGGACCTTTCTTGGCGGCCCAGGCGGTCAGTTTCGCCAGGTCCAGGGAATAGGCCGAGATGGTGTGCAGGGAATAGCCGCGGGCATCCCGGAGGTGGTCGAGGTAGTCCTCGATCGCTTGCGGGAGTTCCAAGGCGGATGTTTCGGATGGTTCCATGGAGGTCAATCCGGTGCTTTCCCGATCAAAAGTAGTAATTAGCCCTAACGCAGGCGCGCGAACTGGATTTTGAAGCCGTCTTCATCGGACATATCCAAGGTCCACGGTTTGATTTTCTTTTTTTCCCGATCAAAGATGATCAAGAGAACCGGCTTCTCCGGGTTGGCGATGCTGCACCGGGCCACCACTCCGGAAAAACCCGTGTACTTCCGGTATTTCTTGTCCTCGACGATGACGACGCGGGATCCCACGGGAAACACGGGGACGATGGTGATGAACGCATCCACCACGGCCCGGTTGAGTTGCGTGCCCGCGGCCTTGATGACCACGCGCATGGCTTCGTCCGGGGATTGCGGCGCGACCGTATTGGGCCGGGGACTGAGCAGGGAGATGTAGGTGTCCGCCACGGCCGCGATTTCGGCGTAACGGTGGATCATCCCCTTTTTGGGGCTCAGGGTCTTGAGCGGTATCTGGTTGTCCCCTCTGAGTCCGCGGGGATAGCCCAGGCCATCCTGGCGTTCGTGGTGCTGATAGGCCACGTGGGAAGTGGTGATGCCGATGCGGTCGTTCTGGCGCAGAATGGCGTAACCGAGGGTGGGATGCTCCCGGTAGAGATGCTGTTCCTCTTCGGACATCTGCCCCGGCTTGTTGAGAAGGGTTTCCGGAAACACCACCTTGCCAAGGTCCATCAACAGACAGCCCAGGGCGAGTTCTTCGATCTCGCGGTTGGTGTACTTGAGCTTGTTGGCCAGGATGATGGCGGTGATGGCAACGTCCAGCGCGTGCTGGTAGAGGTACCCGCTCTTGGTGCGGATGGATGCGAAGTTGACGGCGACGGGTTCCTTGCTCAGGAGATCATCCAGGATCTGCTTGATGATCCTCTTCATCTCATCGACGGCGATGATGTTCTTGAACCGGGATGAGTCGGCGAGCGCATTGGAAATGTTGGTATTGGTGAGGGTCTTGATTTGCGCGACCCGCTTGAGGATGTCCGCGTTTTCCTTGACGATGAACTGGGACTGGAGGGCCAGCTGCTCGCTGACGTTCTCCTCGGGGATCACGTTTTCGGTTCCCTCTTCGGCGATCCAGGCCGCGGTCAATTCGATTTCGCGCATCTTGACCAGGACGCGATCGTTTATCACGTTGCCGGCGGAGAGCAAGAGCTCGCCGGACTCGCTCACAATGGAGCGGGCGAGCAGCATTCCCGGCTTGATTTCGTCCAGCCCCAACTTGATCATGGAAGTGCCTTATTCTCTTGCAAATACCGCCGGAAGTCAAGGTTCCAGGCCGGCTTGGCGCATCCCGGGAGCCGCAAAAAAGCCCCATGCCCTTCAATTATGGGGGGTGGCGCCCGTGGCGCGGGAGAAAGACAGCCCGGAAAGCCAGGTTCTTCCCAGATATCGATGATATCGCAATGCCTGGCGCACTTCCCAGCCCGCCCATGCCGCCCGGACCCCCAGGGAGGCCTGGAACGGCGGAGCGGCGAAACCGCCGGTGATTTCCAGTCCGGAACGATGGCTCAGGGAGAGCGAGACCAGGGTGCGCCAGGGGGTTTCCCCGGTTTTCCGGAAATCCAACCTCAGGATCTGGCACGGACCGCCCCTCCCGGTTTCCGCTTCCGGATCCCGGCTGTCCGCCTCCAAACCCCATTGCAGAATCCTATCGGTGAAAGACCGGCCGGGGGCGGCGGCTTCGCCCTCGGTTTCCCAGTATTGATCCAGGGGAAGCCCCAACGCGAAAGCCCCGGCCTTGAGGCGGGGAAACGGACGCCAGGCCAACCCCAGCCCATGGGTCCAGGACATTTCCGCATTCCCGCCCGGCCATTCCGCCCGCCATCCGTTCCAGGCGGCCCCCAGGTCCAGGACTCCGGGAAAATGCGCGCCGCCTTCTCCCGGGCGTCCCGGGCTTCCCAGGCGTAACGTTTGGGTTACCTGGAAGCCGTGCTCGGCGTACAATCCCGCCACTCCGGTCTGGCGCCAATCGGCGGAAACGC
This sequence comes from Fibrobacterota bacterium, assembly GCA_028287505.1. Taxonomy (GTDB): domain Bacteria; phylum Fibrobacterota; class Fibrobacteria; order UBA11236; family UBA11236; genus Chersky-265. Next base: position 185,939 of record JAQBPN010000076.1, on the reverse strand, counting down.
CCCAATGGCTCGCGTCCAGGAAACCTCCCGCCTCGGCCACCTGGATTTCGTCCATTCCGTAAGGCCGGTTGAAATCCAAATGCGCGCCCAGGCGTCCCGGCCGCAAGGCGGCGGGATTCTGCCCCAGGGCGCATCGTTCCGCCGCGGTGGCGCCCCCCGCCCCCAGGGTCGCCGCATACGCGCCCGAAACCAGGGCCTGATTGCCGCAGGGCGCCGGCCGGACCGCAAGCATGGCCAAGCCGGACAGGAACAGGAGCGGCCCCGTTCTCATCGGTCTCCCATCAGGATGATTGCCTCGCGCCGCGGACGGCGGCCCGCCATGGACAGACAGAGGATATATGGGCCGGGGTTCAAGACAGCGCCTCCTTCCCCCGACCCGTCCCAGGTATGCAGCCGCCGACCCGGGCCCCCTCGCGCCAATTCGCGCATCAGGTTTCCCTCCAGGTCGAAGAGGCGCAGCACGTAGTCCTTCCCATCCGCCATCCGCACTTCCACGTCCAGGGGGCGCCCCGGTCCCGCCACCTTGCCGGACAAGGTCCAGCCATTTTCCCCGGCCGCCCCGGCTGCGAATCCGGGCGTGCCGGGCAATCCCCCGCGCGAGTCGGACAACGCGCCGGACGCGCCCCCCGGGACCGGAACCCCATCGACCACGGCGTCGCCGGCCGCATCGTAGACCACGCTGTCCACCGTGAAGCCCGCCAGGGTCAACGTCAGGGTATCTCCGGAGTTGCGCAAGCTCCGCCATCCCGCCGGCTGGAGCACGCGGGCCTTGATGGGACCGTAACGGGCGTGGAACCGTTCCAGGCTGGCCGTCAGGACCAGGAATTCTCCCGGATCCAGCCCGCCCGCCTTGCTTCCCAAAGGCATGCCGTTGAAAGCGGCGCGGCTCAAGTCCAGGCGCCGGCCGATGCCGCCGGAGTCCCCGGTCCGGTTGCGGATTTCCACCCACTCGGCCTCCCCCGCTTCCGGGGCCGGCCGCCATTCCGTGATCGCCAAGGGCCTTCCCGGTTCCACCGGCAGCAGGAATACGTCGTTGCCGGGATTCTCATCCTGATCCAAGGCGGCGCGCACGATTCCCCTCAGCCCCGACCCCATGCCCAGCCGGAGGACCCTCTCCCCGCTGGCGGGCATTTCCACCGCGACCGAATCCAGGGGCGTTTCCGCGTCCCCATCCCAGTCCGCGTCCAGGCGCAGGGACAGGAAGGACCGGGGCGGTTGGCCGGTTCCCCGGTTTTCCACCCGCACCTGCACCACTCCCTCCCCCGGAGCGGCGTTCCCGGAAATCCCCGCGGGAATCCAGGTAACTTCCACGATACCCAAGTCCCGCATCGCCTGCCGTACGCTCCGGCTGTTGCGGAATCCCGGGGTGGCGGAATCCCCGCCCGCCCAGGCGCCCGCCGAAGGCAGGAACCGGCCGAAGCCTCCCTCGGCTTCCCAGGTGTTTTCCCAGCTTACTCCCGGCCTGGAGGCGGGCAGGACGAAGGCGCTTTCGCCTCCGTTCCAGGCCAACCCCACGCGGGTCTCGCGGCCGTTCGCCAGGCTCAGACCGCTCCATTGCGCGCGGCATGCCATGCCGCCGTTGGCGGAATGCAGCGAGTCCCGGCAAAGCAGGAAAACGCCCCCGGGTTCCAGGACCAGTCCGGTCAGGACCAGGCTTTGCGCATCCACATCGATGCGCAGGCTGTCCAGCCGCAAGGTGTCCGCGCCGGGATTGCCCACTTCCAGGAATTCACCCTGGGCATCCGCCACCGCGGTAGGGTCGGCCATGGCTTCGGAAAGGATGGGGGCCGGAAAGGCGCAAGCGGTCCGGACGGCGAGAAGGCAAAGGCAAAGGCAAAGGGCAGGCAGGCGGGGGCGGGATGGATAAAGCATGCCGGCCAAGATACGCCCGCGGCGTACATGCGTCGGTGCAAAGGGTCACAGGAGCCGCCGGTCAGGCGGGCGTCAGTGGCCGGAGAATTGGACCAGGGAAATGATTTCGTGACCTTTGTCACGCAGGCTCCGGCTGCCGCCCAGATCCGGAAGGTCCACGATCACGCCGCAGGAAACCACCTCCGCGCCCAGCTTGCGCAAGAGTTCGATGGAGGCATTCATGGTCCCGCCGGTGGCCATCAGATCGTCCATGAGCAGCACCCGCTGGCCGCGGATGATGGCATCCTTGTGGATCTCGACGACGTCCGTTCCGTACTCCAGCTGGTATTCGTAACGCTCCACCTCCGCGGGGAGCTTGCCCTGCTTGCGGATGGGAATGAAGCCCTTGCCCAAGCGGTCGGCCAGCGCCGCGCCGATGATGAAGCCGCGGCTTTCGATGCCGACGATGGAATCGAATTGCACGGGGCGGTATTTCTCGGCGAAGGCGTCGATGCACAGGCAGAAGCCTTCGGCGTCGTTCCAGAGCGTGGTGATGTCCCGGAACATGATGCCGGGCTTGGGGAAATCGGGGATGCAGCGGATCTTGGAGCGGATGCGTTCCGCGCGCTCGGCATCGGAGGCGGCAGGCTTCTTCTTGGTACCTTCCATATCACCTCCGGCGGCTTTGGGGGCCGTTCTATTATTTGCGCGACGCTCTGGGCGTCATTTTAGGCTTCAGGTACAGGGCGCGGTCGCGCTCAGGCAGGCATTGCAGGGATTTCTTGAGCAGGGCCAACAACTCTTTCTTCAACTCATAGTCGGGGTTGAAGCTGAACATCTGCCGGTTGGCGTCCTTCTTGACCTTGACCACCCCGCCCCGCAACAGGTTCTTGAGCTGGGTCTGCACGCCGAAAAGCGGCAGCTTCAGGTTGATCGTCAGCTCGCGGGGATAGGTTTCCTTGTAGACGCTCATGTACAGGAGAATCTTGGCCCGTGTCGTGGAACCGATGAGGGAACGAAGCGATTTCATGATATTGCCTCCCCCCGGTCCGGGTCGCCCCTAACCGTGGTATTTCTTCAGGCTGGGTGCGGACGTGGAAATCAGCTCCAGGATTTTGGCATGGGCTTCTTCGCCCCCCTTGGTTTCCCGCACAGGAACCAAGGGCAGATAAAGGGGGGAATTGAAAAACGTCCCCAAAGGGATGGGATTCTTGCGGCAGAATACCGCTTTGATGATCGGATCGAGGCCGGCCTGCATGGCTTCGGCGCCCTTACGATCCCCGTCGCGGAACGCCTTGATGATGTTCAGGTAGGCCCGCGAAACCTCGGGAATGTTCCCGGAAGCGGTGATGATGCCGCGGCCGCCCATTTCCAGGATGGCGTAAAGCGAATCGTCCTCGCCGCTGACCACGGAAATATCCTCGGCGGAAACGCGCTGGAGCACGCTTTGCGTGTCCTCCCGGTGCTTTCCCGGGTTCCGGAAATCGACGGATTGCTTGAGGCCGATGATGTCCGCGTTGCGGCTCAGGTGCACCAGGGTATCCGGCTCCAGGTAACTGCTGGTGCGGCCGGGAACGTTGTAGATGACGAGCTTGGCCCCGGTCTCGGCGGCCACGGTTTCGAAATGCCGGACCAGGCCTTCCTGGGGGGGATTATTGTAATAGCCGGTCACGCAGAGGCAGGCCAGTTCCCCGGCGTCCCGCTGGATAGCCTGGATCATGTCCACCGTTTCCCGGGTGCAGTTGGATCCCGCGCCGGCGATGATGGGCACGCGTCCGTCCACGTAGTCCAGGGTGAACTTGATGAAGTCGATATGCTGCTTGGGGCTTACCGTGGGGCTCTGGCCCGTGGTCCCCACCGGAACCAGGCCGTCCACGCCGGCGGCGATGAGATCATCGATGATGATCTTGGCCTTGGCGTAGTCGATGGTATTGCGCAACCGGGTGGGGTCGTCGTTATTGAGGGGCGTGAATACGGCCGGAAACACCCCGGTGAATTCCTTGGCTGAGGAAAGGCTCTTGCGCTTGCCGCGGGCCTGGGGATTCTTTTGGGTATCGGACATGCTACTTCTCAATCAGCAGTTCCGGATGCTGCTCCAGGAACTTGGTGGTGTATTGGCCCTTGACGAACAGCGGATGCTGCAGGATCCGCTTGTGCAAAGCAATCGTGGTCTTGACGCCCACGATCACGAACTCGTCCAGGGCGCGCAACATGCGGGCGATGGCGAGTTCGCGGGTGGGCGCATGCACGATGAGCTTGGCGATCATGCTGTCGTAGTTGGGAGGGACTTCGTACCCGCTATAGCAGTGGGTGTCGATGCGCACGCCCATGCCGCCCGGCAGGTGGAAATCGCTGATGGTGCCGGGAGAGGGTCGGAAATCGTTCCACGGGTCCTCGGCATTGATGCGGCACTCGATGCTGTGGCCCGCCATCGTGATGCTCTTCTGGGAGAACTCGAGCTTTTCGCCCGCCGCGACCAGGATCTGGGCCCGCACCAAATCGATGCCCGTGACCGCCTCGGTCACCGGATGCTCCACCTGGATGCGCGTGTTCATCTCCATGAAATAAAAACTGGAGTCCTTGTCGAACAGGAATTCGATGGTCCCGGCGTTGTAATAACCGGCGCCTTTCGCCCCGGCCACCGCAACCTTGCCCATCTTTTCCCTCACTTCGGGGGTAACGGCCGGACTGGGGCTTTCCTCGATGAGTTTCTGGTGGCGGCGCTGGATGGAGCAGTCGCGTTCGCCCAGATAGACCATATTGCCGTGCTTGTCGCCCATGAGCTGGATTTCCACGTGGCGGGGCTCGGTGAAATAACGTTCCAGGTACAGGCTGCCGTTGCCGAAATTGGCCAGCGCTTCCGAGGCGGCCACCGGATACAGCTTTTTCAGCTCCTCTTCGTTCAACGCGACGCGCATGCCGCGTCCGCCGCCGCCGGCCGTGGCCTTGACGATGACGGGATAACCCACCACGTTGGCCGCCGTGATCGCGTCCTTCAGGGTGGCGACCAGGCCTTCCGAACCCGGGATGCAGGGCACGCCGGCGGCCTTCATGGCCGCTTTGGCGGAACTCTTGTCGCCCATGGATCGGATGGAATCCGGGGAGGGTCCGATGAAGGTCATGCGGTTCTCTTCGCACATTTCCGCGAACTTGGCGTTCTCGGAAAGGAAGCCGTAACCGGGATGGATGGCGTCCGCATTGGTCAATTCCGCCGCGGCCAGGATCTGCTTCATGTTCAGATAGCTGGCCTTGGAATTGGGCGGACCGATGCAGATGTCCTCGTCGGCGAAATGGACGTGGAGGGAATGGGTATCCGCGGTGGAATGCACGGCCACCGTTTTGATGCCGAGTTCTTTGCAGGAACGGATGACGCGTAGCGCTATTTCGCCTCTGTTGGCGATCAGGATTTTTTTAAACACCGAGCATCCAGCTCCGGTCGGAGGTTCCTTCCACGCCGCGAACCTTGAGTTCGAAGTCGTCGGGATTGCTGGCGGCGCGCAAGGCGGTCTCGTAACTGATCAGTTCGTCCTGGTACAGCCGGAGGATGGATTGGTCGAAGGATTGCGATCCGTACTGGGTATACCCCTCGCGGATGCTGGCGTCTATCATGTGTGTGTTCTCGGGTTGCGTCAGGAGTTCCCTGATGGTTGCGTTGTTGACAAGGATTTCGCAGGCGGGCACGCGGCCGCGGCCATCCTTGCGCGCCAGCAGGCGTAAAGTGATGATGGACACCAAGGTGCTCGAAAGCATCAGGCGGACCTGCTGATGCTGGTGGGGCGGGAAAAAGGACACGATCCGGTTCACGGTTTCGATCGCGTTCATGGTATGCAGGGTCGAAAGCACCAGGTGGCCCGTGTCCGCCGCGGTGAGCGCGATGGACATGGTCTCCTGATCGCGGATTTCGCCGACCAGGATGACGTCCGGATCCTGGCGGAAAGCGGAACGCAACGCGGTGGTGAAACCGGTGGTATCCGAACTGACTTCCCGCTGGGAGATGATGCTCTTCTTGTCCTTGTACAGGAACTCGATCGGATCCTCGATGGTGACGATGTTCGAAGATGTGTGCTCGTTGATATGGTCGATCATGGAGGCCAAGGTGGTGGACTTGCCGGAGCCGGTGGTGCCGGTCACCAGGATCAGTCCGCGCTTCCGCAGGGAGAGATCGCGGATGACTTCCGGAAGGCCCAACTGCTCGAAGGCGGGCACGATGCCCACGATGGCGCGGATGGCCAGGGCGGGCGTGCCGCGCTGCTTGAATGCGTTCACGCGGAAACGGCCGATATTGCGGATGCCGATGGCGAAGTCGAGCTCGTGCTTTTCGTCGAAATTCGTCTTCTGGTTGCGGTCCATCAAATCCAGGATGAACTGGTCCATCTGCTCGGGAGTGATCCTCTCGTTCTGGAGACGGTACAGCTCGCCGTTGATGCGGAAAGCCGGCTGGCCGCCCACGCGCAGATGCAAATCCGACGCGTTGCGGAGCACCATCTCCTTTAGGAGGGACTCAACGTTCATCTTAGCCGGGCCTGATACGGAACAACACGGTCCCGTATTCCACCGGCGTTTCGTTCTGGACGCAGACTTCTTCCACCACGCCCGACACGTCGGACTCGATCTCGTTCATGATCTTCATGGCTTCGATGATGCAAAGGACCTGGCCGGCCTTGACGGTGGTGCCCACCTGGGTGAGGGCCGGAGAACCGGGAGAGGAACTGGCGTAATAGGTCCCCACCATCGGAGAGGTGACTTCTTTGAATTTGTTGCCTGCCTTCTCGGGGCCGGCGCCGGGAGTGCCGGCGGGCTGGTAGGCGGGCGCTGCAATCGCCGGTGCGGCCGCGGGGGCGGCCATCGCCATGGGCATGGTCATCATGCCGGTCTGCATGGGGGCGGCCCGGAAGACTTCCTTCTTCAGCACGATCTTGGAGGTCTCATCGCTGAAGCTGATCTCGGTGAGGCTGCTTTTATCCAGCAGCTTGACCAGGGAAGCCACGTCGTTCAATTGCATGTTGTATCCTTCATTCTGTTCTCGATGTGCAGGTCGAAGCCTACTTCTTCCTCTTGGGAACCTTCAGCCCCGGCCTGGGCCTGCGTGGGTCCGTTCCGGGTCCGCGATCCCCGCCTTCCGGCTTGACCGCTTCGATCTCCTCGATCCGCTTGCGGACCGATTCGTTCTCGGGTTCCCGTTCCAGGAGTTGGCGGTAAATCTGAAGCGCCTGCTCCCTCAAACCTTGCTGGAAATATATTTCCGCTAGGGTGACCGTGGCAACATTAGCTCCCGCGCCGGTTCCCGAAGGCATTTCCTCTTCCTCCGGGTAACCGTCCTCTTCGTCCAGCATGGGAGCCAATTCAGGCGCCGGCTGGGCCGATGGCTTGCCAAGGTCGGTTATTGGGGGCAATTCCTCATCGGTTTCCATACCGGTGGGAACACCCGTTTCAGTCGGTGACCGATCAACGGCGGGCTTTTGGGCGGATCCGGCTTCAAAGATATCCTGCAGCCGGGAGGATACATCCTCTCCGGATACCATATTCCCGGCCGCGTCGGTCGCTTCGGAAGCGAAGTCCGGCGACTCTCCGGTCTCATGGGTGAACAGGGACATTTCCGTTCCGCCCGAGGTCGCATCGGATTCGGGCACGACGCCGCCCCTGGCCGAGGCCAGACCTTCGCCGGCGAACAATTCATCCAGGCGCTCGGCGATGTCCACGCCGTCAACCATTTCGATGGAAGCGGTATCCGACAGGCCGGCCATATCTTCCGGAGCCAAAGTGCCGAACATTTCCGCGTCCTCACCGTTGGCGGCGATGTCTTCATGGGGCAGGATCAGGGTGTCACCCGCCGCTTCCATTCCCGAATTGAACACGGCGCCCGGTTCGTCGGCCTTGGATTCGGACTCCCCGTTCTGGCGCGCCAGCCAATCGGCCACGCTTTCCTTGATCCGGCCGGCATCCTTGGGAACGCGGGTATCCTGGGCGGGCAGGGGTTCGGTCATGGCGGGCATCATCACGGTCATATCCGATTCGTCGCCCGGCGCTCCGCCGGCGGGCGCCCCGCCGTCCGGCATGGCCATGCCATAGGTCTGCTCCGGACCGCCGGAGATGGGCGCCTTGAAAGTGGCCGTATCGCCGGTGTTAACATCCCCGGGGCCGCTCTGCGCGCCGGGGGCCTTGAATGCGTCGCCTTCGTCCTGCAGGTTGAAGAGTTTGTCCAACTGGTCTTCCACGTCCGAGCCGGTGACGGTCGGACCGTCGCCCGCGTCGCCGAACCATCCCGGAGGCAGCATGGATTCCGTGGACATGATGTCCCCGGTGGCGGGAGGCTGGGACGGCTCGGCGGTTTCCATCCAGGGTTTGGGCCCGGCCTTCGCCATAGGCTCCGCCGCGGGTTCCGGCACGGTTTCCGCCGCAGCCTTGGGTTCGAAGTCCTGGACAGGCTCCGGGACCCGCTCCTTGGCTTCGACGGGTGCCGGGGCTTCTACGCCGAACAGGTTGTCCAATTTGTCGGCCACATCCTGGCCGGTGATGATTTCTTCGGCGGTCTCCGCCGGAATATCGATCAGATCCTCTATTCTGGATTCGGAAGTGCCCGCGTCCGGAAAGGAGGACATGGTGGTTTCGCCCGCCGTCGCGAAGGATTCCTCCGCGGCCCCGGGATCCCGGAAGGCGACTTCGCCTCCGAAGGAAACCACTTCCCCCATGCTCACGGCTTCATCCACCCTGGGCGCCGGCGCCACCGGCAGCGATGCCGAAGCGATGGCGGCGGGAGGGAGGTCGTCCGCTTCGGTCAGGTTGAAAAGTTCATCCAGGCGGCGCTCGATATCCTCGCCCTGCACACGGCCGCCTTCGTCCATTTCCGCGCCTTGGGAATCGTCCCGGCGGGCGAGGTCCGGCGAAGGCGTGACGAAATCGACGGCGCTGTAGTCGCCGACCGCCATGGCTTCCGCCGCATACGAGTTCGGCAGGTCCGGCACGGAGGCCAGATCGATGGGGCTGATTCCGCCCATGTCCGCCGCGCGCATTTCACCGGAGGCGGTGGCGGAGCCTTCCTGTCCGGAAGGGTCGGCAAGGGAAAAATCGATGGGTGCTTCCGGGCCGGCGGTTTCCGCCTCGGGGGCTTCCACCGCGGGGGCTTCCGCCGGAGCCGGGCTCCAAGTGGCCGTCGCGGAGCGCATGGATTCGGTGGGCCCGTCTTCGGATCCGAACAGGGAATCGAGACGGTCTTCCACATCCTGCCCGGAAATGGGCGGCGCGTCTCCGTCCGCCGCATCGGCCTGTCCCAAAGACTCGGTTTTGAAAACATCCTGGGGCTGCGGTTCCGCCAGGCTTTCCGGGACGCGGGATTTGCGCATGTCTTCCGGGTTGGACGCGGCGGCCTGGGGCGAATCGAAGGCGTCGTAAGGAGAGGACAATGCGTCCTCGAGGGATTCTTCGCCGAGTCCCATGGACGCGGTGTCGGAAGGATCCTGGCCGGGGAGGAAATCCGCGGCCAAGTCGTTGAGGCTCACCTCAAGCACGTCTCCGGCCAGGCCCTCGGGCTTGTGGAAGGTGTCCTCCTCGATGGGCTGCGCCTGCAGCGCGGACGCGTGGCCGTTGCCGTTGGACGCGGCCCCGGGAAAGGAACCGATCTGGGGTGAGGATTCGCCGAGCAGGGCTCGGATTTCCGAATCCCAGGGCTCTACTTCCAGGATGGAGCGGTAATATCCCGCGGCAGCCTCGGCCCATTGCATCTTGGTCATAATCCGGGCCAGGAAATGCATGGCCGACAGGCAACGGGAGTCCAGCCTCAAGGCGGCTTCGAATTGATCGCGGGCGTCTTCCATGCGTCCGGCATCCATCAACGCCTTCCCCAACACCACATAGGCCGAGAGCGTATTGGGACGGACGCGCAGGCCGTCCTGGCACATCTGGATGGCCTCGTCGATTTTTCCTTCTTTGCGGAGCACGTCCGCCAGGCGCGGGAATCCCGGCGCTCCGGGAGGTCCGTGGAACTTCCGCTGCAATTGATCGGCTGTATACTGGATGCTCATGAATCCCCCGTCGAAACGGATCCCAACAATGGACGCGGAGATCCGGAAGCCGGATCCCGGGAATCCGCAAGCGGATTCCTGCAAGTCCTTATTATATCAACCCTTCCAGGGGAATTGCCTCATCAATCAGCATAATGGGGATGTCTTCCCGGATGGGGTATAAATACTTCCTATCCGCCCGGATCAGGCCAGAATCCATCTTTTCCTTCACGATTTCGCCGCCCCGGTTGCGAAGCTGCCCCGCCTCCACCTTGCGGTTCAAATCCTCAATAATCCCCATCGCGGCCAGGGAAACGTCTTCCTTGGTCTCCGGGCAGCACAACATGTCCAATAGTTCCTGGTCTACCATATTCATTTTTCCGTTCTTTGAGGGCTCGTCGCTTGCTGAAAGATTGCGATTCTATCCGGCAAACTGCCCGATAGAGGTCACCTTGGCCAGGCGCTTCTCGACCAGGGTATCGACGGGAATTTTGTTCAACGATTCCAACTCTTCCGTCAGCACCCCTTTGAGAATGCGGTACATCTGTTCCGGGTCCCAATGGGCGCCGCCGAGGGGCTCCCGGATGATGCGGTCGATGATTTTCAATTCATACAGATCCGCGGCCGTGATTTTCATGGTTTCGCTCAGATCCATTTTCTTGGAGCTGTCGCCCCACAGGATGGCGCTGCAGGATTCCGGCGAGATGACCCCGAACCACGCGTTCTCGAGCATCAACAGGCGATCGCCGATGCCGATGCCGATGGCGCCGCCGCTGGCGCCCTCTCCGATCACGACGCACAGGATGGGCACCTGCAAAACGGACATCTCCATGATGTTCTTGGCGATGGCCTCGGCCTGTCCGCGCTCCTCGGCGCCGATGCCGGGATAGGCGCCCATGGTGTCGATGAGCGTGATCACCGGCAAATGGAACTTTTCCGCCATCTTCATGCACCGGAGGGCCTTGCGGTAGCCTTCCGGATGGGCCATGCCGAAATTGCGGCGGATGCTCTCCTTGGTATCCTTCCCCTTCTGGTGCCCCATCACCATCACGCTCTGGCCGTTGAACTTGGCCAGGCCGCAGATCAGGGCGGGATCGTCGCCGAAACAGCGGTCGCCGTGCAGCTCCGTGAACTCGGTGAAGATGTTCTGCACGTAGTCGAGCGTATAGGGACGTCCGGATCGGCGCGAAAGCTCCACGCGGTTCCAAGCGCTGAGCTTGGAGGCGATCTTCTTCTGCATCGATTCTTTCTTGGCCAGGAGATCCTTGACGTCCGCGGCGTTGATCTCGCTGTTCTTCAGAAGATCCTCGATCTTCATGGACAGCTCCACCACGGGCTGTTCGAATTCGAGGTGAGGTCCTTTGGGTATGGGCATGGGGCTCCTTTTCACTTCCTGAAATTCAAATCGATCAAAGACATCATCCCCGGCTCGGGCTCCCCGACCAGGAGTTTCACTTCCAGTTCATGGTTGGACTTTTCCGACAGGAGTTTGACCGCCATCTGGAATGCGCCTTCTTCCACGGCGATGATGACGCCCTGCAGCTCCACCTTGTTGACGATGGAGGAAAGCGTGCTGAGATCGCCGATGAGGTTCTGCATGATATCCTGGGACACGCGTCCGGACCCCAATTTGATGAAGCCCACGAATTCATAGCCTTCCAGCCGTTCCTGCAGGATGAGATCGGCGAGCTTTTTCGCCCGCGTGTCGTTGCCGAGGATGGCGATGCGCTTGGTGGATCCCATGATCTTGTTGAAGAACTTGCCGCCCTGGATGGAGAGGAACCGCCAGGAGATGAGGCTGACGATGCTGAACAGGGCCGCGAAGGCGAAAGCCACGCGGGAGTAGGCTTCCTCGCGGATGAAGAAGCTGAGCGCGAAGAACCCGAGGAAGGAAACGCATAGGGTGGCGAATACGGTCTTGAGCTTCTGCACGAACCGGCCATAGTCCCCGATATAGGCCATGGGAATCAGCACGGCCACGGAAACCAACGAGTGCCAGGAAAAATAGAGATTCCTATCGGTGTGATAAGGCAAGGACATGCCCAGGTAACCCATGTAGGCGAAGGTCACCGCGGCCAGGATGCCGTTTACCAGCACCAGATCCGCCAGCCACCGCTGCCATTTCTGGAATCGCGAGTAGGCGAAATTGACCGAGGCCAGCACCGTCACGCCGAAATAGAACAGGAACAGGGGCAGGGCCCGCAGTTCGAAATGCTTCCTGGAGAAGATGACCATGGCCTCGTAGAAGTAGAGGAAGGAACGGAACGGCTTGCTCTTGGCGCTCTCGCCCTTGAAATGGATGGCCGTGGTCTGCGGGTGGTAGAAGTTCCGCTTGCCCAGCAGCTTGATCCGGAAACAGATGTCCAGGTCTTCCCCGTACATGAAGAAGTCCTCATCGAAGCCGCCCACGCCCCGGAACAGCTCGGTCTTGACGCACATGAAGGAGCCGGATACCGCGTCCACTTCGTGCGTTTTGTTCTCGTCCAGGAAGGTCAGGTTGTAGCGGCCGAACACGCGGCTCTTGGGAAACAATCCCGAGAGCCCGACGAATTTGAATGCCGCCACCTGGGGCGAAGGGAAGCTGCGCTTGCAGGCGAGCTGGAGGCTTCCATCCCGGTTGACGATTTTGCAGCCCGCCACGCCTATCTGCGCTTCCGTCTGGAAGAAATCCCACATCACCTGGAAGGTGTTTTCGCTCACCAGGGTGTCGGGATTGAGGAACAGCAGTAGGTCCTGGGTGGCCAGGGCCGCGCCGCGGTTGCAGCCGGTGCCGAATCCCAGGTTGCGATCGGATTTGAGCCAGATGACTTCCGGGTAGCGGGGCTTGAGCAAGGCCAGCGTCCCGTCCCGGGAATCATTGTCGAAGACGATGACTTCGATATCCCCGGCGAAGGTTTCGGCGGCATGGTAGATGCTTTGGATGCAGGCGTCCAGGTATTCCCGCACGTTGTAGGAAACGATGACGATGGAGATTCCCGGGGTCTTGGGAGACTCGGAAACCCCGGCGGCTTCCGGATCGGTAAGGCCCTGGCCGGCCGCGGCCTCCGTTCCGGCGACCGGCGCGCGCACGGCAGGCTTGATACGGTGGCCCGGAAGATTCCGCAGGAAGGAGCTCAATTGCCGCCGCCCAGGAAACGCAGGCGGATGAGCAGGAAGAGGGCTTCCTTGATAATCTTGCTCGACATCTTGGAGACGCCGGCGGTCCTGTCCATGAAGATGATGGGGATTTCCTGGATGCGGAATCCTTTTTTCCAGAGCTTATAGGTGACTTCTATCTGGAAAGAATATCCGCCGGCATGGATTTTCCCCAAGTCCAGGGTTTTCAGGGCTTCCACGCGAAAGCACTTGAAGCCGCCGGTGGCGTCCTGCACCGGCATGCCCGTGATCACCCGCGCATACAGGTTCGCGAAATAGCTGAGCAGCAGCCGGCTCATGGGCCAGTTCACCACCGATATGCCGTTGATGTAACGGCTGCCGAGCACCAGATCGTTGTTCTCGATCTCCTTGAGGAATACGGGCAGATGGGCGGGATCATGGGAGAAGTCCGCGTCCATTTCGAAGACGAACGTGTAGCCCTCGGCGATGGCATACCGGAACCCGGCCACGTACGCGCTGCCCAGGCCCTGCTTGCCTTCCCGCTGGATCAAATGGAGGTTTTTGCGTTTGCCGAGCTGTTCCTTCACCCATTCGCCGGTGCCGTCCGGGGACCCATCGTCGACGATCATCACGTCCAGGCCGAGCTGGGTCGCATCGATTCTGTCCAGCAGCCTGGGCAGATTCTCGATCTCGTTATAGGTAGGGATGATGACTAGGGTTCTGGCCATTTTTAGTGGTCTCGCGTGTGGCTCACTTCCACTGATGGGAAGTTCGCTGGTCGCTGCCGTCGGAGCGCCTTAGCCAGCCTCTTCGGGTGTGGGGCTGAATATAGCAAAAGCCGCTCAAGGGACCTCCGGGATTTGCGGAATTTAAGGGTATTGGCGTTGAAATCGCGGGCACGGAGGCGCCACTATTACTCGATTTCACCCGATCGATTGCGAGAGATTGTCCATACGGCGGATTTGGGCCGCCACGTCCCGGGTCCGGAAGCCGGTGTCCGCGGTCAATTTATCCGTCCGCAATCCCGATTTCAAGGGGCGGCGCGCCGCCTGTTTCAAATCCGCGGTCAGGCACGGTTGGATCAGGCTTTTATCCAGGCCGTAATGATCGGCGATGGACTCGGCCCATTGGAAGCGGCTGTTCCATTCCGAACCGGCCACATGGTAGACGCCGGAATGCCCGCCCGTCACCAGTTTCCAGATTCCCATGGCCAGATCCTCGGCCAGGGTGGCGTTCCCCCATTGATCGGTGACGATGCGGACGGTCTTTCCCGCCTGCAGGCTGGTGCGGACGAAATCCACGAAGCTGGTCTTCCCGCCCTTGCCGCGGCCCCAAAGGGTCATGGTGCGCGCGATGAGCGATCGCGGGGATTGCTCCAGCACCAGCTTTTCCGACTCCAGCTTGGTGGCGCCGTAAACGCTCAGGGGCCGGGTCGGCGCATCCTCAAGGTAAGGCCCCGCTTCGCCGTCGAAGACGTAGTCCGTGGACACGTGGACGACGGGAATGCCGGTGGCGGCCATCCATCCCACGGTATCCCGGTTGATGAGGGCGGCCAGGGCGGGTTCCCTTTCGCAAAGGTCCACGTCCGTGATGGCGGCCGCGTTGAAGATCCAATCGGGAGCGAAGCCTTTTATGGCGGCCTCCAGATCGGCGCGCTTGGAAATGTCCACGTTCTTATACCCGGAGAGGGATTCGGGAAGGACAGCTTGGCCCTCCAGTCCGGAGCCCAACAACTCCCAGGCGTCCGAGGGACGGGCCCTGAGCAGGTTCTGGCCCAACAGACCGTTGCAGCCGATGATAAATACCTTCACCCGACCGTCCGGGACACGGGATTGGCCCGTCCGTCCGACATGCGGTGGTTGATCATCTCGCCCAACAATCCGACGGATACGAATTGGACGCCGACAATCATGAAAGCCACGCCGGCCAGCATCAAGGGGCGCACGTGGCCATTGCCCGTAACGGCCCAGTTGACGGCGAACCCGGCCAGGATCAGGAATCCGATGGTGCTGAACAACAGGCCGACGAACCCGAACAGGTGCAAGGGCCGGCTGGTGTAGCGGTGCAGGAAGACCAGGGTGACGAGGTCGAACATGCCGTTGCTGAGGCGGGCCCAACCGTACTTGGACTTGCCGAATCTGCGGGCGCGGTGCTCGACGATCTTTTCCGCCACGGTGAACCCGTTCCAGTGGGCCAGTACGGGGATATAGCGATGCAGCTCCCCGTACAGGTCGAGGCTCTTCACCACTTCGCTTTTATACCCTTTCAGGCCGCAATTGAAATCGTGGAGCTTTATGCCCGCCACCCTTCCGGTGATGGCGTTGAAGAATTTGGAAGGCAGGGTCTTGCCCAGGGGATCGTAGCGTTTCTTCTTCCATCCGGAAACCAGGTCCGCTCCGTCTTCCAGCATCTTGATGAGGCCGGGTATTTCGGCGGGATTGTCCTGCAGGTCCGCATCCATGGTGATGACGAACCTTCCGCGCGCGCGGGCAAACCCTTCGGACAGGGCGGCGGCCTTACCGCAGTTCTGCCGGAATTGCACGCCGCGGATGCGGGCGTCTTCCGCCGACAGGGCCTGGATGCAGGCGAAAGTGCCGTCCTTGCTTCCGTCGTCGATGATGATGGCTTCGTAGTCGATGCCTTCCCGTTCGCAGACGTCCTTGATCTCCTTGGCGAGCACCGGAAGGCTTTCGGCTTCATTCAATGCCGGGATGACGATGGAGAGCGTAGGGGTCATGCGATTAGTGTATCATTCTGCATTCTGCACTTGACCCTTCGAGTTCTCCGTGGACGCGTTCCCCGCGGCGGCAACCCCGGCATGGCGCCCCCGGACAAAGTAGAATCCTCCCCCCAGCATGACAACCAACCCGATCACGGAAGGCAGGAAGGCCAGCGCGGTGGCGGTAACCTTGATGTCTCCTCCGTCGGCGGCCGCTTCCAGGACGCCCGGCAGGGTATAGAGATAGGTGCCGATGGTCTGGGGAATGCCCCACCCGCCCACGTTGAGGGGTATCACGCCCGCCAGGGCGATGACGGGGATGAAACAGAAGAAGAAGACCGGTGAAATATGCACCCCGAGGCCTATCGCCGAAAACCAGTGCACGTCGATGCGGAGGATCTGCACCACGCAGGACACGATGATGACCCAACCCATTTCCATCCAACGGGCCCGGTACGCCAGGAGGATGTCCTGCATGCGCGCATGCGCCTCTTCCAGCCATTTCATCCCGGTGCGATGGATGAGCGAGTGGACAAGGGAGGCGATGCGCCGGCTCAACAGCAGGACCAGCACCAGCACGAAAACGGAGAACACGAAACCCACCGCGTACAGCAAGTGCCGGAATACCGCCTGGTCCAGGGTCCTCTGCCACAGGGCGATGCCGACGGCCACCAGGGAAAGCAGGGAAAGGGTGAAGAACCCGATGAGGCGATCGAGAAATGTGGAGGCCACGGCCTTGCCCCAACCGTCCGCCCCCTTCTTGACTTCATAGACGCGCAAGGCGTCTCCGCCCACGGTTCCGGGGAGGAAGTTGTTCAGGAACATGCCCGAATAATAGGTGCGGAAACATGCGCGGTACCCGAAATCGATGCCTTGCATGCGCAGGAGCAGATACCATTGGTAGGCGCCGGCCAGGACCGATAGAAAGAAGAACACGGCGCCCAGCAGGACCCAACCCGGTTTGGCGGAGAGCAAAGTGGCCAGGATGCGTCCGCGGCCGTTCTTTTCGATGACCCATACCAGCACGGCGACGGCCGCGGCCAGGCGCAGCCAGAACCAGATCACCTTGCTCCGCTTCCGCGCGGATTCGCTTTTGACCGGCGCGCCCATGCCGTTCATGCCAGGACCCTTTCGCCGTCGGTTTCGACCCTGGTTTCCGATCCGCTTCCCGTCGCTTCGTTGCTGGACCCATGCCACGCGTCCAGCAACGCGTCCCGCGTCACTTCAAACGCTTTTTCCCAGGTATGGGCGCCGCCCCACGCCAGGGCCTTTTCCCTCATGGTTCCGGCCGCGGCCGGATCCGCCAGGATGCGGCCCAAAGCGGCGGCGAATGCATCCACGTCCCCGAAAGGCACCAGGAAACCGGTTTCTCCGTCGCGCACGCTGTCGCAGAGGCCGGGCACGTCCGTCGCCACCACGGGAGTGCCGCAGGCGTTGGCTTCGATGGAAGTGAGCCCCCACCCTTCCTTCAAGGATGAGTTCACCACCACCTGGGCCGCGCCGTACAACTCCACCTTCTTCGCCTCGCTGACGAAGCCGAGGAATTGCGTCCAGCCGTCCATGCCCAGGCTTTTGGCCAATTCCTTCAGGCGCGGCACATCGTCTCCGGATCCCGCAATCTGCATTTCCAGATCCGGAAAGGCGGCCTTGATTTTCGCCGCGGCCCGGAGGATCACGTCCAGGCCCTTGTAGCGTTTGATGCGCCCCACGTAAAGGATCTTGCGCCCGGACTTGGCCGCATCGGCCGGGGGCCGGTAGAGGGCCAGGTCCGCGCCTTCGGGAGCGATGGCCACGTTCCCGAATCCCTTGGCCAGCAATTCGCGCCGGCTGCTTTCCGATCCCGTCAGCACGCGGGTGCGGCGGTAGGCGGAGGGCATGAGGCTTTCGAAAGCCAGCACGTACAAGGCCATGGGCCAGGCGGTTTCATGGAACAGCACCCGGCCGAAAAGATGGTGGATTTGCGCGACCACGGGAAGCGCGGTCAGCCAGGGTAACAGGAAGGGTACCTTGTTGGAATCGTCGAGCACCACGTCGATGGCGTCGCGGCGGCACCAGGCGCGCAGCCTCAGCCATACCGTGAAGTTGAACAGGAATTTTCCGCCCACGCGGCGGACCAGAACGCCGCCCACGTCCTCTTCCGGCTTGCAGCCGGGAAAGGCGTGGGAGTATTGGATGCAGGTGAACCCGTCCTTGACCAGGCGGACGGCCACCTCATGGAGATGGACTTCCGCGCCCCCGGCTTCGGGATTGATCATGTCGCGCCAGTTGACCAGCAGGACCCGGGGCCTACCAGCCAGGGACCGGCCGGTCAAGGATCGGGCGGTCAAGGACCGGGCGGTCGATCGGCGCCCGGATGAATCCGGCCGGGCCGGAACGCGAACCGGAGCTTCCAAGGCGGCGCGGCCCTTCCCTAGGACTTGCCCGCGGGCGCGGACGATCCCTTAAGGGCGGTATCCTTTTCCTTGCCTTTGGCCTCGGTAGGCTTGGGAGCCTTGCCGGCCTTGGCCGGATCCGCGCCCAGGCCGGGAACGCCCGAAGGGCCCGGCTTGGGAACGGCGGGCTTGGAACCGGAAGCCTGCGCGGTGGCGGGAAGGCCCGGAACCGATGCGGCAGCGGAGGGTTTTCCGGAATCCCCCGGAGGCAGGGCGGGAGCGGACTGGTTCTTGATCTGGCTTTCCAGGAATTGCAGTTGCTGGCTCACCATGGACGCGTACTGATGGCTGGGATTCCCCTTAAGCCATTCCGCCAGCACGTCGTGGGCCTTGCGGAGGTCCCCGCGCTTCTGGTAGAGATCGCTCAGCCCGTACCAGAGTTCGAAATCGTTCGGCGACGTCTTCTTGAGCTCGTTCAGCAACGACTCCGCCTGCGGGAATTTGTTCTGCTCGATGTACAACTGGGCCAGGTTCGCTCCGAACAGCCTGGGATTGGGCGCATCCTTGATGCCCCTCTGGTAATAAGCCTCGGCCTTGGGGAAATCCTTGACGGCCGCGTACAATTGCGCCCCATAGTAGTTGTTGCGCCACTCGCGGGGCAGGATCCTGGCGTTCAAGGCCAGGTACTTCTCGGCGAAAGCGACCTTTTCCTTCTTCTCGGCCTCTTTGGCGGCGATGGCCACCTTGACCGAATCCGAAGGGTCGGGACGCTTGCGCAGATCCTCGAGCTGCTTTTCGATATCGGACAGCTTCTCCTGCGCCCACATCACCAGGCGGAAGTTGGTCGCCGAGTAATTGGTGAGCAGGCCTTCCGTATTCAGATCCACGAAAAGCTTGGGATCCCCCAGGCCGCGGAAACGGTAGACATCGTCCACCATGTGGGCCGTGGTGGCCGCATCGATTTCCTTGTTCTTCTTTTCCTCGGTCAGGGTATAGACCATGCCTTCCATCACCAGGTACTTCTCAAGGCCCATCATGTTGTCGTCGGAAACGGTGACGGCGAAGTGGATGGGATGCTTGGGATAGTTGTTCTGGACGATGTGGAGGACCATGATGTCCTGCACCTTGAGGTAAGGGCGCGGTTCCAGCTCCACCGTGATGGCCGAGTTGGGGACTTTGAAGCCCACGGCCTGCTTGAAGCGCCACGGCTGGGGCTCCAGGGCGTTGATTTCCTCATCGGAGAAGCCGATGGAGAGCTTGGGCTCGTGGGTCTTGAGCTGCTTGACGTACCAATTGGTGTTCACCAGGGACAGGTTCACAACGCGCACGTCCTTGCGCACGCCCTCCACTTCCTGGATGAACCAGAGAGGAAAGGTGTCGTTGTCTCCGTTCGTGAACAGCACGCTGTTCGGCCGACACGACATCAGCAGGTTGTAGGCGTAGTCCCAAGGGATGTAATCCCCGTGCCGGTTATGCTCCTTGTAATTGGAGTAGGCCGGAACCGCCACCGCCAGGGCCAGCAGGGCCAGACCCACTCCCTTGGGAAGGCTTCCGCGGCCTCCCCCACCGGTTCCGCCGGCGCCTTGGCCCAGTTTGTTGAGCAGGAAAGCCGCGGCCACGCCGAACAGGATGCCCATGTACATGAACCCGGGCGTGTAGAAATAATCGCGATCGCGCACTTCGATATGCACGTTCTCCGGTTTCGCCTGGGGATTGAAATTCTCATGTTTCCAATAATCGTAATCGCGCATTTCCATCTGCGTCCCGTCCGCGAAGTTCATATAGAACACCAGACCATAGCTGGTGGCCGCGTAAAGTATCAGAAGGTACGCCCCCAGGTGCGGGTTGCGCTTGAATGCCAGGTATCCGCCGTAGACGAACGGAGCCTGGAAAATCAGGAACAGAAACATCTGCCAGCCGGGATGCTGGCCCAGGTTGGTCCACAGGGTATCGAATTCGTGCTTGACGGGAGCCTTGCGCACCACGGACTCGTTCTCGTCCGCGCGGGTCTCCCCCACCTTCCAGGGGAAATACTGGCTCAGCATGTAGCCGCCGTATCCCATGTGGGGATAGACCAGGATCTGGTGGAAGAACTCGCCGCGCCGATGGAAGGCGCGGGAGAGCATGGACTCGGAACCGTACTGTTTCCGCTCAAGGTATTCCTTGAAAGTGCCCCAGGTGCGCGGTTCGTTCTCATCGATGTTGGGGTTCACGTTCGAGCGGAGGGGCACGTACGCATAACTGGAAAAGCCCAGCAAGGCCACCAGGCACAGCATGATGGACATGTTCCATCGACCCTTGGCCTCGGGGGTGTTCGCCAGCAGCTTGGCGATGATCGCCACCACCAGGGTCCCGATGGCGTAGAAGATGAAATCGCCGATGTCGTATACGATGGCGAACAATCCCAGGCCCGTGACGGCCAGAGGCAGATCGAACTTCATGTCCGGAACCGAGGCGTACACGATGGCGCCCAAGGCGAGGAGCGCCATGTAGGCCCAAATCATGTCGAGCTTCAGGCCTTTGGACAGGATGAGGGTGGAGAGCACGAATCCGCCGATCAAAAAGACGTAGCCGAGCCAATTCTTACGGTGGTTGTCGTCGGAAAAGACGACGAAAAGGCCCACGGCGGGAATGGTGATGAAGGAAAAGGGATGGATGCCCATGCCCAGGAAGCCCAGGTAGGTGATCATCAGGAGAATGCGATTGGCTTTCGGGGTGCCGCGGTTTTCATACCAGTCCAGGGACAGCCAGGAGATGATCATGACCAGCAACATGGAGGTGCCGTACACTTCCGCTTCCACGGCGCTGAACCAGAAGGTGTCCGAAAACGTCACCAGGGCCGCGCCGATGGCGGCGGAGCAGTAGGTGGCGAAGCGGGACAGCTTGGCCTGGCCCTGGAAAAGGATGGCGAGCAGTTTGACGATGAACAGGAAGCACATCATCACCGTGAGCGCGCTGGTCAGGGCCGAAATCAGGTTGACGCGCGTGGCGGCCTCCTTGAAGGGAGCCACCATGATGAAAACGCGGGCCAAGGTGGTGAACAGCGGATTTCCGGGGGGATGGGGATTGCCCAGGATGTTGGAGGCGCCCACCAGCTCGCCGCAATCCCAGAACGAAACCGTTGGGGCCATGGTCATCAGGTAGACCGCGAAGGCCACCCCGAATATCAGGAGGGCCAGGACTGTCTTCAGTTGCTTCTCATTCAGCATCTTGCTCGTTCCTTTGGATGGAATTGGAAAACGTTTTGGCGATGGCGTCCAGGACGCCGTTCACGAACCGGCTCGACTCGCCGGTGGAGAATTTCCGGGCGATGTCCACCGCCTCGTTGATGGCCACCTTCAGGGGGACATCGGAAAAAAACATCAGTTCGGCCGTGGCGCAGCGGATGATCAGCTTGTCCACGATGGCGATGCGCTCCAGGTCCCAATTGGCGGAAGCCAGGGCCAGTTTCGCGTCCAGCTCGTCCTGGTTCTCCAGGACCTTGCGGGCCAGCTTGACGCCATATTCCTTCGCGTCCGGGGGCAGATCCGGATCCGCGGAGAGGCCTTTCAAAGCCTCGGCGAAAGCCTCTTTGCCCACTTCCACCGCATACAGCAGCTGCATCGCGAATTCGCGTCCGCGCCGGCGGGAAATCATTTAAGCTGGTCCCACAGGTTGGCCATTTCGATGGCCGCCAATGCCGCGTCCCAGCCTTTGTTGCCGCCCTTGGTGCCGGCGCGTTCCAGGGCCTGCTCCAGGTTGTCCGTGGTGAGAACGCCGAAGATGACCGGCAATCCCGAGTGCATGGCCACTTCGGCCACGCCCTTGTTCACGGTGTTGACCACCAGGTCGAAATGCGGCGTCGCGCCCCGGATCACGGCGCCCAAGGTGACGATGGCCTTGTACTTGCCGTTGTCGGCGAGCTTTTTGGCCACCTGGGGGATTTCGCAGGCTCCGGGAACCCAGACGATGGTGAGGTCCGATTCCTTCCCGCCGTGGCGGATGAAGCAATCCCGCGCGCCCGCCAGGAGTTGTTCCGTCACCAGGGAATTGAAGCGGGAAACCACTATCGCGAACTTGAGGTTTTGCGCCGTGAGCTTGCCTTCGATAACCGCCATGTTAACTCCTCTTTTTTCCGAGCTTCAAAGCCGCGGCCCGGGCCGGCACCTTCGATTTCGATTTCCCGCCCGCCTTGGCCCCGGCCTTCCGCGCCGGCGCCGGTTCAGGGGACGGCGCATACTTGTGGCCATGGCCATCCTGCGCGCACTTGGACAGATCCAAAGGGGACTGCCGCGTGATCTTGAGTCCGTACCCTTCCAATCCCTGGATCTTCCTGGGGGAATTGGTCAGCAGGTGCAGACGCCGCACCCCCAGGTCGAAAAGGATCTGCGCGCCAATCCCGTAGGTGCGCGCGTCCATGAACAGTCCATGATGGGTGCCGCCGAAGGTCGTCCCCGGAGGATTCGGCTTCGTCCGGATTCCGCGCCCCGCGGCTTTCGGCGTCGCAGCGCCGCGTTGGGATTCCGCCTCGTCGTAAGCCTGGATCTTGCGGGTGAAATCCGCTTCCGGATCCACCTGGCGCATATACAGGAAAACCCCGCCATTTTTGGCGATGTGCTCCAGCCCCAGATTCAGCAGGCATCCGCAGTCGCAAAGCGCGGTCCCGAAAACGTCCCCCGTCAGGCATTCCGAATGCACGCGCACGTTGGCGGGATGCTTCGGGGAGATGTCCCCCTTGACCAGGGCGATATGCTTGCGGCCATGGATGACGTCTTCGTAAACGTAAGAGCGGAAGTTCCCGTACGGCGTGGGCAGCTCCGGAGAGGCGACCAGGCGGATCAGTTTTTCCTGGGTCCGCCGATAGCCTATCAGGTCTTCCACGGAAATGATCTTGAGCTTGTGCTTGCGGGCGAAACGCTGGCAATCCTTGAGCCGGGCCATCGTCCCGTCCTCATTCATAATCTCGCAAATAACGCCCGCGGTGCCCAGCCCGGCCATCTTGACCAGATCCACGGCGGCTTCCGTGTGCCCGGCCCGCACCAGCACGCCGCCTTTTTTGGCCTTGATCGGAAACACATGCCCGGGCCGGATGAAATCCTCATGGCCGAATGCTTCGTCGGCCAGGGCCAGGGAGGTGGCGCTGCGATCGGCGGCGGAGATGCCGGTGGTGGTGCCTTCCCGCACTTCCACGGAAACCGTGAAGGCGGTGTCGTGCCGGGAAAGGTTGCTTTCCGCCATGGGAGGCAGGCGCAAGGATTCGACGCGCTCGGAAGTGAGCGCTACGCAGATGAGTCCGCGCGCATGTTTCGCCAGGAAGTTGATCTTGGCCGCAGTGGACTTGGAAGCGGCGAAGACCACGTCTCCCTCGTTCTCGCGATCCTTGTCGTCCACGACGACGATCAACCGGCCTTTTTTGAGGTCCGCGACCGCCTCGGGTATGCTGTTAAACTCCATAGCCCCATTTTCCGAGACTGGCCGCGTCAAGGGACGACGCCGGAGCGGCGCCTTTGCCCACGAAGCCCAGCAACTTTTCCACGTATTTCCCGAGCAGATCCACTTCGAAATTCAAGGCATCGCCGGGGCGCATGCCGCCCAGGTTGGTATGCGAGAGGGTATGCGGCACCAAGGCGATGCGAATGGTTTCCGCTTCGATTCCCGCGATGGTCAGGCTTACGCCGTGCAAGGCGAGGGATCCCTTTTCCACGCAGTAGCGCGTGAAGGCATGGGGAATGCGGAGGGTGAGCTCCTTGCCGCCGCCGCCGGGCAAATCCCGCCAGGCGGAAACTTCGCCCACGCCGTCGACGTGGCCCTGCATGATATGCCCGCCCATGGGACTGCCCGCCTTCAGGGCGCCTTCCAGATTGACGGCGTCGCCTTGCCGGGAGGAACCCAAGGTGGTTCGTTGCAGGGTTTCCGGGACCGCGGTGGCGGTGAACCCATCGGGGAAAACCTCTTCGGCGGTGAGGCAGACTCCGTTGCAGGCCACGCTGTCGCCGGCCTTAAGGCCGCGGGCCACGATCGGCGCGGTCAAACGGAAACGCAATGCCGGACCCGCGGGGATCTTGTCCCGGATGATTCCGACTTCCTCCACGATACCGGTGAACATGGGTCCCCTGAACTTCCAAGCGAAAAAAAATGGGAAGCAAGACGTTTACTCTTCGGGCTCACAGTGTCCGAATTCCGTCAGAAAATCACTCCCGAAGGGTGTTAAATTACGAAATTTGAGGGATTTTCCCCAGTCCCGAGCCAGTCCGGTATCCCATCTATCCCCTTCAGGGAATATCTGCGGCGCGGTCAGGACATAAAGCTTGTCCCATTTTCCCGATTGCAGGAAAAGCGTCCAAAGCTCCCGTCCGCCTTCAATCAGCACCGAATGGTAGCCCCGTTTGTCGAAAAGGGCCAATAATGAGGCCAACGGATCGGAAGCGGAAGGCGCACCTTCGGCGGCCACATGCTCCACCCATGCCGGCAGTCCCGCGCCGGATTCGCCCAGGACCAGGGTTTTGGCGTTCCGATCCTTGGAAAAAATCTTGGCCTCGGCCGGGAATGGCCCGCGCCGGCTCAGGACCACAACCTCGGGAGCCGGTCCTTGCACCAACCGGGGCGTCAAATCCGGATCGTCCGCGCGCAAGGTCCGTCCGGTGATCACCACCGCGTCCGCCAGGGATCTCAAACCATGGGTCCATTTCCGGGACGCTTCGCCGGTAATCGCGGTCTCCACCCCGGGGCGGCTGTTTATCCGGCCATCCAGGCTTTGGGCGATCTTGAGAAGAATGAGCGGACGGCCATGGGTGATGCGGTAGAAAAAGCCCTCATAGAAAAGTGCCGCCTCTTCTTCCATCAGGCCCACGGCCACTTCAATCCCGGCGTCGCGCAAGGCGCGGATGCCCTGGCCTCCCACCAGGGGATTGGCGTCCTGGATGGCGATGACCACTTTGCGGATTCCGGCCTTGATGATGGCGTCCACGCAGGGAGGAGTCCGGCCGTGATGGCCGCAAGGTTCCAGAGTCACGTAGAGAGTGGAGCCTTCCGCCTTTTCGCCGGCTTTATCCAGGGCGACGATTTCCGCGTGGGACTGCCCGGCCGGCCGCGTGCCGCCTTTTCCCTCAACCAGGCCGCGTTTGGCCAGCACCGCGCCCACGGGCGGGTTGGGCAGGGTTTTGCCTTTGACCTTGCGGGCTTCCGCGAAGGCCAGTTCCATGAAGCGTTTGTCGGTGGGCGTCCAACGGGGGTTGCTAGCGTGCGTTTTTTTCATGTCCGGTCCGCCGGCAGGGAGATGCCGACCGGATGAATATCATAACGCAGGGGGATTTTGGCCAGGGAGGCGGAAATGTCAGAAGAAATAGGCGATCTTGGCCATCCAATACCAATCCTTGGGCGTGGACATCGCCACTTCATAGGTGGGATTGGCGCCCGAGATCCCGTAAGGACGGAAATGGTCATTGGCCAGCTGGCCGCTGATCTTGAAATGGCCCTGGATGGTCTTGGCGGCGTGCAAGGCCCACTTGATATCGTCCCGGGAATACACCTTCGGGTGGTTCGGATCCTCTTCGGGACGCACGTAAGGGATCGGGGATTCGGGACGATCGATTTCCGGCTGCATGCGCCAGGTGTCATCCCGGAATTTCGCGCCGTACCATTCCGCTTCCAGGGAAAGGTGATCCAGGTATCCGAAGGCGGGGAAATTGAAACCCGCCATGATCGGCATCCGGTTGGCCAGGCCGCCGTAGACGGCCTTGTGGGCCTTGTCGAAATCGAGGCCCATCACGGCGGCCTCGCCGTAGAATTTCAGATCCTCGGGACCCAGGATCCCGGGCGCGCCGAACAGGGGCTTGGGGTCGAATTCGAAATCGGCCATCAGCTTGGTGCCGTCGAACCCGAAGAAGGTGGTGTCGACCACGGCGGGGGTGGCGCCTTGGGCCGCCCGCACCGTGTCCACGTAGATGAATTCCCGCTGGAAGGGATTCTTCACGTCCGCGTCGGGCTTCTCGATGATCGGATCGAAAGGATCATGGCTGGTCTTGCCGTCGCTCGCGATCAACCGGTAGAAATTCACTCCCGCTCCCACGCTCAGGAAGCTCGTCAGCTTGGCCCGGCCGATATAGGCGACGGACAGATCGAAATAAGGCTTCAACTGCGTTTCGCAGTTTACGACCAGATCGCTGGTCAGGATGCCGGAGGTATTGCGCACCCACAAGCCCAGGACGTTGGCGAGCGGCACCACGTCGGCGGTCTCGAAGCCGGACATGAGGAATCCGGGATAGACCGAACCGCGCAACAGATAGAGGCCCAGATCCTTGACGTTGGGATCGTAATTGTAATGGAACAGGCCGCCCCGCACCTGGAGCAGGGGGCTTTCCTCTTCCCCGATCCGGTACGTGAAATTGGCCGCGGCGATGTAGGGACTGGCGGAGACCGCGACGCGCCCGCCCGATTCAATCTGGCCGGCCAAGGCATGCCCCTCGTATACGCCCAATCCCACCGCGCCGGACATCCTGTCGTTGATCCTGGCATTCAGGGAAATCTGAGCGCCGGAATTCTGCATGGGATTGCCGTTGTAATTGTTGGGGATGGTATCGCTGCTGTTCCCCACCTGCCCGTATTGCACCCATCCTACGCCGCTGAAGTCCAAAGCTCCCGGCTCGGAGGCTGAAGCAGCCGTTGCGGCCGAAGCGGCCGTTGCGGCCGAAGCGGCCGTTGCGGCCGAAGCAGCCAAGGCGGCCACCAAAGCGACGGCCTTCCGGATCGCGTTCAGGTGCTTCATGATTCCATTCCGTTCCACAATCGCTCCGGCCATCCTAGAAGTAGTACGCGACCTTGAAGGTCCAATACCAGTCGAACGTATCGCTCAGGACTTCCGTCTGCGACCGTCTCAGGTAGAACCCGCCCGTGCGCAGATGATCGTTCGCGACCTGGGCGGAAAGCTTGAGATGACCGGCGATGACCTTGTCCCCGTACAGGGACCATTTCCAATTGTCGCTGCGGGTATCCGTGCGCGTGAATCCGTTCCTCACGCCGGTGCTGTCGAACGTCACGTTGTTGTAGGCCCTGGGCCGAGGGACCCAGGAATTGTCGTCCAGTTCCTTTTGGTAATCCGCCATGTTACGGTTCGCGTAGTATTCCGCCTCCAGGCTCAGCTCGTCCAGGAATCCGAAGGCGGGAAGGTTGATCCCCACCATGACGGGGATGCGCCGGCCGATCTCGGCGTAGTATTTCGGATAATCCTTCAAGCCCAATACCGCCGCTTCCGTGTACACGATCAGATCCTTGGGTCCGAAAGGACCGCCGATCCCGAACAACACCTTGGGATCCACCGACATCCTGCCCATCAGTTTGATTCCCGAGAGGGACCCGGTGATCGTGTCCACCACCGCCGAATCGGCGCCCGCGGGCCCGGCCACGTAGCTGGTGTCCAGGATATAGCAGAGCTCCGCGTCCCCGCCGTTCACGCCCACCACGCTGGTGGTGCCTTTGCTCGCGCAATCCTTGGTCGGACTGGTGATTTCCGGCTTCTGCGCCACCGCCCGATACCAATTCGCCCCGGCCCCCACCTCGATGGCGCCCAGGAAGCGATAGCTGAACACGTACGCGAAAGAGAGGTCGAAATAGGGATTGATATCGGTTTCCGAATTCACCAGGAAATCGCCGCGGTATCCCCCGTATTCATGGCGGACGTCCAGGCCGAACACGTTGGCGATGGGCAGCACGTCCTTGGTTTCGAATCCGGAGACGACAATGCCGGGATAGACCAGTCCGCGCATCAGATAGAGTCCCAGATTCTTCACGTCCGGGTTGTAGTTGAAATGGAAGGAACCGGCCGTCACCTGCAAGGCCGGATGCGCGTAGTCTCCCACGGTATAGGTCAGGCGCGCTTCGGTCACGTAAGGGGACCAGGTCAGCGGCGGCACCTTGTCGAATCTGCGGGAACCGCGATACCACAGCGGGCTCTGGATGGCGCCCAGGCCCAATCCGCCTTCCCAACCGCCGCCCAGATCCGCCACGGCCGTGATCTGTCCGCCGGAATTCTGCGTCCAATTGTCGTTGAAGTTCTGGCCGCCCTGATCGGAAAGCGTATCCGTCTGCCGTTCGATGCGGCCGCCCTGGACCCAGCCGGCTCCGTGGTATTGGATCTTCAAGCCTTCTTCGGCGAATGCGGCGGAGATGGAGCAGAAGGCCAGCGCACCGCACGCGGCCAGGACCGCGACGGAAGGGAACCTGCGGATCGGGGTCGCGGCGATCAAAAGAAATACCCCAACCGGCACATGAAATACCAGTCCTTCATGGAAGAAGAGAGTTCGGTGGCGCCGGTCCCGTCGAGATCCGAATACAGGGTATGCGTCGGCTGGGGCCGGAAATGATCGTTGGCGATCTGGCCCGAGAAGCGGATATGCTGGCGCAAAGTCTTCTGGAAGAACAAGGACCATTTCCAATCGTCTTGCGTCAGGTGCTCGATGTCGAGCGCGGTGCCCCGGATCTGGACATCGCCCGGCACCTTGATGGGATTTCCTGCCGCATCCGTGCTGTCCTTCAGCAAGCGGCCGGTGACGGGATCGACGCCCTTGCTGCTGATGGGATCATAGGTGTTGTAGGAGACCGGAATCGGCGACGGCAGGTCGGAATATTTCCGCTGGGTCAATTTGGAAATGTTGTTGCGGTAGCGCGCCCCGTAATATTCCACCTCCAGGGAAACCACGTCCAGCCACTTGAACGCGGGCAGGTTCACACCCACCACCACGGGGATGCGCTGAGAGCGATCGGAATAGACGTTTCCGTAGTTCTTCACTCCGATGAGGGCGCACTCCGCGTACAGCTTCAGATCCTCTGCGCCGAGACCCGCTCCGAAGCCGAACACCTTTTTCGGATCGAAACTTGCCATGCCCATCAGCTTGATGCCTTGGTGGGTATAAGTGACGGTGGGAACGTAATGGAGACGGGGCAGCAGGGTCGCGCTGTCGATCACGGGCTGCCCTTGGGCATTCCTCAGGGTATCGATGATCCCTTCCGTGTAATCATGATCGTATGGGCTTCCGCCGTTGGCCGTGGCGATGGAATCCTGGGAGTAATAATCCGCATTGTCCGGCGTGGTCAACTCCCCGTTGGCGGAAAGGATCCGGTACAGATTGAAACCGGCCCCCACTTCCACGCCTTCGATGGGCCGGTATTTGAGGACGTCTCCCAGAGACCAATCGAAGGTGGGCGGGAACTGACGTTCATTCGCGAAGATCAAATCGTTGCTCAGGTTCCCGAAGCGGTTATGCGCCTTCAGGCCAAGGATGTCTCCTTTGGTATCGTCCACGGCCGGGTCCATGAATCCCGATACCAGGAATCCCGGATAGACGGTTCCCCGGAACAGGTAGAGGCCCAGGTTCTTGATATCGGGGTTGTAGTTGTAGTTGAAGTTGCCGAAGGTGAGGCTGAAGGCCGGGTCCGCCTTCCCGCCGCGGAAATAGGTCATGCGGGACTCGGTGATGAAATTCCTGAAATAGAACTGCATGCTGCGGGAGGACACGCCGCTTCCGCCTTGCATGTGATGGACCTGGAACCCGCCGATGCCGAAGGCTCCTTCCCAATTCTCGCCGATGTCCGCATAAGCCGTGAATTGCGCGCCCGCGCTTTGCAGGGCGTTCCCGTTCATGTTCACCAACAAGGTGTCGGTGGCATGGGCGACCCGTCCGTATTCCGCCCAACCCTGTCCGCTGATGCGGTAGGCGACATCCGTCGCGAACACGGACACGGCCGCGAGTGCGGCGGCAAGGCAATATGTGGGGAATCTCAAATCCACGTCAGAGGGGAACGGCGCGGATGACCCGGCTCTGGGCTCCCGCAATCAGATGGACGAACGTTATCCCGCGGGGAGAACCCTTGGAAAATGAGTGCGTGAAATTTCCGGAATGGGCCGGGAAGGCTTCGAAAAGTTTTCCGTTCACGTCCGTCACCTTGACGGCATAGTCCC
The DNA here is from genome assembly GCA_028287505.1 of Fibrobacterota bacterium. Classification (GTDB taxonomy): domain Bacteria; phylum Fibrobacterota; class Fibrobacteria; order UBA11236; family UBA11236; genus Chersky-265. The sequence goes on along the minus strand of JAQBPN010000076.1, from coordinate 155,972 downwards.
GGTCCAGCCAGCCTGCAAGTCCGGCCGAGGTCAGGGAAACCTTCACGCCCGGGTTCAAGCGCGGCTTCAGGGAAGTGGTCGGCGGGATGGGATTACCATTGGCGTCCAACTCGCGGACGCGGATATTGCGGTACCAGTCGCCCAGGATGGTCTTGTTCCAGTATCCGTTGCCATGGACCTGCAAAGCCGTATAGCCCGTGGCCGTAGGGATTGGGGTGAGGTAGTATCCCGGCCAGGTGACATCCAAGGTCTGGATCCACTTCGCGCCGCCGAGCTTCCGCATCCAAGCCTGGTGATGCGGGGGATTGCCCCAGACTTTCGTCCGCAATTCGTTCCAGCCGTTGGGATCATACATGTCCGCCTGGACCAGGGTGGCCTTGTTGGCGATGCCGGCGTTTCCCTGGGTTCCGGAAAAAGGCGCGGTCTCGGAGGCGCCGAACTTGTAGGAGCAATTGTAGAACGGATTGCCCGCGTTTTCCATTTCCTGGGGATAGCTTCCGCCGATGCAATTGTCGGGCTTGTAGTCGAGCACGGTCTGATAGGCCAGGACCTTCTCCGTGGTGCGATGGTAAATGCCCGCGTCATTTCCGAAATCGGCCCAATACTCGACGATGATTTCCTGGTTCCCGTATTTCTTGTTGGTGCAGAGGGCGGATCCGCCCGGCGTGGTGGCGCGTTGCTGGGTATAGATGGCGTGGAGGGTCGGGTCCGCTTTGTAGATGCCGCCCTTGGTGGTGTTGCTGTGGTTCGCGTCTTCACCGTGGCAATTGTTCCACCAGCCCTTCAAATCGGTTCCGTTGAAAATGCCGACGAATCCCGAATCCATGGGAATGCTGACTTCGTCCGTTCCCGCGGTCTCCTGGCAGGGTGCTTCCGTAGTCGTGGGAACGGCGCCTGGCTGGGCGAAAACCGCGACCGCGCTCAGGGCCGAAGCCAAGGCAAAAAACTTCACTCCCACCATAGACTTACCTCCTGAAAATCCCAACAGATTCCCCCGGCTCGAATCCGCCGAAGACATAATTGAATGTAATCCACCGCTCTGGGGAGTCAAGGCGTTTGGACGTATTAATGCCATAAAGCGATCAAACTATCCAACACCCTGATCCCGGAACCCGCCTAAATCCGTAGAAAACCCAAGAAGCTTTTTCCCAAGGGGACCCGGAAGAGAAGGGCGATCGAGCGCCCGGAAACGAATACGCCTCCCGGGGAAGGGAGGCGCGACAATCAGGTCAGGATCGGGTTTGGAAAAGGCGGAGCCTAGAAGAAGTAGGCGATCTTGGTCGACCAGTACCACTCGCTCGGCGAGAAGTACGGAACATGGTTGATGGGAGGATTGTTGTCCCCGTATCCCTGGAACAGACCCGGACGGGAATGATCACTGGCGGCCTGGACGCTGAGCTTGACATGGTTCGCAATCACGCGGGAACCGTAGATGGACCACTTCAGGTTGTCCTTGGTATTGTTCGTATCCAGCGCGCTGATCTTCGGGATCGGCGTGACCTGGGGACCGGAAGTGTGGTTGTAGATGGAAGGGTCATCCACCCAGGGAGCCTGGTAATATTCCACTTCCACGTTCAGCCGATCCAGGATTTTGAAAGCGGGCAGGTTGAATCCGACCATCATCGGCATGCGCTTGGAAATCGTGCCGTACAAGGCGTTATGCGCCTTGTCCTTGTCGAGACCGATCACGGCCACTTCGCCGTACAGTTTCAGGTCCTCAGCCCCGAGCAGGCCGTCCCCGGAATAGCCGAACAGGGCCTTGGGGTCGAAGCTGAAATTGCCCATGAGCTTGGTGCCCTTGAAGGAAATGTAAGTCGTATCATTCGTGGCCGTATCGATGTAGGCAACCTCATTGATCTTCTCGGAGGTCAGCTTCTTGTCGACCGGGATCCAGTGATAGAGATTGACGCCTGCGCCGATGGTCAAAGCCGAGCCGGCATGGACCTTGGCGATATAGGCCGGGGAGATGTCCCAGTAGGGGAACCAATCGCTGTCGAAGGAGAAGAGCAGATCCTGTTCGAAGAACCCGGTCTGATGATGGAACTGGAATCCCAGCATATTGGCGACGGGCAACACCTCTTTGGTTTCGAAACCGGACATCAGGAAGCCGGGATAGACCGGGCCGCGCAGGAGGTAGAGACCCAGATTCTGGGCGTCCGGCGCATAGTCATACGGGAACAGGCCGATTTTGAAAAACAGGTTCTTGGCGTCTTCGTTCCAGAAGGAATACTTTACGTTGGCCGCGGCCACGTAAGCGCCCGTTCCGAACGGAGCGTAGAAACCATTCTCCTTGCGGACGGCAAGGTTGTGGCCGGAACCCATCCCGAGTCCGGCATTGACTTCGATCTTTTCCGAACCGCGGTACTCCACGGCGAACTGGGCGCCGGTACCGAGCATTCCTCTGCCGTTCAACACCTTGTTTTCGGTGGTATCGAGACTCTTCACGATCATGCCGAACTGGGTCCAGCCGGCTCCGCTGAAGGTCATCTTGGCATCATCCGCATGTACGCCCGACGAGAGGGCCGCTGCGAGTGCGAGGGCGGCAAGCGAGGAACGGATATTTGAACTGGAGATCATTAGCATGGCGCTCCTCGAATCCTAAAAAAAGTACGCGATTTTGGTGGTCCAATACCAGTCCGAGGGCGTCCGCAACGCCTCTATACCTGTATCCGTATCATGATTACCGCCCAGTCGCAAGTGATCGTTGGCTACCTGGCCCATCAGAATGGCATGGCCGGCGAAGACCTTGGAGGCGTTCAGGGACCACTTCCAGTCATCCCTTTTCGAGTTCAGCACATCATCCTTGATAGGTATGGGCGAACCGTTCCTGGCCGCGATATTGTCCGAGGAGATCTTGGACGCATAGTATTCCGCTTCTATCGACCAATTCAGGAACCTGAATCCGGGAAGGTTGAAGCCGATCATGGCCGGAATCCGGCGCCCGATCTTATCGTAGAAGCGGGGATAATCCTTCACGCCGATAAGGCCCACTTCGCCGTACAGGACCAGATCATCGCCGCCGAGAACCCCGTCGTCGCCGGAGGAGAACAGGGCCTTCGGATCGAAATGGAATCGCCCCATGAGCTTCGTGCCCTGCAGGGAAGGATTCACCTTCTCGAGGATGCTGTCATTGGTGGAATCCTTCCTGATCACGATAAAGCAAGGATTGTCCTCCGCTGCATTCGCATAGGGGCCGAGCTGGTTGGGGTCGCAATCATCGCCCGGATTCGTCGCCTTCATGTTTGCGGGAAGAAGACGGTAGAAGTTCACGCCGGCGCCGATCTCGAGCGCCGGATGCAGACGCCAGGTTACGATATCGGAAACGGACAAGTCGTACAGCGGCTTTTCCTCGGTCTCGACCTGGAGGTTCAAATCGTTCTTGAATCCGCCGATTTTGTAGGAAGCCTGGGCTCCGGAGATGGCCTGGAAAACGCCCAAGGGTCCGGTGAATCCGGACTCGAGCGCTCCCGGATAGACATACCCGTGCAACAGGTACTGGCCGAGATTCTTGACGTCCGGATTGTAGCCGTAGTGGAAGGAACCGAACGTGAGCTTCAGCTCGTCGTCCCCGGTGAAAAGACTGGACGTATGGCTGATACGGGCTTCATCGACCCAGGACACCCAGAAGGGGTACCACTTGTTGGAAAGCAAGCGGGCGCCGCGGGCCAACTGGACCAGAACGGTTCCGATGCCCAGCGCGCCGTCCCAATGCTCATTGATGGTGGCATGGACCGTCAATAGGCCGCCGGACTGTCCGACCCAATTCTTGTTGTAAGCGTTGCCGTCATTGGGCAGCGCGAAGCTTTCCTCGACGCGGCCGGTCTGCAGCCAACCGGCGCCGTGGTAGTCCAACTTCAGATCGTCCATCTCCGCCCGGAGCGGTGCCGCCATCAGGCCGGCGGTCAACAGGATAACGAGTTTCCATCGCATATTTGTATCCGATTTTCCCTGTATGCGTTTCAAAAGAAGTACCCCACCCTGAACATCATGTACCAGTCCTTGGGCGAGGTGAAGGCCTCGGCGGTCCCGCCTTGCGAACTGATGAGGCCGGAAGCGATTGGCCGGGGACGGTAGTGGTCATTGGCGACCTGGGCCACGAATTGGATATGCCTTGCGACGACTTTGTCGATGTAGACGGACCATTTGAGATCGTCCATGGTCAGATTCTCTTTGTCCATCGCCGTTCCCCGGACGTAGACCCCGGTCGTATCTCCGCCCACCTTGAAATATCCGGCGGTGTCGATCTTGTAATCGGCATTGGTGAGGGGCTTCGGAGAGGGAATCGGGTGATCCTGACGGGTCCATGGCGCCACGGCGTTATTGTTCCCGACGGCGCCCAAATCGTTGCGATACTTGGCGCCGTAGTATTCCACTTCCACGGACAGATGGCTGAGCAGCCCCCAGGTCGGGACATTGAAGCCGACCATGACGGGGATGCGTTCGGACATCTTCGCGTAGACCGTGCCGTAATTCTTGAGACCGATGATGCCCGCTTCCGCATAGATCTTCATGTCGTCCGGATTCATGGATTCGGAGGATACGCCGAACAGTTGCTTCAAGTCCAGGCTCATCGTTCCCACCACCTTGGTCCCCTGATTGGAGAAGAAGGTGGTGTCCTTGGCCGCCGGGTTGGTGGAATCGATTTCGATATAATGCTTGCGGAGCGAACCGTTCACGAGACTGGTGTCCTTGCCCGGAGTTTCCAGGATGGAGTTGTACGGAATGAGGCGGTAGAAGTTCACGCCGCCACCCAGTTCCAGCGCGCCCATCTTGTACTTGGCCAGGTAGGCCAAGCTCCAATCGAGCGTGGGAGGGATTTCGCGTTCGTTGTTGAGGATCAGGTCCTGGCTGAATTCGCCGATGGCATGATGCACCTTGATGCCCAGCATATTGGCCTTGGTGGAGTCGGCGCTGTACTCGCCGAAGCCGCCCATCAGGGCTCCCGGGTAGACGGGTCCCCGGAGCAGGTACAGCCCCAGGTTCTTGACGTCCTTGTTGTAGATGTAGGGAAAGCCGCCCACGGTTACGCTCAGGCCGGGAGCCGCTTTATCACCCATGTACCAGGTCAACCGGGACTGGGTCACGAAGTTCTCGAAAAGGGAAATGGTCAGATACTCGCTCGGTCCGTTGCCCAGGGAGTGACTGCCCTTGGCGGCTCCATACCCCAACCCGGCTTCCAGATGGTCGCTCAGATCCGCGAGCACGGTGATTTGCCCGCCCACGCTCTGGAGCGCGTTGCCGTTATAGTTCAGGGTGATCTCGGGATTCAGGGTGTTCACGATGGTGTCTTCGGCATTCATGATCCTGCCGTAGTCCATCCACGCTTTTCCGTGGAATGTGAATTTGGTCTCTCCGAATACCAGGAGCGGAGCGAGTATTGAGACCGACCAGGGGATTAATCTCATGTGGGTCAACTTTTCCAAAAGGGATAGGATTGAACAAGTATCACAAGCGTCACGCTTTTGCGTAAGTTTAGAAAAATGATCTTTGTTTGAAAGGAAATGCCGTCGCCGCCGTTCCCTAAGTGGAACGGCGACGATGGACAAGCGATTTAGTTGGAAGCGCGCACTACGCTGAAGGATTCAACGCTGCGTGCGGTCTTGATGCTCAGGAAGAGGATTCCACGCACGTTCGTGGCGAACGCATGGTTGACCTTTCCGGGAGTGCCGGAAAAGGATTCGAGATTCTTTCCCTTCGCATCCTTGACGGTGATCGTATAGTTCTGATCGATGTTGCCGGTAAGAACGGAAGCGCTCGCGGAGAAGTGGAACTTCACCCGATCCACCGCGGACACCGCAGTCGGAACCAAGGGCTTCTGGGGAATCACATTGCCCTTGTCGTCGAGGGGCTTCCAACGGATGTTACGGTACCAGGTACCCTTGGCGCCGCCGAAACGACCGCCGCCGTGGACCTGGAGGCCGATGAAGCCGGGGGGAACCGTGGTCTGATTGAAGGTGGTGTCCTGGATGACGGGAACCCAGGTGGTGGACGCCATCTTCTTGAACCAGAACTTCATATGCACGTTTCCCGTTCCCGCTGCGGAACCGCCGTAGAACTGGACTTTGATGTCGTTCCATCCGTCCATGTCCCAGAGATTGCGCCATTCGGTCTGGGTGCAACCGGAAGCCGGGCAGCCGAAGCTGGTGGGGTTGAGCTTGGAGGTGATGGTCGTCCAATTGTTGAGTTCGTTTCCGCCCGGCAGACCCGGGATGGAAATGGTCTTTTCGTCACCGGCGAACGCGTAGGGACGGAAATCGCGGCTGGGAAAGCCGCCCTCGCCCCAGGTACCGCCTACCGCGGCGCTACCGATATAGTCGAGCACGGTCTGGAAGCAGCGGCCCGTGATGGGCGTGCGATTGAACAAACCGGCATCATTGCCGTAATCCGGCCAGGTTTCCAGCTGGATCTCGTAGTTGGTGAAGGTCTTGTTGGTCATCATCAAACCGCCGGTATTGGTACCGCGCTGGGTCGAATAGATGGCCGGCTTGCCATCGGCCGTGCCGAGGCGGAAAATCGCGCCGACGGTGCTTCCGTTGGAATGGCCGGTCTTGCAGCTCTGGAACCAACCCTTGAATGTTCCGTCGAACATGGGGAAGTACCCGTCCGCATCGACGCCGCCGCCGGAGTTGACCGTATCGGTCGGGACGATGTCGACTTCATCCTTACAGGGAAGATCGCCTGTAGTAGGGGCCGGTGTGGGCTGGGCCCAGACGGAAATGGCCGATATCGTTCCAACCACCATCATCGCCTTTACGGCGTATTTCATCCACGACATATTTGATTCCATATCTCTCCCACACGAATGACCCATGACGCCCCTAGACGGACAATCAAGCTTGTTTTTGTTGATTGAAATACCCAAACCATCCACCTTTCAAGAGTAGAGGGAATTGAATAAAGTTGAAGCAGCGATGCTCCTACCCCCCCAAACCTGACGCTCGCCCCCACGAACGAGTAGCAATCTAGTTCTCAAGTTTCCCGCCAACCGGGCGATCGTTGAAAACCTCGGGGGCCATTTTGGCCCCGCCTATGCCACCACCCGTAAAAGGTATGTCAGAAAACGATATTTGGGCGGATGATTTTGAAAATATTTTGAGCCTTTCCGTTTTCCCTCCGAGAACGAAGAATTCCCTGATTGAAGGCAATTTTCCCAAAAAAAGGTAAAGATGGAAGTTCCGACTCCCAAAAAATATCCAAGGATTGCTTCACTCCGTCATGGGGGAGTAAAATGTGGGAACGCCTTAAGCCTTGGGAGGCAATCGAATGGGCAATCCCCGCATCCTGGTGGTCGAAGATGAAAGCGCGGCGGCCCGCGATTTACAAGCCCGCCTGAGGGATTTGGGGTATCGCGTCAGCGCAATCGACACGGCGGAAGCCGGGCCCGGCGGAGGGATTCCGGACGGAGACACCGCCTTGGCCATCCACGAGAAAAAACTCCGCGGCGCCATCGAAACGGCCCTCCAACAACATGCGATGGAAACCAAATTGCAGGAAAGCCAGGAATGGTTTTTCACCACCTTGCGCAGCATCGGCGATGCCGTGGTGGCGAGCGACGAAAAAGGCCGCATCACTTTTCTGAATCCACAAGCGGAAGCCCTGACCGGCTGGTCCCTGGGCGAGGCCTGCGGGCGGCCGCTGGGAGACGTTCTCCGCATCGAGCGTCGCGCGCCGGACGCGGCCGAAGACCGCGATGCCTACGCGCCCTCCCATTCCGCCGCCAACCCGATGGATGCGGACGTGGTGGCCCGCGACGGGGATAGGACGCCGGTGGAAGCCAAGTCGGCATTGATACGCGAAAGCAACGGCCACGTCATGGGCGTGGTGAGGATCCTCCGGGACGTGACCGATCGTAAACGCGCGGAAGAAGTATTCCGCCGTTCCGAACGCCGTTACCGCAACCTGGTCGAGAAATCCCAGGACATCATCTTCACCTTGTCGCGCGAAGGCATCATCACCTCCCTCAACCCGGCTTTCGAAAAGTCCACGGGATGGTCCTCCCGGGAGTGGCTCTACCGGCCCTTTGCCGAACTCCTGAATCCCGCCGACGCCGTTCCCGCCTGGGAAGCGTTCCGCAAAGTCCTGCGCGGGGAATTCTTTCCGCCCCAGGAAATGCGTCTGCGCGCCAAGCCGGGAGGGGAAATCGTGGTGGAATGCGGGTGCGCCCCGGCCATCCAGGATGATCGACCGGGCGGCATCTGGGGAATCGCGCGCGACATCACCCAGCGGAAAAACCTGGAGCAGCGCGTGCTCCAGACCCAGAAGATGGAGGCTGTAGGCCGCCTGGCCGGAGGCATCGCCCACGATTTCAACAACCTTTTGACCACGATCAACGGGCATGCCGATCTTCTGAGCCAGGCGCTCGGATCGAAAAGTCCCCTGGTCGCGCACGCGCAGGGCATTCTGGGGTCGGTGGACAAGGCGGCCGCGTTGACCAGGCAGTTGCTCTCCATCAGCCGGCAGCAAACGGTTTCTCCCCGCAACCTCGATCTCAATTCCGTCATTTCCCGACAGCTCCCGGGCCTCACCGGTTTGATGGACGAGAACATCGAATTGATCCTCGATCTGGATCCGCAGTTGGCGCCGGTGCTCGCCGACATCAACCAGATCGAAAGGGTGATCTCCATTCTCATCGCCAACTCCCGCGACGCCATGCCCAGGGGAGGCAAGCTGACGGTATCGACCAGCGAGGCTTCGGGCCAGGATTGGCGCCCGGCATTCCATTCGGATGCCGGGGCGACCGGGCATGTAATCCTGAGCGTCCGCGACACCGGCATCGGCATGGGCGATGAGATCAAAGCGCGCCTGTTCGAGCCCTTCTTCACCACCAAACCCATCGGCAAAGGCGCGGGCCTGGGACTTTCCACCGTTTACGGGATTGTGAAATCGGCGGGCGGGGACATCCAGGTGGAATCCAGTCCCGGAAAAGGAACCGCCATCAACCTCCTGTTTCCCCGGCTCAATGAACCCGCGGTGGCGGCCCCTGCCGCCCCCATCGCCCAGGCCGAAATCAAGTCCGGCGTGGAAACCATCCTGCTGGTGGAAGATGACGACGATGTCCGCTTTCTGCTTTCCAGCATCCTCAAGGCCGACGGCTATTCGGTGCTGGAGGCGAAGGATGGGGAGCAGGCCCTGGAAGTCACCGCGGCCAGCAACGAACCCATCAATCTGGTCCTGACCGATCTGCAAATGCCCAAGCTGGGCGGACGCCGGCTGGTGGAAAAACTGCTCACGGCCCATCCCGGGATGAAGGCGGTTTTCATGTCCGGATTCGGCCGGGAGGATTTCCCCGACGCGCAAGCCAACGGGCTTCCCGTGAGCTTCCTGGAAAAGCCCTTCATGCCCAAATCCCTGGTTCGGCAAATCCGCAAGGTGCTGGACGCCTGAAAGCGCCGACTCTCCGGTCCAGGCGGACCGCAAATGCTAATTTGTCCTGATATGCCTCCACGCAATCCGGATCTGAAAAGGGAGCAGTCCCACCATCCCCGTGACTTCGCGGACTTCGTCTACGTCTATCCCGTGGTATCCCGGCGTTCCGGGGGCGTTTCCATCGGCGTCAATCTCAACCTCGACAAATTCTGCAACTTCGATTGCCCTTATTGCCAGGTGGACAGGACCGTGCCCAAGCCCAAGCAGGCGATCTCGGTGCCGGCCATCCGCGCGGAACTGGAAAAGCTGCTGGCCACCTTCGACGCCGACGGAGTCTGCCGCCTGGAACGGTTCGCCGCCGTTCCCGATGCGGACAAACGGCTCAAGGATATCGCCGTGAGCGGGGACGGAGAGCCGACCATGGTTCCCGAGTTCGCGGAGGTGTGTACCATGCTCGCATCCCTCCAGGCTACGCGCCCGGAACTGGATTTCCAGCTCGTCCTCATCACCAATTCCACCCTGCTCGATCGCAAGAACGTCCTGGAAGGGATTTCCCATCTCCTGTCCCGGAACGGGGAGGTCTGGGCCAAACTGGATGCCGGCACCGAAGAGTGGTATCAGAAAGTCAACATTTCCAGGGTGAGCCTGGATAGAATCGAGGCGAACCTGATCCGCTTGGGCCAGGAACATCCTTACAAAATCCAATCCCTGTTCTGCAGCCTGGACGGCGTGACGCCGCCCCAAGCCGAGCGGGACGCCTACCTGGATCGGCTGCGGCGCATCAAGGCCGCGGGCGGCGAAATCCGCGAAGTGCAATTGCATACCCTGGCCAGGAAGCCGGCGCAATCCACCTGCACCCCGGTAACCGGCGGGTTCCTGCAGGACCTGCGCGAGCGCATCGAAACCGGAGTCGGCCTGCCCGCAAGGGTATACGGAGTGGAAACCTGACATGCCCCTGACCTTCCTGCTCCTGCAATCGGCCAATCTCGTACTGGCCGCGGCCACCCTGTGGATCCATTTCCGGAACCCGTTCCTCTGGGATGATCAAGCGATCGTGATCTCCACGTGCGCCGGGACCCTGATCTCCAGCCTGACGGCCATCGTGCTCGGCATGTCCCTGGTTTTCCGGAGCGACTCCAAGCTGGGCGCCAACCTGCTCAACCTGCTGCTCACCCTGGCTTTCGCCGGGCTGCAGGGTTATTTCCTGCTGGTGACCGGACGCGATCTGGGACTGTTCCAGATCCTCAAATCGAAGCTGGGCTGATTCCCTTGGAAAAACCGTTCGAGGAAAGCTGGTTCTACGCCCCATTGCATGCTCCCGGCGAAAGGGCGCATCTTCCCGCCGACGAGGCATTCCACATGCAGAAGGTCCTGCGCATCAAGCCGGGACGGCGCGTGGTGGCGAGCAACGGAAAAGGCGGCGTCTTCCTGTGCGAAACCCTGGCCGGAAAAGCGGACGGCATCGAGCTGATGGCCGTGGAACCGCTAACCGTCGAGCCCGCCCCCCCCCGCCTGAATCTGGTCCTCAGCCTGCTGAAAGGCAAGGATCTGGAAGAGCCGGTGGAAGGCCTATGTCAGTTGAACGTGCGCGCCATCCACCTGGTCACCACCGATCATACCCAGGAGTTCAAGGGCCAGAACCATGATCGCCTGGTGGAACGTCTGCGGGGGAAATCCCTGGTCGCCCTGAAGCAGGCCAAGAAGGCCTGGCTGACCGAAGTGCACGGGCCCTTGCCTCTGCGCGAATGGCGAACGCGATTCCCAAGGCTGCCCGTGGTCCTGCTGCACCCGGGAAAGGATCAGTTGCCCGATCGGATGGAGGAGGACTTCGCGGTCCTGTCCGGACCCGAGGGCGGATTCTCGGCGGCGGAGTTGGCTTGGCTGGAAAGCGAGGGCTGCCACAGGATGGGCCTCGGAGAGACCCGCCTGCGCGGCACCCATGCCCCATTGCTCGCTTGCGGCAAGCTGATGGGGCTGGGGTGGTATTGCTAAAGACGGGACCCGGTTTCAGCACATCTTCGATCCGATTAGGTTAAAATGCACTCCCTAAACAGGATCCCGAACCGCCTGCATTGTTGATACGGCTGCAAAGGAAGTTCTTGACGTCATCAATTGTCAGCTTGCTTCCGGAACCCAGGAGGATCACGTAAGGATTCTGGGACGTAAAGTTCCCGTTTAGGTTCAATCCGCCCTTAAATGTTGCCGTTCCATCGATTTGGATAGTGGTGCCTTGGCCATCCGGGATATTCCCGGTGATTAATCCGCCGTTGAAAGTAACAGTGCTGAAATTGACATAGATGAGGTTGGTGAAACCACTCAGATTCTGGGCGATGAGATTATTCGCGACCAAGGTCCCGCCATCCGAGACACTGATGCTTCCACCGCCCTGCAATTGGCAATCGGTCATAGTCATGGTTGCGATTCGAACCGTGAATCCTCCGGTCATCACGACCCCATCCACAAGTCCGCCGCTGACCCAATCGAACAGCAGCCCGCTCATCTTGGTGTTGGTCTTGTCCCTTCCATTCGTATCGGTCGGATACGCGGCCGCATTGAATCCCCCGTAAATGTTCAAAGGTATCTGTGGGGAAAGGCCTGGGTAGGTACCCGACCCCAACCAGAAATCATAGTCGGAATACGAAGAGCCGTTCCCCGTGAATAGGGACATATCTCCGGAAGCGGCTTCCCAACTCGATCCATCTCCAATACCGTTCGGTTTGAAGAAAAGGACCTTGCTGCGTTTCCAGACGTTCGCAGTATAGGTGGTCTTGTTTCCCAATCCATCGGTTTCGGAAAAACTGCAGACATTCGAAGCGTTGTCGTTGGAAAGGGTGCAGGGAAACTCCTTCGCCGTGCCATCCGACTTGTAGCTGATGGTAATGGAACCATTGTTGGTGATGAATCCATCCCTGAGGTCAAAGCCTCCGTCTTTCACTTTGACCGCGGTGATGGCCGGACCCGTGCGATCGAGGTTGATGGTAAAGCTTCCATCATTGCTCCAACGGCCCAATTGATCCTGCTCGGAAACATAAAGCGTATGGGCACCGTCGGCGGCGCTGATTGTCCACTCCAACGGGCTGCCGCTCAGAATCTGGGGGTTGGCCGGGTAGGAGCCCCCGTCCAGTTTAACGCGGTAATTTCCATTCCCGCCGCCGCCGGAGGTCCAGGTGAATTTCGGATTGTTGGTGGTGCCGTTGTTTGGAAGGGCGGCAACGGCGCTTTTGACGGTCGGTGCACCGGCGGCATTGACCTTGATCTTGAAGCTGAAGGTCTTTGCGGTCCCGACCACGCCGGCCACCTGATCCCGTTGCTTGACGGTCAGGGTATGGGTCTGGTTGTCGGACAAAACCGTGGTGGGCGTATAGATCACCGGAGTCGCAAGGGAGGAATAATCGAACTCGATACCCGCGTCCATTTTAAGCACATAGGTTCCGATTCCCCCATTGGTTCCGGAAGGATTCCAGGACCAGGTGGGCGTGGCGCTACCGCTATAGGAGTTATCGGTTCCGACAAAGGTCACGGCGTCCGGCGCCTTGGTATCGAGGGTAACCGTGCTGGTGGCGGAGGTGGACCAGTTTTCGGCCTTGTCCTGTTCCTGGACCGAGAAGGTGTTCAGCCCTTCGGCCAAAGCCAAGGTCAAAGCGGACGCGGTGGAAGTGGCCTTCCACGCTCCGCCGTTCAGATTGTATTGGTACTGTCCGTTCAATCCGGTTCCATTCGGCCCGTCCGGGGAAGCGGTGGCGGGGGCCCAGGTCCAGGACGCGGTCGTGATATTTGTCGGAGACGCCGGGTTGGAAAGGGAAATCGGCGGGGATGGGATGGTATTGTCCCTGTGGATGGAGAGAGTCGCCTCCCCCGGATTCCCCAGGGCGTCGGTGGCGGTAATGGTGATCAGAACGGGCTTGCCTTCGGCAATCGGAATGGACGGGATGGACCATGCGCCGCCCGCCCCCAGGGTCGCATTGGCGCTCGTTCCGCCGTCCACGCTGTAGGTGACTTTGGAAATGGCATTTGGCCCTCCGGAAGTTCCGGCCATGGCCACGGTGGCCGCGGTGGTGATATACGTCCCCGAGGCGAGCGGCGAGGTGATGGTCACGCTGGGCTTGGTCAAATCGTATTTGATCGGCAGGCTCGCTGCGGCGGACCAATTGCCGGCGGCATCCTTTTCTTCCACGAACAAGGTATAGGTGGTTCCCGAGGCTGCCGCATCCAGGATGAATACCGAGTCCTTGGCCTCCGGGGCCCCGACGGGGAAATTCCCATCCACCAGGCGGGAACGGTAGATTCCGGCTCCCCCTCCCCCGCCCGTGGTCCAGGTCCATTTAGGCAAAGCGTTGGTGGGCGAAGCGCCGGAAATCTTGGGCGCGGCGGGTGCGACGAGATCGATGGTCACCGCGGCGCTGCCTGTCGGGGACCAGTTCCCGGTCGAATCCTTTTCCCGGACGTACACGGTATGCAATCCGTTGGACAGATCCGCGGCCGGTGTAAAGCTCATCAATCTGGTGTCGACGGCGCCGGAAGAGAAATCCCCGATGTCCACATTGTATTGGAAGGCGCCCGAGCCGCCGCCGGTTCCGGTCCAGCTCCAGACGGGCCTGGCGACATTCGTAACCGCGGGGGTGTTGACCGTGACGGTCGGTTTGCCCGGCGCCGAGAAATCGACGATGATGGAGAGCTTCCCGGACAAGGACCAATTGCCCGCCGCGTCCCGCTCCTGGACGAAAAGCGTATGCGTCGCCTCGCTCAGGGGAGCCGCCGGAAGGAATGCCGTGTCCTTGGTTTCGACCGCCGTCGCGAAGATTTCCGCATCCATGGCGAAACGGAAAATCCCGTTTCCTCCCGAGCCTCCTGTGGCCCAGGTCCATAGGGGCGTCGCGGAGGTGGAGCTGGCCGGACCGTGGACCAGGGGCTTATTGGGCTTCAAGGTATCCAGATAAACGGTTATCGAAGAGGAGAAAGAAGCGCCCGCCCCATCCGTCGCCGTTTTCGTGATGGTGTTGGCGCCGTCCTTCAAGGCGACCAGGGGGAGGGAATCCTGATCCTTGCCGTCGACGCGCCATTTCACCATGATGCTGGTCTGGTTGGTGTAGGAATTGTTGAGAGGAGAGACGATGAGGATCACGGGACCCTTGACTGCCTTCACCTTCTTGATGGCGATGGTTTCATTGCCTTCGGTATCCCGGACGTAGAAACGGGCCGAATACTCCTTTTCCTGATCGTACTTGTAGGAAACGGCCTTCACGACCAGGGCCGAATCGTCCCAGACCATGTTTCCGTCCATGTCCCACTTGAAGAGGGTGACCAGTCCATATTCCTGCGGGGCCACGACGGGCAGAATGGAAACCGTTTGACCCAGGGAAACAATCGTATCCTGGCCCACGGAAACCTGGGGAGCATCGCGCTTGACCGTAACGTCCACGCTATCCTTCCTGGAGCTGTCCGCCAGGCTTACGGCATAAACCTTGACATTGCCCGGCGAAACCGGGCTGACTTTGCCGGCTTCATCCACCGTGGCCACGCCCTCGTTGCCGGAAATCCACTTGGCTTTCTGGGTGGCCGAGGCCGGCAAGACGGTTGCCGTCAGGCCCAGGCTTTCCCCGCCGGTAAAGAGCTTCAGGGAACGGGGGCTGATCTGGATGCCGTCCACGTGTTGGGGAACCGTCACTTTGACCTTCAGGGAATCCTTGATCGCGGGATTCTCTTTTGAGGAAACGACAATCCAGGCTTCGCCTTCGATGGAGCCGCTGATCTTGTTGTCCTTGATGGAGACCTTGCCGGGATCGGTGGAAACGAAATCCACCGCGGGATTCGACTTGGCGGGAAGCACTTCAACGAGCAGGTCTTCCGCGGCGCCGCCGACGAACAGTTCGGTCGAGTCCTTCAGGAACCGGACGCGCTGAACGGGAATCGGATCCGAAACCACCACCCAGGCCGTAGCCCCAATGGATGTGTCTTCCTTGGAAATGGCCGAGAGTTTGGTTTCGCAATTTCTCAGGCCGGCCACAAGTCCGTCGGCGGAGGCGACCGCGCAGGCTCCATCCCCGGTTTTCCAGGTCACGGCATTGCTCGCGGTGGATGGATAGGCCTGTACGGTCAGGCGCGCCGCGGCTCCTCCCGAAGCCAGGAACAAAGTGTCCGCGGAAAGCTTCAGGCTTTCCGGAATCCGGCCGTTGGCCTCGACGGTGACCTGGATTGCCAGGAATTTGGAGTTGTCCGCCTTGAGCTTCGCGGTCAATACCGCCGTCCCCCGCTTTACCGCCTTGAGGTGGGTTTCCCCCACCTGAAAAACGTCCGGATTGGATGTGGACCATTGCACAGACGGGTTCGAAAGTGTCGAGGGCTTGACCGTGACCAGCGGCAGCACCATGGAGTCTCCCTCGGGGATACTGATTTCATGCACGTCGCTGGATATCGAGATGCCGGTTTCGAAGATGACGATGGTGGTGTCGGTCTTGTCGTCTTTCCCGTCGAACTTTTTGTCGACATGGTAGACGGCCACTCCCCCGTCCAGTCCGACGATGGTGATGATGGCTTCGCCCCCGTCCCAATGGGGCACGGAAAGTTTTTCGATTTCCGCATGGGTATCGACCTTACCCTTATAGACCGTATCCAGGAGGTTGCCGTCCCGATCCTTGAAGATGATGACGACGGAATCGTACTTCGAGAGCTCATCATAGATTTTCGTGAAGGAAACGGTATCCTCGCTCTTGCCGTTCTGGGACAACTGGCAGGCCCAGAAGATCATGGAGGAGGCCGCCAGGATCGCGGAAAGCCACTTGAACATCGGATTCGATCGCTTTTTCATTTTTCTTGATTCCTAGCTATGCTGCGAAAATAGGCAAACCGTTCCGGGAACTCCGCGACCCGGGTCGCGGAACCGGATCCGGCGTCACTGAACCGAATGATCGACGGACGTCGGCTTCTCGGACAAAAGGAAAAACGCCGCCACGCCCGCCACCACGACGATGCTGGTCGCGCCAATCCAGTAGTAGGCGCGGTGGGAGCGCTTGGGTTCGGGCTCCTCGGGAACGTTATTGTTATTGGATACGGGTTCCGTTTGGGTGTTCCCTTGAACCAGGGTTACGGCATGGGTCAACCGGACGCGGTTGGCTTCGAATTCGTCCTGGATGTTCTTGAAAATCATGTAAATCATGTCGCTGGCATACATGTCCATGATGCGGGCCGTGGGCTCGGTCATGAGCAGTTCATGCATGTAGTACTTGCCCTTTTCCCGCGTTTCGTATTTCGCGGCGTACATCACTCCCAGATGCTTGAAGATGAACACACTGTCCTTGTGATCGAATGGGCGCTTTTCCTTCAAACCGGCCTCGAGCACTTCGATGGCCCCTTCGAATTCGCCGTCGAGGTATAGCCTGCGGACCGTGGCGGTATCGAGGATCAACTTGGACGCCGCCGCAGCGGGGCTTTTCTGGGACGATTGGCTTTTCGCGCTCCGGCCGTTTTTGGAGAGGGATTGCTGCGAAGCCGCCATGGCCCCGTCCGCGAGCAGGGTCGCGATTGCGGCGAACAGGGGAACCAGTGCCGAACGCGGTAAAAACTTCTTCTTCATCGTCCCTCCAAATTCATATCCATCGCCGGGCCTATTGGCATTTGCCAAAGCTTGCATCCTTCGCCGTGGAAGGTCATCTGGATAGGCCGCGCGCACGCCAAATCGGTTTCGGACCCCTAGAATCCAAATCCGGGCTTGGAAAATAAAGTAACCTCCGTGATGGAATCCAAGTTTGATGGCCATCACATTAACCGTAATTCCCCGATTGAAGTCCAATTTCCACCAGTTTCATCATTCCGCCAGGAAAAGGGGCCCATCAAAAATGGGCTTAGATGCGTTAGACGCATTCGGGACGGAAAATGGGACTGGAAATGGGGGGAATCTCGAACGAGAGGCGAAAAGGATCGGCGAGGACCGGGAAGGTCAGGCTACGGGATGGCCGGCGCCGGGTTTGACCCGGTAGAGAAAGTAGAACGGCGCCCCGAACAGGGACGTCACCAGAATGAAGATATGCACCAAGGCCAGCACTTCGCTGCCTCCTTGGGCGACTCCCAGATTGCGGTAGATCATTTCACCGGCGGCCTCCCCCACCCCCAAGCCGGAAGGGGAAATGGGAATGCCATTGATCATGGTCAGGGTCGGCACCACAAAGCCGTGCACGGCCAGAGACAGCCTGAGGCCCAGGGAACTTGCCGAGAAATAATAGAGCAGAATGAGCCCGCAATCCACAATGATTCCCAAGGCCAGGGGCGGCAGCAATCCATAGGGACGCTTCCGGTAGACCAGCAGCGAGTCCGAGAGAGAGCGCAGGAAACGGCCGCCCGGGGCTCTGTGCAATCCGGGATGCTCCAGATAGCGGCGCGACCAGGGGGAAAAGAAGAAAACGATGGCGCCCGTAAAGGCCAGGAAGACCCCGGCGTAGAAAAGGCTGTTGAGCCGCAGCGGAGAGGAATCCTTCCACAGTCCGTAGTTCGCCCAGGTCATGGCCATGGCCACGCAGAGGAGTCCGTACAATCCGATGAGGCGATCCATGGCGATGGAAGTGAGGGCCAGCGCTTTTTCCCTGTCGTCATGTTCCTTGAAGAGGTAATAGCCTTTGATCAAATCCCCGCCGGTGCCTCCGGGGATCAGGCTGTTGAAGAAAATCCCGATCATCTGCAGGCTGAAGACGCGGCCGGGATGCGCCTTGAGACCCGCTTGCCGGATGAGCAGCAGCCAACGCAGCCAGGCCGGCACCACCACCACGAGCAGATAGGACAGGAAAGCGCACAGGCAAAGCCAGGGATGGTTGACGAAGGCCTGCATCACCAGGGCGGGATCGAGCGCGCCCGATCGGATCAGCGCCCAGATGGCGGCGGCGCCCAAGGCGAACTTCAGCAAATGCCGGATGACGGGCGGCACCCGGAATCGGCTGCGCGCATTCCTCCCTGTTTCAGCTTCCATGCGGTTTGATTATAGCTTTCCGGCGCCCGGATTGGGCACATCCGCCCGGTCCGGATCGAAGAGCTCCCGTCCGAACAGGTCTTCCTGTTCCTCGGGGTCGGCGCAAAACGATTTCCGGTGGATAGGGGTCAGACCGTGCTTTTCGATCGCCCGGCGATGGACCAACGTCGCATACCCTTTGTGGCAATCGAACCCGTAGTCGGGATACTGGGCGTGCATCTCCTGCATCTGCCTGTCCCGGATCACCTTGGCGAGAATGGAAGCCGCCGCGATGGAGGCGGAGCGCCCATCGCCCTTTACCAAGGTGCGCTGGGGCCACCGGACGTCCGGGATCCTCTGGTTGCCGTCGACAAGCAGGAGTCCGGGAGGCACGCCCATCGCTTCCAGCGCGCGGCGCATGGCCAACAGTGAGGCGCGCAGGATATTGTGCTTGTCGATTTCCCCGGGGCTGCACTCCCCCACTCCGAAGGCGACGGCCCGTTCCCGGATTTCCACGAAGAGTTTTTCCCTGACGATCGGCGAGAGTTTTTTGGAGTCGTTGAGGCCGACGATGGGCTTGGCGCGGAAATCCAGGATGACGCAGGCGGCGACGACGTTTCCGGCCAAGGGACCGCGGCCCACTTCATCCACGCCGCAAAGGACCGGGAACTCGTCCAGCAGCCCGCTGTCGAACTTCCAAAGTGGGTCCCGCATGACGGATCAAATTAATCGACGGGGGGGAACCTGTCCAGGAAACGCCCCAGGTCCACGGCATGGCCCGGCTCGTCGCTGGATGTCGGTTTGATTTCACCGGTGGCGAAGGCGCGCACCACTTGCCAATAGTAGGCATGCTCCAGTTTGAGCACGTCGGCCGCTACGGCTTCGGGAAGGCTTCCGGGAGCGACGGGCGCAATCCGTTGCAGGATGATCTGGCCCTCGTCATAGGCCTGGTTGACCATATGGATGGTCATGCCGGTGAATTGGCAACCGCGCGCGACCACGGCCTCGTGGACTTTGCTCCCATAGAATCCGGCGCCGCCGAAAGCGGGAAGCAAGGCAGGGTGGATGTTCAGGATGCGGTTCGGCAAGAGGGCATGCACGGCGACCGGGACCAATTTCATGTATCCCGCAAGCACCAGCAGATCGATGGCGCTGGACTTGACGATCTCGGCCATCCGCGCCGCGGCTTTGTCTTCCCCGCCTTCGGTGAAACCGCTGACATGGAAGGCCTGGGATCCGAAAGCCCCGGCTTTGGCGAGGGCCCCGGACTTGCTGTTGTTGGAAAGGACGAATGCCAGGTCCGCCGGCAATTCACCGGAGCGGACCCGATCCATGAGGGCTTGGAGATTGGAGCCGCCCCCTGAAGCGAAAACCCCTATCCGGTAGCGAGCCACCGGATTCAGGTTTTGACGGCTGCTTCGGCCTTGACGGAAGGTTCCGTCCTGGCGGCCGGAGTCTTTTCCACCAGGGTTTCCTGATGGGAATGGCTATGGGAGGACGCGGCGCGCTGCTTGGGAGCGGCGGTGGAATAACCGCTCGCTTCCTGAGGGGCGCCATGCTTCTTGAACAGATGCTTGACCAGGGTGCCGGCGCCGCGCATCACGCGATAGCGCTCCCGGCTGTTGGTCAGGGCCATGATGGCCTGCTTATAGATATACGCGGGCCGGAGGTAGAACTCGCGGCGGGCGCGGTCGCAGAAATCCACGAGATCCTGCGAGGTGAGCCCTTTGCGGATGACGGTGGTATTGTGCTGACCATCCTTGTCCAGCCATTGATCATAGTCTTCGCTGGCGAGTTCGCCGCGGGACCGGGCCTCATTGTAGGCGGTGGTGCCGGGGTAGGCCATGATGGGATAGAACTGGGCCGTATTGGGGTTCAGCTTCTTGGCCATCTCAAGGGTGCCCTGAAGGGTATCCTTGGTATCGCCCAGGTTACCCACCATGAAGCAGCCGTGAATGAGGATTCCGGCCTTGTTGGCGGAGTCCATGAACTTCTCGGACATGCCGTTGGCCAGACCCTTTTTCACGTTTTTCAGGACTTCCATGGAGCTGGACTCGAAACCGACGCAGAGTTCGCGGCATCCGGCCTTCTTCATCACGTCCAGTACTTCGAATTTCACGTCCGCGCGGGCGTTGGCGGACCAGGTGACCTTGAGGCCGCGATTGATGACTTCCTGGCACAGCTCGGCGGTGCGGGAAGGATGGGCCGTAAAGGTATCGTCTTCGAAGAAGATTTCCCCGAGGTCCGGGAACTCCGCCTTGATATAGGCCATTTCGTCCACCACGTCCTTGATGCTGCGCTTGCGGTAGGTATGGCCGGTCAGGGTTTGCGGAATGACGCAATAGGTGCAACGGAAAGGGCAGCCGCGTCCGGAAAGGATCACGATAAGCGGATTGATGTTGGCGCCGTAGAAATAGCGCTTGTAGCAGGAGAACAGATGATTGCGGTACACCTTGCTCACCCAGGGAAGCGTGTCCAGGTTCTCGATCTTGGGCCGTTCCGGATTGCGGACCATTTCCTCGCCTTTGCGCCAGGAAATGCCGAGGATCTTCTTCTTTTCGTCGGGACCGTCGCCGCGTAGGAAGCGGACGAGTTCACGGGCGGTATAATCGGCCTCGCCGGAGATGACGTAGTCGATGGCCATCTCGCGTTCCAGGATTTCCAGGGGCTCGGCGGTGGCATGAGTGCCCATCATGGCGATGTCGCAACCGAAAGCCTCTTTGAGGGCCTTGCCGACGCGCATGTCATTGTTGATGGAAGGGGTGGAGGTATTGAGAACGGCGAGCTGGGGTTTGAAGTCCTTGACCCGATCCAAGGTGCCTTGGAGGTCCAGATCCATGGCGGGCGAATCGATCACCATGATTTCGTTCCCGTCCTGCTCAACGCATCCGGCGGCGTAGGCCATGAACATGGGCCAATAGAGGGTGCTGGACTTGGTGACGCAAGGACTCCGGGACTCCCGGGAAAACATCGGAAAATATGGAGGATTCAGGAACAAAACCTTCATAGACAAAGCCTCCACGAAAAACGCTAAAACAATGTTGTTTGGCCCCGACAACCCCTACCGGGACCGCGGACCAAAGTACCTAGTTCGATTGACAAATTCAAATATACCCCCCGGGTTTCTTTTTAGCGCGCCCTAAATCTTTGGATGTCCGCCTTATCCAGAATTCCGATATCATATTCCAGCTGGAATTTTGCGGATTTTGACCCCGCTTCGAAACGGATTCGATCGGCGCCTGCAATCAAAACGTGCAGGCCGCCATACCATCCGGAGTGGAAATCCCGCTCTAAAAGCGAATTATGGTCCCACAAGCTCGCGCCTTCCCAGCCCAAAATCCCTTGCAAGCCATAATAGGCGCTCCATCTCCAAAGCCTTAAAGTCCGCTTCCGGACCAGGTCCGTGCGGTTCTCTATTGTGAAAACGATTTCGCTTTTGCCTTGGAAGGCATCGTTCCCGTATCCGCGCAAAGTGTTGACGCCGCCCGCATGGAACCGATCGTACCGGCCGAAACTGCTGCCGAGGATACCGTCCCTGAATTGATATAAATCGCCCAGAACCAAGGTGTTCCGGGTTTGCCAGGGCAGGTAGGCGCGGGTATCAGAAAGCCATTCCCGGTAATCGGCCGGGCCGCCCAGGAAGCCTCCGTTCTGGGTGACGCGCAGCTCTTGGTAAAGGCCGCGCCGGGGGTTATGCCTACGGTCGCGTCCGTCCCACAGCAGCCCGGCAGCCAGTCTGGGAACGAAGTCCCCGTTGCCGGAAAGCAGGATGCCCGAATCGCCCTTACCGTCCTGAAGCAAAAACAGCTCGCCGGCATATATCAGATAGGCGGGGTCGGGAAGCCCCATCTCCCCCAGGCCCTGGGCCATGTCGAGCTTGATCCTCCAGGAATCCTCGTGGAAGGACTCGAAGCGATTGTAGCTGTCCACCCGCAATACGGCGAAGTCGTATTTCAGGGGCAAATCCAACAGTCGCGTCGAACTCAGGGAAGCCTGGAATTCGGTGGTGCCGCCGAAACGGGTGATGAACTCGGCCCGGACGCCCTGGCCCAGAAAGTTCAGGGAAGCCAGGGCGGGCCCCAGGCTCAAGCCGTCCTGCTCGGTTTTCGAAACGGCTACGAAAGGAATGTAAGGGGGCAGCTCGCGGAAGGCGTAGGTCAAAACGACCCCGCTATCTTTTGCGGGAGCGGTTTGCAGGGAAACCTCGGCGAAGATATCGAGGTCCTCGAGCCTGGCCTGCTCGGCCTGCCAATTGGCGCAGGTGAAGCGTTCGCCGATCCGGTTGCGCAGCTCCCGCTGCACCACTTCCCTACTCGTGGTGCCCAGCCCCTGGAACTCCTGGGATTGGACGCGCAGGGAATCCGCATCGCGACAAAGGTCCGCCCGCTGGGATCGGGCCGGGGCCGCCAGAGCCAGCAACAAGCCTGCGATACTTGTGCAACGGGAGGAAAAACGGAAAACTGAGGCCATGCCCGGCAAAAGCTAGCAATTCGGAAATGGCCTCCCACGCCGGATGTTCGCCAACGGACCGGCTGCCACGGAATCAATCCCGCCGCGCTAGTCCGGGACCAGGTTGCTGACTGCGCCACGGTCTTATCCAAATGCGCCTGCATGCCAAGTCATCCGGACTGATCCGTATCCGGATATCCATCGCCTCATGTTCCGAGCCCGCAGCCCCGCTTGAGCGCGAGTGCAATGGAGGATTCCCGAGGGCATCGATCACCGCCAGGGTATCAGATATGTTACCCTAAGACGGGTTGTGCGTTTTTCATTCGCACACTTTGTGCGCGAAATAACGATTGTTGTTAATAATTCCGGCGCGGCATTTTTTAAGTTCTTGGGCAGGTTGGAAATATTAATAGCGTTCCAATGACTTTCGCGTTTTGATTCGAAAGGAATCGAGAATCCGTTAAATCGGGCCGTGCCGGCCCGACCTTGATAGTCTTTGTTTCGAATGGGAGAGGGTATGCGAATTCCACGTTCATTGGTCGGAAATTTTGCATTCGGGATCGCCATCATCCACCTGCTTTCCGTGAAAAGCGTTTTATCATCAACCGCCGCTTCGATGACAAGCGGAAACCGGCAAGCCGTCGAGACCATGGATGAAAAAGGAAGGTGGCCTTCGGACATCGAACGGCAACTGGAGCGAAGCAACGTGGCCGCCCAGGCGCGCAAAGACAGTCTGGCCGGAGAGAAGTCGTCGTTTGAAAACCAGGTCGTTTTGCAACTTCCGGATGGGGTCTGCCTTGCTTACCATCGGGGCGATGGAGCATGCCTCCTTACCGTCGCGGAGTTCAACGGCAATGCCGCCAATCTCACCATGGATCGAGGCGACTCCGCAGTTTGGAAAACCGCGGGTGTCTCCGTCTGCCGGCAACGGGTTATGGAGGGCTTGCAGGAAAAAATCTTTCTGGAAGGCCAATTGCTGGATGCACGGGAGACAACCCTGCAACGGGCCGTCGAAAAGGCGGAACTCGCACGGAAGCGCGATCTGGAAAAATCCATCGGTGTGGAAAGGATGAGAGCGCTTTACCGGAAAAACTATGAGCGGTTGTTCGCGAAAAGAAGAAGGGTTATCGTCGAGGCCTTGGCGGCCAGCGATTCCGTCTTTCTTGATTCCTTGCGCACGGACTTTCTTCGCCTTCAGGACAGCGCGGGGGCCATGGAAAGCCGGACGGGGAATCCGGGTGGAAGGATTTTCCTCTGGCAAAAATACGATTTGGAAGAGCTTCCCAAAGAGGTAGCGGCTTCCGTCGCCGGTCTTCGGCCGGGACAGACAACCCGGCCGGTTCCATGCCGGATTGGCTGGATCATCGCCTCGCCGGTGGAGATCCGGGATATACCCGCTACGCCCTTTGAAAAGGCGACGCCGCTGCTCGCATCCCTCGCGGCCATGCCGGCGCTTCCGTTAACCGGCGGTTCTCCTTCCCGCCCCTTGCCGGCCAGGGCCGTTCCGGAGGAGGGCGGAGACGACCTCGAAATCAAGTCGTGGCTGATGCCCTATTTCCGCACGCGTGCAAAATCGGTATCCCGGTCCAACTGGAGCGACACGGCCATGCTCCGGTCCAGGCCTATCCGCCTATCCGCGCTCCCCCCGCAAGTCTTCCTGGATGCGTCGAAAGCCCTTCCTTGGCGCACATCGGCCATCATAAAGAGTTCGTTGGGCATTTGGTACTTGAAGGCCCCGCAGCGCTTATCCGCGAAAAATCCCGTACCGTCCAAATCCTCCGAGGAAGACTCGACACTGGCAGGGGAAGCCATTCTTCGGGAGGCCAAGTTCCTGTCGGAATCCAAATCGCGCGACTTCCGTCTGGCTTTCGCAAAGGCCCGGTTGGAAGCCGCTCCAGGGAGGGCCGACTCCACCGGACAAGCGTATGCGCAGCGGCGGCAGAAGTGGATCAATGAAAACATTTTGTTCGAGAACAGGCTTCTAAGTCCATGAAAATCGGAACACAAAGGAGGTCGACCCCAAAAAAAATGTCCTGATATTCTTTCCGCATCAACACATAAACAAAGGAATCAAAATGTTCGGCAAAAAATATTTGATCATGTCGCTTGCAACTTTCGCCACCGCCACCTTGAGCTGGGGTAATTACCTCGGATCGGGCATCCTCGGCGACATCTCTTTTATCGACTTTTCCATGTCAACCGGCGCCGGCGGTCATTCGAATTGGTTCACCTGGACCCCTCCCGGCGGATCCGCCGGAACCAAGTACATCGACCTGCAATTGGCCGGAGAATCCAGTGGCGGCAACAAGTCGTGCTTTGAAGTAAGCATTGTCACCGCCTCCCACAGTGCAGCTGACACGGATCTCCGGGCCTGGTATGGGTCAAATTCCATCGATGATGACGGCCCCGCCGGGAGCAGGCTCCCCTATTTCCGATTCTGGGGAAGCACAACTTTGAACCTAACGATTTCCGCTTACAGCACCTCCTACAACGCCGTGGACTTTTACGTCCAAGTCATTCGCACTTTGCAATCCTCCAAGGCGAATTGCGCGACCGGCAACAACTATCCGACCATCGATGACGCCGGCAGTATCTCCAACGCCAACAACACCTCCAACTAACCGGTTCTCTCCCTGCCATCCGGGTTGCAAGACCCGGTTGGCAGTTTCTGCGGCCCGCATATCAACAAGCAGAGATGGGTATAGGGGGGACGGGGGATCTGGTCACTTTTGGGGCAGGGTGGAAATGTATTCGATGGCTTTCATGGCCAGGTTCTCCCACTTGGCCTCATGGGCCGCGGGAATCTGCACCCATTCCTTCATCGCGCGCCCCTGGCCCGAAGGGTCCCACAGCCGGGAGCCCTCGAGCCTGAGCGCGTCTTCCCGGGATTGCCCGGAAAGCTTCAGGACGATATCGCCGTCGAAAAAGGCCATGAATCCGTTACCCCGGTATTTCATGCATTGCTTGCCGAACATCTGGGCCTTTTCGGCCCCTTTGGTCCTGGCAAGCTCCTCGGTGAGGGCATCGAACGCCTTCTGGGTATCGGACATGTTACCTCCTTGCTCCTGTGCTCATTGACAATGGAATGGGCAGGGATGTGTCATGGCGAAATGTCCCCGCCCGCGAAGCCGCCCGAGGAGCTGTGCGTCCGACCTGCTTGCAGGTCGGCGAGCACTGCGACGAGGGCAATGACGCGGGCGGGCCATTACATTGTCAATGAGCACCGGAGCATCAGGCCTGCAGCCATTCGGTGTGGAAGACGCCGGGCTTGTCGACGCGCTCATAGGTGTGCGCACCGAAATAGTCGCGCTGGGCCTGGAGCAGGTTGGCCGGAAGGCTGGCGCTGCGGTATTGATCATAGTAGGAAAGCGCCGAGCTGAACGCCGGGATGGCGATCCCGTTCTTGCTCGCCTCGGCGACGGCCAGGCGCCAGTTGGCCTGGCTCTTGCCGATCACATCGGTGAAGTACGGGGCCAGGATCAGGTTCGCCAGCTTGGGATCCGCGTCATAAGCCTTTTTGATGTCTTCCAGGAATTGCGCCCGGATGATGCAACCGCCGCGCCAGAGCAGGGCGATCTGGCCGTAATTGAGATCCCAATTGTAGGCCGTGGCCGCGGCGCGGAGGAGCTGGAAACCTTGCGCATAGGACATGATCTTCGAGGCGTACAGGGCATCGTGGATGGCCGGCAGGAATTTGGCCTTGTCGATGTTGAAGTTCATCTCGGGGGCGGGAAGCCTGGTGGAGGCCGCCACGCGTTCGTCCTTCATGGCGCTGAGGCTGCGCGCGACCACGGCCTCCATCATGGTGGGGATCGGCACGCCCAGGTCCATGGCGTTCTGGGATGTCCACTTCCCGGTGCCCTTCTGGCCGGCCCTGTCGAGGATGATGTCCACGATGGGTTTGCCGGTTTCCGGATCCTTCTTGCCCAGGATATCCCGCGTGATCTCGATGAGATAGGAGTTCAAGGGCCCTTTGTACCACTCGGCGAAGACCTCGCCGATTTCGGGCGCGGACATCTTCAGGAGAACCTTCATCATGAAATACGCTTCGCAGATGAGCTGCATGTCGCCGTATTCGATGCCGTTGTGGATCATCTTCACGTAATGGCCGGCGCCGTCCGAGCCGACCCATTCGCAGCAGGGGATGTCGTTGTTGGGGCCGACCTTGGCGGCGATGGCCTGGAAGATGGGTTTGAGCTCCGGCCACGCGGAGGTGGAACCGCCGGGCATGATGGAAGGGCCTTTCAACGCGCCTTCTTCTCCTCCGGAAACGCCCACGCCCAGGAAGCGGAAGCCCTTGGCCTCCAGCGCTTTGGTGCGGCGGATGGAATCGGGGAAAAAGGAATTGCCGCCGTCGATGAGGATGTCGCCTTTGTCCAGGAAGGGGACCAATTGATCGATGAGATCGTCCACGGCGGGACCGGCCTTGACCATCATCATGATCTTGCGCGGGCTCTTCAGGGCGCCGACCAGTTCCTTGAGGGAATGGGTGCCCACCAGTTTCTTGCCTTTGCCGCGTCCTTGGATCAGTTCGTCCACTTTGGCCGTGGTGCGGTTGAAGACCGCCACGGTGTAGCCCCGGCTTTCCATGTTGAGGACGAGGTTTTCGCCCATGACCGCGAGGCCGATTAGGCCGATGTCCGCTTGTGCCATTATCTTTGGTGCTCCTGTATTCCGAAAAGGCCCGTACCGCCCCGCGGGAGCCAGTCCCGTCCCAAGAGCGGCCGAAGGTCACCCCCATGCCTCCGGATCAATCTTTGCCGGATCAATCGTGGAGCGGGGCAATACGGAAAACTAAATAAGTTTGGGCCCCCAGGGAAGGTCCGGAACCCGCCGGGACCCCGGCCTGTCAAACCGGGAACACGGACAGGGACACCTCTTCCGCCGAATCCGGAGGTAAGGTCCGAATCCACCTGTTTTGTAATTTTTACCCGTCAAACCACGCCTGCCTGAACGCGATTTTGTACAGTACAGGAAAAACGCCGAAAGGGAATGCCATGAAGGGCTACAGCAAAGCTCCGATTTTCGCCTTATCCATCTTCCTCTCAGGAATCCTGCCGGGAGCGACAGCCTTCGCCAAAGGCTCGCCTTCGAGCCCGGATGCCAAGGAAGATACCCGTCCCAAGCGGGGCAGCCTTGATTTGGGCAAAGGAAAACCGGCCCAGACCGACGCGGCCAAGATCGAACTCCTGAATGGCGCGTTCGCGAAGGTGGTGGAGTCGGTTTCACCATGCGTGGTCAGCGTGAACACGGAAAAGAAGTGGTCCGAGCAGGACAAGCAGCAGAACCATCCCTTCTTCGAATTCTTCGGCATGCCCAACCAGCCGGGCGGACCCGAAGACAACTCCCCCAAACGCAACATCCCCCTGGGCGGCGGCTCCGGTTTCATCGTGAACAAACAGGGTTACGTTTTCACCAATGCCCACGTGGTCGAAGGCGCCGATATCGTGAAAGTCAGCCTGATCAACAAGAAGACCTACGTGGCCAGAGTGGTGGGCGTGGACAAGAAGGCCGACGTGGCCGTACTCAAGATCAAGGCCCCCAGCGAAGAGCTGCCCGTGGTCGCCTTCGGCGATTCCAAAAAGCTGGGCATCGGCGAATGGGTTCTGGCCATCGGCAATCCCTTCGGTCTCCAGAACACGGTGACCTCGGGAATCGTTTCCGCCAAGGGCCGCCGCGATCAGGTGCAACAAGGCGATGCCTACCAGGATTTCATCCAGACGGACGCGGCGGTCAATCCGGGAAATTCGGGCGGGCCCCTGGTCAACCTGAAAGGCGAGGTGGTGGGCATCAACTCCAGCATCTATACCCGCACCGGCGGCTACATGGGCGTCAGCTTCGCCATCCCCATCAACATGGCCGTCAAGGTGGCGGAGGATTTGATCTATGAAGGCAAGGTCACCCGCGGTTACCTGGGAA
The DNA here is from genome assembly GCA_028287505.1 of Fibrobacterota bacterium. Lineage (GTDB taxonomy): Bacteria > Fibrobacterota > Fibrobacteria > UBA11236 > UBA11236 > Chersky-265. The sequence continues at coordinate 127,306 of JAQBPN010000076.1, read as the reverse complement.
TAGGCATCGACAACGTTTCCGAAAACCTGGCCGACGCCCTGGGGCTTGCCAGCACGGATGGCTGCCTGGTCCGCGAAGTGATGAAGAACGGCCCGGCCGCCAAGGGCGGACTCAAGGAGGGGGACATCATCCTCAAGGTCCAGGGCATCGTGGCCCAGGATGCCGCTGACCTCCGCAACATGGTCGCCGATCTCAAGCCCGGTGAAAAGTACGATTTCGAAGTGCTCCGCGACGGCAAGCGGACCACCATCGGCCTCAAGATCGGCGCGAAGCCGGAGGAAAGCGAAGTCGCCGGCGATGATGCCGTGAGCGCGCCGGAACCGGACGAGAATGACGGAAGCTTCCTCTCCAAGAAGCTCGGTATCCGTTTCGGAACCCTGGACAAGGATGCCAGGGTGAAATACTCGATCCCGAACGATCAGGCCGGCGTGGTGATCACCGGCGTCTCGGACGGTTCCAGCGCGGCGGAGAACGGCCTTCAGGAAGGCATGGTCCTTTCCTATTACAAGCGGCAGAATGATGCGAGCTTCCAGAAGGTGGATGACCCCAAGAAGCTGCTGGCCGCGGTGAAGACCCTCAAGCAAGGCGAAAAGATCGCCTTCAAAGTCTTCTTCAAGGGCCGTACCGACTACATCGCGCTGCAATCCGAGGAGTAGCGCGGTCTGGTTGGTCGCGCACGTCCGCGAGGGGGGGCGCGGGGGGCTCGGGGCGCACGGCTTCGGCAAGTCACCGGCTGATGCGGTGGGTCGCTGGTCGCCGACGGATCGGCTCCTGGCGGTCGCCGCGTCCACGCGCCCATTAGCCGGTCTCACCATTGGTTCCGTTGGAAGAGGGTCGCGCGGACGCTCCGTCGGCGACCCCGGTTTTGTTGCCTGCGCCTGATTCGCCCCGAGCCCCCCCCGCTGGCGCACACGGTCGAACGCAGGGGACGCGGCGGGTCTGCGTGGTCCCATAAGAAAAAGCGACGGAAGCCACGGGTGCCTAACCCGATTGACCCACCATCAGTCCAGTCCACGCTTGAGCCCCAGCGTGGACGGTCACAGAACCCCGTCAGCTTAGGCGCCGCATCCTCCTAGGGATCTCTCCCCGCGACACAACCCTCTTGGCCTTAACTCCGCGAATACCCCTGCGGTCAGACCCTCTTCGCTTTCCCGTCGTCCTCTGTTGACACACTTCCCCGCTTTCCCACCACGCCCTGAGGCCGGACGCTTTTCATCCCGTGGGAGTCTGAGAAGTCTCTTCGTATTCCCACGCGGGAAACCCAAACACCGGTGTGGCCTCGGCAGCGCCTTTTCCACCCCGCCGTGAAAGGTCTCTCGCGGGGACGCTATTTCCCCGGGCCACCGTTGCGACCCCGGCCTGCGCGCCGCGCGGGGCGTGGGGCGTTCAGCGTAAGGGGTGAGGCGGGCCCGGCGACCGGAGCGCGCAGCGAGTGGTCTTCCGAAGGAATCAATGGAGCGACCGGCTAATCACGAGCAAGCGTAGCGGCCGCAGAGAATGGATCCGTTGTCGGGCCGGAAGCCCGCAGGGAACCCGGCGCCGACCCCCTGGAGCTGCCAGCCCCACGCCCCGCGCGGCGCGCAGGCCGGGGGCCCAAGAGCGACTAGAGAAGCAGCTTCCCCTCAAAGCCGAACATGATGAAGAGGCCCATGCCCCGCGTCACCACCGGCGTCAGATCTCCGTTGGCGTTGGCCCGCGACCACCCGCGTTTGCGCTGGTTCGAGCCGCCCAGGTAGGAGAAGTTCGAGTTGTCGAAGTCGGCGAAGATGTTGTCCGCTTCGAAAAAGAAACGCATGGATTCAAGCGGCCGCCATTTGCTGGGCAAATCGAGATTGATGCGGACATCCGTCCTCTGCCGCGAGACCAGAGGATAGAGCTGGTCGACTCCGACGGTACGGCTTTGCGTCGGTCCGTTGTCGTACAGGCCCGTGTATTCGTAGAGCGGGCCGTCATTGCTTGCGCCGTAGGTCAGGATGAAACTCAACAGGGAATCGTTGCGGGGCAGGATGCGGATGTTGGAAACCAGATCGAGGCTGCGGTTGGCTTCCCAGGGAAGGAAGGTATCGTCTTCCAGATGGTAATCGCCTTGCACCACCGAGGCGTTGACGTTCATTCCGAAGTGATGGCTGGGCAGCCAGGCCACGGTCACATTGCCGCCATTGGCGTAGGCGTAGTCTGAAGAATGGGTCTCCGCGTAATTCCAGAACACCTCGGGGACGGGAAGGACCGGGTCCTTGTAAAAGCGGGAATACAGGCTGGCGGTCATTTTGATTTCATCGAGCCAAGCGGCTTCGGTTCCGATTTTGCCTTCCACGCTGGAAGTGGTGACCGCATCGATGCGGTTCAATCCCGTAGGTTGGATGGCCGTGTTTTCCCGCAAGGCCAGTTCTCCGTATCCGATGATATTGCCGATCAAAGGACGGGTATAGCGGAGGGAAGCCAGCGGCGCCGGCGTCTTGAGGCCGGCATCCTCGCCGTCGAACAATGCCTGATAGACAAAGGAGGCGCCGACCGCCGCCTCCACGGTCTGCTTTTCCCCGGTGTTCCAGCGCAGCCGCAACAACCCGTTGCCCAATCCATAATCCTGGTTCCGCACCAGAGGGGGATTTCCGGGACTGATATCCAGGTAATTGCGGGTTTGCTGGAGATACTCCATGTCCCAACCATAACCGTAGGAGGCGCCCAACAGCTTTCCGTTGGAATTCCATTGCATCGAGGTGGTCACCTGGAAATCCTGGGTGCTGTTGTCCCCGATCAAGTTGTCCACGGAACTCGTCCCGTTGGCCGGGTACCAGGGATAGGATGAGGAAAGGTCGCCGATGTTGGGCGGCAGGGTATCCCGGAAGGTTTCCTCGCGGTTGCGGCGCATGAAGCCCAAGGCGTATTGAAGGTCCCCCGTTTCATGCGGCGTCATCGCCTCATAGGCGTACATCCACCCGTCCTGGGTACCGTCCACCAGGGTTTGGGCTTCGCTTTTGCCCGGTGTGGTGGAAACATCCTGCAGCACCCGGTAGGAGTCGTCCAGGCCTATGATGCTATGGCGGGAAAAGGCGCCCGTCGAGTCCTTTTGAAAGGTCCCTATATAGCCGTCCGCGGTTTTGAACGTGAAGGGTTCCTTGAGGGTCTGGCAATCGGTTTTGCAGGGCTTGCCGTCGCTTTGGATGCGGGCATCCTTGGGGTCGGTGTAGAAATGCTCCCCTAGATTGGCCAGAAAGGTGGGCTCCAAATAGCGGCCGCTGACGATGAAGGTGCGGCCGCCCCAATAGCCGGTCAGGTTCAGCTCCCGGTTGACGGTGCCGAAGACCACGTCGCCGGTGATGTTGTTGGGATCGCCTTCCTTCAAATCATAGACCAGCGCGGAGGCGTTGCCCTGGTTGATGGGACCTTTGGCCAGGTTGTCCGAAAGGGTGATGGATTTGAGAAGGCGGGGATTGAGGACGCTCTGGTTCCCGGGAAAGCCGATGTCCAGATGACGGAGGCTGGGAATGCGGCTTTGGCCCAGATAATGGGTCACATCGTTGGTGCGGGAGCCCCACACGGAAATGTCGTTGGTGAATTCATTCATGCCGGACACGCCGGGAAGCTGGCGGAGGTGATCGTTGAGATCGATGCGCATGCCCTGCATCAGCTCCAGCTCTTCCATCGATTTGGCCTGGCCCAACTCGCGGGACAAAGTCCGGTGCGCCAGGGTATCCTTCTGCGCCAGTTCGATGATCTCGGATTCCAGGGACACTTCGATATCGATCAGTTCGGTGAGATCGGTGAGATCCAGCTCTTGCGGTTTGTAGGTGCGGTGCTTGAATACCAGGGTCGAGTTATGGCTGTTGACGGTGATTTCGAACCGGCCGTTGGACTTGGTATAGCCCAGGATTTTTCCGCTTTGCAGGGAGATTTCCACCTGGCCGATGGGTTCTCCTTTCTCTCCGTCCTGGACGAGTCCCACCACATTGTAGGTCTGGGCGAACGCGGGCATGGCCGACACGAGCAACCACGCGAAGAGGGACGCTCCCCATATCCTGATACCTACGGTACGCTGCAAAAGCACCCCCTGGGGTTGATGACCGTCCGGTCCGATCCGGGTCCGGCGGCAATGGCCAAAAACGGTTATAAACTACTATAGTATGCCGCTTCGGGCATAGTCGTCGTCCGGCGGGGGAATGGGCCGTCCGGGGCGCCCTTTCAGGTCAGCCGCGTGCTTATCAGGCCATTCTTGACTAAATTTCATTCCCGCTGATAGGAGATTGAGAAAATGCTGGATCCGCGGTTGTACCGGGAAGAGGTCGACAAAATCAGGCATGGCCTGGAACGGCGTGGCGCCAAGGTGGACCTGGACGCCATGGTGAACATCGATATCGAAAAGCGCAAAATCAATGTGCGCCTCGATCAACTGAAATCCGAGCGCAACACCGCCACGGAAAACATCGCCAAGCTCAAGCGCACCGGGCAGGACGCCCAGGCGGACATCGAAAAGACCCGCACCCTGGGCGATGAGATCAAGGCCCAACAGGAAAAGTTCGACGACTTGGAGTCGCGCTTCAAGGCCTTGGCCTTGCTGGTGCCGAACCTTCCCCACGCCTCCGTTCCCGATGGACGCTCCTCCGCGGACAACAAGGTCGTCAAGGAATGGGGACAGAAACCCGCCGCCGCATCGGCCAAGCCCAAACACCATCTTGACGTGGGCAAAGAGCTGAGCCTGTTCGATTTCGAGCGGGGCGCCAAGATCACGGGCAGCGGATTCCCCATCTATACCGGCCTGGGCGCGCGCCTGGAACGGGCCATGCTGAACTTTTTCCTCGATTTCCATGTGGCAAACCATGGATTCACCGAAGTCTCGCCTCCTTACGTGGTGAACAGGGCCTCCATGATCGGAACCGGCCAGCTGCCGAAATTCGAAGAGGACATGTACCATTGCGATGCCGATGATCTGTATCTGATCCCCACCGCGGAAGTGCCGGTGACCAACATGCACGGCAACGAGGTTCTGGACGCGGCGACGCTGCCCATATCCTACGCCGCCTATTCCGCCTGCTTCCGCCGCGAGGCGGGATCGTGGGGGAAGGATACGCGCGGTTTCCTCCGCTTGCATCAGTTCAACAAGGTCGAAATGGTGATGTTCAGCGATCCGGCCAAATCCTACGAGGCCCACGAATATCTCCGCGCCTGCGCGGAAACCTTGCTGCAGAAACTGGGATTGCACTACCGGGTCCTGGAGCTGTGCGCGGGGGATTTGGGATTCGGCGCCGCCAAATGCTATGACCTGGAAGTATTCGCCCCCGCCGAAGAGCGTTGGCTGGAGGTCTCTTCCGTTTCCAACTTCGAGGATTTCCAGGCCCGCCGGGCCAACATCCGCACCAAGATCGACGGCAAGATGCAGTTCATCCATACCTTGAACGGGTCCGGACTGGCCACCCCGCGCGTGCTGGTGGCCTTGCTGGAAAGCCATCAAACCGCCGAGGGCGGATTGCGCATCCCGGAAGTATTGCAGCCGTACATGGGCGGGCTGACGGAGATCAAGCCGAAGAAGAAGTGAAAAACCAGGGGGTCCGGACATTTTGCACTTTGTAATTTCCATTTTGCATTCCGGCTTCCACCCAGGCATGGTCTAGGCGATGGCTTCCGACCGTTCCTTCCCCACCCGGTTCTTCCAACTGCTGCCTCCCCTGCGCAAACTGCGGGGGTGGCTGACTTCCCTTTCCCTCGCCAACATCAAGTACATCCTCTTCACCAGCGCCCTGGCCTTGCTGGCCTGTTTCACCATCCTGAACCAGATCTTCATCAGCAACCTGGAATCCCAGGCGCTCCAGATCAACGACAAGGAAGCGCGTCTCTACGCCGTGGCCATCGCCGAACAGTTGAACCGCGAAGAGATCAACGTCATCTTCAACGAGATCGTGCGCAAGTCCCAGGTGCCCATGGTCATCACCGACAACCAGAACGTGCCCATCAACTGGAACAACATCAGCTACAAGTTCTGGAGCAAAGGCAAGAACAAGATCCCGCAGGTGCCCTTCTTCTACCTGGCGAAAAGGGAGCAGGAGTTCCTGCTCAAGCTGGTCAAGGACATGGACAAGAAGAACCAGCCCCTGGAGTTGGAAGCGGAGGGACACACCTTCGGCTTTCTGCATTACGGGGAATTCACCCTGGTGCACATCCTGGCCTGGATGCCCATGGTGGAACTCGTCATCATCTTCCTGTTCTGCTTCGTGGGCTATTTCGGTTTCCACATCATCCGCTCCAACGAACAGAGCGTTTTGTGGGTGGGGTTGGCGAAGGAAACGGCGCACCAGTTGGGAACGCCCATCTCCTCCCTGCTCGGCTGGATCGATTTCCTGCGGATGAAGCTGGAGAGCATCCCGGATTCGGAGAAGAACCTGCGCATCCTAGGGGAGATGGAAAGCGACATTTCCCGCCTCAACAAGGTGGCCACCCGGTTCTCCCAGATAGGTTCGACCCCGGAACTGAAGAAGGCGGATCTCAACGAGATCATAGGCTTCACGGCCAATTACTTCTCTTCCCGCCTTCCCCACCTCGGCAAGCGCATCAGCCTGGACCTGAAGCTGGAGGACCTGCCGGAAATCTGGATCAACCGGGAGCTGATGGGCTGGGTGATCGAAAACCTCATCCGCAACGCGGTGGACTCCATCGAGGTTGAGGCGGGACTGATCACGATTTCCACCCGGTACGCCTCCGAAGAGGAGAGCGTGCACATCTCCCTGGCGGACAATGGTAAAGGCATCCCGCGCGAGCACGTCAAACACATTTTTAACCCCGGCTTTACCACCAAGAAAAGGGGCTGGGGCTTGGGCCTGTCGCTCTGTCGCCGGATAGTTAATGAATACCACGACGGAAAAATCTATGTTGAGAAAAGTCAACGGGATGTGGGCACTCAGTTCGAGATAGTACTGCCACTGGCCCCGGAAAGAACCACCAGGAAAAAGCCATGAACAATACCGGAAAACGCCTGCTTTGGGTCGACGACGAAATCGAGTTCCTCCGCTCCCATATCATGTTCATGGAGGAACACGGCTACGTGGTCGAGAAAGCCACCAACGGAGACGATGCCGTGGCGATGATCAAGAGCAAGCCGTACGATTTGGTGCTGTTGGATGAGCAGATGGCCGGCAAGGACGGCTTGAGCACCCTGGAGGAAATCAAGGAGTACGATCAGAACATTCCCGTGGTCATGGTGACCAAAAGCGAGGAAGAACGCCTGATGGAAGCCGCGCTGGGACGCAACATCAACGGCTACCTGATCAAACCCGTCAACCCTTCCCAGATCCTGTCGGTCTGCAAAAGCATTCTCCATTCGCGCGCCATCCGCAGCAATCACGTCACGTCCTCCTACGTGCGCGAGCTCTCGGAAAACAAATCCAACCTCATGACCAACCTCCTCCCCTCCAAGTGGGAGAAGATCTATTTCCAGCTGTGCAAGTGGGACAACGACATCCAAGCCCTTTCCGATCAGGGGCTGGAGGATACCCACCAGGGGCAGAAGAAAGAGATGTCGCGCAAGTTCATCGCCTACGTGGAAGAGAACTACGTGTCCTGGTTCGGAAAAAAAGGCGGCAATCCCAACATCTGCACCCAGGCCATCAAGCGTAAGGTCGTGCCGCTCCTCAAAAAGGGCGACAAGGTCTGCATGCTGGTGATGGCGGGCTTCCGCGTGGATCAATGGCTGGCCCTGCAGCCCATGCTGGAACAGTATTTCAAGGTCGAGAACGCCATGTCCTGGTCGCTGCTGCCCAGCGAAAAGACCAATTGCCGCGTAGGCCTGTTCTCGGGCCAGACCCCGCGCGAAGTCAGCCTCAAGCAGCCGCAGATGTGGCGGAAGATGCAGGAGGAAGAGGATAAGGCCCCATACGAACGCGAGCTGTTGCGGATGAATCTCCGCATCAACGGCGTGGATATCGAAGAGCCCAAGATCGTCCACCTGCGCCAACCGGAAGACAGCCAGATGCTGGCCGAGGAAATCGGCAAATACGACGAAGAATCCCTGCTTACCATCGTGGTGGAATTCTTCGACATGCTCAACCAGCTGCGCCGCGAAAGCGCTTTGGTGAAGGAAATCGTTCCGGACGAAAAAGGCTTCCGCGAGCTGGCCAAGACATGGTTCCGCTCCTCAAAGCTGTTCGAGATCCTGAAAATGTTCGCGGAACGGAATCGCACCGTGATCCTGACCAGCGATCACGGCACGGTCCTGGTCGATTCCCCGGCGGAGGTCTTCTGCCAAGAAGAGAAGACTCCCAATCCCCGCGTGAAGATCGGGCAGAACATTTCCTGCGATGAACGCCATGCGCTGTTCGTCGAGACTCCGGTGCAATACGGGTTGCCGGGTGAGGTGGGCGAAATCGCCTATGCCATCGCGAAGGACAACTACTACTTCGTGTATCCGAACAAGTTCCAGTACTTCGTGACCCAGTTCAAGGGACAGATGGTGGGCGGGGGGCTGTCCATCGAGGAGCTTCTGGTTCCCCTGGTCACCTTGACGCCCAAGCCGCCGGTAGAGTGACGTTTGCTTCGCGGGCGCATGCCTGCGGGGCCGCGCGGGGGCCGGGGCGGACGGCTCCACCTGCCATGCGTCAGTTCGCTGTGGTTGACGGCCGCAAGGTAGATCGATACGCTGGGGCTTTTGCACCCACTCGCCCATTACCCGGTTTTACGCATTGATTCCTTTGGAAGAAGGGCTCGCGGGTGCTCCACCATGCGTCCCGCCTGGCCGGCTACGCCTGATTCGCCCCGGCCCCCGCGCGGCCCCGCAGGCTTGAGCACTCGAGTTGGATCGAGGTGTGGGGTTAGGCCCACAACCCAAGCCCCGCAGCCCAGATGTTTGGGCCTTACGATGAAAACAAGACGTAGGTCCAGGGGCTTTTGTGCCTTACGGTCCAGGCCGGCCCGGGGAAGCCGGCCTTTTGCTGACGGGGAAAAGAGGGGGAGAAATCCTAGATTCCTGGGGATGGAAGGGTCGATGCCGTGAAAGAGAAGAGAGAGCCGGAAAATGTTGAGGAGTTCGTTTCCGCTTCGGAGGCGGAAACGTTGGAGTGGGCCAAGGTGTTTTCCGGCCGCTTGAAGGCGGGCGATACGGTGGCGTTGTCCGGGAACCTGGGAGCGGGCAAGACGGTCGTGTCCAGGGGACTTGCGCTCGGCCTTGGGTTTGCGGGGGACGTCCATTCCCCTTCCTATGCCTTGGTCCATGAGTATACCGGAGCCCGTCTGCCCTTGTTCCATATGGATCTATATCGCCTGAAGGATGGGGCGGATTGGGAGGAGATCGGGCTGGATCATTATTTCCAGCAGGGGGGAGTGTGTCTGGTGGAGTGGCCGGAAAGGTTGCCGGCGGAACAGGCGTTCACCTATCGGATGGAAATCCGGATGGCTGGGGAGGATTCCCGTAACATCCGGGTGACCCTGGGATAGTTTAGGGGGGTTGGGCTGTAGCGGTTGATCCGCTAGGGCTTGGACGCCAGGGAGGATTTGCCGACCACGGAATCCACCCAGGCCTGATCTTCGGGCGTGAGCAGTTCCTTATGCGGCAGTTTCTGCAAGCCGACGGCGATGCCGACCGTGTCTCCGGCGGCGGCCTTCTTCTTGGCGTCCGTGACCAGGGCGTTTTCCTGTTCCTGGGCGGTTTCGATGGTGTCGAGGCGGGCGTAGATGGTGCTGTCGTCTTTGGTGGTAAGGTACTGGGCCGACTTCAGCTCCTCGTATAGTTTGCCGGCTTCCTTGATTTTACCGGCCTGGTAAAGGGCGTCCGCCTCGTGAAAACGGCTGTTGGACGAGCGCTTTTGGTATTGGTAGAACACTGTGAATCCGCCGATGACGACGGCCAGACCGATGCCGACCACCCAGTCCCAGAAGCTGCTGGCTTTTTCGCCATCCTCTTTTTCGAGAAAACTCATGGGTCGTTCCCTTTTCCTTTGTCCGGGCTTTTAAGGTAGTAAAACCCGTCTTTGCCATCGGCTTAGGCGCGGGTCCCGCCAACAATGGACGAAACGGGTCCCGAGCGGGATCCATGGGAAGGAGAAGACCGTGAGGAGGCCGAAAATGAGCGTGTTCAGGCCCGTGAATCCTCCGGCCAGCTTGGCCTGGAAATTGAACGGCTCGGTGAAACCGAACTGCACCGGACAGTTCAAGGCGGGAACGGTCCCGCTCACCACCGACCAGGCGGCCGCGATGCGGCCCAGATCATAGACGTCCTCCATCCCCAGATGCAGGGATTTCAAACCCGGTTGCAAAAGGCCAAAAACGCGCTTTCCCGATTTCAAGGTGAAGCGGACCAGGAGGCGCCACACGCTGAAGTCCAGGGCCCATTTGATGAAGGCCTTCTGGAGGCGCACTTTCAGGCGCGAGAAATATCCCAGCCACGAATCGGGAATGCTCAAGGCTCCCCGTTGTCCCTTATCGGACGCCGGGCCCGTGCCGGAGCCATCCTGTCCGGAGCTTTGCGGCGCCGGTTCCCCATTTTCATCTTCATCCCCGTTCTCGCCTTCTTGCGCGGTAAAGGCCCGGCCGGCGTCCACGGAGATTTCACGGCGGAAGCCCATAAAGGAAACACCCACGGAACCCCGGAGGCTTGCCGGGGTTTGCACGTCGATGGAGAAATGGAAACGAAGGAAATGGAGAAGAAGGAGAATCAGGACGGGAATGGACAGGGCGATGTAGACCCAGACCATCCCCGTATAATCCTACTGCGCGGCCGGTGCCGGCGCGGGAGCGGCCGGGGGGGACTTGGCCGGAACTTTTTTGGCCGCGCCGGCGGACGTTCCCGTCTTGGCGGCTGGGGCCTTCGCGGCCGCGCCGGTGGCCTGCTCGGACTTGGTTTTCATGCTGTCGGCGGGCTTGCCCTCTATGGCTCCGCTGCCTTTTTTCTCAAGCTTGGCTATCAGCCCGTCCATGTTCGAGGTCTGGAGAATCTTGTGGAACTGTTCCCCGTAGTTGCGGGCCGTGCTCAGATCGTCGATGATGAGATCCCATGCTTTCCAGGTCTCGCCTTCGGCCAGCAACTTGTAGGTTACGATGGATTCCGTACCCTTGGACCAGACGTGCGCGGTGACGCTGGCTTTGCCTTCGCCCAGCTCCGGAGGATCGTAAGTGCTGGAATCGGATTGATAGACTTCCAGTTTCTTGACCGAGGCGTTTTCCACCATCTCGCGGAAGGCCTTCACGAAGCGCTTCTGCTGATCCGGAGTCATGGTCTTCCAGGTTTCCGGGCCCAAGGCGCGCTTGCCCAGTTCCTCGAAGTCGAATATGCCGTTGATGAGCACTTTGATTTTATCGGTCTGTTTGGAAGCCGCCTTGTCCCGGAGCATTTTTTGGAGCTCGGCGTCCTTTTTCTTGATGATGGCGACCGGATCTCCGGGAGCGGAAAAAACCGGCGCCGCCGCCAGCATCAAAGCCGCCATACCCGCCAATACTCCTAATTTCACTCCCCGCATGGAAACTCCTTCTCAAGTCCGTTGGGACCGTTTCGGTCCTCCGGGACCGGTTCCGTGGATTGGACGCTTGCCGGGCCCCTATCCGCTACTTTCCGCAACTACCCGTTTGGTCTCAAATTATGAATATAATCGGTCAGAGTCCATCCAATTGATTTGATCACTTTGGACACGGCCAGATTGTAATTCAGCACCGCTTCGTAATAATCCCGGCGGGCTCCGATTGCGGTCTTGTAGGGGGAAATCATGTCCTTGGCGGTGGAGGGATCCAGATCGTATTTCAGGGCCGCGCCCTTCAGCCAGGCTTCGGCGGCGCGGAGGGATTTCTGCGCCTCGTTCACGTTGGCCCTATGATTGAGCATTTGCACGTACTCGTCCTGCATCTTGATGATGAGGCCGCGGGCCGCATAGGTTTCCGTACGCTCAAGTTGCGTGAGTTCGATTTTCTCCTTGCGCACCTTTTCATAGCGGGACCAGAAGTTGAGGTTGATCCGCATTCCCAGTCCGCCCACGCCGGTCAGTTCGTTCAAGGGATCCCGCGCGAAAGGATCCTCGCCGCCGGATTGCCGATCCGAGGACCAGGCCTTGGTGTATTTGAAGGTTCCGAAGAGGAAGATATCCGGGCCGATTTCACCTTTGGCCACGCGTACCAGTTCCCGCCGGGCCGCCAGGCCGTTGGCGAGCCGCTTGAGGTCCGGATGATTGAGCAGGGTCAGCATCTTCAGGGAATCCAAGGAGGGGAAACTTTCCGGCCGGATGGAGAGGAGGGAATCCTTGGGCGACAGCACCACCGAGTCGGGAAGCTGCATCAGAAACCGAAGGCCCAGATCCGCCCGGGCCACGCCCAGGCCGGCTTCATTGCGCCCTTTTTCCAGGGCATACCGCCCGGCCTTCAGTTCCAGCAGATCGGTCTGCTTTATGCTTTGATCCCCTTCGTCCAGCAAATCCTCCATCTTCTTCTGGGCGCGATCCAGTTCATGCGTCGCATCCTGCAGGATGGACAACATCTGGCCGGCGAATACCCGTTGGAAGTAAAGCTTCTGGGCGTCTTCGGAAACGTCCATCTTCTCCTTCTGGAAGGCGGCTTCCGAGACCTTGATATTGGCCGCGGCGGCCTTGTGCCCCGCCCGGTAGCGGGACAGGTTCAAAGGCTGGGCCACGGTCACTTCGATGCCGAAGAAAGGGCCCCAATTCCCGAAATCGAAATCCTTGTTGGATTGGATGATATAGTCGGTGCTGCCCGCCGGCTGTATATGGAGGGTATCGTAGATGGATTTCAGGCCCGGGGCCGGGCCGATTCCGGTTTCGACCTGGAACTTGGGAAGGATGGCCCCCATTTCCAGTTCATGCATTTGCTGCTCGGCCTTGTCGATCTCGAGCTTTTTCTCCCTGAGGATGGGATGGATTTCCTGGGACCTGTGCTCCATGGTGACATAGTCGAAAACCAGGGTAGCGGCCGCGGGAGCACCGGGAGGAATCGCCGCCGTCCCGGCCGATGCCGAATCAGAGGAGGACGCAGGTGCGGCGGCTTTGGCGGAGTCGGCGGCGCTTTGGGCCTTGGCGGAAGAGGAATCGACGGGAGTCCTGGCCGCTGCCGGCTTCCCGGAGGGTTTTGCCTTCGATCCCGCCGGAGTCTTCGCCGCCAACATTAGTGGGCCGGCCGCAAGCGCGCCGGAAAGATGCAAAGCCGCGGCCAGAAGGACGAAAACCAGTCCGGCCGGACGCCAGGTCCGATTGCAAACCGCAGGCCGGGCGCCGTGCCGGAGCGGGAAAAGCCTATATTTCATTTTAATCTTCGAACCCGGTGGGTTTTTTGTATAAAATATCGGTTAGATGGATGACTTCGCTCACAGACCATTGAAAATTAACATTAATTATCCGCATGATGAGTGCCCTTGAACGTTAACGGGACAGGCGAGTGAAGGTTACTGAAGTCGAACTACCCGAAGAGATAACCCCGGATTGGGTTTCCCGGGAACATTCCGGCCTTATGGAGAAATCCGAAGGAGGGACGCTAAGGCTCGACTGTCACCGGTTGCGCAAGCTGGACGCGCTTTCCCTGGCCTGGCTGTCCCATCTCCAGGAGTCCCTGGAGAAGTCCGGCCGCCGTCTGGTGCTCGCCCACCTATCCCCGGAATTGAAAAAAGACCTGGCCAAGGTCACCTTGCCGGAACAGGAAAAGCCGGAAGAACAGGAATCCCACGGATTGCTGGAGCGCGTGGGGGACAGCGCCATGAAGTTCTTCGGGGAAATCCGCGATACCCTGGTGCTGCTGTCGGAATCCCTGTATTGGTCCACCTTCGCCCTTTTCCGCCCCAAGACCCTGCTCCGGGAAGACACCCGCATCCAGATGGTCCGCTTGGGCAGCACGGCGCTGCCGATCGTCCTGTTGCTTTCGACGCTCATCGGATTCACGCTCGCCTTGCAATCCGGAGTCCAGCTGCAAAAGTTCGGCGCCACGGTTTTCCTGGCCAGCGGCATGGGCATCAGCATGGTCACGGAAATCGGTCCGGTCATGACCGCGGTCATCCTGGCCGGGCGCTCCGGCAGCTCCATCACCGCCGAAATCTCCACCATGGTGGTCCAGGAAGAGGTGGGAGCGCTCCAATCCATGGCCATCAATCCCATCCACTTCCTGGTTCTCCCCCGCTTCTGGGCCATGAGCCTTTGCATGCCGCTGCTGACCGTCTGTTCCGCGGCTTCCGGAATCATCGCGGGGCTGGTGGTGGGTTTCCTGTTCTTCCGGCTTTCCCCGGCGTCCTACCTGCATGAACTCAAGGACGCGGTCACGGTCAACTACCTGGGCCAGGCCTTGATCAAATCCCTGACGTTCTCCTGGATCATCGCCTTGGTGGCCATCAATAAAGGCCTGAACGTCCGCGGCGGCGCGGACGCGGTGGGAAAAGCCACCACCTCCTGCGTGGTCACCTGCATATTCTCCATCATCATGGCCGATGCCGTGTTTTCCTTCATCTTCTATTATTAGGAAACCCGGATAGGCCATGAACGAGACCGTCAAGTTGAAAGTGGACCATTTGCGAGCCGGCTACGACGGCCATGTGGTGCTGGAGGACGTGTCCATGCATGTGGCCGCGGGAGAGATCCGCATCATCCTGGGCGCTTCCGGCTGCGGCAAATCGACCCTGCTCAAGAACATCATCGGCCTGGAAAGGCCCATGGGCGGAACCATTGAAATGCTCGGCAACGTGGTGGACTGGAGCGAAGGCCGCCCGACCAACGAATTGATGCGCCGCATCGGCGTGCTTTTCCAGGGCGGCGCCCTGCTTTCCTCGCTTACCGTGGGCGAGAACGTGGCTCTGCCCCTGCGCATCCACAATCCGGGTCTTCCCATGGACATAGTCGAAGAACTGGTGCGGCTGAAGCTGGAACAGGTGAAGCTGGGCCATGCCTATGGCAAGCGCCCCAATGAACTTTCCGGCGGCATGCGCAAGCGCGCGGGCCTGGCGCGCGCCATCGTGACCGATCCGGAATTGCTTTTCTGCGACGAACCCTCGGCCGGACTGGATCCGGTGACTTCCCGGGGCCTGGATGATCTGTTGCTGGAGCTCCGGGACAGCCTGGGCATTACCATGGTGGTGGTCACCCATGAATTGGATTCCATCCGGACCATTTGCGATCGCATGACCTTCCTGTCCGGAGGCAAGGTCATTTTCGACGGCGAGCTGGAAGAAGCGGAGGCCCGCGGCCCGCAAGAGGTCAAGGATTTCCTGAACCGCAAGCCCGGCGAGGTCAAGCATACGGGGCGGACCGTCGTTTTCAATCTGGAGGATGGATAATGGATGTGAGCAAGGGCGAAAAGATCCGCCTGGGCGCCTTCCTGCTGGGAACCGGCGCGTTCCTGGCGGTGGTCCTCTTCTTAATGGTGGGAAAGAAAATCTTCACCAAGAAGGTCCCCTATTACACAAAGCTCGTAGAGTCCGTGAGCGGGCTGGAGTTGGGAACGCCGGTGAAGCAGAACGGCGTCGAGGTGGGGAACATTTCCGCAATCAATACTGATTCCGCCGACATATCCAAATCGGTGGTGCATTTCGAAGTGGCCGCGGGGACGCCCATGAAGGCGGATATGGTCGCCACCATGGGCAGTTACGGAATCACGGGCCTCAAGTACCTGGAAATCACGGGCGGCAGCTATTCCGCGCCGGACGTGCCCCGGGGCGGGGAGGTGAAATCCGAACTTTCCACCTTGGGCAAGATCACCCTGCGCGCCGATTCCATCGCATACAAGATCGACAGGTTGCTGGGCAACGTCATCTCCTTCACCGAATCCCAGAACCGGGAGCAACTCGAGCGGCTTGTAAGAAGTTCCGCCAACCTGAGTTCCTCCCTGGACAGCCTGGCAACGGACATCAACCGTGTCAAGCCCGGCAAAAGGATGGACAATATCCTGGGTTCCATGGAAGTAGCGTCCTCCACCCTGAAAACCAAGATTCAGAGGATGGAGGTGGAGCAGACCGTGCACGAATACCGGAAGGCGGCGGAAGGCATGACCGGCGTGGCCCAGAAGGTGGATCTGACCGTGCTGCGCGTGCAGGAGGACCTGGCCCAATCCATGAGCAACCTGAAAGAAACCATGAAGAACATGAACACCTTCAGCCGGCAGATAAAGGAGAACCCTTCGGTCCTCTTGCGCGGTGAAGAGAAGCAGGAGCGCCATAAATGAAGTTCGCGCGCGCGGCCCTGATAACCCTCCCGATCCTGGCGGCGGCCATGCTCACGGCATGCAGCTTCCTCGCCAAGCCGCAGGTCACCCAATATTACGTGCTGGACTATCTCCCCACGCCTCCCAAGGAACGCCTCGAGAAAGGGCCCTACCCCTACGTGGTCCGGGTCCGCGATTGCAGCATCGCGGAAGCGTACCGGCGCAGCCAGATAGTATACCGCCAATCCGCCAACCAGATGCAGTTCTACGGTCTGCATCTTTGGGCCGTGGATCCGGATCGCATGGTCAATGATCTGCTCGTCAAGCACCTCAAAGCCGCGCAACTGTTCGACAACGTGACCCGCACGGTGGAAAACTACGTTCCGGACTACTTCCTCAGCTGCGACATCCAAGCCATAGAGGAGTACGACAGCAAGGATCAGTGGTATGCCCACATGGCCATCGAGTACGCGCTGGAGGATGCCAAAACCAACCAGATTGTCTGGAAGAAACTCTACGATCTGCGCAAGAACGTGCCCCAGCAGGAACCGGTCTTCATCGTGCGGGAACTTTCCTTCCTGACCGAAAACATCAATGAACGCCTGGTGAAGGAATTGGAAGTCACCTTGGACGAGGCGAAGTACAAGACCCTGACCCGCAGGGACTCGGTGTCCGCGGATACGCTTTCGAAAAAGGCCAAGCCCTAGGCCCATGCGATTTTCCCTTCCAGCGATGCTCATCGCCTTCCTGGCCGCGGCCCATTCCGGCCGGGCCGCCCAAATCGGCGATCTGCCCGGCGAAGACATCTCCAGCGGAGAAGTGGAAAAGTCCCAAACCAAGGTCAAGGCGGAGGCCAAGCCGGTAATCAAGAGCACCAACTGGCTCACTCCTCCGGTTGAAGAGCAGCTTTCCCGCGACCGCACCCTCATTCCCCTGGGAAAGGGCGCGGTATTCGTCCCCACGTATTCGGAACCCAGGCGCGAACCGGAAGTCTCCATATACACCCTCGGCGGCAAGCTCGTGAAATCCGGACAGACCGGCGAGCGTATCCTGCTCGACTCGGGCTTCTATACCTTGCGATTGGGATCCGGCACCTCCATCCAGCAGATTCCCGTCGACGTGACGGTGGAGGAAGGCCATACCACCGTCATCCCGCCGGATTGGGCCGGCCTGATCGTGGAAACCATGACCGGGGACGGGGACTATATCGACGGGCAATACGAAGTGATCCGCATGGACAAGTGGATCAATTTCGGCAAAGGGCATGGCCTGAAACAGGAAAGACTGCAGGACATCAGGACCTGGCTCCTTCCGCCCGGCCTGTACCGCATCAGCAAACCGGGCGAAGGTTTCAACTCCCTCCGCAACTATATCACCGTGCAGCTCAACCCCGGGGAACTCTCCCAGGTCGAGGTGATCTACGACAAGACCAGCGGCGATATCATTTCCGGCGGCCTGAAATCCCTCGATGCCCGCAAGAAGGCGGGAAGTTATTGGAGCTACGGTTTGAGGGCGGGCGGCAACGTGAACCTGTCCCGCCAGACCAGTCAGGAGGATGTCCGGAAGGAGACCATGCAGGTCTCCAGCGATCTTCGCCTCCGGGCCAATTTCGACAACGTACGCTATCTGGGAATCAGCGAAGTCTTCCTGCAGGACATTTTCAGCAAAGAGCGCGGACGCCGTTTCAGCGTGACTTCCGATATCGCCCAACTGCGCACCACATGGATCCGTCGGTTGAATGAATGGCTGGGCCCTTACATCCGGACCACCGTCGATACGCATGTCTTTCCCCGTTACTCGGACAAGGATACGGTCAAAATCTTTGTAACGGTGGACTCGAGCGGAACTCCGGTACAAAGGTTTTCCACGGATACCTCGGGGGATTTCCTGATCAGCCCTGCATTCGATCCCGTCGAGTTGGCTGAAGGAATCGGCATCAATGTGGAGATGCTCTCAAAGTACTACCTGGAGGCCTCCACGCAGATCGGCTTTTCCGCGCGTCAGAACCTGGTGGACTACAGCTATTCAGCGAATTCCAACGGGGACTTTTTTCGAAGCAAATCCGCATATGAGATCGGAGTCGAATCCAATCTGAACGCTACTGTGCGTTTGGGCTCGCAGATGGCCCTGGATTTGCGCACTGAGTTGTTCGCCCCCAATGCGAGTCTGTCGCGCCTGCGCCTGGTCGATCTCACTGCGGACTTTCGGTTTTTCCTAAGCCGAAATCTGGAAGTCGGGTATCTGTACCAAGTGAAGGAACAGCTCGAAGACGTCAAGAACCGTTTTCCCAGCACGCATAACCTCTCCTTGCGCCTGTCCTTCAACTTCTAGCAACGGCTGATCGGAAGGAAGCGCGGAGCCGGCCTTAACTCCGTTGCGCGCCCAGGATCCGCAGGTAAGCCTCCGCTACCGCATCGAAGTCCCAGGGATAACGGTTGGCCTGCGCCGGCGCCGCTCCCGAAAGGGCCGCCTCCACCTGCATCCGCATTTCTCCGGGTCCGGCATACAACTGCAAAGGCGCGCCCTGATCCTTGAGGTACCGGGTCAAGGGAAGATCGGAAACGATGATGGGCCTTCCCAGGTGGAGCAGGTGCAGCAGGGAACCGCTGTTGCTCTTGAAACGCATGGGGCAGAGGAATACATCGCACAAGCGCAGGTGGGCTGCCAATCCCGCTTCCGGCAGATAACCGGTCACCCGCACACGGGCCTGCACCCCGCGCGCCGCGACTTCGCGATCGAGTCCAACCTCCCCGGCCTTTTCTCCGCGCAGCCCGCCCAGTATCAACAGGCAGACTCCCGGGTCCAGGCCCGCAAGCAGATCCAATGCAGCCCCATAATCCAGGCCCGGATTGAGGAATCCGAAAATGCCCAGTAATGCTTTGGGCGGAACCGGGAAAAACGCATCCCGTCCGGGTGTTCCGCCTTGCGCTTCCCCTGATTCAGGCGGGGCGTAAAAAGCATGGGGTACCGGATCCAGCACCTTGTCCCCCGCCAACCCCCGCAGGATCTCCGCGCCGGGACCCGAGAGCGGGATGACGCGGTGGGCCCCGTAGCCCCGGGCCTGGAGCCGTTTCTCCGCGGCATAGTCGCGATGGAGGCGCAGGTAACGCAGACGTTTCAACCACAGCAAAGGCGGAAACCTGGAGCGCAGGCCCGCATACGGAAACGCGAACGGATCCTGGTCGTAGACTTCATGAGGCACCACGAAAACACGGTCCGGATGGCGCGCGGAAAGCGCGGCCAGGAAATCGCCCTCGCGCGTTGGCGGCGGCATCAGGGATCGTTCGTATTGGACCAGGATGCCGCTGCATCCGGCCAGGCGGGAATCCGCAAGGGCGTCGCGGAAAGGCACGAACGCCAAATCGCATTTCCCCGCTAGGGCGGCGGCCAGGCGCGAAGTGTAGTCCGCGATACCGCAAGGCTGGGTCCGGTCGGGACCGATGAGACCAATGCGAAGGGACGGCATGTGGGTATTATAGCGTAATTCGAAGAGGAGGTTATGGAAAAGGAGGTTCTCTATGGACGCCTAAGAACACTGTACCAGCGTTTCGTCGGGCGTCGGGCGCGAAGAAAAACCTAAGAATGAGTTATGAATGGTGTTTTCCGGTTTTTCTTAACGCCCGACGCCCGACGCCAAGGGGCGCAGCGTCGTCGCCAGGGGGCGGCCCGGTCGCCCGACGAAACACTTCTCTACGCAGCCGGCGTCAAGCTACTAATCCGCTTCCCCGCCGATCTTCACATTCACTTGTGCTTGCGCCGGGCCTGTTCGGACATGACCACCGTTTCCGGCGGCACGGAGGAGGTAATCCAGCAGTTACCGCCGATGACGCTGCCCTTGCCGATGGTGGTCTCCCCCCCCAGCACGGTGGCTCCCGCGTAGATGGTAACGTTGTCCTCGATGTTGGGATGACGTTTGATGCCCTTGATGGGATTGCCGTCCTGGTCCTTGGGGAAACTGAGCGCCCCCAGGGTCACGCCCTGGTAAAGTTTGACGCCCCGGCCGATGACGGTCGTCTCGCCGATGACGACTCCGGTGCCGTGGTCGATGAAGAATCCGGGGCCGATGGTCGCGCCGGGATGGATGTCCGAGCCCGTGCGGGAATGGGCGACTTCGCTCATCATGCGGGGCAGCAGGGGAACGCCCGCGAGATACAGCTCATGGGCGATGCGATGGGTGGAGATGGCCTGGACGAACGGATAGCTCATGAGGACTTCCACCACGGAACCCGCCGCGGGATCCCCTTCATACGCGGCCAGGAGGTCCTGCCCCAGCACCTGACGGATGCGGGGCAGGGACTCCAACAGTCTGGTCGCGGCTACGGCGCCCTTTTCCGCATTGGTCCCGCAACGTGGATCCCCGGGAAGGATGGGCCTGTCCAGGGAAGCCCGGAAGTCCAGCGCCATGCCGATCTGATGGGACAGGGAATGCCGCACGGAAGCGAGGCTTTCCAACAGGAAATCATCGAGCTCATCCTCGCGCACCACCTGATTGCCGAATACGCCCGGGAACAGCACGGACAGCAATTGATCGAGCACTTGGGCCACCGCGTCCCGGCCGGGCAGATTGCAGCCCTCCCAGATGTTCGCCAGATGATCCCCGGTTATGGCCTTGCCCAATTTTCCGGCAAGCTCTTCCAATCCGTCTTTGTTTCCGTCCGCGTTGCGTTTGTCCATGGTAGTGGCCGAAATATACTAGCAAAGCCCGGCCCCGCAAAGCCTGGGGCCCCGACGGCGGCGGCGGACGTCGGGAAGCCCCGCGCCGCGGCTAAAGCCGGCCCGGGAAATGCTATTTTGACCTTTGCGCGAAGGGTCAGCTGCACGGAGGCCGCATGAAGATTTGGGTCGATGAGAACATTCCCATGGGCAAGGAAGCCTTTTCGGCCCACGGGGAGGTGTTTCCCTTCGCGGGACGGGAGCTGACCCGCAAGGACATCGCCGAGGCCGATGCGCTCATCGTCCGATCCATCACGCGGGTGGATGCCCGCCTCCTGGACGGGACGCCGGTGAGTTTCGTGGGCACGGCCACCATCGGCACCGATCACATCGATCAGGACTATCTGCGCTCGCGCGGCATCGGTTTTTCCTCCGCTCCCGGTTGCAACGCCAACTCGGTGGGCGATTACGTCACCGCCGCCCTGGCCCACCTGCAGGCCCGGAATGGTTTTCCCCTGGCGGGCAAGACCCTCGGCATCATCGGCCACGGCCACGTAGGCAAACAGGTGGAGCGCAAAGCCCTGGCCTTGGGAATGCGCGTCCTGAAATCCGATCCGCCCCTGCGGGATGCGGCCCGGGCGGCCGGCGGAGACCCGGACGCTTACATGGCATTGCCCGCCCTGCTTGAACAATGCGATGTTCTCACCTTGCATGTGCCGCTTACGCTCGACGGCCCCTGCCCCACCCTGAAGCTGGCCGGCGCGGATTTCTTCGCGCGCTTGACGCGTCCGGTCGTGCTCTTCAATACCTGCCGGGGCGAGGTGATTGAGGATACCGCCTTGGCCGCCGCTCTCGACGCCGGCAGAATCCGCCATTTGATCCTGGACGTGTTCACGGGAGAGCCGCGCATCGATCAGAACCTGTGCGCCCGGGCCGACTTGGTCACGCCGCACATCGCGGGTTATTCGCTGCAGGGCAAACTCAACGGCACCGGCCAAGTGGCCCAAGCCTTCCGGCGCCATTTCGGGTTCACGGACCAATGGCTTCCGGAATACCCGGCGCCGGCGCGCCCGGTCATAGATTATGCGGATCTGGGATCGGACGAGGCATTTCTGCATCATTGCACGGCCGCCGCCTACGATATCACCGCGGACGATGCCCGCTTGCGGGAATCCTTCCGGGAAAAAGACGCGGGCAAAGCATTCGATCGCCAACGACGCGACTATCCGGTCCGTCACGAATTCCCGTCGTATACCATCCGGCGCTTACCGGAGGGAAAGCGGGAGTTGCGCTCCCGGCTTGCGGCGCTCGGCTTCCGGATCGGCTGAACCCCAGCACCAGCGGGCTCCCGCCGTTTCCGGCCCGAAAACCGGAATAGAGCGGATGGCGCGGCGGGCAGACCCGGGAGGCGGACCGCGCGTTCGAAAAAAATCCAAACTTCTCCCCGGCAAGATTGCGCTTTTATAGGTGGAGTTTTTACAGGGGATCCAGTACCTTAACTACATGGCCGCGGGCCCCAGGTGGAGCCGGAAAAATCGGGAACCAGCAAGACAGCCTATTGAAAGGACTGCCATGAAGAGCATGCTTTCCCAACAAACCCCGGTTCGCTCCCTCCTCAAGATGCGGCCCATGGCCATAGCCATATTAGACAAGCGCAAGATCCGCTATTGGGATTCCCTCGACAAACCTCTGGGCGACCTTTTCCGTCGGGATGGGATGGACGATTTCCTGGATGAAGTGTCCTATGCCCGGGTTCCGGCTTCCGATACCGACTGGAGCGCCATGCCCCTGTACATGCTGGTGGATTTTCTCACCCACGAGCACCGCAGCTTTCTTTTGCAGGAAGTCGCCGACATCAACCATCTGCTCGACATCCATGCCCTCGCCGATTCCGGGGAATCCGCGGACCTGCGCAAATTCCAGGCGGCCTTCAAGGATTGGGTGCGGGACTTCCAGGCCCATATAGACCAGGAAGAAGGCTACCTGTTTCCCAAGGTTCTCCGCTACGAGGCCTGCCTCCGGGACCGCAACGTGCATCCTGAATTCCACCTGGGATCCATCCAGACCTATATGGCCAACCAGGACGCCAAGGAAGGCCGGCAATTCTACGGCAATATCGCCGCGCTGGCCCTGCGCATGCGCGCCCACGAAGCGGCCCACCCCGGTTCCATCGCGGCCGGGGAAATGGCCGAACTGACCGAAAGCCTCAGGGACAAACTGAACGCCCATTACGATCTGGAATCCAAGGCCCTGTACACGGCGGCCCGGGAATTGGAACGGAGCCTGTACAACAAATCCATCGACGGGGATCCCGCCGTTGCATTCCACCGCCGAGGACCCATGGACTCGGGGATTATGCGCTTGGGCGATGGCTGAGACCGGAGGATCCGCCGAGTAAGGCTCCCCTGAACTTTAGACACCCCGCTTAAGGCAACATCTCGTCGGGCGTACGGCATCCCTGCCTTCCCCGCTTCGCGCCTAGGCGTCGGGTGTCGGGCGTAAAGAAAAACCAGAAAACAACAAAGATTTGGGCGGCTGGGGCTCGCGGCAGCGCATTCACTGCCGCTTCCCCGCAGTCCTGTTTTTCTTAACGCCCGACGCCCGTCGCCCGACGCCCGACGAAACGCCCATCAAAGCATCCCCTCCCACAAATCCCCGCCTCGGATTCTCCGTCCGCTCTTCCTCCCAACCCCCGCCGCCACAGGGCTGGAACGCCAAAAACCTTGAGGATTCCCCCCCTTCGAACTACATTGACCTGTCTCAAAATCAGGTTTTTTTCCACAGATCCAGGGTCAAAAGACCAATATCAAGGGAGTCCATATGGCGAAGGCGCCTAAATACGTTTATCACTTCGGCAAGGCCAAAACCGACGGCGATTCGTCGATGAAGAACCTGCTCGGCGGCAAGGGCGCCAACCTGGCCGAAATGTGCCGCATCGGGCTTCCGGTGCCTCCCGGCTTCACCGTCTCCACCGATGTCTGCACCTACTACTACGACAACAAGCGCACCTACCCCACCGTCCTCAAGGCGCAAATCGCCGAAGGCGTCAAGATCATCGAGGCCGAGGTCAAGGCCAAGCTCGGCGACCTCAAGAACCCGTTGCTCGTCTCCGTGCGTTCCGGCGCCCGCGACTCCATGCCCGGCATGATGGATACCATTCTCAACCTGGGACTCAACGACGAAACCGTCGTGGCCCTGGCCAACAAAACCAAGAACGAACGCTTCGCGTGGGATTGCTACCGTCGCTTCGTGCAGATGTACGGCGATGTCGTGCTCGGCGTGCAGAAGGCTCCGGGCGAAGACCATGAACCTTTCGAAATGGTCATCGAGAGCATCAAGGAAGATCGCCACGGCGACAAGGACATGGACGACACCAAGCTCACCGTCGAAGACCTCAAGGAAATGGTCAAGCGCTTCCAGATCCTGATCAAGGAACGCACCGGCAAGAGCTTCCCCAAGGATCCTTGGGCCCAGCTGGAAGGCGCCATGGGCGCCGTGTTCGGCTCCTGGATGAACGACCGCGCCATCGTGTACCGCCGCAAGTACAACATCCCCAGCGAATGGGGCACCGCCGTCAACATCCAGGCGATGGTCTACGGCAACACCGGCGACAATTCCGGTTCCGGCGTGGCCTTCACCCGCGACCCCGCCACCGGCGAGAAGGTCTTCTACGGCGAATTCCTGATCAACGCCCAGGGCGAAGACGTGGTGGCCGGCGTGCGCACCCCGCAGCCCGTCGTCGAGATGATCCAGAGCATGCCCAAGGCCTACAAGGAACTCGACCGGATCCGCACCAACCTCGAGAAGCACTTCAAGGACATGCAGGACTTCGAGTTCACCATCGAGGACGGCGTGGTCTACATGCTCCAGACCCGTAATGGCAAGCGTACCGGCGTAGCCGCAGTCCGCATCGCCTGTGAAATGGTCGCCGAGAAATTCATCGACTGGGAAACCGCCGTGATGCGCGTGCCCGCCGATCAGCTGGATCAGGTACTGGCCCCGATCTTCGATCGCAAGGCCCTGGCCTCGACCCAGGTTATCGCCACCGGCCTTCCCGCCGGCCCCGGCGCCGCTTCCGGCAAGATCTACTTCAACGCCGAAAAGGCCGTGGAAGCCGCCGACAAGGGCGAAAAGGTCCTGCTCGTGCGCGTCGAAACCTCTCCTGAGGATTTGCGCGGCATGATCGCGGCCGAAGGCATTCTCACCGCCCGCGGCGGCGTTTCGTCCCATGCCGCCCTCGTGGCGCGCCAGATGGGCAAGGTCTGCGTGTGCGGCGCCGCCGCCCTGCATATCGATTATGATTCCAGGACCCTCAAGGTGGACGGCAAGACCTACAACCAGGGCGACTTCCTCTCCATCGACGGAACCTCCGGCAACGTCTACGCCGGCCAGGTCAAGACCGCTCCTTCGGAAGTGGTGCAGGCCCTGGTCCAAGGCGATGCCGAGGCCCTCAAGAGCCGCACCTACAAGAACTTCGCCCAGCTGATGAAGTGGTGCGGACAGGCTTCCCGCATGGACGTGCGCACGAACGCGGACAATCCCGAGCAGACCCGTCAGGCCGTGGCCTTCGGCGCGGTCGGCATCGGCCTTACCCGCACCGAGCACATGTTCTTCGAAGGCGACCGCATCGACGCCATGCGCGAGATGATCCTGGCCGACAACGTCGACGCCCGCAAAGAAGCGCTCGCGAAGCTCCTCCCCTACCAGCGCGAGGACTTCCTGGGCATCTTCAAGGCGCTGGCCGGCTATCCGGCCACCATCCGCTTCCTGGATCCCCCCCTGCACGAGTTCCTGCCCAACAGCAAGGAACAGCAGATGGATCTGGCGCGCAAGCTGAACATCCCGGTCGAGAAGATCATGAACCGCGTGCACGAACTGCATGAGTTCAATCCCATGCTCGGCTTCCGCGGCTGCCGCCTCGGCATCAAGTACCCGGAAATCACCGAGATGCAGGCCCGCGCCGTCATCGAAGCCGCGGTCGCGGCCAAGAAGGCCGGCATCAAGGCCAAGCCCGAAATCATGATCCCGCTCGTCGGGTTCAAGAAGGAACTGGATCTGCAGATTGCAGTCGTGCATGCGGTAGCCAAGGCCGTCCAGGCCGAGACCAAGACCAAGGTCGAGTACAGCGTCGGCACCATGATCGAAATCCCGCGCGGCGCCCTCACGGCCGACGAGATCGCCGAGACGGCCGAGTTCTTCAGCTTCGGCACGAACGACTTGACCCAGACCACCTTGGGCATGAGCCGCGACGATTCGGGCTCCTTCCTGCAGCCGTACATCGAATCCGAAATCGTGAAGAAGAACCCCTTCGCGTCCATCGACCAGACCGGCGTGGGACAGCTCATGCAGATCGCCATCGAGAAGGGCCGCAAGACCCGTCCCGGCATCAAGCTCGGCATTTGCGGCGAACACGGCGGCGATCCGGACTCGGTGAAGTTCTGCCACAAGATCGGCCTGAACTACGTCAGCTGCTCGCCCTATCGCGTTCCCATCGCCCGCCTCGCCGCCGCCCAGGCCGCAGTGCAGGATAAGAAGGACGCGGCCAAGGGTTCCAAGCCGGCCGCCAAAGCCGTAAAGACCGTCAAGGCAGCGAAGCCCGCGGCCAAGCCGATTGCCAAGAAGGCCACCGCAAAACCTGCAAAGGCTGCGAAGCCCGCGAAGAAGGCGCCTTCGTCTTCGAAGGCCCCGATCGCGAAGATCATCGCCAAGCTCGCTCCGGCAAAAGCCAAGGCTGCGCCCGCCAAGCCGGCGGCGAAGGCCAAGAAGGCCGCTCCCAAGCGCCGCGAAATGGCGATGGCCTGAATCCGGATTCCAGGTTTCCCATCCGGGGAACCCTGAGTCCGTTTTTTCGATTCCGCATTCCTAGGATCCCCGGGCTTCCACCCGGGGATCTTTTTTTTGCTCCCCGCGCCACACGCACACTACAAGCAAACACTTTTTTTGATTGTAAAAAAATCCGATATGGACTTTACGAGTCCTTGACCCTAGATGAAAATGTAGGCCCCAACACACCGTGAAATATCGGAAATAAAAGGAAAAACCCTAACTTTCTGGAGGTGGCGCCCACGCTAAACCAGAGCGGACAAAAGCAATACTTGGTATAATGATCATAGCGTACTACCTTTTTTCTCGGTTCTTTTTCAGGGGAATTCTCAGGTGGGATCCGAAGTCGTAAGAGAATTGGAACACGCCTTTGATTGCGGCGAGATGAACGATCTCAAAGCCTCAATCCTGCCGTTCATCCGCGCCAATCGCGACAAACTGATACAGTTCATACAAGACTTCCAACGCATCGAAGGCCCCCGCCCGCTGGAAATGCTCATCAAGATTTTCATCATCCAGCACAATATGCCGTTCAACATGGCCCAATACATGGTCAAGCAGTCCGACACCATCCGCAAGGAAATCGACGGGGGCCAGGCCGACGACCTTTCCAAGCGCCAGACCTGCGTCGCCGAATGGATCCGCCACAAAGCCGAAGCCCATCGCAGCACGTCCATGTTCCAGCAGGTGTTTTGCTTCGAAAAGCTGAAGGATCAGCTGATGCCGTTGATTGAAGAGGAACTCAACCTCCACACGGCCTAGCTTGTCTTGCTCCGGTGCGCATTGACAATGCGCACCGGAGCCTATTCTATGCCGCCGGAAGGGCGCATCAGCACGCCCCTCTTCTGGCTCCCGAAAAAATCCTTCAATACCAGGTTTATCGCCCCTGAGCCAAGCGCCTCCGCTTTCGCCAGGGTCGCCTCTTTGCCGTCCCGGAACAGACCCCGGTAGAACGCCTTCAAATCCGCCCCGGTTCCCGCCGGCAGTCCGGATTTGGAGAGCCCCATTTCATTCAGGCCGGCATAACGCAAGGGATCTCCCAGGGCCTTGGAAAAAGGCAGCACGTCCTTGTCCACCCGCAATCCTCCGCCAATGAAGGCTCCGGCGCCGATGACGACGTATTGGTGGATGCCGGTCATTCCGGAGATGACGGCCGCCTTGCCGATCCGGACATGGCCGCCCATGTGCACGCCGTTGGCGACTATGGCCTGATCCTCGAGGTGGCAATCGTGGGCCACATGGGTATAGGCCATGATGAGGCAATGGCTTCCCACGGTAGTCCAACCCGAGGCCGCGGTGCCGCGGTTCACGGTGACGTATTCCCGCAAGTGGGTTCCGGCCCCGATGCGGACGCCGGTTTTTTCCCCGCGGTACTTCATATCCTGGGGGGCATTGCCGAGGATGACGCCATCCTCGAGCCGGACGCCCGCCTCCAGACGCACACCCGGATAGACATGGCTGAACGGACCGATGCGGATGCCGGGCGCCAGACCCACGTCCTGGTCCAGGATGGCGTAAGGTCCTACTTCCAGGTCCGGGGGCAACTCCAGGGACGGATGCAGGACCGCGGTGGGATGGATGCGCATGGAAATGGGGATTGGACCCGGCTCAGATCATGGAGGCTTTGATGATCGCCTCCGCCACCAGGTCCCCGTCGATTTCCGCGCGGGTCTTGACCACGGCATAGCCGCGGCGGTATTTTTCCAACTCTCCCTTGAGGGTTAGGACATGGCCGGGGCGCACGGGTTTACGGAAGCGGGCCTCCTCGATGCCGGCGAAGGCGGGCCGCTTGCCCGCCGACTCTTCGGGATAGGAAAGCGCCACCAGGATGCAGCTGATCTGGGCCAGCGCCTCAATCTGGAGCACCCCGGGCATGACCGGTTCTCCGGGAAAATGGCCGGCGAAAAAGGGCTCGTTGAAGCTCACGTTTTTCTGGCCGACGATGGATTTCTCCTTCTCGAAGGCGATGATGCCGTCCACCAGGAGAAAGGGATAGCGATGGGGCAGGACCTTGAGAATGCCCGCGAAATCCATGATGAACTTGGGGTTTTCCGATTTGAACAGGGATTCCGGGCTGTCACCCATGGCAGGGCCTCTTCGAGCGAATGGTGTTTGGAAGGGTAAATCTAGTATCTAAGCGGCCAGCAGCCTTGCCACCAGAAGATGATTGACGTGGTGCCCGCCGTTGCGGATTTCGATATCCAATTTCGGCAGCGACAAATCCACCAAGGCCAGATCCCCCAATAAGTCCAGGATTTTGTGTTTCGCCAATTCGTTTTCCACGCGCCAGCCGGGCAGGTTGAGCAAGGGGTAGGGTCCGCCCTTCCATCGGGGATGGAGGCCCAGTACTTCCGCGTATTCCGCTTCCGATTCGGCCAGGAGCAGTCCGGAATCCTCCCCGACCCCGGCCATCAGGCCGTTCGCGGAGGCTTCCCGCCATTCGCGATGGAAGGCGAAGGTGCGGGCCGGAAGGATTTCCCGGAAGGCGGTGGCGGGATCTTCGAGGAGAAAGGACTGGCGCAAGGGGGGCCGATCCAGGTGCCAGAGCACCCGGAAACGCGCGGCGGGCCGGACGCGGATGTAACCGTAACTCCAATGGTACTCCCAGCCCAGGTCCGAAGGGTATTCGCGCCATGCGGGCGAGGCGGCCACGCCGGGAGCCAGACGCGACAGGGCATCCCGGTACGGCAAGGCGCTGCCGTCAAGGCCGGGCAATTCCGAAGCGTCGCATTCGACGTCCAAGGGAAGGGTGGAAAAGAAAAGCAAGGCGGCCAGCAAGTGCTCGGGCGTGGCGATGACGGACTCTCCCTCGCCCAACCGGGTCGAACGGCGGGCCTGCCGCGGCAGGCGGCCCAATTCGGCGGGCGAAATCGGCCCCAATCCCGGAAACCGGAACCGGGGTTCCGGAGCCGAAGCGCCGTTCCTCAAGCCCAGTTTCAGCCGGGAAGAAAAGCCGCTGTGCAGGCCTGTGCCGGCCAGATCCAAAGAGGTGATGATTTCCATGGGGTTCAGGTAAAATTAGGTTTTTTCGCGATTTCCGGGGTTCGGAAGGGTTTCCCCAGTCGAAAACTTTCGTACGGATGTATCCTTATGGAATACGTAAATCGGAGCAGCCTCCTTGGCCGAACCCCACCCTGGCGCTATACATTCTCTTATGGATAAAGCCCGAAACGTACCGGCTGCGCCGGACATTTTCCTTTTCTACGATTATCGCGCCTTTCTCAAGGCCCTGTTCGAGTTCAACAAGGCCCAATCGAGGCGGTTTTCCCACCGGTATATCGTGACGCGGGCGGGCTTCAAATCCCCGAACGTGCTCAAGAACGTCATCGATGGGAAACGGAATCTCACCTTCGCGGCCGCCGAGGCTTTCGCCAAGGCCTTCAAGCTCGACGCGAACTCCAAGCGCTATTTCCTTTCCCTGGTGCAATACAACCAGGCGGGGACCGCCACCGAGAAGGAAAAGTCCTTCCAGGAGCTGATCGATATGCGGGACCGGGAAAATCCGGCGCGCCTGGGCGAGCGGCAATACGAGGTCTTCTCCCATTGGTGGCATCTCGCCATCCGGGAAATCGTATCCTTGCCGGATTTCCAATTCTCGCCCGATTGGGTCGCCGACGCGCTTTCCCCGTCCATCACGCCCGATGAAGCCGCCGACTCCCTGTCCCTGCTCAAGACCCTGGGGCTGATCGCCATGCAAAAGGATCGCAGCTGGACCCAGGTGGAAAAAACCATGGCCACCGATGCGCGCGTGAAATCCGTGATGGTTTCCCAATTCCACCGCGAGATGATCCGCCTGGGCGGCGAATCCCTGTCCCGTTTCTCCGGCAAGGACCGGGAAATCAGCGGCACCACCCTGCGCGTCTCCGAGCCCGACATGGAAAAGATCAAAACCTGGTTGCGGGAGTTCCGGATGAAGATCCTGGGCCTGGCCGCGCAAAGCGCCGGCGCCGATCAGGTTTACCAGTTGAACTTCCAGCTCTTTCCCCTGGTCAAGGCAAAGCGGACGGGCGGCGCCAAGCATTCCGAGACCCGCAACGCGGAAGGCATGCGATGAAACCCTCATCCGCGACTTCCCCATTCCCGCGGATACGCGGCGCGTTGGCGGGCCTATGCCTGGCCGCGCTCCTGTGCGTATCGGCATTCCTGCCGACCGCATGCAATCTCGGCGGCGGAACAGATGTGGGCAACCCCGATTTCTCCGCCCGCATTTCCGGTTCCATCAAGCATAGGGATGGAAGTCCCGCGGCGTTGATCCCCATCCACCTGCGCCCGAAAGCATTCCTCTCCAATCCGGACAGCGCTCCCGGACAAGCGGGCAAGGCGGTCCAGGATGGATTCAGCGATACCCAGGGATTCTTCACCTTGGACTCCGTACCCCGCGGGGACTATCGGATCGAGGCGATCGACACCTCCGGGCGGGGCGCGATCATGGAAGTGTCCCAGGATGGCCGCTCCAATCTTCTGACCTTGGCTCCGGTTTTCATCGACACCACCGGATGGATTTCAGGCAAAGTGATTTACCGCGGCCCCGCGCAATCCCCGCCGCCGAAAATCATCATCGCCGTATATGGGATGGACCGCTGGACCGCCGCCACCATCGGGGGGGATTTCACTTTGAGCGGGCTTCCGCCCGGCAAATACAGCCTGCACATATCCACCATGGCCAATACGGGCCTGACAACCCTGATTTCCGACGTGGCCCTGGATGCGGGCGGACGGGTTTCCCTGGAAACGGTAGACTTGGGGCCTTGATGAGGGCGGCGGGAGCCAACATAGGCAGGTCGTTCCGGCTGCTTGCCTTCTTAGCCTCCGCGGCCGCGGCCGCGCTTCTGGCCGCCGGCGGGACCCAGGTCATTCCCAACACGCCTTCGGCATTCATTCCGGTCACCACCTTGTACCGCGGGGCCACGGTTTACGGCACGGGAAAGCCCGTGGGCGTCCGCTTCGTCCATAGCACGGCGGATTGGGGAAACCAGCTTTTCTTCATGGACCCGCGCACCGGGGACGAGAACCCGCTCCTGCTCTATCACGGCAGCGGCCGGGGCGGACGATGCCCGGACAGCGGCGGCTTGAGGGCGGACCTGGGCGTGTACGATTCCACCGAGGAAATCGTTTTCATGCTGAGAACCATTTCCAGCAATTACGCCGGATTGTATTGCACGGGCGAGGCCTGCGGCCCTCGCTATACCGGCCTCAATGATCCGCTGAAAAGCCGGTTCTATTCACGCGGGGAGTACGGACATATGGCGCGCCACCTCTGGGCAGAAGCGGCCCGGGTCACCAAGGAGCAGGTGGATTCCCTGGGGCCTCCCTGCCCGGGAACGGCCAAGGTTGCGAATGGCGAGGGCGGGATCCTTTTTTCCTTCAACGATGGCGCCAACGAAACCTTCGGAGACATGGTGATCCTGGTGACGGGCGTGGAAATGGATGTGGAGCGGAACGGATTGCCCATCGTGCCGGGCGAGGTCTCCAAACCCGTGCCGATTCCGGGAAATCCGGCCTGCGCCATCCAAGCCGAAGCCGGCGGGGTGGCCCGCGGGGAAACGTTCTTTTCCAAACCCATGATCCTTCCGGTCTCCGCCATCCTGCCCCGGCGCGATCCGTCCCAGGCGCGGATTTTCATGGATCAGTCCTGGCGCCTGATGGATCCGCGCCGTCCGGACGAAACCCGGTTTCCCAACGGCCCGGACATCCGGGTGACGACGCCGGGTCCTTTCGAATTCAATCTGGGGTTCTTCACGAATCAGGGCGGAATGGTGAATCGGGCCAAAGGCGAAGTCACGGCGGAGATGCTGGCGAACATCGTCCCCGGATCGGACGGCAGGCGGGCCATTTCCCTGATGTGGTATCCCGCCAGCGCCACCGGCTACATCGCCTCCACCGGGGCCTACGTGGTCAAGGGATGGCTGCGGACGCTTCCGCCGCGGGAACCTGGAAATCCCGGCGAACGCCCCGCCGCCTGCCCGGACGACAAGACCAATCTGCTTTCATCATTCGGATATATCCGACATTAGGTCCGGACTGTATTCTGCGGGAATACGTTCTTTTCCCGGACGCGCAAATGGGCCCGTCGGATTCGGGATATCTTGGCTGGGTGGGAGCGGTCGCGGAAAAAATCCCGCGCAACGGCACGCAAAGCGGCCCTCCTGAAAATCCCGGGTATTACGATTGGCCGGCCGCCGGACTGTACGAAGTGGGGAATGTACACCTGGCGCGCCGGTCTCTTCAGCGCCTTCAGCCCTCTCCGCGGCCCTCGATCCGTTTCAAGGCAATCTGCTGGCGGCGCCACTCCTTGATGGGGCGGGCGGGGAAGCCCGCCACTATCGCCTTATCGGGCTGATCCTTGGTGACCCCCGAACACGCGGCGATGGACACATCGTCCCCGATCCGCAAATGGCCGTCCACGCTGGACGCGCCTCCCATTCGCAAACGATTTCCGGCCACGGTCGATCCGGCTATGCCGGATTGGGAAGCCAGCAGGCAATCCTCTCCGAGCCGGACGTTGTGGGCGATTTGCACATGGCTGTCGAGCTTGCATCCGCGGCCGAGTACGGTGGGATTGAGCACGCCCGCCGCCACCACGGCGTTGGCCCCGATCCAACACTCGTCGCCGATCTCGACGCCGGCCGGATGGGGCATGGCGGCCAACCCGGGAATGGGCGTCCCGGCGGCGGCGGATCCCGACGCAAGCATCTCCGGTTCGGAAAGCGGCGCCGGAAAAAATCCGAATCCGGCGCAGCCTATCACCGCCCCGGACTGCACCACGCAGTTGCGTCCTATCCGGCAATGATCCTGGATGACGGCGTTGGCTTCGATCCGGCTTCCCCTGCCCACGAAGGATCCTTTGCCGACGTAGGCCCCTGGGCCCACGGAAACATCCCCTTCCAGACAACCCTCCACCACGGCGCCGGTGGCGATGCGGTTTCCCGGACCGGAAGGCCGGGGTTCGGGGCGATGGAAACGGGGCTCCAATGCGTTCAGGAGGTCGGCCATGGCGGCATGCAGAGAGCGGACCCGGAGGATGGGGATGTCCTTTCTTCCCTGGACGGCGGGCATCTCGGTTCCCGCTTCCGCGATGATCAAGGCGGCCTGCAGGGTCGAACGCACCCGGAGCGGAGTCCGGGAACCCACGAAGGTCAGGGAATCGGACCCCGAGCATTCGGGCGCGTCAAGGGCGGAGAAGGCGATGTCGGAGGGGAGAGCGGCGCCGGACCCCGGGATCAGGTGGGGCCGGCAGATCCTGAGGATGTCCGGGAGGGAGACCGCTTCCGCGGCCGCTGGATTTGCGGCCCCGCGCCGCAAGGCGGCGAGGCGCAAGCCTATTTGGCCTCTTTGTTCAGCACGTCGATGACCTTCTGGGTAAGGTCATTGTCTTTCTTCCAGAACACAACGGCGCCCGCGGCCCGGTCGAAAACCATGTCATAGCCTTCCTGGTTCGCCACGTCCTGGATGGTCTTCTTGATCTTGGTGATGATGGGACCCGAGAATTCCTCGTTCTTCTGGAACAGGGCTCCGTCCTTGCCGTAAATCTGCTGTACGAATTGCTCGTACTCGCTCTTCTTCTTGAGGAAGTCGGCTTCCATTTCCTTCTTCTTTTCTTCGCTGAGCATCAGGGACTGCTTTTCCAGCTTGTCCTTCAGCTCCATCAGGCTCTTCTGCTTGGTGGCGGCGTCCTGCTCCCACTTCTGCACCTGCTTGTCGTATTCCTTCTGCGCTTTTTTCGTGTCCGCATATTTGTCGAACACCAGCTTGGAATCCACGTGCGCGATTTTCAAGTCGGCGGGAAAGGCCATGCCGACCAAGAGAAGACCCAGAATCAATACCGACTTTTTCATCTTTACTCCTTAAAATCCTTGCTCGATTACGAAGTTGACCACAGGCGCCTTGCCCACCACGGGCACGCGCGCGCCATCATA
Organism: Fibrobacterota bacterium; assembly: GCA_028287505.1. GTDB lineage: Bacteria > Fibrobacterota > Fibrobacteria > UBA11236 > UBA11236 > Chersky-265. The sequence goes on along the minus strand of JAQBPN010000076.1, from coordinate 92,825 downwards.
GGTTTCCCGATCATCCAACGGCCAGCCGAAGTCGAAGCCCATGCCGAAGGGCGCGACCAGGGGAATGACCAGGCGGAATCCGAAGCCGAAATCGCGGCGCAGATCGGAGAAATCGATTTCCTCCCAGGGATCCGGAGCCGCGCTCTTGCCGATGGGATTGTAATTGCCCGCCACATTGGGATCGAACTTGGCCAGATTCCCGAACACGTTGCCGACATCGTAGAAGCCGAGAAGATAGAAGGTGTTCTCGACCACGGGATAGGTCAGCTCGGTGACGAAAGAGAAATAGCTGCGGCCGATGCGGGCGCTGCCGATGCTGCCCGGGTCGTATCCGCGCATCTTGCCCTGATAGCCGAGCACGCCGCCCATCTGGAACAAATCGTAGCTCTGGATGTTGCCGCCCAGGAGCATGCCGAATTCCGTGGAAGCGCCCAACACCAGCTTGCCGACGGTGGGGAACCACCAGTTCACCTTGCTCTCGATCTGATGATAGTCGAAATCGCCGCCCAACTGGCCGCCCACGCGGCTATAGGTCAGTCGGTACAAAGAACCTTCGGACGGAAAGAAGGGCAGGTTCTTGTCATCGCGGGTGAGGGTCAGATGCAGCGAGGATTCCAGGCCCGAAGGGATGATCAGGGAGTTCTTGTTGCTGGTCAGGCCGTTATCGTTCTCGGTGAGGTTATAGCTGGAGCTGACGGTGAAATAATCATCCGGCCAGGTCAGGCGCCGGCCCAGATTCAGGCGCAGCCCATAGCGGGTATAATCATGGTCGATGGAGCGCAGGGCCGCCTGGTAGCTGTAGAAGATGCTGCCCCCCACCAGGGTGGGCGTGTCCAGGAACCAGGGCTCGGTGAATCCGATCGATCCGAGTTGCTTGTTCGGGCCCCATTCCAGGCTGAAGTCCGCCCGCTGGCCATTGCCAAGGAAGTTCGGAATCTGAAGGCCCACGGTTCCCACCAACGCGTCGCGCTGGCTGTAGGCCAGACCCGCGGAGACGGTTCCGGTTCCGGCCTGCTTTTCGGTCACCTTCATCACCAGGTTCACGTCGCTGGGATCCCCGTCCTTGACCTGCTCGATGTTCGGCTCCACATTGTCGAAAAAGGCCAGCTGCATGATGTCGCGCTGGGCGCGCATGATCAGGGACTGGCGGAAGATGTCGCCCGGGAAAAGCTTCACTTCCCGGCGGATGACCTTGTCCTTGGTCTTGGTATTGCCGCGGATATCCACCAGGTGGATGTGGGCGATGCTGTTTTCCTTGATGCTGAAAGTCACGTCCACGACCGTGTCCCGATAAGTGAACTGGTCCTGCATGTCCATGAAGAGGTAACCTTCTTCGCGGAACAGGGATTGCACCTGGAACTTGGTGGCTTCGAACTTCTTCATGTTGAAGATTTCGCCGGAATCCAGCAGGACCTGGGCTTTCAGGGCGGCATCCTCGATGATGTTGTTGTGGATGAAGGTGGCCTTGCCGAAGCGGTAGCGCTTGCCTTCCTCGACGTTGACGCGGACATCCATCCACTTCTTGTCCGGGGTATAGGTGATCTTTTCGCCTTGCACCGATGCGTCCAGGTAACCCAGCTCCCGGTAATAGTCCACCAGGGTATCCAGGCCGAGGCGGTATTCGTCTTCCTTGAAATCCCCGTCCCGCCACCACCTGTCTTCCTTGGTGGGAATCTTCTTGCGGAGCAGCTTGTCCTTCACATGGGTGTTGCCGGCGAAGGTTATGTAGCGCACCCGGACCTTCTTGCCTTCGTCCACCTTGAAGGTGATGGTCTTGCGGCCGGTTTCCGTCTCGACGCCCTCTTCCACGTCCACCTGGGCCAGCAGGTACCCCTTATTATGGTACAGGTCCAGGATCTTCTGGCGGTTGCGTTCCACCGCGCCGCGGGAATAGACCTGCCCGTCCAGCAGATCCATGACTTCCTTGATATCGTCCTTCTTGATCTTGTTGTTGCCTTTGACCTCGGCGCGGGCCAAAGTGGGCAATTCCGACACCGTGAAGGTCAGGATGGCTCCGTCCACCGAGTCCGGATAGTCGATGTCGACCTTGATATCCGAGAAGAGGCCCAGTTTGTTCAAGGCCGTGACCGAAGCCTGGACCTTTTGGCGGAGAACGGGAGGCAGATATTCTTCTCCCTTTTCGACCTGAAGGGTGCGGATGACCAGGGACTTGTCCACGGTCTTGTTGCCTTCGAGGACGATGCCGGCAATCTTGACTTCCTTGACCGGGCTTCGAAAGCCGGGACCTGCGAGCTGCTGGGCGGAGGAAGGGGCGATGGCCAGAAATAGAAGAAGAAGCGCGAAACAGTGCTTGAAAATGGTCAAAACGCCTTCCCGGTTGGAAACCGCTGACAATATAGATAAAAGGCTGAAATTTGAGTCGTTACGAGGCCGGACAGATTACATCGGGAGTAGACGATTTGGGGTGAAAATAAAAAAGGCGCCGGGTTTCAGGTATTCAAACCCGAGTCCCGACGCCATTGTTCAGAGTCGACGCATGCGCCCGAAGGCGGAGAAGAGTCCTACTCTCCCTTCACTTCCGTGGATTCCTTTTCCTCCTTTTTGGCATTTTTGCCGGGACCGGAGGTAAAGGTCAGCTGATCGCCCTTGCGACCGACCTTCAGGCTGGAGTTGTCGGTGATCTTCCCGCGCAGGATTTCCTCCGCGAGCGGATCCTCGATGAGCTTCTGGATGGCGCGGCGCAACGGACGCGCGCCCAACTGCGGGTCGAAGCCCTTTTCCACGATGAGTTCGCGGACCGAATCCGAGATCTGAACCTTGATGTCGCGGGGTCCGAGGCGGTTTTCCAACTCGGCCACCAGGATGTCCACGATGCGGCCCATGTCGCGCTTTTCCAGGGGGCGGAACACGACCAGATCGTCCAAGCGGTTCAGGAACTCGGGATTGAAGGTGCGCTTCACTTCCTCGCGGACCACTTTTTCCATGCGCTCGTATTCGCTGTCCAGGTCATCCTTGCCGAAGCCGAGGCCCAGGCCCTTCTTGATATCCTTGGCCCCGAGATTCGAGGTCATGATAATCAGGGTGTTCTTGAAGTTCACCTTGCGGCCGTAGCTGTCGGTCAACTGGCCGTCATCGAGGATTTGCAGCAGGATGTTGAACACATCCGGATGCGCCTTTTCGATTTCATCCAGCAGGATTACGGAATAGGGCTTCTTGCGCACCTTCTCGGTGAGCTGGCCGCCTTCTTCGTAACCGACGTATCCCGGAGGCGCTCCCACCAGGCGGGAGACCGCGAACTTCTCCATGTACTCGGACATGTCGATGCGGATGAGGGCTTCTTCGGTTTCGAACAGGAAAGCCGCCAGGGCCTTGACCAACTCGGTCTTGCCCACGCCCGTGGGGCCCAGGAAGATGAAGCTGCCCATGGGGCGCTTGGTCGAATGCACGCCCGAACGCGAGCGGCGGATGGCCTTGGAAATGACCTCGATGGCCTTGTCCTGTCCCACCACGCGCTGGTTCAGTTCCTTTTCCATGTTCAGCAAGCGCTGGCTTTCCTGATTGGCCATCTTGGCCAACGGGATGCCCGTCATCTTGGCGACCACTTCCTGGATGGCTTCCTCGTCCACGATCAGGCGCTCTTCGCGCTTCTGTTCGCGCCACTTCTTGCGCATCTCTTCCAGCTCGGCCTTGAGGCTTTCCTGGGTGTCGCGCAGGGAGGCGGCGGTCTCGTAGTCCTGGTTCTCGACCGAGGCTTCCTTTTCCTTCACCACCGCTTCCAGCTCGAGTTCCTTGTTGCGGAGCTCGGGCGGAATGGAAAGGCTTGCCAGGCGCACGCGCGCGCCGGCCTCATCGATGATGTCGATGGCCTTGTCCGGCATGAAACGATCGGAAAGGTACCGGTCCGACAGGCGCACGGACGCTTCCAGGGCCGGTTCCGTATACGTGACCTTATGATGGGCCTCGTACTTGGCGCGCAGGCCCTTGATGATCTGCAGGGTCTCGACGAGTGAGGGCGGGTCGACCAGGATGGTCTGGAACCTGCGCTCCAGGGCGCCGTCCTTCTCGATGTACTTGCGGTACTCGTCCAGGGTGGTGGCGCCGATGCACTGGAACTCGCCGCGCGACAGGGCGGGCTTGAAGATGTTGGAAGCGTCCAACGATCCTTCGGAGCCGCCGGCGCCGACGATGGTGTGCAACTCATCGATGAAGATGATGACGTTGTCGTTCTTCTGCAGCTCGGTCATCAGGGACTTGAGGCGTTCTTCGAACTGGCCCCGGTATTTGGTGCCGGCCACGATGCTGCCCATGTCCAGGGTGACGACGCGCTTATTCTCGAGCACTTCGGGAATGTTGCGCTCCACGATCTTCTGGGCCAGGCCTTCCACGATGGCGGTCTTGCCCACGCCCGGTTCGCCGATGAGCACGGGATTGTTCTTCTTGCGGCGGGACAGGATCTGGATGACGCGCTCGATCTCCGGGCCGCGGCCGATGATGGGATCCAATTGTCCCTGGCGGGCGAGCTCGGTGAGGTCGCGTCCGAAATGATCCAGGAACGGGGTCTTGGACTTCTTGCGCGAGCCGGCGAAGTCGGTGCCGCTCTGGGCGTCGCCGCCGCGGAGCACGCGCTCGATTTCCTCTTTCACGCGTTCGTACTCGACGCCGATGCTGGCGAGGGCGTTGGCCGCCGCGGATTCATGATCCTTCATCAGCGCCAGAAGCAGGTGCTCGGTGCCGATGTATTTGTGGCTCATGGAGCGGGCTTCCTGCGCCGCGATCTCCAGGACCTTCTTCGCCCGGGGCGTGAAGGGGATCATCTGTCCGATGGTCATCATTCCGCCCGAGGACGAAATGGACTTCTCGATGTTGCGCGCGAGATCATCGAGATCGATCCCGAGATTCTTCAGTACGGCGACAGCCACTCCGTCGCCTTCGCGGATGAGGCCGAGCAGCAGATGCTCGGTGCCGACGTAGTCGTTGCCGAGACGGACGGACTCCTCGCGCGCCAGCTGCATGACTTTTTTGACTCTATCCGTAAACATGCCGTTCATTTTTTTGCTCCGTTGGGCCGGATTATACCGGCCCCATCTCATCCAGTGAATAAAATACTTGTTATCCCCTAAAATCCCAATCTTTAAGAGATTTCTCCACTGTGATCCATCAAGGATAATCTTACAACATTCGCCCGGGTAATGTCCTCCTCTTCTTTCGACAAATCCCGGCCTGAAGTTACCGCAAGGTGACCGCTGGCCGCGGTAATCCGCAGTTCTTCCAGTATCCCTGGAATTTGGGGGTTTAACATTCCCAAAGCCGCTCCCAGACGGGCCAGCGAACCGGCGGACAGTAACTCCGCGAAAGCGAGAGTGGCGGCCCCGGCCAAACTCCGGAACGATTGCCGAACCCGTTCTTCGAGCCTTTTGTGATGTTTTTCCGCGCAGCGCAGGCGCGCCTCCCGTTCCTTGCGCAATACCGGTTCGACGGCTTCCAGAAACGATTCGTAAACCTGCCGGGGAGTTTTCCCCAGTCCGCCTCTTGAGGTCAGACGGAAAAGGCCCGCATCGGCGGCGCCGGGCGAAGCGGAATGGGGCGACGGCGAGCCGACGGGAAGGAAACCGACACCCGCCGCCGTCAGATAATTCCGCGCATGCGGCAATTGCCGCGACAAAGCGAGCCCGGGCAGGTGAACGACCGATTCCACGGAAAGTCCGGGACCGATGCGGGACGGATCCGAGGCCAGGTATCCGAAAGGCCCCGACCAGGCCCATGGCGTGCGGGCCGGGCCCTCATCTGGCGGGGCATAGAGGGATTCGAACGCGGCGGGATCAAGGCGTCCGGGAAAGATCCGGCCGGAGGTGATGTGCTCCACCTCGTTCACCAGGGTCCAGGCCCCGCCATCAGGGGCCGACGCCAGGTACTTGAACCCTTTCTTTCCGGGAAAGGAGGCGGCGCGCAAGGGAAGGATTTCCCGCTCCCGCAGCAGGCGGATCACGCGCGGCGGACATTCGGCCAGACGCCAGACCGTGCGGCCCGCGCGCTTGGCGGGCTTGGAGATATGCTCCAAGGCCTTGTCCGCCACCAAGGCGCAGACATGGGGCGGAGCCGAGACCACGAAGGGGAGCCCGGAGAAGTTCCGGAAGGAGAGCACCCGGGTGAACAGGACGGCGCGCGAGGCCGGATCGGAGGAAACATCCGGGTTACCTGCCCACGCCAAGGGCATGGCGGCCAGGGAACCGCCGGTCAAAGACCGGCCGGTCGGGGACCGGTCGCCGGAGTCAGGCCAGTCCAAGGCCGGGTCTTTGCGCTAGGCCGCTTCCCAGGATGAGCCGGTTCAGGCGGGCCGCTTCCTCGTAGTTCTCGGCGCGCACGGCTTCCGCGATCTGTTCACGCCAGCGCGCCAGGCTTTCCGGATCCGGACCTTCGGAAACGGACGGTTCCGGAACCGCCAAAGCCAGGGCGTGGTGGAACCAGGCAACGTCGGCCTGCAAGGCCTCGCCGAAGGCGACATAGCATTGGGGGCAGCCGAGCAGCCCGCGGGACCTGTATTCGCCCCAGGTGAATCCGCATTGGGTGCAGACGGGGAATTCAGCCACCGGCCGCGCCCTCGTCTTCCCGTTCGGTCCGCAGCCCTCCCGCTTCCATCATATAGACGCGGCGCGCCAGGGCGGCGAGGTTCAAATCATGAGTCACCACCAGGATGGCCACGGACAGGCGCCGGTTCAGATCCAGCAGAAGCGCATGCAGATGCTCGGAATTCTTGGAGTCCAGATTGCCTGAGGGTTCGTCGCAAAGCAGGATGCCGGGATCATTGATCAACGCGCGGGCCAGAGCGATGCGCTGGCGTTCGCCGCCGGACAATTCGGCGGGAAGATGCTTGAGCCGATGGTCCATGCCCACCATGCGGATCAGCTCCAGGGCCCTCTCCTCGTCGGCGCGGCGCAACCCGCCTCCGATGCGTTTGGGCATGAGCACGTTCTCCTTGACGGTGAGATCGGGCAGCAGGTGATGGAACTGGAACACGAAGCCGATTTGCTTGTTGCGGATGGCGCTGAGCTGCTTGTCGGAAAGGCCGCCGGTATCCTTGCCCTTGAAGAGCACGCGGCCCACGGTGGGGTGGTCCAACAACCCCAGGATGTGCAACAGGGTGCTCTTCCCCACTCCGGAGGCGCCCTTGATGGCCACGAAGTCCCCGGACGCGATGGCGAAATCCAGATCCTTGAACAGTTCGATGCGGGTGCCGGTTTCCTCGAAAACCTTCTGGATCTTCTCGACCGACAGGAGGGGCATGCCCACGGAAGCCGCGCGGGCCTTGGACTCCAGGGTGTCATTCATGGCGGATGGCCTCCACGGGGTCGTGCCGGGCCGCCTTCAGCGCCGGCAGGATGGTTGCGAGCCCGCACAGGCAATTGGTCAGCACCAGAACGGAAACCACGTCCACCAGATGCAGTTCCACCGGCAGCACGGTCACGAAATACACGTCCCCGGGCAATTGAATGAGCCCGAAGCGGCTTTGCAGCCAATAGCTGAGCAGGCCGAGCAGGGTTCCCGCCGCCGATCCGGCCACGCCGATGAGCATCCCTTCCAGGATGAAAATACGCAGGATGCCGCGCCGGGTGGCGCCCATGGCGCGCAGGATGCCGATTTCCCGCACCTTGTCGTTCACGGCCATCACCAGGGAGGAAATGATGTTGAATGCGGCGATGATGATGATGATGCCCAGGGCCAGCCCCACCAATACCTTTTCGTAGGACATCCATTTGATCAACGTGTAGTTCTTGGCCTGCCAATCCAGGGCGCGGTAGGGGAAGCCCAGGGTGTCTTCCAGGTCCCGGGATACCGGGCCGCTGGCGTACGGGTCGTCCACCCGCAATTGCAGGCCCGTAACCGATCCGGAAAGATCGAACAGGCGTTGGGCTTCCGATAGGGAAATGTAGGCCAGGGATTCGTCGAACTGGTACATGCCCGATTCGAAGGTGGCCGCGACGATGAAAGGGGCGATCTTGGGGGCGAAGCCGGATGAACCCAATTCGCCCGCCCCGGTGAAGTCCGCCAGGAAGACTTTGTCCCCCACGGAAGCCTGCAAGCGGGCCGCCAAAGCGTAACCGAGGATGATGCCGGGGAAAACCCTGCCGGAGGAGTCCTTCAATCCCTGGAAACGGTATTTCCCATGGGAAATGGTGGAGGCAAGCCCGATCACGTTGCGGCTGCTGGCGCTGTCGATGCCGTAGACGACGATGCCGTCCTGGTTCTTCTTGCGGGAAATGATGGTCTTGGACATGATGAACGGCGAAGCCGCCGTCACATGGGGGAACTTGCGCACCTGCTCCGCCAAAGAATCGTACCCGCGGATAGGCGCGTATTGGTATTGGGTCACCTCGATGTGCGCATCCTTGCCGATCAACTGTTTCTTGACCTCATGCTCGAAGCCGTTGATGGCGGAGAGCACGAAGATCAAGAGCCAGGTGCCCACGGTGACGCCGGCCGCCGAGAACAAGGCTATCAGCCCCGTTGAGAGGGTCCGGCGTTGGGCCCAGAAATATTTCCGGGCGATGAACCATTCGAAATACTTCACTCTGGCTTCATCAGGGGGAACAGCAACACGTCCTTGATGGTCGCGCTGTCGGTCAACAGCATCACCATCCGATCGATGCCGATTCCCACGCCGCCCGTGGGGGGCATACCGTATTCCAACGCCCGCAGGAAGTCTTCGTCCAGGGGATGGGTCTCATCCTCGCCGCCGCGGCCGCGCTCCACCTGGTCTTCCAGGAGCTTGCGCTGCAAAAGGGGATCGTTCAGCTCGGAGTAGGCGTTGCCCACCTCCCAACCGTTGATGTACGGCTCGAACTGCTCGACCAGGTCCGGATCGCTGCGATGGCCCTTGCACAAGGGCGTGCTTTCCTTGGGATGATCGATGATGAAGATGGGGCCCGAGAGTTGCGACTCGCATTTGGCCTCGAACAGGGCCTTGATGGCCAGACCGCGGATGTACTTTCCCTTCAGTTCGATGCCGCCTTTCTCCAGTTCGGCCATGAGGTCCCCGTCCGACATTGCGTCCACGTCCAGACCGGCGAACTTCTTCAGGGCCTGCTTGACGGTGAGGCGCGGCCAGGGCGGTGTCAAATCGAATTCCTGGCCCTGGTAGGTGAACCTGGGGGAACCGTTGGCGGCGGTGCAGGCCGCCGCGTAGATGTTCTCGAAATGCTTCATCATGTCGTTGTAGTCGGCGAAGGCCTGGTAGAACTCCAGCAGGGTGAACTCGGGATTATGGGTCCGGTCGATGCCCTCGTTGCGGAAATCCTTGGCGAACTCGAATACCTTGGGGAATCCGCCCGTGATCAGGCGCTTCAGGTACAGTTCGTTGCTGACGCGCAGGTACAGGGGGATGTCCAGGGCGTTGTGGTGGGTCAGGAACGGGCGGGCGCTGGCGCCCCCGTAGATGGCCTGGAGGATGGGAGTTTCCACTTCCAAGTAGGCATTGTCCAAAAGATACTGGCGGATGGACTGGATGATGCGGGATCGCTTCTTGAAGGTCTCCCGGACGCCGTCGTTCAGGGTCAGATCCACGTAACGCTGGCGATACCTGGTCTCCACGTCCTTGAACTCGTCGAAAATGATCTTGACGCCGTTTTCGATCTTCTCCTTGGGAATGGGAAGCGGGCGGACGGCCTTGGACAGCAGTTCCACCGTCTTGGCGTGGATGGTGTATTCGCCCGCGCGCGTGATGAACATGGTTCCTTTCACGCCTATCCAATCGCCGATGTCCAGGATCTTGACCAGTTCGAAGGAAGGCTCTCCCACAGCGTCCCGGCCGAACATGATCTGCATGCGGCCCATATCGTCCTTGAGATGCACGAAAGCCAGCTTGCCCTTAAGGTTGTAGCGCACGATGCGTCCGGCGAACGCCACCTCGGGACCCGTCGCCCCTTCGGAGGGAGGCAGGAGCTTTTCCTTTTCGGCCAGCAGGGCGGCGCTGTCGTGGGTGGGAGCGAAGCCATAGGGATACGGATTGATCCCCATCTCGCGCAGCTTGCGCAGCTTTTCCAGCCTGGCTTCGACCTGATCATTCATTTCCATTTTGCGTCCGCTTTCGATGCTCTTCTTGGTAATCTAACAATGGGGATCAAGTGCCCTTCAGACGCTCTTCGTCCGCCGCCAGCAGGTAGGCGTTGATGAATCCGTCCAGGTTCCCGTCCAGCACGCCGAAGGCGTCCGAGGTCTCGAAATCCGTGCGCGCGTCCTTGACCATCTGGTATGGCTGCAATACGTAGGACCGGATCTGGCTGCCCCATTCGATCTTGAGCTTGGAGGCCAGCTTGGACTCCCGCTTGGCCTCTTCATCGTCCTTGTGCTTCTGGTACACCCTGGCGCGCAGCATCTTGATGGCGCTGGCGCGGTTCTTGTGCTGGCTGCGCTCGCTTTGGCAGGAAACCACGATCCCGGTGGGAAGATGGGTCATGCGCACGGCCGAATCCGTCTTGTTGATGTGCTGCCCGCCCGCGCCGCCCGCCCGGAAGGTGTCCACCTTGATATCGTTCTCGTTGAGCTCGAATTCCACTTCCTCGATTTCCGGATACACGTAAACGGCCGCGAAGGAGGTATGCCGGCGGGCGTTGGAATCGAACGGCGAAATGCGGACCAGCCGGTGCACGCCGATTTCCGATCGCAGATAGCCGAAAGCGAATTCGCTCGCCACTTCGATGGTGGCGCCCTTGATGCCGGCCTCTTCGCCCGGCTGCTCGTCCAGGATCTCGAATTTGAGCCCGCGCTTCTGCATCCAGCTCACGTACATGCGCAGCAGCATGCGCGCCCAATCCTGGGATTCGGTGCCGCCCGCGCCCGAATGGATACTGAGGATGGCCGGCTTTTCGTCGTTCTCGCCGCTGAGCATCTTCTTCAGCTCCAGCTCGCGCACCTTCTCTTCCAGGGCGCCCACGGAATCGCGCGCCTCCTTCAGGGAGGCGTCGTCCTTGTCCTCTTCGGCCATCTGGGCGAGCATTTCCAGCTCTTTGACCTGGGTGTCCAGGGACTTCCACTGCTCAAGCCACCATTGGCTGGTCTTGAGCTGCTTCTGGATTTTTTGGGCTTTGGCGATGTCGGACCAGAATCCCGGTTCCGAGGCGGAGCGTTCGAGAAGGGCTACTTCTTCTTCCTTGCGGGCGAGGTCAAAGATACCCCCATAGGCGGTCTACGCGGGCCTTCAGATTGGTGATTTCTTCCAAAATTCGCTCCTGGGATAACGCGGTCAAAGGTAGTTAATTGGGCGGCCGGGGCCAACGGCGGGGCATTCGGCTGCCGCTTCCTGGGTGCCTTCCACGACAGGTTGGTCCCCCGGGCCACGAGGTCATCCCTCGGAGGGCAAACCCGGCTTTTCCGGGATGGAATTTGCCAGGCGGTCCTCCTGCAAATGGATCTCCCGTTTCAGGATTTCACCGATATAGCTATGGAATTTTTTCCCCTGCATCCGCGCCAAGGACTTCAATTTCATCCGATCGGTACTACTTATCCGTAGCGTGATCAGGGAATCCTTGAGCTCCGCCTTCCTCCACTCGAAGTAGCGCTCAACTTCCGTCCAAGGCAACGCTCCACTCTTCAAGGCCCCCTTGAACTCTTCCTCGGTCCTGTATTCCCGGAGGGTATGGCTATTCGACCAAAAATCAGTCGATTTTGGACCCCTCATCCTTACTCACCTCCACACCATGCCACCACATTGTAGCTACATCCGTTGTAATTACAATGCAGCTACAGTACTGGAAAAGGATACTTGGTATTGGCGCCAGAAGGAGTGAGAGCGCACACATGCGCGGAAACCCTCGGATGGGCAAGAGGCACCGAAGCCGCTCGGACGGCGTGTCCAGCCAGCTTGCCACCCGAGGGGGACGGGTTCCGGCGGGGCCGGCGTCACTTCCTGGGCAGAATGTCCTGGTCGAAAATGCCGGTGGGGATGGCCACCGTGCAGGCGCAATTGGGAATATCCACGATTCCGCCAATCCTGCCCTCGACGGGCGCCGCGGTCAGGAGCATATAAGCCTGCTCGCCGGTGTACCCGAAATTCTGCAGATACTCTATGGCGTTCATGCAGGCGCGGCGGTAGGCCACGGTGGCATCCAGGTAGTATTGCTTGCCGTCCTCGACGCAGATGCCTTCGAACATGAGCCACTTTTCGAACTTGGGATCAGTGGGACCGGGGACGAAGATGGGTTGCTTAAGCTTGTATTTCGCCATGCCCCCTTTGATCAGATCGAAACCCAGGTGCGTGTAGCCGTCCATCTCGATGGCGCCGCAGAATGCGATTTCCCCGTCCCCCTGGGAGAAGTGCAGATCGCCCATGGCGAAGCCCGCGCCCTTGGTGAACACGGGAAAATAGATGCGCGTGCCGATGGAGATGTTCTTGATATCCGTATTACCGCCATGTTCCCGGGGCGGCACGGTGCGGCATGCCTCCTTGGCCACCCGATCCCTTTCGGCTCCCTTGAGGGCGCCGACGTAGGCGGTGGGTTCATAGGGCGGCTTGGCCTTGCCTTCGGCGGCCAGGGGCGCCTCGCGCCTGTTCCATTCGTGGACCATGTCGATGGAGGGCATGGTGCCGATGAGGCCGGGATGGGTCAGGCCGGCGAACCGGACTCCGGGGATGTGCCGGGACGAAGTGTAGATGCCGTGGAAATCCCAGATGGCCTTGGCCGCGTTGGGGAAGTATTCGGCCAGGAAGCCGCCGCCGTTTTCCTTGGCGAAGATGCCGGAGAAACCGTACGGCGTGATGGTGCCGATGTCGAGGATATCCACCACCAGCAGATCGCCCGGCTCCGCGCCGTCGATATAGATGGGACCGGTCAGGGGATGGGCCCGCGTCAGATCGATGTCGCGCACGTCCGAGGGATCGTCATTGTTGGCGATTTGGCAATCGAGGAAGTCCAGCGTCTCCAGGATGATATCCTCGCCCGGCTTGACATGGGTGATGGCGGGAATGTCCGGATGCCACCGGTTCATGCCTATGTTTTCGGGTTGCTCGCTGAGGCGGGTGCCTGGCTTCATTTTTATTCGCTTGGTCATGAATCTCCTCCTTCGGTGGCTGTTTATGGTTTTCGCGGATGGGATCGGGATCCCGGCCTGTTCAGCAGCCGCAACCGCTGTGGCATTTATGTCCCAGGATGCCCGTGGAACCGTCCCCGGCCGGTTTCATGACGCCCCGCCCCGCCAATTGTTCGGCCAGGGAACGCGGCCGGTTGGAGCCGCTGGATCCGCGGACGAAAAAGGAAGGGGGCGTGCGGGTCGCGGTCGGCACGGAACACGCGGGACAGGGGGCGGGCTCGTCCCGGTCGGCGATGCTGCGGATCTCGCTGAAAGGCGTCTCGCAGGGTCGGCACAGATATTCGTAGATGGGCATATCGATTCCTTCCGTTCACCTTAAACCGAAGCAGGAATCATGCCGCGCCCGATGGGCCCGGTCGGCATCGCGAATTCCCGCCCGCTGCGCGACATCCGCCGCGACCATCGGCGGAGTGACCCCGGCATGCGGGGATTGTCCACATTGCCGGGCTGACAATCCGGACAATGTCCCGATTGGCGGACTCCGGATGCCGCGAACGTTATCGTCTCCATCATGGTCCGGATTCCGCGTAAATGAGCTCCTTGGCGCGGGCGGGCTGCTTGATGCGGAAAACCCGGGGTGGCGCCGGAATCCGCGGTGTAGTGGCCTGGTCCGGGCTGTCGGCGTCCCGGGTCAGGGCCTCCACCTGTTCACGCGCGGCTTCCGGATCCTGGACCCATTTCCGGTAGAAGTCGAAGGGACAGCGCGCATGCCCGCCCGGCTCCGATGTGTACCCGCGGTGCACCAGATTGTAAAGATGGTTCTCGGCCGTCCAATTGCGGCGGGCGTCCCGGAGGGTGGTCAGGGACAGGGTGGCATAAGTGGACTCGTCGGGACCGGTCCCGCATTCGGCCAGCACGCTTCCGTCGAAGTCCACGATGTTGGAATGGCCGAAATAGGAATAGACTAGATCCCGGCCCGCCATGTTGGCCACGGCCATGTAGGCCATGTTCTCCCAGGCGCGCACCTGGGAGATGATTCGTTGCTGTTCCTTGGACGGGTACATGTAGCCCTGGATGCGGACCACCAATTCCGCCCCTTTCATGACCGTATCCCTGACGATTTCCGGGATGTTCCCGTCATAGCAGATCACCGCGCCCACCATCAGGCCCTTGGGCCCCTCCGCGACGACCGTCTCATGGCCCGCGGTCCAAGGCTCCATGGGCACCCAGGGGAAGATTTTCCGGTAGGTCAGGGCCAGCTCCCCCTTGTCGTTGAGCATGATCAAGGTATTGTACGGGTTCAACCCTTCCGGGTGCGCTTCACCGGTCAGGGAAAAAACACCCCATACCTTGTTGCGCCTGCAAGCCTCGGAGAAGACGGCCACTTCGGGCCCGTCCAGGGTGGTGGTGAGCTCCGACCACTTGGTGGGATGGAAACCCTGGGTCGTATACTCCGGAAAGATGATGAGATCGAGCCCGGGATATCCCCGCTTCATGCCGTCGATGAATCCGGCGATGCGCAGGCAGTTCTGCATGACCTGCTCCCGCGTCTCCACCACGGGAACCTGGTAGTTGACCACGGCTACGCCGACGGCATCCTCGCTGGAAGAAATGGAACCTTGCGGCATGGCGCCCTCCTTTTCGGGTTCCCGGGAACCCGGTTGTTTGTGGATGTTCAGACCGACAGATACTGCTTGATCTTCTCCGCGTCCACCTGGTCGCGCCTGTTCTCGTGGATGAAACGTCCTTTGTCGATCACCAAAAGGCGATCGGCGATCGCCAAGGTGAAGCTCAAAACCTGTTCGGACACCAGGATGCTGATTTCCCGCGTCTTGCGGATCTCGTTGAGGACCCGGGCTATGTCCTTGATGACGGACGGCTGGATTCCCTCGGTGGGTTCGTCCAGGATCAGCACCTTGGGTTCCGAGACCAGGGCCCGGGCGATGGCCAATTGCTGCTGCTGGCCTCCGGAGAGGTTCCCCCCCTTGCGTTTGCGCATTTCGTGGAGCACCGGAAACAGGGCGAAGATGTCATCGGGGATGGTTTTGGAATCCGCGGTCTCGAGCCCGGTTTCGATGTTTTCCTGCACCGTCAGGGCCGAGAAGATCATGCGCCCCTGCGGCACGAAAGCCAGTCCCGCGGCCACCCGCTGATAGCTTTCCATCTTGGTCAGGTCCTTGCCGTCCAATTTGACGCTTCCCTTGCGGCTGCGCAGGATTCCCATCAAAGCCTTCATGAGCGTGGTCTTGCCCATCCCGTTGCGGCCCATGATCGCCAAGGTCTCGTTCCTGCCCACCTCGAACGCGAGGTTGCCGATCACCTCGCTCTGGCCGTAGCTGACCTGCAGATCCTTCACTTCCAACATGCTCGCTCCCAGCCTTTCCGAACCGGATACGTGATTTGAATGGCCCGTCCGCTTCAGTGGCCCAGATACACTTCGATCACCTTTTCGTTTTCCTGGACGCTCTCCATGGTGCCCTCGGCCAGGATCTTTCCCTGGTGCATCACCGTCACTTTGTGGGCGATGCTTTTCACGAACTCCATATCGTGCTCGATGACGATCACGGACCGGTTGCGGCAGATCCTGCCGAGCAATTCCGCGGTCTGCTCCCGCTCCTTCACGCTCATGCCCGCCACCGGCTCGTCCAGCATCATCAGTTCCGGCTCCTGGATCAGCAGCATGCCTATCTCCAGCCACTGCTTCTGGCCGTGGCTGAGCAGTTCGGCTTCCATGTCCAGGTGCGCATCCAGGAAAATCTCCTTCGCCACTTCCCGCACCCGGTCGCGGATATCCTGGGTGCGCCGGAAGACCAATGAACCCAGCACGGTCCGGCCCCTGGGAAAGGAGATCTCCAGGTTTTCGAACACCGTGAGGTTGCCATAGATGGACGGGGTCTGGAACTTCCTGCCCACTCCCAGATGGACAATCTGATGCTCGGACAGTTTGGTCAGATCCTTTTCCTTGAACTGGATTCTGCCCGCGGTGGCCTTGGTCCTGCCGCAGATGAGATCCAGGACCGTGGTCTTCCCCGCTCCGTTGGGCCCTATCACGGCCCGGAGCTCGTACTTGTTGACGTACAGGTTGAGGGCATCCACGGCCTTGAAACCGTCGAAGGACACCGTCAAATCTTCGATGGCGAGCAGGACTTCGGTGTTTGTCATGGCCTGGTCTCCAAGGGCTGCTTGGGCCCCTTTGTGCGTTTGCCCGGTATGCCGCCCGGCAGGGTGGCGGCGGTCTTTTCCATCCCCGGCGGTTCTCCCGCGGGAGCCGTCTTGAGTCCCGCCGCGCGGCCGGCCCTGAACCTCGCCCCCGCGGCCGCCACCCTTTTCTTCAGGTGCTGGTCGTAGAGACCCGCCAGTCCGTTGGGAAAGAACATGACCACGGAGATGAAGAGGCCGCCCATCAGCAGCAGCCACAGCGCGGGATAGCTTTCGGAGAAGTATGTCTTCCCGAAATTCACGAGCAGGGTTCCGTACACGGCCCCCAGCAAGGACATGCGTCCCCCCACCGCGGTGAAGATCACCATCTCGACGGAAGGCACGATCCCCACGAAGGAAGGGGACATGAAGCCCACTTGCAGGGTGAACATGGCGCCGCCCAAAGCGGAGATGCCGGCGGCCATGCAGAAGATGAACACTTTGAAATTGGAGACGTCGTAGCCCGAGAACCGGACCCGCTCTTCCTTGTCGCGCATGGCCAGCAGCAGCCTTCCCAGCTTGCTGGAGGTGATGTATTTCGAGACCAGCAGGGACGCAACCAGCAAGCCGGCATTGATGAAGTAGAGCACGTATTTGGCGCCGTTGGTCCGGATATCCCAGCCATGCAGGGTCTTGAGATCGGTAATGCCGTTGATGCCGCCCGTCAGTCCCTGCCGCCCCACGATAAGGATGGTCAGGATGGCGGCGACCGCCTGGGTGATGATGGCGAAGTAGACGCCTCCCACCCTGCGCTTGAACATGGCCACGCCGATGATGAAGGCGAACAGGGACGGCACCAGCACCACGGCGATCAAAGTGAAGGTCAGGCTATGGAACGGCTGCCAGAACCAGGGCAGTTTCGTGAGCTGGTTCCAGTCCATGAAATCCGGGATGCCGGGCGTGGACTGGATTGCCGTACTCTTGGGATCCGACGCTTCCAGCTTGAGGAACATGGCCATGCAGTAGCCGCCCAGGCCGAAGAAGACCCCCTGCCCCAGGCTCAGGATCCCGCCTTGGCCCCAGCACAACACCAGGCCCACGGCCACGAAGGCGTAGGTAAGGTATTTCCCGACCAGGTTCAGGCGGAAGATGTCGAAACACAGGGGCATTACGATGAAGATTAAAGCCGACAGGACGGCCAGGCCCAACAGCCACGATCCGTCCTTGGACCGGTTTTCATCCACGGCGGCCTTCTTCATTTGCGCACCCGGATGGTGAACAGCCCTTCCGGGCGGGCCATGATGACGGTGATGACGGTGAGCAGGGTCAGCACCTTGGCGATGGAACTGGTGAGGAAGAATTCCAGCACGGACTGGGCCTGGGCGATGGAAAAGGCGGAGGCGACCGTGCCGACCAGGCTGGCCGCGCCCCCGAAGACCACCACCAGGAAGGTATCCACGATGTAGAGCGAACCGGTGGTTGGACCGGTGGAAGCGATGGTGGTGAATACCGCCCCGGCCACCCCGGCGATGCCGCAGCCCACCGCGAAGGTCATCCTGTCCACTTTCTTGGTGTTGATGCCCACCCCTCCGCTCATCACCCGGTTCTGGGTGGTGGCCCGCACCTTGAGCCCCCAGCGGGACCGGAACAGGAAAATGAAGACCAACAGGGAGAGGACCAGGGTCAGGCCCATCATGAACAGGCCGTTCAACGGGATATCGATGGTTTCCGTCGGTTTGACGGAACCCAGCAGCCAGGCGGGCAGGGTCGCGCTGACTTCGCGCGCGCCGAAGGCCGAGCGGAACACCTGTTGGAGCACCAGGCTCACACCCCAGGTGGCCAGCAGCGTATCCAGGGGACGCTTATACAGATGCCGGATCAAAAGGACTTCCAGCAGATAGCCCATCCCGAAGGCGATGAGGAAACCGAGGATGATGGCGAAGGGGAAATAAATGCCCACCAGCGCGGGAAAGTGATCCACGGCCAGTTTGGACATGAAATAGGTGGTGTAGGCGCCCATGGTGAGGAACTCCCCGTGGGCCATGTTGATGACCCCCATCTGCCCGAATATGATGGCCAGACCCAAGGCCATCAGCAGGTACACGCAGAACAGGCTGAGCCCGCTGAATCCCTGCATCACGAAAATCGAACCCAATTCGCTGAATGTATAGCCGCCCATGAATCCTCCTGCACTTGTCCCGGTCCATCGGGCCCCGTCCGGGGCCCCGCAAAATCCTAATCCGATCCGTTACCGTTGGTTTTCATGCCGAACCCGATCCGACGGGGGCCGGTGCAAAGCCGCCCTCGCCGGTCGGGGACGCTATTGATATCCCTTGGGGAAGGGGTTGGGTTCGATTAGCCCCGACTCGTACACCACCAGAGCCTGGCCGTCCGCCTTCCATTGGCCGATACGCAGCTTGCTCCAGAGATGGTGGTTCTCATGCAACTTGACGTAGCCTTCGGGAGCCGTCTTCAACTCGATCCCCGGGGAGGCCGCCGCCACCTTGTCCACGTCGAAACTGCCCGCCTTTTCCACGGTCAGCTTCCAGAGCCAGGGTCCCAGATAGGCCGCCTGGGTCACGTCCCCGATAACGCTATTGGGGCCCCACATCTTTTTGAAGGCCGGTACGAAGGTCTTATTGTTGGGGTTGTCCAGGCTCTCGAAATACTTCATGGAGGAATAGAAGCCCACCAGGTTCTCGCCCCCGATTCCCAGCACCTCGTCTTCCGTGACCGAAATGGTCAGCAGGGTCTGTTTGTCGGCCGTGATGCCGGCGGCCTTCAACTGCTTGAACCAGGAGACATTGCTGCCGCCCACCACCGCCGCGAACACCACGTCCGGCTTCTTGAGTTTGATCTTGTTGATGAGGGATCCGAACTGGGTATGTCCAAGTGGGGCGAACTCCTCGGCCACCACCGTTCCATGCAGCACGTTCTCGATATGCTTCCTGGCGATTTTCATCGAGGTGCGCGGCCAGATGTAATCCGAACCCACCAGGTAGAAGGTCTTGGCCTTCTTCTCCTTGGCAATCCAATCCAGGCCCGCGAGGATCTGCTGGGTGGCCTCCTGCCCGGTGTAGATCACGTTTTTCGACTGCTCCAGCCCTTCATAGAAAGTGGGGTAGTAGAGCATGCCGTTTTCCTTCTCGAACACGGGAAGCACGGCCTTGCGCGAGGCGGAGGTCCAGCAGCCCATCACCGCGGCCACCTTGTCCTGCACCAGGAGCTTCCTGGCCTTTTCGGCGAAGGTCGGCCAATCGCTGGCGCCGTCCTCGACGATGAACTTGATCTTGCGGCCCAGGATGCCGCCGCTCTCGTTGATCTGGGCGATTGCGAGCTTTTCCGCTTCCACCGATCCCGTTTCGCTGATGGCCATCGTGCCGGTCAGAGAATGCAGGATGCCGACCGTCACCTCGTTGTCCGTAACGGCAAGGCCCGTCGTCATCACCTTGGCCGTGGGGTACTTGGCGTCCGCGCCATATGCCGCCGCCAGCGCTCCCAATATCGCCGCCGGTACCACCCCGCGGATAAAATTCCCGAAACGCTTCTGCGTGTTCCCGATTCCCTTCGTCATTCTGGACCTCCTATGGTTGCACGTTCCGGAAGGACGTTGTTTGTGGCGTCCCGGATTGCCGCCGAACGCTGATAGAGAACGCAAGCTACGTGCCATGAAGGTTACCTGACCTTTTCCGCCTAATCGTCCGGGTTCCCGCCCATGGGCGCCGGCATGCCCTCAATCGCGCGCGGGGTGACATCGCAATGTCCTGATTGGCAGGCGCGCAAAGCAGACAATCCGGACAATCGGCTGCTTCCGGGAAACCGCCGGCGTAAAAAAAACGGAGTCCTCTTTGGAGGGCTCCGTCCTTCTGGATTCGATGGATTGCCGGGGGCTAGGAGGCTATTCCCAGCCTTTGGATACGGTATCGCAACTGACGGATGGTCATTCCCAGGCTGCGGGCCGCATGGGTCTTGTTCCCGCCGAAACGGCGGATGGCCGTGGCTATCTCGTCGGTTTCCCTTTCCTGCACCTTCATATAGGGCCGGGAGCCGTCGGCTTCCCAATCCTTGGCTTTTCCGGCGAGGTCCGGCTGCAAGGGCGCCCGATCCGGCTCGATGTGCCTGGGCTTGGCGATGAACACGCTGGCCTCCTGCACCAGGATCCTTTCGATCTGCTCCCGGGTGATGCGCCGGGTTTCCGCGGTCAACCCCGCCCGTTCGATCACGTTGGCCAATTGCCGGATGTTTCCCGGCCAATCGAAGGACTCCATCAGATCCAGGATGCCGTCGTCGAAGGTGATATTCCTCTGGTAGTTGTGGTTGAACTCGTTGAGGAAATGCAAAGCGATGATGCGCACGTCCCCATTGCGTTCACGCAGGGGAGGAAGGTAAATCGGAATCACGTTGAGCCTGTAGAACAGGTCGAGCCGGAAGCGGCCCTCGTTCACGGCGGTCTGCAGATCGACGTTGGTGGCGGTGATGATCCGGAAATCCACCTGGATGGATTGGCTGCTGCCGACCCGCTCTATCTGCCTTTCCTGGATGACGCGCAACAGCTTGGCCTGGAGCTCCAGGGGCAAATCCCCTATTTCGTCCAGGAACAGGGTGCCTTTGTCGGCGCATTCAATCTTGCCCTTGCGGCTCTGGTTGGCGCCGGTGAAACTGCCTTTTTCGTAACCGAACAGCTCGGATTCGAGCAGGGAGGGAGGGATGGCAGCGCAATTGATGCAGACGAAAGGCCCCTCGGCCCGGCGGCTTTCCTGGTGGATCATGCGGGCGAATTTCTCCTTGCCCGTTCCCGATTCGCCCAACAGCATGGCCGGCGCATCGCTGGCGGCGATCTGATCCGTCTGCCTCAGCGCCTCGTTCAGCTTGGCGCTGTTGCCCAGGATCCCATGGGCGATGCCTTTGCCCGTGCTCCTCAGGGATCGCATTTCTTCCGCCACCCGCATTTCGATCCCCAGGCTTTGGCCGATCACGGCGGCGGAGAAGCGGAGCATATCCATGTCGTGGATGAAGCTGCGCTTTTCGTCCCGCATGCGGAAGGCCACCAAGGCCCCCAACACGATGTCGTTTTCGAAGATGGGGACCGCGAAGAAAGAGACTTTGCCCGGGGGCAGGGCGTTGCGCGGAGGCGAAAAACCCAGGATGGCCGACTCCCTGTCTATCTCCGGGACGAGCTTCACCTTGCCGGTCGCAAGCACCTGTCCCACCAGGGAATCCCTGCCGACCGGAACGTCCAGGGATTCCTTTTCCCGGGCACCCAGACAGTAGCGGATTTCCGGGAGGCCCGATTCCCTGCCGGGCACGATGACACGTCCCCGGATGAGATGGAGCTTTTCCGAAAGCATGGACAGGATGCCGTCGATGATGATCTTCGGCTCCCGTTGCTTTTCCATCAATTGGGCGATTTCCAGAAGCATGAAGACCAGATCCTGGCCCTTCAACTCGGAGACTACGTCCCGGGCTTCCGATTCCACGCCGAAGCGTTCCCTGCCTCTGCCGTTCGCAAATACCATGGTGCTTGCTGGGTTATTGGGTAGCATATTTTCTTTCCCATCCCACTGGTTCGGTCAATGCCGGCAATGCCGGCAAGGCCGTTGAAGCCGGCCCGATGTCCGAGGATCAGGAAAGCAAGAATCCAGCCAATCAAAGAAATGGTTTTCAATGGCCATTTTAAGGGGTTTTCATGGACTTGATGGGCCAATCGAGGAAGACGGCGAGGCCATTGTCATTTCCTGCCCGAACTTGTCATGCGCCGCGCACCGGACGATCAAGTCCATCCGCGAACCAAAATGTAAGCATGGAAGGTTGTCGGCGGGACTTATGCGCTTGCGCGCACGGGAATCCCCGCGGCCGCAAGCTCGGCCTTGATCGCGGAAATCCCATAGGTGCCGTAATGCACCATGGAGGCGACCAGACCCGCGTCCGCTCCGCCCTTTTTGAAGACGTCGACCAGATGGGACGGCGTCCCCGCTCCGCCCGAGGCGATCACGGGAACCTCCACGGCCTCCGCGATCAGGCGCGTCAATGTCAGTTCGTATCCGTTCTTGGTTCCGTCCGCGTCGATGGAGTTGACGCAGATCTCCCCCGCCCCCAGCGCCACGGCCTGTTTGGCCCAGGCCACAGCGTCGATGCCCATGGCCTTGCGCCCGCCCTGCACGAACACTTCGTATCCGGAAGACAACCCGGGCAGGTCGGTCTTCTTCGCGTCCATCCCCAGTACGATGCATTGCTTGCCGAAGGCTTTGGCCCCTTGGCGGATGATGTCCGGATTCTGCACGGCCAGGGAGTTCACGCTCACCTTTTCCGCGCCTGCCAACAGGACTTCCCGCATGTCTTCCAGGTTGCGGATGCCGCCTCCCACCGAGAAGGGGATGAACACTTTCCGGGCCACGGCCCGGACCATGGCGATGTCTATCGGCCGTTTTTCGGCGGAGGCCATGATGTCGTAGAACACCAGCTCATCCACGCCGTCCTGGTAGTACTTGCGGCCCATTTCCACCGGATCGCCCAAATCCACGTTCTCCTTGAACTTGACGCCCTTGGTAACCTTGCCGTTACGCACGTCCAGGCAGACGATGAGCCGCTTGGTCAGCATATGCCGCTTCCCGAGGGACCGTGGCCGCGGGCGGAGCCGCCGTTCCAGGTGGAGCTCCCGCTCCACTTGCAGAAATTCTTGAGCAACGCGAGCCCCCACTTGCCGCTTTTCTCGACGTGGAACTGGCAAGCCACGAGATTGCCCCGTCCCAGCACCGAAGCGAAGGTCTTGCCTCCGAATTCGGTTTCCGCCAGCACGTCGGCGGGATCCCTTGGAGTCGGGAAATAGCTGTGGACGAAATAGAATTCGCTGCCGTCCGGTATCCCCTCGAAAACGGGATGGGGAACGGTCGCGGCCCGGGAAGCCGATGCGCCGTGGCCGCCGGCCGAAGCCAAGCGGACCTGGTTCCAGCCCATGTGGGGGACTTTCGCGTCCGGCGCAGCGGTGAAAATGTCCGTCCCGCCGGGGAGGAAACCGAGGCAAGGCGTGCGCCCGTCCTCCAGGCTCCATTCCATGATGATCTGGCAGCCCACGCAGATTCCCAGGAAGGGTTTTCCGGTGGCGATGAAATCCTTGAGCACGGGCGCGAGCCTCATTTTGTTCAGCTCTTCCATGGCCGATCCCGCGGCGCCCACGCCGGGGAAGATCAACCGGTCCGCCCCCGCGATGACGGCGGCATCGGCGGATATGACCGCATCTTCCCCCACTTCCTCCAAGGCCAGCTTGACGGAGGTGAGGTTGCCGGCTTTGTAATCGACGATGACAATCATGGTGCTCGGGGCGGGACCGGTACGGGGCGCCGCCCCGCGCGTCCTATTTGGCCAGGCGCGCCTGCCGCGAGGTGAGGGTGACGCGATCGACCAAGGGCACGGCGGAGCCTTCCGCGGCGTTCTCGCCGACGATTTCGAAACCCATGTCCCGGATCATTTCGCGATCCAGCGAACCCGCCTGGCCTTCCGTGGTCAGATAGTCGCCCACGAAGATCGAATTGGCGGCGTACAGGCCCAGCGGCTGCAGGCTGCGCAGATGCAGTTCGCGTCCGCCGGCGATGCGGATTTCCGAAAACGGATTGACCAGGCGGAACAGCGCCAGGATCTTGAGGCAATACACCGGCGTCAACTCTTCGCGATGGCCTTGGGGCGTTCCCTTGAAAGGGATCAGGAAGTTCACGGGAATGGAATCGACGCCCAGCTCCCGCAGGCGATAAGCCACGTCCAGGATATCCTCGCGGGTTTCCCCCATGCCGAACAAGGCGCCGCTGCAAGAGGAAATGCCGGCCTCGCGCACCTTGCGCACAGTGTCCAGGCGATCGGAAAAACCGTGGGTGGTGCAGATTTCGCCATAGTGGCGTTCGCTGGTATTGAGATTGTGGTTGTAGGCGTCTACGCCCGCTTCGTTCAAGGTATCCGCCTGACCGTCCTTGAGCAGCCCCAGGCAAGCGCACAGCTCCAATTGGGGGAAACGTTCCTTGACCCGGCGGATGGCGGCGGCCACCCCCGCAACATCCTTATCGGAAGGGCCGCGCATGGAAGCGACCATGCATAGGCGGGCCGCTTTGTTGGCGACGGCCTTTTCGGCCGCAGCTTCCACCTCATCCGGGGTCATCAGCTTGTATTTCTCGACGGGCACGTCGGAAATGCTGGACTGGGAACAGTAGCCGCAATCTTCCTGGCAGATGCCGCTTTGGATGTTGACCAGGTAATTCAGACGGACCTTCTTGCCGAAGGCGGCCTGGCGCACTTTGAAGGCCGCCTGCATCAGGGTCAGGATATCTTCATCCGGCCATTCCAGAATGGCGAAAGCCTCCTCCCTGGATAAATCCTCGCCCGCCAGGCTCTTTTCGGCCAAATCAGTGGCATTGAAAGTCAGGGCGGAAATCGGGCGGTTGTCCATGGAGTCTGCCTTTGAAAAGCCCCTAAATATAGGAATGATCGGCAATTTTCGCCTAAGCGGGAGGCTAAGCCTTAAGACAAAATCCGGGAAATTGAGGTTTGGATGCGCCGGAAACCGGCTCAGGGAGGGGGCAGGGTGATGCCGAACCGCGCGGCTTTCGCCAAAACCCTATGGGTACGCTCTTCGTACTTTTCCCGGACGCCATCTTCCAGCATGCGTAGGCGCCGTTGCAGTTCGGAAAGCAGCCGCTCCACTTCGTCCTGCTTTTCCCGCGTCACGGCCAATCCCCCGAAGCGGGATGAAGATAGGCTTCCCAACCCCTTGGAGATATCCGAGAACAAGCGATCCAGATCCCGATGCAGATTCTGGCGAATGCCCGAGACGGTTTTCTGGGAGCCATTCCTGACCGCGAACCAGGCCAGTCCAAGACCCAACCCGCCCATCAACAGGGCTCCGAATATGGAAATGGTGTTCGGTAACTGCACGTGCTTTAGACTCCGCCTGGCATCGGCCGGTAACTTCATCGGGCAAAATAAGCCTTCTGCGGGGAATACGCGAGGAAAAAGCCTTAAACTCTACCTTGGTTGCGTAAAATGCGTTCTCCAGTCGTGTACGGATTGGGAAATCGGGCCTTTTTCAGGTCGATTCAGTTTGGAGCGTTTAGGCCTGAATGTCCGGAGTGAATCCATGTCTCATAGTGTTTTCCGTAATACATAATGGATCCGCGAAATGGAGCAGGTATCCAGGCCCGCCGGCCTTGGTGCCGAGCCCGCTATGACCGAATCCGCCGAAGGGTTGGCGCTCGACCAAGGCTCCGGTGGAACCGCGGTTGATGTACAGGTTTCCCACCCGGAACCGCGCCCGCGCTTCTTCGATATGGCTGGGGCTGCGGGTGAATACCGCGCCCGTCAAAGCGAAGGGGGTGGCCGCGGTCAGGTCCAGGGCCTTGCCGAAATCTTCCGCCTTCATCACGGCCAAAACCGGACCGAACAATTCGTCCTGCATCAGGCGGTGGCCCGCATCTTGAACCTCGAATATGGCGGGACCCACGTACTGGCCGCCTTGGGGCGCGGGCCCCCGATAAAGCAAACGGGCTCCCGGTCCCGGGTCCGCGATGACGGCTTCCAGGCGCGCACGCGATTCCGCGTCGATGACGGGCCCCATATCGCAGGCCGGCGATTCCGCCGACATGACGGCCAGGCTCCGGCAGGCCGCCACCAGGCGATCCGTAAATGGCCGGTAAACCTCGCCCACGGCGATCACGCGGGAACAGGCGGAGCATTTCTGCCCCGCGTATCCGAAAGCGCTGCGCAGCACTCCGGCTACGGCATCGTCCAGATCCGCGTCGTCGTCGATGATGATGGCGTTCTTGCCGCCCATCTCGCAGACCACGCGCTTGAGGCGGGCCTGACCGGGCCGGAGCACGGCGGCCTCCCGGAGGATTTGCGTTCCCACCTGCAGACTGCCGGTGAAGGCGATCTGGGCGATACGGGGATGGGCCACCAGGCGCGCGCCGGCCTCCTCGCCCAGGCCGGGCAGGAATTGCACGACCTCCGCGGGAAAGCCCGCTTTCATCATGGCAAGGTAGAGGAGATAGGCGATGGCGCTGCTCTGTTCCGCGGGCTTGATGATGACGGGGTTGCCCGCCACCAGGGCCGCCACGGACATGCCGCAGAGAATGGCCAAGGGGAAATTCCAAGGGGCGATGATGGCGGACGGACCCCGGCCCTGATAGGCCAGGGTATTCGATTCTCCCGGAGCCTGGCCCTGGTTTTTCGGCGCCAGCTCCATCAATGCCTGGCGCGCATAGTACCGGCAGAAGTCCACGGCCTCGGCAACGTCCAGATCGGCTTCCTGCCAAGGCTTCCCCACTTCCAGGGTCTGCATGGCGGCCAAGCGAACGCGATCGGCGGAAAGGATGTCCGCCAGCTTTTCCGCCAGACCGGCGCGCTCCCGCAAGGGACGATCCCGCCAAGCGGGATAGGCTTTGTCCGCCGCGTCCGCGGCCTTGTCCGCCTGGGCGGCGGAAGCCAGGTCCAGACGCGCGACCGGCAGCTTCGCATCGTTGGGGGAAAACCATTCCCTGGAATCGGGGGCGGGCTCCTCTTTGCCGTCGCGCACCACGGGCACGCGCATCGGCAGAACGGTTTTCCAATCGGTGATCGCCTTGGCATAGTTCAGGCGCGCCAGGGGAAGGGCGAAATCGATCCTGGGACAGTTGCGGAACGGAGTGGCCAGATCCCCGGGTATCATATCGGTTACGTCGGCGGCGAATTCGGCCGGGATGGCGGACCCTGAGGCCGAAGCCGCCGGAGCCCGGGGCGCCGCCAGCAATCCAGCGATGTCCTCGCCTTCATGATAGCTTTGCCGCAGGAAGCCGGAATTGGAAGTATTCTCCAGCAGCCGCCGCACCAGGTAGGCCATGCCGGGAAGCAGGGCTCCCACCGGCGAATACACGCGCAGGCGGTGGCCGCGGGCCCGGAGCACCTTGCGTTCCGGTTCGGCCATGCCGTAGAGCATCTGGATTTCGTACGCGTTGCGCGGAACCTGCAGTTCCTCCGCGGCCACCAGGGCATGGACCAGGGATCGCAGATTGTGGCTTCCGAAAGCGGGCGCCAGGTGCCGGTAATTCACGAGCAGGAAGCGCGTCAGGGATTCGTACTGGGCGTCCGTGGCGGCCTTGCTGGTGAGCACCGGGCAGGGCAACCCCCATTGCTTGGCCATCGTCACTTCGTAGTCCCAATAGGCTCCCTTTACCAAGCGGACCGTGATGGGCGCGCCGCGTTTTTCCGCCAAGCCCGACAGACGCGCCAGATCGGCCGGCGCGGACTTGAGATAAGCCTGCACCACGATGCCCACGTGGGGCCACGTTTTCAGATCGGGATGGGAAAGGATTTCCTCGAACAGATCATAGGTGATGCCGTGCAATTGCCAATTCTCGAGATCGACGTTCAGGAATACGTTCTTCCGTTTGGCCAGAAGGAAAAGCGGAAGCACCTTCTCCTTGAGGCGGGCCACGCAACCTGCGGTGTTGACGGGATCGAGGCGTCCCTCCAGGGCGGAAAGCTTCAGGGATACGTTGGCCAGGGGAATGGGACCCAGATGGTTCTGATCGAGGATGGGATCCGCGGGCCACTTCCGGACCTCCGCGGACAGGGATTCGATCAGGTCCCGGTAGCGGCCCAGGTAGGCTTCCGCTTCCGCTTCGCTCAGGGTGGCTTCCCCCAGGAGATCCGCGGTGAACCCGATGCCTTGTCCATGCAGTTTGCGTAACAGGGGAATGGCTTCCGCGGCGTCATGGCCCAGGATGAAGTTCTCGGCCATGTTGACGACATTGCGTTTGATCACTTCCACCGCCACCACGCCGGTGAGCCCGCCCGAAGCCGCCTTCAGGGCGGCGCCCAATACGGCAGGCAGGGGCCGGCCTTCCCGCATCAGGTAATCGCGCATATGGTGCCAAACCTGTTTGCGGGAATTAAGAACCGGAAGTACGTCTACCAGACGGAACAGGTCCACGCGGAAGGAGGGGTCCTTCATGGCCCATTCCAGGATGCGCCCCTGCCAGAAATCCTTGTTGAAGATGCCGGGGACTTCGCCCCGCATCTCGCGCCAGATTTCCTGGCCGAGCTTAAGGACGTCGGTTTCCGGATTCGCGGGCGGGTTCGATAGCGGAGCGGACATGCTTCCTTTTTCCGGGGTTTTGTCTTTAGTCTATCAAACTACATGTCCCGATGTCAGCGTGTTAGCGGAGTTTACATCCCCCGCACGGACGCGGCCACGCGGGCGACGTGTTCCGCCAAGGGTCCTATTTCCGATTCCGTGTTCCCCAACCCCAGGGAGAAACGCAGCGACGAAGCGGCCGCATCCTTGCCTTTCCCCATCGCCAGCAATACGTGGGAAAATTTCACGGACCCGGAAGCGCAGGCCGAGCCCGCCGAAACGGCCGCTTCCCGCATGTCCAGGCCCATTACCATCAGGTCCCCTTTGCAACCGGGCAAAGTCACGTTCAAGGTATTGGGAATCCTCGGCGCCAGGGCCGAGTTCACCACCAGGTCCGGAATCCTGGCGAGCAACGCCGCCGCCAAGGCGTCGCGCAAGACCGCCAGGCGCGCCCGTTCCTGCGCCCCGAAGCGGGTCCAGACCTCCACCGCCTTCCCGAATCCCACGATGCCCAATACGTTTTCCGTCCCGCCCCGGGACTCCCGTTCCTGCGGACCTCCCAGGGTGAGCCCTTGCATCGGGGCCCCTTTGCGGACGTACAGCGCGCCCACGCCTTTCGGCCCGTTGATCTTGTGCGCCGACAAGGCCAGGTAATCCGCCCGCCACTCGCGCGGCCGCACCTCGGCCAGCTTGCCCAGGGCCTGCACGCCGTCGCAGTGGAACAGGATGCCGCGTCCGCGCAGCAGGCGGCCGATGGCGGCCACGGGTTGCACCGCGCCCGTTTCATTGTTGGCGGCCATCACCGATACCAATGCGGTATCGGGGCGCAGGCTTCCTTCCACGGCTTCCGCCTGAACCACTCCGTTGGCGTCCGGATCGACCCAGGTGATGTCCCAGCCGTCCGCCGCGAGTTTGCGGTACGCCCCCAGGACGGCGGGATGTTCGAAGGATGCCGCCACCGCGTGACGTCCCCGCAGGCGTCCGGATGCGGCCGCGCCAAGGATGGCAAGGTTGTCCGCCTCGGTGCCTCCGCTGGTGAAAACGATTTCCCCGGGATCGACGGCGATAAGGCGGGCCAGGGATTCGCGCGCGTCCTCCACCAGCCGGCGCGCCTCGCGCCCCGCCCAATGGATGCTGGAAGGGTTTCCGAATCCAAGCCCCGCGGCCGGCGCGGCACCAAGCAAGGCGGCCATGGCGGAGGCCACCTCGGGGTGCAAGGGAGTGGTGGCGTTGTGGTCGAAATAATAGCGGGGCATGGGTGGTTGCGCAGCGCCGGCGGGGGCCTCTAGGCGCCCTTGGAAATCCGGGCGATGACGAACTCCGATCCCAGGTTGGGACGGCCCATGCCCAGGAACAGCCTGGAAATCAGGGTTTCGCCCAGGTAGAGGATTTTTTCGATTTCGATGCCTTCCCGCGAGCAGAGCAGGCGGAAATCGTCCAGGCTGAAAAGGTGGATGTTGGGCGTATCATGCCAATTGTAGGGTAACGCCTCGGATACCGGCATCACCCCCGTCGTCAACAGGGACAGGCGGTTGCCCACGTAGGCGAAGTTGGGGAAGGCGACGATGCCCTTGCTCGCCACCCGCAACATTTCGTTCAGTACCAGTTGGGGCTTTTTCACCTCCTGCAGGGTGCGGTTGAGCACGGCGTAATCGAATGCGCCGTCCCCGACCAGGGACAGCCCGCGGTCCGCGTCGCTTTGCAATACCGGCACGTTCTTGCGCAGACATTCCACCACGTGGTCCAGATCGATATCGATGCCGATTCCGGTCACTCCATGGCTCTTGTACAGGCTGTCGATGAGCACGCCGTCCCCGCAGCCGATATCGATGATATGGCTGCCGGGCTCGATCAGGGAAGCCAGGGCTTCAATGTCCCGCGCCGCGCCGAACCCGTTTCCGCGCGCATGCTTTTCCCTGGGCCCGCCTTTTCTTCCACCCGGACCGCCGCCGTTGTCGAAGGCCGGCTTTTCCAGGAACCCGTAAATGACCTGGGACAGGTTGGCCACCTCCAGCAGGAAGGCGTCGTGGCCATAAGGGGATTCCAGTTCCACCACGGAAACGATCTTCTTCTGGTCCAGCAGCACCTTACCCAATTCGCGGGTCTGCTCCGGGAAAAAAAGCCAGTCGGAGGAGAGGGCCACCAGCAGGAACTCCGCCTGCGAAGGGGCGAAAGCCTTGTCCAGCGAACCGTAGCGGGCCACCAGATCGAAATGGTCCATGGCCCAGGTGATGTGCAGATAGGAGTTGGCGTCGAAGCGCCGCACGAACTGGTCGCCCTGATGGTTGAGATAGCTTTCCACCTCGAATCCGGTTTCGAAGCGGGATTCGTCCCAATCCTCTTTACGGTTGCGGCCGAACTTCTCGTGCATGGACAATGCGGACAGGTAGGTCAAATGCCCGATCATCCTCGCATAAGAGAGGCCGCGTTCGGGAATGATTCCGTCCCGGTAGAAGTCCCCGTTCTTGAAATCCGGATCGTTGACGATGGCCTTGCGGCCGATGATTTCGAATCCCAGCGCCTGGGCCGAAAGGCAGGCCGCGGCCGCGATGCAAATGCATTTGCGCACCTTGTCCGGATAGGCCGTGCTCCACTGCAAGGCCTGCATGCCTCCCATGCTGCCGCCCACCACCGCTTCCAGCACTTCGATGCCCAGTTGCAGCGATAGGAGCCTCTGCACGCCCACCATGTCCTCCACGGTGATCTTGGGGAATGCGGAGCCGTACGGGAGCCCGGTATCGGGGTCGGCGGAGCTGGGTCCCGTGGTGCCTTTGCAGCCGCCCAGCATGTTGGACGCGATCACGAAATACCGGTTGGTATCTATGGCCTTGCCCGGCCCGATCATGTCGTCCCACCAGCCGATGCGGTCCTTGGCCCTCTCATAGCCCGGATTGTATCCGGCCGCGTGGGCGTCCGTGGTCAGCGGAGAGCAGATCATCACTGCGTTGCTTTTGGCCGGGTTCAGGGCGCCGTAGGTTTCGTACGCCACCTCCACCGCCTTCAGGAATTTGCCGGATACCAGCCGGAACCCTCCGGGAGGCAAATCCAGTTTCATGATGCGGGTTTCCACCGACACCTGTTCCGCGTCCGATGTCGTTTTCGGCTTGGGGATTCCAGCCTGCGCCGGCATTTCTCGATCCTTCCCAGGTCCCGGAAGACGGGCCTTGGGCCTGATCTTCCGTTTCTTTTGGTATGTTGTAATAAGCAAATTTACATATTATAGCCCAGCCTACCGTATGCCAGAGCTCCCGGAAGTAGAAACCATCGTACGCATGCTCATCCCCAGCGTGGAGGGAAAGCGGATTGAAAAGGCCGAACTGCGCCTGGGCCGCATGTTGTTGGACATGGATCCCGGGAACTTCTCCTCCGCGCTGAAAGGCCAGGGCGTATCCCGGATCCTCAGGCGAGGCAAATACATCGTCATCGAACTGGCGGATTGCTCCCTGGTAATCCATCTGGGCATGACCGGGCAACTCACCTTCTCGCCGGCCGACTACGTGGAGAATGCCGGCTTTGTCCGTACCGTGACCGGCCTTGAAAAGCCCAAGGGCGTCCACCCGGTGGACAAGCATACCCATCTCATCCTTTGGCTGGAAAACGGGGAAAGGGTCCTATTCCGGGACCCGCGCACGTTCGGGAAGATCTTCCTGGTGCCCGGCCGCGATTGGCCCAGGCACCCGCGCCTCAGCATCCTGGGGGAGGAACCCCTGGAACTGCGCGTCAAATCCTTCCTGAAAAAAAGCTTCCCCGCCGCCAGCGCCCGACCCATCAAGGCCCTGCTCCTCGATCAATCCTTCCTCGCCGGAGTCGGCAACATCTACGCGGATGAAGCGCTTTTCAAAAGCGGAATCCATCCCCAATCGCGCGTGCGGGACCTTCGGGAACCGGAGCAGGTCCGGTTGCTGGAAGCGGTCAAGGAAGTCTTGCGCAAAGGCATCCGCAACAACGGAACCTCCTTCTCCGACTACCGGAAACCGGACGGCACCGAGGGCTCCAACCAAGAGCGCCTCCAGGTATACGGCCGCGGCGGCGAACCCTGCCGCAGTTGCAGGACAATCCTCAAGAAATCGCTGGTCGCCCAGCGGGGCACCGTCCACTGCCCCACCTGCCAAGGGAAAAAAGCGGCGCGCAGACATTCCTGAACGGATTCCGATGCATTTCCATTACGTAACATTCACGTTACTACGGGCCGGACGGCATCCCGCCTCCAAGGCCCCGTCCCAAGCGGTCTCCGGGCCCCCCGCATACTGCCTTTCCCCCGCCCCGTCAAGGGGAAAATGGACCCGGGTTTCTCCAATTTCCACTAGGCTGAATCGGGATATCAGGTATATTCTAGGAAAGCCATTTAACCCCTGGACAAACCCCGGGGCGGAAAGCATACTAGGGAAATGAGCAACGGGAACGTTGAAAAAGCCATCCTCGCCGAGATGGGAAAGCCGCAAAGCGGACTCATCGATCGAGTGACCAGGCACAACCAGATCCTTCCGCACAATTACAAGAAGGCCGTGGAACGTTCCTGCGAATGCCAACTGATGGGTTGCGCCCATACCTTCTCCATCACCCTGGTTCCCAACCAGGTCCTTTATCCCAAATATTGCGAGGCGCACCGCAGCGAATACCGCCGCGAGAATTTCCTGCGGCAATTCGCGGGCCAAACGGCCGTCTATCGCGTCGAGACTTTCAGGGTCCTCGCCGAACCGGTTTCCTTCCCGTCCACTCCCGAATAATCGTCCGTGCGTTCGCTCCTGCTGGGTCTTGCCTGCCTATGGTTGCGGACTTTGCGCGTGCGTTGGGTTTCCGGAACGGATGGCGCCGCCGGATCCCCGCCCGATCGGAAATTTCCCGAATCCTTCCTCCCGCAACGGGCCGTCATCCTGCTTTGGCACGAGCATCTGCCCTCCTGCATCCGCGCCTTCTCCCAACGAGGTATCCATGTCCTCATTTCACGGAGCGCCGACGGCGCCTGGGCGGCCGACGCCTGCCAACGCTTCGGATACCGCGTGCACCGGGGATCGTCGTCCCGCGGCTCCATGGGCGGCCTGCGCGCGTTGGCGCGGGAAATGGAAGAGGGAACCGGATGCGCCGGAATGGCCTTGGACGGCCCCCGCGGGCCCAGACACGTTCCCAAGGCCGGATCGGTATGGTTGGCGGAGTTCGCCCGGGCGCCCGTCGTTCCCGTATGGGTGGAAGCCCCGGTTTCCATACGCTTGCAATCCTGGGACCGGTGCGTGATTCCGTTGCCTTTTTCCAAGGTGATTGTCCGCGTAGGCGTTCCGTTCCATCCGGGAAGCGTGGAGGAGATTGCGGAGGCGATGGAGAGGTTGGAAAAGCAGGGAGAGCTACGCGAAAATCCAGTGATGGTTGGACACTTCAACGCCCGTCGAGAGATCCCGTCGGGCGTCGGGCGTGCGGCGCCCTTGGCGCCGACGGCGTCGGGCGAGAAGATCGAAGAGTAATTCCAAGAGTAAAGAGTTGGGCGGCTTGGGCAAACGGCGGAGCATTCGCTGCCGCTTCCATGCGGTCTCAATTTAACCCCTGCCGTCCCACTTCTTTACGCCCGATGCCCGACCGCCCGTCGCCCGACGAAACGCCCCTACAACGCACCCTGCATCAAAAAACCCTCCAATCTCCCCTATCGCTCTTCGTCTTCACGCCCGTTTTTTATATTCCCTGCTTTTCCCCTGGAGGTCTCTGTGCTCCCCTTCGTCACCATGGTGGCTTTCGACGTGGAAACCACCGGCCTCGATCCCGACAAAGAGGAACTGATTGAAATCGCCGGCATCAAATTCTCCTTCGAAAAGAAGGACGGCAAGCTCGCGACCCGGGAGATCTCCCAATACAGCAGCCTTGTAAAGCCCGGAAAACTGATTCCCGAAGACGCCACCCGCATCAACAACATCACCAACCAGATGGTGGAAAACGCCCCCGAACTGAAACCCGTGCTCTCCGCCTTCCTCAGGTTCTGCGGGCTCAGCTCCATCCTTGTGGCCCATAACGCATCCTTCGACGCCGCCTTCCTGGGCAAAGCCATCCGCAAGCAGGGCCTGGTCATGCCCCAGAATCCCATCATCGACAGCCTCAAATTCATCCGCAAGATCATGCCGGAATACGCATCCCACAGGTTGAGCGAAATCGCGCGCAAGCTCGGCGATCAAACCGGCGTGGTTCTCAACAAGGGCGAACTCCATCGCGCCACCTACGATTGCCAGATTCTCAAGGAAGTGATGTGCGTTTGCCTGCGCAAGCGTTACCAGGATAAGGATCTGGCCATGGATCAAGCGGTCAAGTCGTTCGAAAGCGTGCACGGCGCCCCGCTGAGCTTCGTGCAATTCGCCTGAACCGGCATTCCGGTTCCGGATCCGCCGCGGCTTGTTGACGACGGGGCTCGCTTGCCCAATCCTTGACAACAGGTTACACAATCGCCCAAAACCACGTCTAAAGCAGCACTATGCCCCGGGCCATCCTTGCCATGCCGAAGCGGCCCAACCCATCCATTGGTCAGTATTTTGGGTATTTTGGTTTTTCAATAACCCACAAAAGCCGCAATATAACGCACTCTTCGGAATTTCGCCGGGGGAAAAAAATTTTATTTACTTTTGTTTACGCCAACCCGTATTCGGCACCGAGACATACCCGATGAGCGGCTTGCTCTTTGCTGGAAGGAATAGATCATGACAAACCGCGCCCGTAGCGGATATCTCCTGCAAGTCCTTTGGGGCGCCGCCCTGATGGCGGCGCATGCCTCAGCGGGAGAACCTGTGACCCCTGCCGCAACGGAAACGCCGGAATCGTCCGCGGCTCCCAAGGACACCAGTTCCCTGTTCCTGGACATCAAGCCCGTTCTGGCCCACAGCTATGCCGGTATCGATACCTCCGCCCTATTGGCCCGCATCCAGGAACGCCAGAAGTGGGGCGAAAAGGACGAACGCCTCATCGAGGCGGAAGGCATCATCCATTGGGACCGCGGCGATGTGCATCTGGCCGTGCCCTGCTTCAAGCGACTGACCAATCCCGGCTTCCTTTCCATGGGACTCATGGGCGAAGGCCTGCTCATCAACGGCGATCGCTACGAAGCCGCCGGCTGGTTCCTGAAATCCGCCCATGCCGCCAATCAAAACGATCCGTTCGCCGTCGCCATGTTCAAACGCTATCTGGAAATCAAGCCCGGCGATACCCAGGCGGAATTGCAATTGGCACTCTGCCTGGAGCAACAACTGCTCTACCCGGAAGCCGCCGCCCTGTATTGGAAGCATGCGGATCTGATTGCCAAGAATGCCCAGGCCGCCCTCCGCGTAGGCGCGTTGCTGGCCTCCCAGGGAAAGGCCGCGGACGCGGTCACCCTCTACCAACTAGCCCGTGCAGCGCATCCCGAAGAGAAGAGTCTGAGCGTGCGATTGGCGGAAACCCGCGAGGCCATGGACCAGAGGCTGGAAGCCGCCCAAGCCTGGGCGGATGCATGGACGCTGGATGCGGCCGATACCACCGCCCGCAACCGCGCGATTGCGCATTTGGAAGCAGCCGGTCCCGGGGGCGAAGCGCCCTTGAAAGCCTTGTTGGAAAAGGCCTTGCGCAACGACAGCGCGTCGGCGTCCCTGCACTTCAAGCTCGCGGTAATCCTTCTGCGCTTGGAAGATCGCAAAAATGCCTATGCCCATTTGCAGAGCGCCCTGAAAGCCTCTCCCGGCAATCCCGCCTATCTGGCCCGCCTGCCGGAAGCCATCGAAGGCGACAGCCTCATCCAGGCGAACTTCCCGGTCCTCAGGGACAAGTACGAGAAGGAAGGCGCTTCCCTGCATCTGGCCATGCTGGTGGCCCGCGGATACAGCCTTGCCGGGGACAAAGCCAAAGCCTGCCACGCCTGGGGACAAATCTCGGCTCTGTCTCCCAAGCAGTTGGAAGGCCGCAGGGACGCGTTCCTGGACCTGTCTTCCTGCGGAGACCCGGCATCCCTGATGCTGGCCTCGATCATCGGCGACAAATACCTGGCCACGGGATTCGATCGCGAAGCCGCCCGCGCCATGGTCCAGATTGCCATGCGCCTGAAAGACTTCCCCAAGGCCGCGGGTTATGCAAAACGCATGGTGATTGAAGCCCCGGAAGACGCCCCCATGGCCCTATCCGCGGCCAAGGCCATGCTGGATGCCGGCAAGAACGCCGAAGCCAGGGACGTCCTGGCCGCCATCGGCAAACACGCCCCCATCCCCGAGGCCTGCATGCTGTTGGGCCGCATGGAGTATGCGGACAAGGATTACGCCCATGCGGCGGAGCAGTTCCTCGTCGCCCGGGATTCCTTTCCGGATGCAATCCGCCTGCGCGGCGATTGCCTGGCTGAATTGAAGAACTACGAAGGCGCCGCCGCGGAGTATGAAACCCATTATGCGCGCAGCGGAGACAAGGAATCCCTCCGGGCGGTAGCGCGCATGTACCGTGAGTTGCACTTCGGCCCCAAGGAGGCTGAAGTCCTGGAAACCCTGGTGTCCAAAGGATGGGCCGGGGATGAGGAAAAGCTCCGCATGGCCAACCTCAAGGCGGCCCAGGGCGGGAATGCCAGGGCCCTGGAAATGTATGACGAACTTTTGGGCGCCCGCACCGTCCTTCCCTCCGGAGAGGCCTGGAACCAGGCGGCCATCGTCCTGGGAACCCAGTTGGCCAGGGACGGCAAGCTGGACAAGGCCATCCACGTTCTGGCCCTGGGCCTGAAGGCTGCGCCCGCCTCCCTCAACAGTCAGGTGGTGGCCGAAGCCTGGACCCGCCTGGGGGAATGCCTGGCCGAAAAACGCCAGCTGAAGGAAGCCCTTGCCGCATATGCCTCGGCCCTGGCCGTGGACAGCCAGTCCGGCGAGGCCGCGGGAGAGATGCTGCGCATCGCCAAGAAACTGGACGCGAAGCGGGAGATGGGCGAAGCCTATCGCGCCGTCTATCGGCTCGATTCGGCCAACGAAGAAGCCAACGCCTACCTGGCCACCGTGCGCCAATCGGCCCGCGAATACAAGGAAGCAGCCTCCCACTATCGCCGCATGGTCCAATACCATCCCAAAGACGCGAAGGCCTGGGAGAATCTGGGGAACGCCCTGGCCATGATCCCGGACCTGGCCGCCGCCAGCGGACCCTTGCAGACCGCCATCGATCTGGGTGCGCAGTCGGATGAAGTCTACATCAACCGCGCCCGCGCCTACCGCCTGGAAGGCTCCAAGGACATGGCGGCTTCCATCCTGGAGTTCCTGCTCAACCGCAATCCGCACGATTACCTGGCGGTGCTATGGTCGGCCAAGTTCGCGGAGGAGGACGGCAACCAGCATGCAGCCTTGGAACTGTTCAAGAAATCCGCCAAGTTGTCCGCGCCGCGCTCCCCTTGGCCGGAACTCGTCAGCCAGGGCGTCCTGGAAGCCAAGGTCTCCACCGCCAACGATTGACCCCGGCCCTCTTTGTGAATGCGGCGAACGCATTCGCAAAGGGTAGGCATGGCGTCGTGGCACGCCGGGTCTTTGCTCACTATATTATCCCCACATGCCTACCCATTCCAATCGTACCGCATCCCTCCGTAACGGCCTGCACTGGCTCATGCTTTTCACCCTGTTGCTCGCGGGGTGCCGCGCGGACCAGGCCACCAAGAACTGGGCCCGGACCGAGTTCCAGGACAAACCCTCCCTGACCCTGGTTCCCAAGGTCCTGGAGTTCCGCTACGCCGAGAACCGCGCCATCGCCTTCAGCATGTTCCGCGATTTGCCGGACCGCGTGCGCACGCCCCTCATTCTCACTCTCACCAGTCTCGCCCTGATCGCATTGGTGACCCTGATTTGGAAAATGCGGAACCAGGGCTTGTTGCGGCTGCTGCCGCTTTCGCTCATCCTGGCCGGCGCCGTCGGCAACCTCCAGGATCGCTTGACCCATGGCTATGTGGTGGACTTCGTCCATGTGCATTGGCAGGGGGCGTGGAGCTTCCCCATCTTCAACCTGGCGGACTCCATGATCACGGTCGGCACCGTGCTGTTGCTCTCGGTTTCCGCTCTCAAGCCGGCACCGGCCCAACCGGCATTCCGGACTTCCTGAAACGTCACGCCCGGACCGCGCTCCCGGATTCACCTTCGGCTTTGCGCGCGGGAACGAAAAAAGGCCGGTCCCTGGGGACCGGCCTTTTCATTTTCATCCATCCTGCCTTCACGGAGAAGGCGGGGAAAAGCGGCGATAAAAGCCTAGTCGGCCTTCTGGAGTTCCGCGACCTGCTTGAGAGCAGCCAGGATGCCGTTCTTGGCGATGAAGCGGAGACCGGCGCCGCTCACCTTGAGGGTGACCCAGCGTTTTTCTTCCGCGATCCAGAACCGCTTCTTGTGCAGATTGGGCTGGAAAAACTTGCGGGTATGGTTCATGGCATGGGAAACCTGGTTGCCCTTTTGCCTTCTCTTGCCAGTGACTTCACAAATGCGGCTCATGAAAAACCTCGTCTTAATCGGTAAAACTTAGGCGGGAAAATATAAGCATAACCCGCGGGAAATGCTAGCACGGATGCTGGAACTGGAACCGAATCCCGTGAATTTCAGGCATTTACCGGAGCGAAACCCATTTTTCGCAGAATATCGGCTACTCCCGTGGCCTGAAGAGGCTGGTGGCTCCGGCGGGTCAGCGCCTGTAACTCATCGCCGATGTCCATTTTCAGGAACCTGGGCAAGGGGATTTCCATCCCCTGTCCGCGCTCTTCCAGGAGAGCCTTCAGCATCTGGAACTCATCGAAATCCCGCCGGCCCAGAAAGAGGATGGGCTTGGCCTGGGCCAAACACTCCACAACCAGGCCGTACCCCAACTTGCCCATCACCAGATCGCAGGAGGCGTTCAGGTCCGCGTAGCGGAAGCTCAAATCCTTTTTCAGGAACCGATAACGGGCGGGAGCCCCGGGAAGGGGATAAAGGCCCAGGAATTCCCAGTCCGGATAAGCCGCCAAGCGCGCCCAGTCCACGCCGTCCAACCCGAAGCTGCCGATGTAGATGAGGCACCATTTCCGGTCCGGATCCAGACCGAAGCGTTCCGCGAATTCCGCGCGCCGGGATCGGCCGGGCCGGCAGACCATGCCGACGCTTTCCACCGGCCAGGACGCATTGTCCGTCATGTGGGGATGGATGCGGATATGCCTGTCCGCCAGGGCATAATCGGCCTGCATGCGCCGGAACATGTCCAGGTAACGGGGATGTTTCGCCACGTAGGCGGCGTAGATGTCCAGCCAGGTGAAATTGCAGATGCTCCACGCGGGCACTCCCGCCGCTTTGGCGATGGGAAAGGCCAAAGGCGGCGTATCGGCGATGACAAGATCCGCGCCGCTCTCCCGCACCAGGGGCGCGAAATGGGCGATGAACCCGCCGCGCCGGGAATCCAATTCCAGGTAACGCGCCAGGGTGGCCTCCACGTCCACTTCCACCGTATCGGTCTGCAGGCACCCGCAATCTATCTCGCAGGGAATCACCCGGTATGGGCGATGGAGTTCGTCGCCGAAAAAGCTTTCCGGAATCGAAGTGTAGATGTCGACCTCAACGCCGGGAGGCAGCGCCTCGATGGCGGCGGAATTCCGGACGGCATGGCCGAATCCGTGGCCGCTCAGGAAGTATGCGATTTTTCGGATGGGAACCGGATTCACGGCGGAGTACGGCTAAACGGCGGAATCCCGCCGTCAGGGCGCGGAGTTGAGGATTTCCGGCAGGGAAAAATGCACGTTCTCCTCAAGGATCACGTAGTCCTCGGCGGAAGTGCCCGGGAACTCGCGCTGGATCCATTTGACCACGTCCTGCACCAGGTCTTCCGGCGCGGAAGCGCCCGAGGAGATGCCGACGTTTTCGACGCCGTTCAGCCATTCCCGGCGCATATCGTTGGGCCCGTCTATGAGATAGGAAGGCTTGCCCATGCGTTCGCCCAGCTCACGGAGCCGGTTGGAGTTCGAACTGTTCGAAGACCCGATCACCACCAGGATGTCCACCAGCTTGGCCATATCGATCACGGCCTGCTGGCGATTGGTGGTGGCATAGCACAGGTCGCCCTTTTCCGGGCCCTTGATGAGCGGGAAGCGTTGCTTGAGCGCCTGGATGATATCCTTGGTCTCTTCGATGGAGAGGGTGGTCTGGGTGGTGTAGGCAAGGCCTTCCTCGCCCACTCCCTGCAGCTTCCAGACATCTTCCGGCCGCTCCACCAGGATCATCTGTCCGTCCGGGAGCTGGCCCATGGTTCCCACCACTTCCGGATGTCCCGCGTGGCCGATCAGGATGATCCGCAGTTCGTTCTTGTTATGGCGCTTGACCGCCGAATGCACGCGCTTGACGAGGGGACATGTGGCGTCGATGGTCAGGAGCTTGCGGCTGTCCGCCTCGGTATAGACCGCGGTGGGAACGCCGTGGGCGGAAAAGATGGCGACGGAGTTGAGAGGGACCTCCTCGAGCTCTTCGACGAAGACCGCTCCCTTGTCCCGCAGCCGGGAAACCACGGCCTGGTTGTGGACAATCTCATGCCGGACGTACACGGGGGCCCCGAAGCGTTCGATGGCCTTTTCGACGATGCTGATGGCCCTTTGCACGCCGGCGCAGAAGCCGCGCGGGGACGCCAGATAAATCTTCACCGTTAGTCCCTTGTCTTTGCAGGATGCGCGGGCCTTAGGCTTGCGCGGCCGTCCTGGCGTTCACGTTCGGGTAGAAAGTAACAAATATCCTCCGTTTCCCGTCCGTGAGGGCCGATTCCAGGTCCTGGCGGAGGTCTTGGACCAGGGTGGCGCAAGCCGTGGCGTTTTCGGGACTGGGCGAGGGGCAGGCCCCGAGGGCCGCCGGGTCGCGAACCACTTCGGCAATGCCGCATTCCAGGAGCAGCCCGGCCCAGGTCCGCTGGTTCTCGAAGTACGGGCCGAACCGGATTTGCGCGCCCACGAGCAAAGGTTCCCACAAATTGTGGCAGCCCAGGGGAATCAGGCTTCCCCCTACGAAAACCGAACCGCATTCCGGCAACCGCTCCTCCACCAGACCCAGGGCATCCACCAGCAGATGGCGGGCATTGGGATTGCGGCTGTGGGTCTCGAACCCCATCGGTTCCAACACCGATCGGAACCGGTTGACCTCCGCCAGCTTTCTGGGAAAGACGACCAGGTCGAAGCGCTCCATCAACCGCGCCAGGCCCGGCCGCAAGAGCGTCAATTCGGAAAAATGCAGGGAGACGAATGCGAAGCGGGATGCGGCGCCCAGGAACCGAGGCTGCGGCGGAATCGTTTCCGGAAGGTCCCGGTGACGCAGGTAATGGGCGGCCTTGAAATCGAAACCCAGGCAGACCTCGGCCGTGGTCAAGGAGCGGAAGCGCTCCGCATCCTCCGGGGATTGCGCCTGGATCCATGCCAGACCGTCCAGCAACCGCGCCCCGGCGCCGCCGAAACGGCGGTACAGCGCGTAGGCTTTTTCCGTAAGCCTGCCGGAGACCAAGGCCACGGGAAGATCCCTTTCCCGGCACCCGGACAGATAATGGGGCCAAAGCTCCACCTCATAGAGGCACAATCCGCGCACCCCATGGCGTTCCAGGAACCGACCCACCACGGAGGGATGATCGAACGGCGCGATCGAGACCACGATACGACGGGCGGCGGCGAAAGAGGATTTGGAAAAAACCGCGCATTGCCGTTCCAGGAATGCCGCGCCGTCATGAGTATTGGCGGTGAGAATGATGTCATCGGCTTCGGCGAGGGAAAGGGTAAAAGCCCACATGCCCTTGGCCTCCCCCAGGGAAGCGCAATGCAGCCAGAGCGCCCGCTTCCCGGCACTACCGGCCGGCCGTGCTCCCGGACCCGCGCCGGC
The DNA here is from genome assembly GCA_028287505.1 of Fibrobacterota bacterium. Taxonomy (GTDB): domain Bacteria; phylum Fibrobacterota; class Fibrobacteria; order UBA11236; family UBA11236; genus Chersky-265. The sequence continues at coordinate 50,810 of JAQBPN010000076.1, read as the reverse complement.
GCGCTCCGTCACGCGCCAGGTACCGGGGATGAAGCCGATTCCCGTCATCGCGCGCAAACGCCGATCGAGTCCGTTCAGGAAAAGCGCCGGAGCCAGGAGCAGATGCCAGGCCCAGCGGTAAACGGCCAGGTGGAACCGCATCATCGATGGACGGCCGCGAGGATCCAAAGAACCAGCGCGCAGGCGGCGCTCTTGCCCAGGTTCGCGCCTTGGCGTTTCCAGGACACCGCCATGGCCTCCCGATCGGGAACGCCGGCGGAAGCCGGCTCCCCGGGGGCGGACATCGGCGGCAACCCGAACCAGCGCGGGGTAACACGCAGGTAACCGAGATACGCTTCGCCCCAGATGGAGGCCAGGTACCGCTCCTCCGTGCGCGCCAAGAGGGCGTGGTGCGCGCAGGCGATGCCGAACAGCAGGGCCGCCTCCCAAAGAGGAAGGCAATCGGCGAAGAGGATCAATCCGGCGATGATGGCCAGGTTCGACAGGTAGAGCGGATGCCGCCCATACCGGTAGGGGCCGCGCAAGGCGAGGGCCTTTCCGGAAAGGCGGGGGGAATTGGTGTGCCCGGGAATATAACGGCCCGCATGGAAACGATAAAGGGCCCCCAGGGCGACCGGTATCAGGCCCAGGGGCTCGACCGGGCCGGCGGATCGCCAGCGCGCGAAGGCCAGCCCCGTGAAAAGCGCGCCCAGGATCCATCCTCGCCAGGCGAATTGGACGTCCGCCGGCTTCACCCGGGCACTTCCACGGATTCAGGCTCCATCCGCACCGTACGCGAACAGAACTCGCCCAGGAACGGTTCGTGCGACACCATCGCCGCTCCCCGGGAAGCGCCCATGGCGTCGGGCCGTCTCCAGAATGCCAGTAAATCCCCCAGGATGCGCTCGCGATCCCCGGCGGTAAGCCAGGTGGTCGGTTCATCCAGAAGCAGATAAGGCGCAGGCGATGCGAAGGCCCGGGCCAGGCACAGACGCTGGCGCTCGCCGCCCGACACGCCCTTAAGGCCGTCTCCCGCCTTGGCCATAATCCGCTCCAGGCCCAGGATCCCATCCAAGGTCTTCCAGGCCGCGGGCTGTTCCGCCGCGAAGGCTCCCGCCCACCGCTTCCAATCGGAATCCAGAAACGCCTTCTGGGGAAGATAGGCGAATGCGGTTCCCGTCCAGGCGGCGGGCGCGAAGATCCGTCCCGCCTGCGGGGACTCGATTCCCGCCAACAGCTTGAGCAAGGTGGACTTTCCCGCGCCATTGCGCCCGGCAATCCAGGTCAATTCGTTTGGAGCGAGCTCCAGATCGAATCCGTCCAGCACCGGGCGGTCGGATTGGTACCCGAAGCGGACCCCTTCCAGGAGCAGGGAACCGGAAGGCGAAACGGGGCGGGGTTCCCGGAGCGGAAACGCCTCCAGGGTATCCTGCAGGTTACGCAAGGAAATCCAGGCCTGGCCTCCCATCAGGTGTACGGGATAATTGCGCGCCCATTCCCGGATGGGCCGGTACATAAGCAACAGCAGGGCGCCGAAAGGCAGCAGGCCGGCGGGACCCTTCCCCGCGTTCCCGCCCGCTCCGGGATCGCCTGCGCCCGCCATCAGGGCCAAGGCCGCCAGCGCCATGAAGAAAAACCATTCCAGCGCGGGCGGAAAAACCGCTTTGGCCGTTTCCCAGGACCCGGACCTGTGCGCATGCCGGTCCAGGCTCTCCGCAAGGCGCGCGGCGGAATCCCGCAGCTTCCCGTTTCCGGCCTGGGCTTCCAGGCCCTCGGCGAACGCCTCCGTATCCAGGGACATTTCCGCCTTGGATTCGCTCCAACGCTTTCCGGAGGCCGCCAGCACGCCGGCGCGCAGGCGGCTGGCCAACAAAGCGGGCACGGCCAGCGCCATGGCTCCCGCCGCCAGTTTCCAGGAGAAAAGGAAAAGCAGGGGCGCCAGCACCAGGGTATGGGCCAGCGCGGCCAGGCAGCGGAATCCCGCGCCCACGCCCATGCCGAGGTCCTCCATGCCGTCCCCGAGGGCCGTAACCAGGGTGTTACGCCAGGGATCGCGATAGGCCGGGAACATCCGCGCCGCGGCCGCGCGCAACAGGAGGGCCCTCCGTTCTCCCAACCAGGCGAAGAGGGCCCTGAGCTCCAGCCGCGTGGAGAGGATTTGCGCCAGCGTCCTCACGGTGACGATCAAGGCCAGGGCCAGCAAGGGAATGCTCCAGGTCCGCCATTGCGCCCCGGTCACGGCCGACTTTGCGATCAAGATGAAAAGACCTTCCAGGGTCCCGATGATCAGACTGAGGGCGAAGAGGCCCGCAAGCAGGGGTTTCCGGCGGGCGGAGAAGGCTCGAAGCAGCATCGGGAGAAAAATAGGTCGAAAAAAAATCCGGGGAGCCGGCTTGGTTTTTTTGATAATTCCCCAATCCGCGTTTCATTATGGAACCATTTCCGTTGCTTTGGCCGATCATGGCTGCAAACATCTTGAAATCGCCGAAAAAAGCCTCTATATTATGCCCCACATTTAGCACTCCGGTTGGGAGACTGCTAATCACACATCAAATCTTGGTAAACTATTAATCAAACCATCAAGGAGAGAACCATGAACGTGAAGCCTCTAGCCGATCGAGTCCTAGTAGAAGCCCTGGAAGCCGCGGAAAAAACCGCCGGCGGCCTGTACGTCCCGGACACCGCCAAAGAGAAGCCCCAGAAGGGCCGCATCATCGCCGCCGGTCCCGGCAAGGCCTCGGATGCCGGCACCCTCATCAAGATGGAAGTCAAAGTGGGCGACACCGTCCTGTACGGTAAGTACTCCGGCACGGAAGTCTCCGTGGAAGGCAAAGACTACCTGATCATGCGTGAGAGCGACGTCCTCGCGGTCATCTGAAGCTGAAGCGGCTTCTTTCAGAATCGCAGTGCGATTCTGAATATGAGGCTTAAAGTTTTTTCCGAATCCAAGGATTCGAACTCGAGTAGATAAACGAAACGTTCAACTTAAGAACACAGGAGTATCATCAATGGCAAAGCAACTAGTATTCGATACCGCCGCCCGTGCCGCCCTCAAAAAAGGCGTGGACAAGCTGGCCAACGCGGTCAAGATCACCCTCGGCCCCAAGGGCCGCAACGTCGTGCTCGCAAAGAGCTTCGGCTCCCCCACCAGCACCAAGGACGGCGTTTCCGTCGCCAAGGAAATCGAGCTGGAAGACCCGTTTGAAAACATGGGCGCGCAGTTGGTGAAGGAAGTCGCCTCCAAGACTTCCGATATCGCCGGCGACGGCACCACCACTGCCACCGTGTTGGCCCAGGCCATCGTGACCGAAGGCCTCAAGAACGTGATCGCGGGCGCCAGCCCGATCGAACTGAAGCGCGGCATCGACATCGCGGCCGAAGCCGTGATCGCCGAAGTCAACAAGATGGCCAAGCCCGTCACCACCAAGGAAGAGTGGGCCAAGGTCGCCTCCATCTCCGCCAACAACGAAATCGAAATCGGCAACTGGATCGCGGAAGCCATGGCCAAGGTCGGCAAGGACGGCGTCATCCAGATCGAGGAAGCCAAGTCCGCCGAGACCAACCTGCGCATCACCGAAGGCATGCTCTTCGACCGCGGCTACGTTTCGCCTTACTTCGTAACCAACCCGGACTCCATGGAAGCGGTCCTCGAGAACGCAGCCATCCTGATCTACGACAAGAAGATCAGCTCCATGAAGGACCTCCTCCCCATCCTCGAGAAGGTCGCCCAGAGCGGCAAGCCCCTGCTCATCATCGCCGAAGACGTCGATGGCGAAGCGTTGGCCACCCTGGTGGTGAACAAGCTGCGCGGCACCCTGAAGGTCGCGGCCGTCAAGGCTCCCGGCTTCGGCGACCGCCGCAAGGCCATGCTGGAAGACATCGCCATCCTCACCGGCGGGCGCGTGATTTCGGAAGAGACCGGCCTCAAGCTGGAAAACACGACCTTCGATGACCTCGGCAACGCCAAGTCCATCAAGATCGACAAGGACAACACCACCATCGTCGACGGCGCCGGCAAAGCCGCGGATATCAAAGCCCGCGTGGCCCAGATCCGTCGCCAGATCGAAGAGACCACCTCCGACTACGACAAGGAGAAGCTCCAGGAGCGCCTCGCGAAGTTGGCCGGCGGCGTGGCCGTGATCGAAGTGGGCGCGCCCACCGAGACCGCCATGAAAGAGAAGAAGGATCGCGTTGACGATGCCTTGCATGCCACCCGCGCCGCAGTCGAATCCGGCGTAGTGGCCGGCGGCGGCGTCGCCCTCATCCGCGCTTCCAAGATCCTGGCCACCCTCAAGCTGGTCGGTGACCAGGCCATCGGCGCGGCCATCGTGAAGCGCGCCTGCGAAGAGCCCCTGCGCCAGATCGCCCTCAACGCCGGCGAAGAGCCGTCCGTGGTGGCGAACAAGGTGAAGGAAGGCAAAGATGACTTCGGCTACAACGCCCGCACCGGCGAGTACAAGAATCTCATCGCCGACGGCGTCATCGACCCCGCCAAGGTCACCACCACCGCGCTCCGCAACGCGGCCTCGATCGCCGGGCTTCTGCTCACGACCGATTGCCTGATTGCCGAGAAGAAGGAAGAGAAGTCTTCCGGCGGCGGCATGGGCGGCGGCATGGGTGGAATGGGCGGCATGGACGGGATGATGTAGTTCATCCTTCCCCGCGCCTCCGGGTGCGGGGAACCTCAGGCCATTCGAATCCGTCCCCTGGCGCGCCAACCGCGTCAGGGGATTTTTTGGTTAAAGAAGACGTTTTTTTTCATCGCAAACGCGCATTCTCCCGAGGGTACCGGACAGTGAACAGCCCCTTGAATCCCAGGCAAAAGCAGGTTCTTACCGCCATCGTCGATCATTATATCGTCAAGGCGGAGCCCGTTTCTTCCAAGGTTTTGAGCGTGAATCCCCTGCTCCAGGCCAGCAGCGCCACCATCCGCAACACCATGGCCGAACTCGAGGACATGGGTTTCGTGGAGCAGCCCCATACTTCCGCCGGACGCACCCCCACCGATCGCGGGTACCGCACCTACATCAATGAATTGATGCCGGTGGATCCGCTGACCGCCGAGGATCGCCGTTCCATCGAGTCGGAAATCAACGAGGCCCAGGACGAACAGGAACTGATGACGCATACCGCGCGAATTCTCGGGAACCTGACCCGGCAATTGGGGGTCGCGGTCTCGCCTTCCGTGGAAGAATCCCTGTTCAAAAACATCTCCCTGGTGCCCCTGGATCAGAATCGGGTCATGATCGTGCTCTCCGTATCCGAGACCGTGTTCCGGACCACCATGGTGGATTCCGGGATCGACACCTCCATTTACAGGCTGGAATCCATAGCCCGGCGGATTAATGAACGGATGCAAGGCAAGCCTGTTTCATTTTTGAACACTCTTTTGAGAAATCCGAAAGAAAGTTCCGCCTCAGAAGAGGAAAAAAAGGCATTTAGCTTCTTCGATCGTTCCATTTCGAAACTTTTCAAATCCCAGAAGCATGATGAAGTCCAGATTTCCGGCACCAAGAACATCTTCTCCCGGGCTGATTTTGAGAAATTGGAGGACCTGGAATCTATTTTAGACTTATTGGACTCCAAGATGGCGCTGGTACACTTCTTGCGCCAAAGAAATGAGAAAGAGGGAGTCCATGTCACCATCGGGGAAGAACATCAGGAGGGACACAAGCTTCGGTCCGTCTCCATCGTCACCTCGGCGTTCAGCCTGGGCGGCGCCCATGGGATTATCGGCGTGATCGGCCCCAAGCGAATGCCCTACTCCAGGCTCATCTCCATAGTGGATCACACGGCAAAGGCCTTGAATCGAAAAGACAGGGCCGAGACCGGAAAACAGGGGAACAACCAATCCGAATCGGAAAGCTGAGCGGGCGGCATTATGTCACAGACACAGGACTTTATGGCATCCAAGGAACAAGACGTGGAAAATCAAAATACCCAGAATCAGTCCACCGGCACCGACGAGAACGGCGCCAACGCCGAAGCCTCGGAAAAGGATGCGGGCAGGGAATACGATAAGCTGACGGACGAACTCCAGGAGGCGAAGGACAAACATCTCCGCCTGCTGGCCGAGTTCGAGAATTTCCGCCGGCGCACGGTCAAAGAGAATTTCGACTTGATCTCGTCGGCCAATGCGAAGCTCCTGGGCAAGCTGACCGACGTCCTGGACGACTTCAATCTGGCTTTCGATCCCAAGCACAAATCGGAAAAGCTCGAGGACGTGGAAAAAGGCATGCGCCTCATCTACAACAAGTTCAAGGAAATCCTGGGGGATGAAGGATTGACGGAAGTCGATCCCCTGGGCGAGGAGTTCGATCCGAACGTCCACGACGCTTTGATGCAACAGCCGAGCGATACGGTTCCCGAGAACCATATCTCCCAGGTGCTGCAAAAGGGCTACAAGGCCAAGAACAAGATTCTCAAGCACGCAAAAGTCATCGTTTCGACGGGAAAGCCTTAAGTCAAGGCCGGGACCGGTAATAAAGTTTTTGAAAGGGCAATATCATGGGTAAGATCATCGGCATAGACTTAGGCACCACCAACTCCTGCGTAGCGGTCATGGAGGGCGGCAAGCCCACCGTGATCCCCAATGCGGAAGGCCATCGCACCACGCCTTCCATCGTGGCCTTCACCAAGACGGGGGAGCGGCTGGTGGGCCATGTGGCCAAGCGCCAGGCAATCACCAACGCGGAACGCACCGTATACTCCATCAAGCGCTTCATGGGCCACGTGGGCAATGAAGTCGACGCGGAACGCAAGCGCGTCACCTACAAGGTGGTCGGCGGAGCGTCCGAACCCGTTGCCGTGGAAATCGACGGCAAGAAATACACCCCCCCGGAAATCTCGGCCATGATCCTGCAGGCGATGAAGAAAATCGCCGAAGACTACCTGGGCGAAAGCGTCACGCAGGCCGTGGTCACGGTTCCCGCGTATTTCAACGACGCCCAACGCCAGGCCACCAAGGATGCGGGCAAGATCGCCGGCCTGGAAGTATTGCGCATCGTGAACGAACCCACCGCCGCGGCCCTGGCCTACGGGTTGTATAAAAAGAAGAACGAGACCATCGCCGTATACGATTTGGGCGGCGGCACCTTCGACATCTCCATCCTGGAAATCGGCGACGGCGTCTTCGAAGTGAAGTCGACGAACGGCGATACCCACTTGGGCGGCGACGATTTCGACCAGGTCATCATCGACTGGATCGCGGCCGAGTTCAAGAAGGACAACGCCATCGACCTGCGCAACGACAAGATGGCGCTGCAACGCCTGAAGGAAGCGGCGGAAAAGGCCCAGATCGACCTTTCCGGCAGCACCAGCACCAGCATCAACCTGCCGTTCATCACGGCGGACGCCTCCGGACCCAAGCACCTGGACCTGACCCTCACACGGGCCAAGTTCAACCAGCTGACCCAGGCCCTGGTGGACAAGAGCATCGAACCTTGCATGCAGGCCCTCAAGGACGCCGGCAAGAAGAAGGAAGACATCGACGAGGTCATCCTCGTGGGCGGCTCCACCCGCATCCCGGCCATCCAGGACAAGGTGAAGGAATTTTTCGGCAAAGAGCCCCACAAGGGCGTGAATCCGGATGAGGTGGTGGCCGTCGGCGCCGCCGTGCAGGCGGGCGTGCTGGCGGGCGACAGCGCCGTCAAGGACGTGCTGCTGCTGGACGTGACTCCCCTGTCCCTGGGCATCGAGACCCTGGGCGGCGTCATGACCAAGCTCATCGACCGCAACACCACCATTCCCTCGCGCAAGAGCCAGGTGTTCTCCACGGCCGAAGACAATCAGCCGGCGGTGTCCATCCACGTGCTCCAGGGCGAGCGCGAAATGGCGCGGCACAACCGCACCCTGGGACGCTTCGAACTGACCGGCATCCCGCCGGCGCCCCGCGGCATGCCCCAGGTGGAAGTGACCTTCGACATCGACGCCAACGGCATCGTGCACGTGGGCGCCAAGGACAAGGCCACCGGCAAGGAGCAGAAGATCAAGATCGAAGCCTCTTCCGGCCTGTCCGAGGATGAAATCCAGCGCATGGTCAGGGAAGCCGAAGCCAACGCCGAGATCGACAAGAAGGAAAAGGAAAAGGCCGAAGTCAAGAACCAGGCCGAGCACATGATCTACAGCACCGAGAAGCTCATCAAGGAGCACGGCGACAAGATTTCGGCGGAAGACAAGGCGGCCGTGGAAGCCGCCGTGGCCGAGCTGAAGAAAATCGAAGGCTCGGACAACCTCGAGGAAGTGCAAGCCGCCATCAAGAAGGTGGAGGAAGCCTCCCACAAGCTGTCGGAAGCCATGTACAAGGCGGCGGCCGAAAACGCCCAGGCCACCGGAGCGCAAGGCGCTCCAGGCGCGAACGGCGGAGCCGGTGCCGGCGCCCAAGGCGATGGCAAGGGAGCCAAAGGCAAGGATGACAATGCCGTGGACGCGGACTTCGAAGTGGTCGAGTAATCGTCGGGGAAATCAAGGAAAGGGAAAGTCCCGGGGGCGCATAGCCCCGGCGGGACTTGTTTCCTGAGAGGGGCGAGTATGCCCCTGGAGAGCCTGGCGGCTCTCTTGCTATTTTAAAAGGATCGCGGGAACGGTTGTTTCCGCGATCCTGCTGTTGTAACGTTACAGGCAAAGCATTGAAGGAATGGAAATGGCGACAAAGCGGGATTATTACGAGGTATTGGGAATCACCAAGGAATCCGACCTCGCCGCCATCAAGGCGTCGTACAAGAAGCTCGCCGTAAAATTCCACCCGGACAAGAATCCGGGCGATAAGGAAGCGGAAGAGAAGTTCAAGGAGGCCGCGGAGGCCTACAGCGTTCTTTGCGACGAAAAGAAGCGGGCGCAATACGATCGATTCGGCCATGCGGGCGTGCAGGGCGGCATGGGCGGAGCCGAAGGCTTCAGCAACTTCGAGGACATTTTCAGCGCCTTCGGGGACATCTTCGGCGGGGATTTCTTCGGAAGACAGGGCGGCGGCCGGGGCGGACGCGGACGTTCAGGACCCCCTCGCGGCCAGGACGTGCAGATATCCCTCACCGTGACCCTGCCGGATGTTTCCGCCGGCGTGACCAAGAAGGTCAAGCTCAAGCGCTACAACAAATGCGGTACCTGCGCGGGACAGGGCGGAACGGGCAAACAGACCTGCAACGTGTGCGCGGGCCAGGGCCAGGTGCGGCAGGTGCAGAGTTCCTTCTTCGGACAGATCGTGAACGTGACCACCTGCCCCGAGTGCCAGGGCATCGGTTCCCTGATCAAAAACAAATGCGCCTCCTGCCATGGCGGCGGCCGCGTCCAGGAAGAGGTGACCCTTTCCATCGACGTCCCTCCGGGAGTGGAGGAAAGCAATTACCTGACCTTGCGCGGCGAGGGCCATGCGGGACCCCAGGGCGGCCCCAGCGGCGATCTGATCGTGGCCATCAAGGAAGCGGAAGACGACTTTTTCGAACGCCGGGGAATCGATCTGTACAGTCAGGTGGAGGTTCCCTATACCACCGTGGCCTTGGGCGGCGACATCCGCGTCCGGACCATCGATGGCGAAGTGGACCTGAAGATCCCCGCCGGGACCCAGAGCGAAAAGCTCATGCGCCTGCGGACCAAGGGTCTCCCGGACATCAACGGCCATCAGCGCGGCAGCCAGTACGTGAAGATCCACGTGCACACGCCGGAAAACCTGTCGGCCCGGGAAATCGAAGTCCTGAAGGAATTGGAGAAAGTGCAGGAGAAGGATCATCCCAAGTCCTTCTTCCAGAAGGCGAAGACCTTTTTCACGTAGCGAAACGTGGGGTTCGTCCGGGACCCCGAAAGAAACCGATATGAAGATTTTCATACTCGACAACGACCCGGAACTCAAAAAAGAGGTTTTCAACAACTGGTCGATCCCGAATACCGAGATCATGGAAAGCAGCGGCGGCCAGAACGCCATAAAACTGCTGACCCAGGGCGGCATCAGCGCCATGTTCCTGTCCACGGATTTCCTGACCATCGAAAACCTGGACATCCTGGACCTGGCCAAGGAACGCAACCCCGGCATCGAAGTCTTCATCCTCACCAATGTCCGCGATACCCAGAAAGCGGAAGCGGCCGTGCAGCGCGGCGCGCACTCCTTTCTGATCAAGCCCGTGAACGTGAAGTTGCTGGAAAGCCTGGCGGCCAAGGCCCTGAACCATTCCCTGACGCGCAAGAACGTGCGGGCCCTGGAAGAGCGGTACCTGGAAGACCTGCTGGGCTCTTCCCCCACCATGAAGAAAATCCTGAAGACGGTGACCAAGGTGGCTCCCACCAACAGCACCATCCTCATTTCCGGGGAAAGCGGCACCGGCAAGGAGTTCATGGCCAATATCGTCCACCGGCTCAGCAGCCGCTCCGACGAAAGCTTCGTGGCCGTCAACTGCGGCGCCATTCCGGAGACCCTGGTGGAATCGGAATTGTTCGGATCGCGCAAAGGCTCCTACACGGGTTCCATCGCGGACCGCAAGGGCCTGTTCGAAATGGCCGATAAAGGCACCCTGTTCCTGGATGAAATCGGGGAACTCTCCCTCCAGACTCAGGTGAAACTATTGCGCTTCCTGCAGGACAAGGAAATCCGGCGGGTGGGCGACAATGAAAACAAATACGTGGACGTACGCGTCATCGCCGCCTCCAACAAGGATCTGCACAAGGCCATCGCGAACGGATCCTTCCGGGAGGATCTGTACTACCGGCTCAGCATCTTCCATCTGACCCTGCCGCCCCTGCGCGATCGCCGCAGCTCCATCCCGAGCCTGATCCGGACCTTCGTGAAAAAATATTCGGCGCAGAACAAAAAGCAGATCAACGGCATGGCCAAGAGCGCCGAGGCCGTGCTCATGAATTACGACTACCCGGGCAATATCCGCCAATTGGAAAACATCATCGAGCATGCCGTGGCCCTCTGCGAGGGCGAAAACATCGTGCTTGAGGATCTGCCCGATTATCTGGTGAAAGCGCACGGGGGACCCGTCATGTTCGCCCTCCCAAAAGGCGAAGAAGCCGTGGCGGACGGCAATCCCAACTCCCTGATGACTCTGGCCGAGTTGGAGAAGAATTATATCCGCAAGGCCCTGGAAGTCTGCCACAAGAACCACACCGAAGCCGCGCGCCGGCTGGGGATCTCCCGTTCCACCCTGTGGCGGAAACTCAAGGAGCATGGTCTTGAGGACGCGCATGCGGCGGCGACGTCCCACGCTCCCGCAACGGTTCCTGCTCCGACGCCCTCCCCCGCCTGACCGATCCGACTTCCCAATCGAGCGAAGTTCCCGCAATTACCGGGGAAGCTTGCGCTTGTGTGGGCGATTGAAATAACGTTGCCGATACTTTTTGTTCCGCCTCGAACCGGTGATTATTAGATTTTCGGACTCTAGGGCAACGGAGTGGCGGCTGTGGGGGCTCGCCGCTCCATTCAATCAGGAAAGCAAGAACATGTCAACTGCAAGTCGCACACGTATATCCCATTTCCATTTCCACGCGAAACCATACTCATTGATGGTTTTTCCAATCCTGCTGGCGCTGCTGCTGGCCGGCTGCCAATCCCAGGAAGGGCTTGCAAGCGATAACGGGGATGGACGGAATACCCTGGCCACGGCACTCTCAGTCCCGCCCCCGAAGTTCGCCGACAACCTGGTGGCCCAGGGATTGAACACCCCTATGGCCATGGAATTCGCGCCCGACGGCAGGCTCTTCGTCCTGGAAAAGAGCGGTGCGGTGAAAATCGTCCAGAGCGTCTCGACCACGCTCACCTTCCTCACCCTCAACGTCGACCAGAACACCGAGCGCGGCCTGCTGGGCATCGCCTTCGATCCCAACTGGGCCAACCAGAAATACGTTTACATCCACTATTCCGTCCCGGGCGCCAACGCCAACCGGATCAGCCGGTTCACCGTCTCGGCGGCGGATGCGAACAAAGCCGATCCCGCCAGCGAGGTCGACCTTTTCGATCTCTCCCCTCTGATCACCAGCGCGTACCATAACGGCGGCGCCTTGCACTTCGGAATCGATGGCTACCTCTACGTGACCACGGGCGACAACCGCCTGCAGTCCAACGGCCAGGATCTGAACACCCTGCTCGGCAAGATCCTCCGCTTCAGCAAAGTCCCCGGCCCTTCGGCAGGCACCCCGACAATCCCTTCGGACAATCCCTTCTTCGGCACCTTGACGGGAAAAAACAAAGCCATTTGGGGATACGGCCTCCGCAACCCCTTTACCTTCGCCGTGCAGCCCGGCAGCGGCCGCATCTTCATCAATGACGTGGGCGAGGACGGCTATGAGGAAATCAACGACGCCTCGGCCGGCGGACGCAATTTCGGCTGGTCGATTACGGAAGGCCCCACCACCGCGGCCGGAATCAACGGACCCATCGGCGGGTACGTCAACGGATCCGGCGTCAACGCGGCCGATTGCGCCATCGTCGGCGCGGCTTTCTACAATCCCAATCCCGGCCAGCAGAAATACCCCTCCAGCTATCTGGGCGATTATTTCTACGGCGATCATTGCAGCCAGTACATCCGCAGCATCGACCTGGCCTCGCCGACCTCTCCGACCACTTTTGCCACCAGCCTGGGCGGCAACCTCATGGACCTCAAGGTCAATCCCCTGGACGGCGCCCTCTATTATCTGACGCTTTCCGGCACGATCGGAAAGATCGACTATACGGGGACGGACGCTCCGTCCATCGCCCGGCAGCCCGCCTCCCAGACCGTTTCCGTGGGCCAGTCCGTGACCTTCTCCGTGGAAGCCAATGGCAGCAACCTCGTTTACAGGTGGCAAAAGAACGGCGTGAACATCCCGAACGCCGTCGGAACCAGCTACACCATCCCCACCACCGTTCTGGCGGACAACAACACGACCTTCCAGGTCTTCGTATCCAATGCCCTTGGAACGGTGCCGAGTTCCGTCGCCACCCTGACGGTAATCACCAATCAGCCTCCCGTTCCGGTCATCACCACTCCCGTCACCGGCACGACCTACACGGGCGGGCAGACGATCACCTTCGCCGGATCCGGATCGGATCCTGAGGATGGCGCCCTGGGCAGTGCCGCCGGCACTTGGCGGGTCGACCTGATCCATGACGCCCACAGCCATCCTTTCATGCCCGATGCCGTCGGCTTCGGCGGGCCCATCACCATTCCGACCGTCGGCGAGACTTCCCCCAATGTTTCCTACCGCATTTTCCTGACCGTGAAGGATTCCAAGGGACTCACCGCCACCACCACCCGGGACGTTCTGCCCGTCACCGCGAGCGTGACCATCGCCTCGTCCCCTTCCGGGCTCCAGTTCCTGCTCGATGGACAGCCCAAGACCACGCCCTTCCCCTTCACCGGCGTGGTCGGCATCAAACGCACCCTGGAAGCCCTTTCGCCGCAAACCGTGAACGGGGCGAACTACCAATTCGTCTCCTGGTCGGACGGCCTTGCCGCCCAACACGACATCTCCACGCCGGCAGGCACAACCACCATTACGGCGACCTATGGAACGGTAGGGGGTCCGATTTCCCTCCCGGGACGCATCCAGGCCGAGGCTTACAAGAATGGCGGCGAAAACGTAGGCTACCATGACCTGGACGCCGGCAATACCGGAACCCAATACCGTACCGACAACGTGGACATCGAAGCCACCACGGACGCGGGGGGCGGATACAATGTGGGCTGGATCCAGGCGGGCGAATGGCTGGCCTATGACGTCAACGTGGCCTCCGCCGGCGCATACATTTTCACGGCCAGGATGGCCTCCGCCGCGGCCGGCACCAAGACCGTGGCGATGACGGTGGACAACGGACCCGTCACGAACTTCAGCTTCACCGATGCTTCCGGCTGGCAGAGCTGGAAGGACGTGGCCGTCTCGGGCGTGAACCTGACGGCCGGTTCCCATGTTCTGCGCCTCACCATGACCACGGGCAACTTCAACCTCAATTACATGAACGTCGCGGCCGCTTCTGGCACCCCTGCCATCAATCTGCCCGGCCGCATCCAGGCCGAGGCTTACAAGAACGGCGGCGAAACCGTGGGCTACCATGACCTGACCCTGGGCAATACCGGAAACCAATACCGCACCGACAACGTGGACATCGAAGCCACTACGGACGTGGGCGGGGGTTTCAACGTGGGTTGGGTCGACGCGGGAGAGTGGCTGGCATACGACGTGAACGTGGCCTCCGCCGGCACCTACACCCTGACCGCCCGCCTGGCCTCCGGCGCCGCCGGAACCAAGAGCCTGTCCCTGACCGTGGACGGCGGGACGGCGATTCCCTTCAGCTTTTCCGATGCCTCCGGGTGGCAGAGCTGGAAGGATGTGGTGGTATCCGGCGTGAGCTTATCCGCAGGCGCCCATACGGTGCGTTTCACAATGCCCAATGGGAACATGAACATCAACTACCTGGACGTGGCCGCCGGAGGCAGCGCCAACCTCCTGGCGAACGGCGATTTCTCCAACGGAATCGTAAGCTGGCAGACCATTTTCACCGCGCCCGCCACCGGTACCATCGCCAACGAGGCAGGCAGCGCGAGGATGACCATCACCAACGCGGGCGCGAATCCCTGGGACATCCAGATTTACCAACCCACCCCGCTGACCCAGGCGAAGGTGTACACCCTGGATTTCGATATCAAGTCCGAAGCCACCCCGAAATCCTTCGAAGTGGTGGTCGAACACAATGGTTCTCCTTGGACCAAATACTTCGATCAGGTATACTCGGTGACCGCTGCGGCCAACACCTACCAGCATTTCACCATCACCTGGACCCAGTCCGCCACCGATGCCGGCGGCCGGATCGTTTTCGATTTCGGGGCGGCCAATGTCAATGACTCCTGGCTGGACAACGTTTTCCTGAAGTAGACCTCCGACGATCTCCACCTCTTAAGGGGCCTCGCTTTGCGAGGCCTTTTCCTTTTTTCCCAAAATCCGACCTGTCGACTTTCCTTTCAACCGAGTGTTTTGTTTGGCAACGAGGTTGACCGGAAGTGTCAAGATTGACACAGGTACCTGAAGGCTACTTGGCTCAAATGCGCGGGATTGGCATGTTGGCAGGCTGTAAGGAAATGGCACCTGTATTGCTCATTAACCAGGGTTGAAAGGAATCCATATGCAACCCCAATTCCAAGACAACCGAGCCGTCAAACTGGAAAAAGCGCTGGATCCGGATTTCATTCCCATGTTCGGCGGGCGGCCCCTGCGTACCGTCCGGATCGGCAGGGATGATTCCTTGGATCTCAAGATTATCCTCAACACCACCAAAGACGTGGAAGAATTCCTGGCGAAATTCTAACCAAGGCAGCCCCGGAAAAATCCTTTTCCGGGGTTATTTGTCGTCGTCGAATTTGGATTCGACCTGGATGATGTTGGAGGTTCCGCCTTCTTCGATGGACTGCTCCGATACCAGGGTCAGCACCGCGTTCTGGGTGAATTCCGCGAGAGTTATCGATCCGAGATTGCACATGCTCGCGCGCATCTTCTCCAGGGTCAAACCCAGCACCTCGTTCACCGATCCCACCACAGGCACGTAGCCATCCACGCCTTCCTCGAAATGGAGCCGGGATGAAGCCTGGTCGTCCACGTAGCGCTGCCAGTTGCGGGCGCGGTTGGAACCTTCCCCCCAATAGGGCTTGTAGATGCGCCCCTTGATGGAGACCCTGGGGGTGGGGCTTTCGTCTGTCATGGCGAAGTAACGGCCCATCATGACGAAATCCGCGCCCATGGCCATGGCGATGATGATCTGGGTATCGTTTGCCAGGCCGCCGTCCGAGCAGATGGGGACGTAAACGCCCTTTTCCCTGGCGTAGCGGTTGCGTTCCTCCACCACTTCCATGAGCGCCGAGGCCTGGCCGCGGCCTATGCCCTTCTGTTCGCGGGTGATGCAGATGGATCCGCCGCCGATGCCGACCTTGACGAAATCGAGCTTGGCCTCCTCCACCAGGTAGCGGAAGCCTTCCGCGGAAACGACGTTGCCGCCGCCCACGATCACCTTGTCCCCGAAGCGTTCCTTGACCCAGAGCGAAGCCTCCTTCTGGAACTCCGAGAATCCATCCGAGGAATCGAAGGAAAGAACGTCCACGCCGGCTTCCACCAGGGCGGGCACGCGCTCCTTGTAGTCGTGGGTATTGATACCCGCGGCCGCGACCAGTCGCTTGCGGGAATCCAACAGCTCCAGGGGGTTGTTGATATGATCGACATAGTCCTTCTTGAAGACCAGGGAATTCAGGCGGCCGTCCGCTTCGAGCACGGGAAGCGCTTCCTTCTTATGCTTGTAAAGGAGATGGTTGGCCTCTTTGAGCGTGATGCCGACCAGGCCGTGGATGACCTTGTCCTTAGGGGTCATGTAGCCTTGGACCTTGGAATTCAAATCGTCTTCGAATTCCCAGAAATCCTTGTCCGTGATGATGCCCATGAACCTGCCGGTATTGCTTCCGTCCTCCGTGACCGCCACCGTGGAATGGCCGGTTTTTTTCATGATGTCCAGGAGGTCCTGCAAGGTGGCGCTGGGTTTGACGTTGGAATCGCTGCGGACGAATCCGGCCTTGTGGGACTTGATCTTGGCGATCATGGCGGCCTGGGATTCGATGGACTGGGAGCAGAAGACGAAGGCCACGCCGCCTTGGCGCGCCAAGGCGATGCCCATTTCCGTGCCCGCTACCGCCTGCATGCTGGCGGAAACGACCGGGATGTTCAGGCTGAGCCGGCTCGCTTCGCCGACCTTGTGGCTGGCGACGGGAGTGACCAGGGATACGTTTTTGGGCAAATGCTCTTTCCGGGTCAGACGGGGAATGAGCAGGTATTCGGAGAAAGTGCGGGAGAGATCGTCTAGTATTTTGGCCATGTCTAAAATTAGTAAGGGGCGGAATACTTTGTCAGGCCGCCCGAAATCGGGGATTTCAGGGTCTTATCCGGGGTCAAGGGGGGTGTAATCGGGGGGGAATGGGTCCGCGTTTCCTGGAGCGGGGTCCGGCGTTGGGGAAAAGTGTTCCCAATTGCCATGGACACCCGCAACTGTTAAATTTTATCGACTTCCCTTGTTTCCGACTTTGACGGGATCGCCCCGCGCCGAAGTGGGCACCGCATTCAAACTGGACTGGCTCCATGTGCTGAAATTCCGGTCAAATTGCAATGGTCCCGAAATACCATGGGTATGGGAGGATTCATGTGCGGCATAGCCGGCATTCTGGCGCCTGAAGGCGCGCCGGTGGACGGAATCGCCTTGCGACGGATGACGCGCGCGCTCACCCATCGCGGCCCCGATGCGGAAGGCTATTTCGAAAAGGACGGAATGGGCCTTGGACACCGCCGCCTTTCGATCATCGATCTCTCCGGCGGCCGGCAACCCATGCACAATGAAGACGCCACGGTGTGGACGAGCTTCAACGGCGAAATCTTCAATTATATCGAGCTGCGCGAGGGCCTCGTCAAGAAGGGTCATCGCTTCGCCACCCATTCGGACACGGAAGTCATCGTCCATCTGTACGAGGAATACGGGACCTCTTTCGTCGACCACCTGAACGGACAGTTCGCCATCGCGCTCTGGGACATCCCGCGCCGGCGCCTGGTGCTGACCCGGGACCGAGTGGGCATCCGCCCCCTGTTCTATTCCCGCCGCCCGGACGGCGGCCTGATCTTCGCCTCGGAGATGAAAGCCCTCCTGACCTACCCCGGGGTGCCGCGGGAGATCGACCCCGTGGGCGTCGCCCAGATCACCAGCTTCTGGGTCAATATCCCTCCGCGCACCGTGTTCAAAGGCATCGAAGAACTGGGCCCTGGCCGCACCATCGTAGCCGAGAACGGTTCCTTCAAGGTCCGGCAGTATTGGCGCCACAGCTTTCCGGGACGCAAGGAGTATGAGGACAGGCCGCTCGCGCATTACCGGGAACGCCTGCGCGATATCCTTTACGACGCCACCACCCTCCAGCTGCGGTCGGACGTACCCGTGGCCGCCTACCTGAGCGGCGGCCTCGATTCCTCCATCACCTGCGCCCTGGTCAAAAAGCACCATAGCAACGACCTCATCACCTTTTCCGTCGCATTCAAGGACAAGCGCTTCGACGAGCGCGAATACCAAATGCGGATGGTGGAGCACCTCAAAACCGACCACCGCTCCATAGAAGTGGACGATGACGACATCGGCCGCGACTTCGCGGACGTGGTGTGGTACGCCGAGCGCCCCATCATGCGCACCGCCCCCGCCCCGTTGCTGGCGCTCTCGCGCCTGGTGCGCGGAAACGGCATCAAGGTGGTGCTTACGGGCGAAGGCGCGGACGAGATCTTCGGAGGTTACAACATCTTCCGCGAGGACAAGGCCCGCCGCTTCTGGGCCCGCCAGCCGGAATCGAAGTTCCGCCCCTTGGCGCTCGGAAAACTTTATGGTTACATCGCGCGGGATTCGAATGCCTCCACCTTCTGGCAGCTCTTTTTCAGGAAGGGCATGGAAGACGTGGAAAATCCGTATTATTCCCATCTCATCCGTTGGAACAATACTTCGCAGATGCGCCGGATCCTCCATCCCGACTTCCGCGCCCAGATGCCCTCGGAAGAAGCCTTGATCGAGGATCTGGATCCCTACCTGGACTCCGGCAGGGACAAGTGGCATCCGCTCTGCCGCGCCCAGTATCTGGAAATGGTGCTGTTCATGAGCGGCTACCTCCTGAACTCCCAAGGCGATCGCATGATGATGGGCAACTCCATCGAAGGGCGGTATCCGTTCCTGGACCACCGCCTCATCGAGTTCGCCGCCACCGTGCCGCCCAAATACAAGATCCACGGACTGGAGGAGAAATACCTCCTCAAGCGCTCCTTCGAGGATCTGGTGCCGTCTTCCATCGTGAACCGCCCCAAGCAGCCCTATCGGGCGCCCATCGCCGCCTGCTTCCGGGACGGGACCAGCCTGGCGGCCGGCTGCATCACGCCCGAGGCCCTGAAAAGCGCCGGTTACGTCAACGCGGACGCTTTCGGCCGCCTGATGGCCAAGGGCCGGGGGAATGGCGTCCCGCTCGGCGAGCGGGACGAGATGGCCGTGGCCACCGTAACTTCGCTACAATTGTTGCATCGACTTTTCATCGTGGACGGGGCGCAAGCGCCCGTCGCGCAATCGCAGATCAAGGAGACCGGTCCCCGGACATGAACATGGACAATCGGAATACGCAGGAAATCAAGGGCAAGGTAAAGCGGTTCGTGATCGAGAATTTCCTGATGGGGGACGCGTCCTCGATGCTGAAGGACGGCGAATCCTTCCTGGAGACGGGAACCATCGACTCCACCGGCGTCCTGGAAATCGTGACCTTTCTCGAAGAGGAATTCCACATCAAGATCGATGACAAGGAGTTGATTCCCGAGAACCTCGATTCCATCGACAATCTGACGCGATATGTCGCGGGAAAAAGCAATGCTGCTTGACGGCTTCCTGGAGCAAAGCGCCGCGCGGCATCCGGGTAAGACGGCCCTTGTCTGCGGCGATCGGCGCGCCACCTATTCCGAGGTGGACGGGGGAGCCAACGCTCTGGCCCGCGCCTTCCTCGCCCTGGGCCTGAAGCGCCAGGAGCGGGTCTGCATCTACTTCGACAACTCGGTCGAAACCGTGCAGGCCCTGTTCGCGGCCATGAAGGCGGCCGGAATCTTCCTGGTGGTCAACCCCGGCGTCAAAGGGGACAAGCTGGCATACATCCTGGACGATTGCGAGGCGCGGATCCTGGTGACCGGCCGCCGCAATCTCAAGGCCGTGGAGACCGAGGTGGCGGCCTCCCCGGGACTCCGCCACGTGGTCCTCGTCGACGCTGAGGCGGGCGAGAATGCGGCCGCCTTGTTTCCGGCCCTCACGGCGGCGGGCAAGGGCGTGCACGACTTGGCCGCCATCACCGCGGACCAGCCGCGCACCAAGCCCGCCAACCCCAACATCGATCTCGACCTGGCCAGCCTCATCTACACCTCCGGGTCCACGGGCAATCCCAAGGGCGTGACCCTCACCCATCTCAATATGGTGACCGCCGCGACATCGATCACGACCTATCTCGGAAACGAGCCGGAGGATATCATCCTCGCCGTGCTGCCCCTGGCGTTCGACTACGGCCTATACCAGGTGCTGATGGCGTTCATGTTCGGCGGCACCGTGGTCCTTGAGAAGATGTTCCTCTACCCGGGCAGATACCTGGAGCTCATCGCCAAGGAACGGGTGACGGGACTTCCCATCGTGCCTACCATCCTGGCCATCCTCCTCAACCTCAAGGACCTGGACAGCCACGACTTCTCTTCGGTCCGGTATCTCAGCAACACCGCCCAGGCCCTGCCCGTTCACCATATAGAGCGCATGCGCCGGGTAATGCCCAAGGCCAGGATCTATTCGATGTACGGCCTCACCGAATGCAAGCGGGTCGCCTACCTGCCGCCGGAACTCATCGACAAGAAGCCGACCTCGGTCGGCATCGCCATTCCCAACACCGAGGTATGGATAGAGGATGAATCCGGCAACCGCGTTACCGCCCCTTGGACTCCCGGAGAGCTGGTGGTGCGCGGATCGCATGTCATGGTCGGGTACTGGAACAAACCCGAAGAGACGGCCCGGTGCCTCAAGAGCGGCGGCTATGCCCACGAGCGCATCCTCAAGACCGGCGATCTCTTCAAGCAGGACGAGGACGGCCACCTCTATTTCATCTCCCGCATGGACGATCTCATCAAGACCGCCGGCGAGCGCGTGGGCCCGCGGGAAGTCGAGAACGTCCTCTACGAGCTTCCGCAGGTGAGGGAGGCCGCCGTCATCGGAGTGCCGGACGACATCCTGGGCCAAGCCATCAAGGCCTTCCTTGCCCTTGTGGACGGGGAGATCCTTACGGATGCCGAGGTTATCAAGCATTGCCAGAAGCGCCTGGAGAAGTTCATGGTGCCCAGGCACGTTGAGTTCCGCCCGGAGCTGCCGAAGACGAACACGGGCAAAATCAGCAAAAAAGGATTGTCCTGATATGGCATTCAGCAAGGAAAACCTGGCCCTCGATCGCCCGAAAGAGGCGGATCGCATCGGGGACGCCATGCGAAGGCAGCTCAAGGAGATGCGCCGCAAGGGCCTGGTGCTGGGGATTTCCGGAGGCATCGACAGCAGCGTTACCGCGGCCTTGGCCGTCCGCGCCCTGGGCAAAGAGCGGGTGTTCGGAATCTTCATGCCGGAAAACGACTCCGATTCCGAGACCCTGCATTTCAGCCGCATGATTGCCGGACATCTGGGCATCCGCACGGTGCTCGAGGACATCAGTCCCGCGCTGGAGGCCCTTGGCTGCTACCGGCGCCGTAATGAAGCCGTGGCCTCGGTCATCCCCGCGTTCACCCCGGACTGGAAATTCAAAATCGTATTGCCCGGCCCCGACCACGCCGGCTTCAACTTCTATTCCGTGGTGGCCCGCAGCCCCCAAGGCGAGGAAGTAAAGGAGCGCCTGCCCCTGAACGCCTACCTCACCCTGGTCGCGGCCACGAACTTCAAACAGCGCGTCCGCAAGATGATGGAGTACTACTACGCCGACAGCCTCAATTTCGCGGTGGCGGGCACCCCCAATCGGCTGGAATACGATCAGGGCTTTTTCGTGAAGCAGGGAGACGGCGCGGCGGACATCAAGCCCATCGCCCACCTGTACAAGACCCAGGTGTACGACCTGGCCGAGTACCTGGGCGTGCCGGAGCCCCTCCGCCGCCGGCCTCCCACCACGGACACCTACAGCATGGCGCAAAGCCAGGAAGAGTTCTACTTCGTCTTGCCCTATGAAAAGATGGACCTGTGCCTGTGCGGATACAATGCCGGCGCACCCGCCGGGGAAGTGGCCGCCGCCGCGGGGATGACCGAATCCCAGGTGATGCGCGCGTTCAAGGATATAGCGGCCAAGCGCTCGACCACGCGCTACCAGCATCTCAAACCCCAGCTTGTGGAGGAGATTCCCGATGTCGGCTGAAACCGCCAAGAAATACGATGCGGAAAAGTATTGGGCCGAACGCTACCAGGAGATCGATCTCACCAAGTCCGGCCATATCGACCTCCCCGTGGTGTACAACCAGTGGCTGTACCGCCGCAAGAAGGAACGCCTGTTGCAGGGCCTGTACAAGGCCGGCTTCGACCCCAAGGGAGCTTCGATCCTCGAGATTGCCGCAGGCACCGGTGTGTACGTGGAAATGTGGAAGTCCCTGGGCGTCGGCAGCCTCTCCGGCATCGACATCAGCCAGAACGCCACGGACGCACTGGCCAAACGCTTCCCCGAGTACTCGTTCCACAAGCGCGACCTCACGGAACCCGGGCTTGCCGCCCTTACGGGCAAGGGTCATGATCTCGTCACCGCCGTGGACATGCTCTACCATGTGGTGGACGATAAGGACTTCCCCACGGCCCTGTCCAACCTGGCGGACTCCTGCCGGCCCGGCGGCTTTCTGGCCATCCACGATTTCTTCATGCACCATAGGGAGCTCGACTTCGGCTATATCAAACTGCGCACCCTCAAGGATTACCAGGTCGCCCTCGACAAAGCGGGCTTTGAAATAATCTCCCGCACGCCCACCTTCTTCCTGACGGTGCAGACTTACGATTACAAGTCCCTGGACACCAAGAAGTCCATGGATAGGATATGGTCGCGCTTTATCGACCCATTCATCACCAGGAGCCCCGGTTTGGCCGGGCGCCTGGGTTACTATAGCGACAGGATTCTCGGCGCATTCATCAAGGAAGGCCCTTCCTTCGAGATGATGATTTGCCGGCGCAAGGCCTAGGATATCATGGAAACCCTCAAATCCGTCTACTGGGCCGTGCGCAAGGACGTGCCGACGATGTGGTTCTGGCTGCTCAGCCAGTTGCCCGGGAACACCGGCATCGCCCTTCGCGCCCGCCTCATGCCCTCCCTCCTGGGAGCCTGCGGCCCGGGCCAGATCATCCAGATGAACCTGCGCGTGGCCAATCCCGAGAAGCTCCGCATCGGCAGCCATTGCAACTTCGGCCAAGGCGTATTCATCACGGCCGGCGGCGGGGTGACCCTGGGCGATTACGTGGGCATGGGGCCCGACTCCAAGATCTGGTCCGTGAACCACAGGTTCGAGAATCCGGATATCCCGTGGCTGACCCAGGGATATGAGAGCAAAGAGGTCGTCATCGGGGACGATGTCTGGATCGGCGCGAATGCATTCATCATGCCGGGCGTCCACATCGGCAAAGGCACCATCATCTCGGCGGGATCGGTGCTGTCCAAATCGGTGCCGGCCTATTGCATCGTGGCGGGCAACCCGGGCCGGGTGATCGGATGGCGGAAGAAGCCGGAAGACGAGGCGGGCGGAGGCGGAAAGACCGCAGGAACGGAAGCGGGCGGCGGCGCCCAGTAGCATGACCCGGCCCTAGTGCCCCGCGATGATTTCCAGGCAGATGCTCTTTTGGTCGGCAGGCACCTCGATGATTCCGCCCAGGTTCAGCTTGGCCACATCATAGCCAAGGGCATCGAAGTAAGAGAGCGCCACCAGGAGGTTTCCGACTCCGGAATAATGTCCGCCGTCCGGCAGGATTGCGGTCGAAAACCCGACTCGCCGGACCAGCTCCTGGATGTTACGGTCCACCTCGGCGATGACGATGCGGATCCCTTCGGATTGGAGTCGGGCGACCATGGCGCGCAAGACCGTATTGTATCCGGTCCAATCGCGGTAGGGCAGCGCCTCCCTCCGGAAGGAATAGGCCGTCTCCGTGGAGATGACGGCCTTGGGCGAGCCCGCCTTTACCGCCCGACCCATGGCGAGAAAGGTTTCCCCGAATTCCGCGGGAGTCCTCTGTCCGGCCTCGTTCTGATTCCCGCTTTCCTGGAAGTGGACCCAGGTGGCCGAGGTCTTCTCCGCGCGGCCGTTGAACATGGCCAAGGTGGCCGAAAGGGGCTGACCGGATATCCCCTTGGCCCAAAGGGTGGGACTTCGGCCGAAACTGGACGTGAATATGGTTTTGAACGCCGTGCCCGGGCTCAAGACCGCGCCATGGGCGCGGCCCCCGGTCTGACTGTCCCCCACATGCATCCAATCGGATCCCACATCGAGTGCGCCGATATCCGGCTTGGCGATTGCGCCGGCATCCGGCCTGCCGATCGCACCGGTTCCGGGCGCGGCGGACGCCGTCGGGGAGGAGCGCACGGGTTCGAACCGGGCTTGCAAAGCAAGCGGAGCGTCCACGGAGGTTTCCAGGACAGGATCCGGGTATGCCTTCGGCCCCGCTTTCCAGCCCTTGAAGGCGAAACCGCGCTTGGGCGCGGCCGAGAACCGGAGGCGCATCCCCCGATAGTAGGTTCCCTGCCAGGGTGAGCCCGTGATGCCGGCCGCGTTCACTTTCACCGAGCCCGCGGCCGTGTCGTACGCAACCTCCACGCCGATGCCCGCGCCCAAACCGAAAACCCTTTCAAGGTGGCTCCGCACCACGGCCGGACGTCCGCGGATGAAATCGCGGATCAGCTTTTGGTCGGCCTGGTAGGCGCTGTCCGAAAGTCCCCACCGTTTCCAATCCTTCGCCAGGTCCGGTTTGGAAAGGGCGATGATGCTATCGAGAAGGCCCTCCACCCGTTCCGGCCGCATCTCCGTGTTGAGCAGGTCCGTGAACCGGGTCACGAAGGCATTCTTGAATTCCGGATTGGCGAGCAGCTTGCGCATGAAGAGAGTCGACACCAGGAAGGTTCCTTCGTCCTCGTAAAGGCCCTTCTCGTAATTGTGCTTCAGATCGTTGCGGATCCGGTCGCGAATGGCCCATTCCAGGGTGCCGTGCCCCAGCTTGTTGCCGCCATAGTTGAAAGTGGCGTCCGCGTCCCAGGAAATCCAGCGCCATCGGCCGTCCCCGTCCACCTTCCGGAAAACGGTCATGTTGTTGTAGGGCCAATCGATATTGGCGGCATAGATGTTATGGGCCCAATAATCGATCGTGTTCGCGAGGTCGAGGATTTCGCCGGCCTTCGCATAAGCCTCCGCCTGGGAGAAGTCGCTCTTCTCGAAAAAGCGGACCGTTTCCTTCCATGCTTTTTTCTTCCCCAGAACAGGGGTGGCCCACTGGTTCCGGTGCTTGGAGTCGAAGGCCAGGAGTTCGTATCGGCCCGGTCCGAAGCGGGCTTGCAGGAACTCTTCGTCCACGTATTCGCGCGCATCGTAGAGGCCCCAGTAGGCGCCGTTGAGATAAACCGTGACGGGTTCGAATCCGGAGGATATGCCTCCCGACCGCCGGTACAAGGCCGCGAAAAGCTCGTCCCGAAGGCGGAACCGGCTATTGCTGCCGCCCATCCTCAAGACTACCGTCCGCTCGGCCCCGACGCCCCGGGGGACCAATACGCCGCTGTCCGCCGCGCCCATTTCCAAAGCGGGATACCGGATGCGGAAGGATTTCTTGGGATGGTTCCGGGAGTAACCTCCATGTATCCGGATACGGCCCGCGGATCTCCAGGTGGCCGCTCCGGGGGTCCTGAGGACCTCGAAGTCGACCTGCCGTTCCCATTCCTCCCCCGCCCCCTTGGGGTTCTCGTAGATTCCCGAATACTTGTTCCAGAGAGTGATGGGGTCCATGATCAGGGACACGACCGGCGTGCGGGGTCTCGCTTCCAGGAAGTAGGTCCGGGAAACGGTCGGACCGGGCAGCAGGCCGCGCTTGAGGATGCGCGCACGCACCACCGTAGTGCTTTCGATGGCGATGGGCCCGGCATAGACGGCGCTGTACCGATCGGGAATGCTGCCGTCCAGGGTATAGCGGATATCACCCTGCCCGGGAGCGGAAAGGGCCACCGTAACCGAGGCGGGAAAAAATCCACCTTCAGGGCCGACACCCACTTCCGGGGGCGTCGAATCCGTGGAATAGCCGGCGATGCTTTCAGCCAGCATGGGCAGCTTGCGCGCCTTGAGCTTGCGCTCGAATTCATGGAAGTTCTGCTGGTTAAGCCCCCAGAGCTCGCGGCGGACGCCCCGCGCGGATTCCATCCGCCCGAACAGGCCCGCGGCCACGCCCACGCCGCCCAAAGAGAGCGCGAGCTTCCAGATGGCCTTCAAACCGTAGGCCTCAAGTCAGCGCGCCCTGGCTGTTGAAGTAGATGTTCAACCGCTGGATGGGCGCGATATCGTGAAGCGCCTTGTGCAACCCATCCAGTTTGGCTCCATCCATTCCGTTGAACGAAAAGTGGATGGTGGTGAGGTTTTCGGCGTAGGTGATGCCCTGGAGCCGGCCGCGGGTCAGTTTTTCCTTGAGATGCCCCACCAGCTTCTCCTTGCTTTCAGGGGCCACATCGCCGTTCAGGGTGAGCAGCAGGATTCCATCGGTCCGCTTGGAGTGGAACCAGCCCGGTACGTACCGTTGAAGCGTCAGGACGGCCAGGGCCAACAGGAGCAACACCAGCAGCAGCATGAACTGGAAGGTGGCGCAAACCACGGAGCATGCGATGAGCAGCATGATGAACCCCACTTCCTCCGGCTCCTTGATGGGCGTGCGGAAACGGATGATGGAGAGGGCGCCCAAAAGTCCCAGGGACAACGGGAGCGAGAACTGGATGGCGATGAACAGGGCGGTGATGGATGGGGAGATCAACAGGAAGCTTCTGTGGATCTGGGACCCCGTGGCCCGGTTCTCGTAAAAAACCTGGTACAAAGCGGAAACGGCCACGCCCACGAAAGCGGATACGACAAGGGCGAAAAGGAAACCCGTCATGTCCACTTCCAGGCTGGGGTCCTGTACGAGCCGGGCGATTTTTCCAAGAATCTCGTTCATCTATCTCCTTTTCAGCATGGGCTGCAGGAGCGCTTCCACGCACTCCGTATACTTTGAAAACGAACCTTTATTGAGGAAAGCCGCGATGGGCGCATGCGATGCCAGCAGGAACCGCGACGCGCCTTTCTGTTCCAGAACCCCGCAGTCCAGATGGACCGGAGGATTCAAGTTGAAAAGATCGTGGTTGGCCCTGAGGCACCTGATGTCCGTGTCCAGCGAGAAGCGCGAGCCGGTTTCCGGGTCCACGTAACGGAGCCGCTTGTAGCTGATCTCCGCGACGGGAACGAGGGTCCCGGGAGGGCAATAGCCGAGTTCGTAGGCGCGCGTGGCGAGATCCCACACCAACGGGTTCCCGAAGATGCCGCCATCCAGGGTTTCCGCGGGCAGGGTGACGGCCAGCCGCTCCTTGCGCCGTACCGTTCCGGATTTCCGCTTCACCTCGAGATAGCAGGTCACGGAATCGTTTCCCCGATCCTTCTCCGTGTCGTACCAACGGAGCCGAACCTTGGTCTTCTGATAGTCGCTGTTGCGCTTCTCCTCCAGGAGATGCAGCGCGGTCGTATCGTAATAGAGGCTGTGGATGGTTCCAAGGTAATATAGCGGATCCCGCGCAAGACGGTATTCCATCCAATCGCGCAGCACATTCGCCTGCCCGAGGGGAAAGACGAATTTCTGTTCTACGGATTCCTGGAAAATCTCCATCTAGGTACCGGTGCGTACCGGGGCCGCGCCTGTTCCGGGTCCGGGGATCACCGTGCCGAGGTGGCCAGGTCCGAACGGTATTGATGCACGCGTTGCCATCCCACATCGGGAATGACCGCGCCCATCACTTGCACCACTTCGCTGCCGACCTTGCAGCCGAGACGGGCCGCGTTTTCCAGGCTGAGCCCCTGGGTCAGGCCGAAAAGGAATCCCGAAGCCCAAAGGTCCCCGGCTCCGGTGGTATCGACGGCTTTGACCAGATGGGCTTCCACCATATGGCGGGCTTTGCCCTGGGCGACCAGGACGCCTTTTTTGCCGATCTTGACCACGGCGGTCTCCACCTTGCCCGCCAGGATTTCCAGGGATTCGGACTCCCCCATGCCGGTATAGGCCTTGGCCTCGTCTTCGTTGGCCAGGACGATGTCCACGGAAGGAAGGATCTGCTCCAGGAAATCCCGGCAGAATTCCACCACTTGATAGGATCCCAGATCGAGAACGATTTTGGCCTTGGCCTGTTTTGCCACGGCGATGATCTTTTCGACGACGGGGCGGTTGAAGAGCAGGTAGCCTTCCAGATGCACCATTCCCACGTCGGAGAGATCTTCGAAATTCACGTCCTCGGGAGCCAGTTGGGACGATGCGCCCAGGAAAGTGAACATGGTGCGCTGGGCATCCGGCGTGACCACGGACAGCACGCGGCCCGTGGGCATGTCGGATTGGCGGATGCGGTGATCGACGCCGGCTTTGACCAGTCCGTCCAGAAAGGCCTTGCCGAGAGCGTCCTTGCCCAGGCGGCCGATCATGCGCGCCTTGCCGCCCAGATTGCCGATGCCGACGATGGTATTGCAGGCCGATCCGCCCGGCACCATTTTTAATGGTGCCAAGGTGCTTTTAAGCGCGGTATCGATGGTGTCGAGCTCAACCAGGGTCATGCCGCCCTTGGCGGAACCGAGGCGGGTAATGAACTGATCTTCTTCCTCCACGAGCAAATCCACCAATGCCGCACCGACTCCCGCAACCCATGGACTCCGACCGTTAATCATCCACCACTCCTTGTATACGGGTTCCGGAAATCCGGCAAACCCTCCATTGACGGTACAAAAGTAGCAATTCAGCCATCAAACCTAATGGAATGGCAAGACACGGCAATTATGGCGATAAGAATCGCTCGAAGTTTAGGCGCAGGAACGACTTCAAGCGGAAAATGGATCCGTGAATATATTATCATATGCCAAAGAACCCGCTCCCCGGAATCCGCTTTTTGTCGTCCTGATTACCGGGTGCATTTGGTCTGGAAAGGTCCCGTTCGGCATGCCCGAATCCGTGAAGCGTTGTCTCTTCCAAGCCGTCCTGGCATGCGCGGGGATAATCCTGACGTCCCCGCCCTGCGCGCGCGCGCAATCCAGCGGCCCCACCCTGATCCTGGAATTGACCGACTCCACCCTCATCGCGCGGACTTGGGGAACGGTGTTTCCGGATTCCGCCGCGCCCCCCGGCGAATACCAGATCCTGATCCCATCCGGGCCGGTGCTTTCCACGGGGAGGCAGCGTTCCGCCACCGTTTTCCTTTTGCGGAACGGCACGGAGGTGGGCAGCATGGACCGTTTGGCCTGGAACGCCTTGGCCTCCGCGTCCAACGCGGAATCGGATTGGGCCACGGCCATGGAGGGGCCGGAAAAACAGGACGTGCCTCTGCTGTGGCATGCCTTCAAATGGAACCGGGAAACCCTGTTGCAATGGGCCGACTGGC
Organism: Fibrobacterota bacterium; assembly: GCA_028287505.1. Taxonomy (GTDB): domain Bacteria; phylum Fibrobacterota; class Fibrobacteria; order UBA11236; family UBA11236; genus Chersky-265. Next base: position 21,678 of record JAQBPN010000076.1, on the reverse strand, counting down.
CCGCGGGATTCGCGGTGGGCCTCGGTACCTCGATGAGCGCCATCCGCTCCTCAAAACCCCAGTATCAAAGGGACATCGACTTCGCCTGGAGTCAGAAACCGTTCAACCGGTATCTTCTGGGCGCGGAGTTGCACAGGAGCCAGTTCGGAGGGGGACTGTCCCGCCTGGGCGTTACCGTGGCCGATACCACGGGCGGCCGGCTGCCCAGCGGCAAGACGCCCGATTTCTGGGGCGACGCCTATTGGTGGTGGTCCCTATCCGCGGGTGTTCCCGGGCTGAAGTACACCGTCTCCCTGGCGAATCAGCCGCTGCCGCAATATTACTGGCTCGACCCCGTTTCCGTATCCGCCATCCGCGGCCACAAGGCGGGCCGGCTGGTGAATCAGTGGACGGGACCGGCCCTGCAGCGCGACGGCAACCTGTCGCATACCCTGGATGCCCGCCTGGGAATCCTGCGTTACGGAATCCATTGGGATCAGGATGCCTATAGCGTGCCGGTGCAGACGGCGGGCATGGACGATCTTCCGGCCTTGTTCGGCACCTGGGGCGGAGGCCTGATCATCGCCTCGGACATCCTGGCCACGCGCCTATGGCTGGACATTCCCGACCTCGCCCTGAAACTGGGGCTTCCCGAAGCCTATCCTTCCAGATTCAGAATCGCCTTTCTCCACTTCGATATGGCCTACCGCAATCTCAGGAGTTTCAACCTGGGTGTTTCGGTGCGCGTCAGAGTGGACAACCCCATCATGAACAGACCCGGAGCATGAGCATGAACACGCCTCCCACCTTCCGATTGTCCGAAGATCCGTTGCAGCAGGCCAAGCGGGCCCTGATCCGGATCCGCAAGCTGGCGCGCAACTCCGCCTTCGTGCCCATCCCCGTGATCGCCCTGGCCGCCTGCGCCTTTTTCAAATATGAACTCCACTGGTATACCAATCCCTTCCTGGCCCTGATCTTCGCGCTTTTCACGATTGGCCAGGTCATGGCCGTGTTCCAGATGCGGAAGGTTCTGGCGGGCGTGCGCAATACGGGAAAATCCATCATGGTGCTGGCGGAAGCGGGAGACGAACCCGATTTGCCGGTTCTGCGGAACAAGCTGCTGGAAAACGCCCCTCCAGGCCACATGCGCGACCTGCTGTTGCGCTGGATCGAATTGGGCATGCGCGGGGAGACCACCGGATCGGAGTCCCTGTTGAACAACGCCTGGGACCGGCGCGCCCACGCCGACAACAGTTCGGTTTCCCTCCACGTCTCCATGAACCGCACCACCTTGAAGCTGGGGTTTCTGGGCACCCTGTACGGCCTCATCCTCACCTTTCCCCCCATGCAGCGCGCGGTGATGGGCCTCTCCGACAGCGACGGCGAACTGCGCTTCATCAAAGACATTTCCCTGGCCATCGACGGCGACGAGTTCGCCATCGCCGTGACCTTGGGAGCCACCGCCCTATCCATCCTCATCGAACTGGTGACCATCCAGATCCTGGAGCGCGCCCTGGGCGGTTTCGACATGGTGAACAGCCATATCAACGACTGGAACCTGACGCGCCTGCAGCCCTGGGTGAAAAAGCGCTACGGCGTGGAAGGCCGCCAGCGCCAAGTCGTGGAATCCCAGGCCCTGATGGACGCCAAGATGTCTCGCGCCCAGCAGGAAATGGACTCCAACCTGGGCCGCGCCCTGGAAGCCATCGCCCGGACCACCAAGCAACTCGATCAATTGGCCATGGTTCAGACCGCCGTGGGCCGCCGCATCGCGGAACTGGTGGAATACGAGAAGCAATACCGCGGCTTCATCGAGTCCAAGACCTCGGCGGTGGCGCCCCTGCCTCCCCACAATCTCGACACCGGCCGGCTGGAGACGAGCCACATCGATAACGGCAAGCTGGAGGACGAATTATGAGCTTCCGCCGCGGCCGCGGCGGCGCCGCGCGGGTGGAGATGGGCGAAGCCATTTCCTTCGAGGATGTGCTCACCGTCATGACCGTGCTGTTGCTCCTGCGCCTGGTCTTCATGGTCCCCCTGGTGAACCTGGACAAGGCCAAGACCATCGCGGCCCGCGCCGACAAATACTGGTCCCTGCAAGCCCAATTCGTGATGGGCCATCCCGGGGATTCCGTACGCGTGCAGCCTTACCGAACCGCTTTCGGATTGGAGGGCAAGGCCGCCCTGGTCAGTGAATCCGGATCGGACAAGGCCGTGTTCCTGGAAGCCGCGGCGCCGGACAGCAACCTCACCGTGCTCCGCCACGACCTCGGCGACGGCAGCTTCATCGCCATGAACGTGCAGGGTCGCGGCCACTCCGTCACCTTCCGCCGCGGCAAGCTGATTTGGAGCAAGGAAGAATCCGAGTGGTTCCCGGCATCCGACAGCGTGGACTATGGGACCCGACCCGAAAGCAAGGCCATGGAACAGCAGTTCCGCGAGTGGACGAAGGGGCGGAGAGGGTACTGAAGAGTTCGGATGAAGAGAAAACCATTTTGAAATTTGCAAATTGAAAAATGAAAATTGAAAATCATAAGATGAAGATGGAGAGGTGCGTCTCCGGTGCACCCAAAAAGCAAATGGGCCTTTCCCCCAATTTGCATTTTGGGATTTTCAATTTTCAATTTGCAAAAATCCTTTTCTTCCTGTTTTGCGCATCGGCGGCATTAGCCAAGAACGGCGCGGAACCCTTAAACCACTATGGCCTCTCCACCCTCCAGGACACCGCCACCGGAGTGAAGCTGATGGGCCGCTTCAAGGCCAAGGGCCAGCCCGTGTTTCTGATCCACGATCCCAACCTGGGCCTGATGCAAGGCGACATCATGCGCTTCCAGGACAAGGCCGTGCTGGTGGACGCGGACGTGTGGCAGACCCTGAACGACGAAGGCGCGCTGGGCAGGCTGAAGGTGGCGCCCATCCTGCGGGTGCAAGCCAAGGCCACGGTGTCCACCTGGGAGACGCGCTCCAAGCTCGTGACCGGACAACGCGAGAAAAAGGTCTACCAATTGGGCGCGGAGCTGCTGAAGATCCTGGAGGAGACGTTCGGAGGCATTCCCTCACGGCAGCAGATGACCATCGTGTTCGACGGGAACAGCCTGATCCTGCTGGCGCCGGACGAGTTCCTGGACCAGTTGAAATACACCACCGTGCGGCGCGTGCCGCCCACGGGCAAGCCGCAATTCATCACCCAGGCTCCAGGCAAAATCTTCACCGGCCTTCCCTTCCGATGGCAGGCATGGGCGACCGATCCCGCGGAGCCGGCCGGCCTGCTGCGCTATTCCCTGTTCGGCGACCTGCCCAAGGGCCTGGCCTGGGACGCGGCCACGCATACCTTGCAGGGATCGCCCGAGGCGGAGGGACAATGGCATTTGACCGCCGAGGCCCGTAACGGCTCCGGATCCTTCGACACCGTCGCCTTCAATCTGATGGTGCGGCGCAACATGCCGCCCTCCCTGGCGCATCCTCCCAAGCCGGTGGCGGTGGCGGGACAGATGTGGAACTTCCGCGCGGAAGCCGTGGACGCCGATCATGAAGGATCCCAGGTGCGCGTCTCCGCCGTGAAGATGCCCCCCGGAATGGAATTCGATTCCGCGAGCCGGCAATTCCAATGGTACCCGGTCGACAGCCTGGCGGGACAGAAGCTGGACCTGGTGCTGCGCCTGGAGGATCAGGCGGGCGGCACTACCGACAGCACCTTCGCCATCAAGGTGATCCCGGCCTCGGACATGCTCTGGAGCGAGGGTATCAAGCCCACGCTGCCCTGGGACACCCTGAACCAAGGCAAGACCTATACGTGGGAAGCCGGCGCCTCCGCAATGGCCTGGGCCCAGCAAGGGATCACCCTGACCGAAGTCACCGGACCCGATTCCACCGGATTCCGGGAAGGATCCCTGACGATAAAGCCCATGGCGTCGGGAAGCCACACGCTGGTCTTTACCTTCGACGTGCAGGGCAAGAAGCTGGAGCAGACGGTGGAGCTGCCGGTGCGGCCCGATCTGGCGCCGCGTTTCGCCAGCGAAGTGGGAGTGTGGCGCGTGCGTACGGGGCAACCCGCGAGTTACCGCCCCGTGGCCGTGGACGGCGAGGGCGATCCCGTTACCGTGCGCGCGGAATCCCAGGACCCGCAATTGGCCTGGGACGGGGAACGCCTGTTGCTGGCGCCGCAACAGCCGGGCACCTATGCGGCCCGCATGATGGCATCGGATCCCGCCGGCCATTCTTCCGGCCAATGGGTGGCCTACAAGGTGGAGCGCGCCGACCGGCCCACCGCATGGTTCCTGGAAAACCGCATCCAAGGCGGCGTCAGCACCTGGGCCATCACCGCGGACTTCGGCACGGGACGCCTGGGCCTGTTCACCCCCACCCTGGACCGCATCGGCGTGAAAGGCGCGAGCGGCGCGCGTTTCTGGCCCTACCTGGTGTTCGGCGGAAACCTGTTGGGCCGGGAGAACGAGAACCGCGGACGGAGGCTCTGGATTGACGCGGGGGTGACCATGCGCATGCCCGATTCCAAGGTGGCCACCGGCGGTTTGATGGGCCGGATCCTGGGGGAATGGACCTTTCCCGGGGAAGCCCTGGGCAAGATCGAGTTCGAAATGCAGGGCCACGTGAACCAGGCGATTGTGGTGGCGGACACGTCCAACCTCCACGTCATATACGGAGACGCCATCCTCGAATTCGCGCAGAATTTCACAACCGTGATCGACGGCATCATCAAGGAAGCCACCGCCCGCGACAACATGGTCCTGTATACCCGCTTGGAAGCCTGGAGCCGTCTGGGAGCGGGATTCTGGGCCGGCCCCGGCGTCTTTCGCGAAGAAATGCCCAATGCCCACCGTTACTATCAGCGCATCGGCGCGGGCCTGCGGTACCAGGCGCGCCTGAGCGACGCCATCGCCGCCAACAGCCTGCGCGTGGGTTGGGGAGGCGGAGGCGCCGGCTGGTCGGTCTATTGGACCGGACGCGTCTCCATCCACTCCCCGTTCTGACGGGACCCGACTGTATTCGATATCCGGGGCGGCCTTGCGGCCATGAAGGCTACTGGCGGTTGCGGTATTCGTCCAGGCTGATGAGCTTGCCTTTGGCCTTGCGCTTCAGCTCGCTGGCGTGTTCCAGCTTATCCTTTTCTTCCTTGGTCAGCGAGCCCATGCCCGTCTGGGAAATCTTCTTCAGAATGGGATCGATGTCGACCATCACCTGTCCGAGTTCTTCCTCGGTTTTGCGCACAGCTTTTTGCATTTTGACGGCCTTACGGTTCTTCCAGCGCGAGAACGTCTCGACACCGCGATCTTCGAACTTGAAATACATCCACGCGAAAACGGCCCCGCCCAGATGGGTGATATGGGCGATACGATCATTGGACATTATGGAAAGCAACTCGACGGCGCCGAAAATGATGACCGCATAGCGGGCCTGCACCGGGAACAGGAACAGGATCAGGAACTGCTGCGTGGGGAAGAATTTCGCGAAGGCGAACATCAGGCCGAACAGGGCGCCGGAAGCGCCGATGACCGTGGTGGGATTGTTGGTGATGGAATAGAAAACCAGGGAGCACAATCCGGAAAAGACGCCGGTGCAGATGTAGAACCACCAGAACTTGCGCTCGCCCATGGTATCCACCAAGGGCGTGCCGAACATCCACAGCAGGAGCATATTGATGAGGATGTGCAGAAAGGGCGGGTTCAGATCGTGGACGAACAGGTAGGTGGCCAGGCGCCAGACTTCCCAATTGTGGATAGTGCGGTAGGGATCCAGAGCCAGCCACTCGCGGACAAACCTGCCATCGGTCGCGAGATCGATTAGGAACAGGGCCACATTGCTGATCAGGAGGATCTTGATCGCTCTGGGTAAGGTCCCGGTGGGTGTGAATCCGTATGCCATGCTCAATATTTTCCGAAAATTCGCGGTATGATTGCGACGTGCGCGTCTACTTTTTTCCCGACCTGGCTGGTTTCTTGCGTCCGGGTTTCGTGCCCGACCCCCGGCCCGACTTACGACCGGATCCCCGGCCGGTTCCCAGTTTGCTGCGGAGCTTGGATTCCACCGCGGCCGGAACGAATTCCGACACCGAGCCCCCCAGGGCCGCGATTTCCCGGATGACGCTGGAGTTCAGATAGGTGTATTGCTCGCTGGGCATCAGGTAAACGGTCTCACAATGGGAATCGAGCTTCTTGTTCATCAGGGCCATCTGGAATTCGTATTCGAAATCGCTTACGGCCCGGAGCCCGCGGATGACCACTTTGGCGCCGAATCGGCGCAGGCAATCCACCGTCAGCCCCTCGAAAGAGGAGACATGCACGTTGGAGAGGTGGGAAGTGCAACCGCGGATCAACTCGAGCCTTTCCGGGAGCGAGAACAAAGTGCTTTTCCGCACATTCACCGCAACCACCACGTGTACCTCCTCGAAAAGGAGCGCGGCCCGGCTGAGGATGTCCAGGTGACCGTTCGTGATCGGATCGAACGTCCCCGGGTATATGGCTTTTACCAAACCTGCCCCTTCCGATTAAAATACCGTTCTCAAACAGCCTAGGCTAAATATACTACGTAAAAAACGCCAGGCCCGATTCCCCGTACTTCTTCAACTTATGCGCCTGTTCCAGCCATACCGGGGGATTACGGGAAGGAAACTGGATGATACCGGTTCCACCCGGGGCCAGCAGGCCCAAAACTCCGTCTTTCAACATCGAAAAATCGTCATCGAAAGGCGGATCCGCAAATACGAAATCGAAAATGCGACCGTCCTCCTTCATGCGGCGGCAAAAGGCGGAAGCGTCCGCGCGGACAGGAACGGCTTTTGAGGCATCCGGGCCGTCCCCGAGAACGGACTTGCAATTGGCTTTCAGCAGAATCCAGGATTGCGCGTGGTTTTCGACCAGGCAGGCTTCCCGGGCCCCCCGGCTGACGGCTTCCAGGCCCACGGCTCCGGATCCGGCGTATAAATCGACGAAGGTGGCTCCTTCCACGGTTTCCCCGAGGGAACTGAAAAGGGCCTCACGGACCTTTCCGGAGGTGGGTCGGATGACCTGGGCGCGGGTGTCGGTTTCGAGTTTGCGACCCTTGTACAGGCCGCCCGTGATGATGATGCCCATTCAGGGCTGGACGTAGGCGATGATATCCATTTCGGCGATCACCTTTTCATCCCCGCGCGCATGCAGGGCGAACCTGATGAAGCCCAGGTTGGATTTGCCTTCGTGGAGTCCGGTCAGAAGATCCTGCATCTGCTGGAAGCTGCAATCCGCCGAGGTCTGGTAGACCATCCGTTTGACGTTGCCCACCGCGGAGGTGTTGAACAGGCGGGGTTCCTTGAGATGGATGCCCAGGCCGTTGGCCACGGTCTTAAGTTGCTTGATCTCCTTCAGGAGACCGGTCTTGTCCACCACGTGATCGGGCGGAGTCGGGATTGAATTGACCGGGTATTTCACGGAAGCGAAGAAGGAGAATTCCTTGCCTTTCCCGCGCGTGCCGGCGGGCACGTTCATGCCGGGTTGGATGGCGGCTCCCGACAATCCGGCCAGACCTTGCTGGAAGCGCTGCAACTCCTGTTCGTCCCCGGCCAGGCCGTGCACGTAGAAATCGCCCGGGGGCGTGAAGATGAAATTCGCGAAACCGACGTCCGGAGGCGTGACGGATTTGATGTCCTTGAGCACGCGGGTGGAGGCGTAGTATTGGTATTCGATTTTCTCGGAAGGGACCATGCCCGCATAGCTGGGCGCGATCTGTTCCTTGACCCGATCTTCCTGGATATCCCGGACCGTTTCCTCCACCGCCTGGCCGGTGACGCGCTTGGGCTGGACGCGCACTTCGGCCGGCTTGGGCGCCGGGGAGGTCTTGACCGCTATCGCCGTTTCCTCCTTATGGGCCAGCATGCCGCCGAACAGGGTGGGGAATTGCAGGACCGCGATGGCGATCACGGCCACCAGGACCAGTCCGCCCAGGATCAGGTACGGCTTTTTTCCGCGGCCGGCCGGTTCGTCGAGGATCAGGGGGAGCGTCTGGGGCTCCAAAGGCTTGAGCAGGTTAATCCTGATCATGTCAACTGTCTCCGCGCCGGCGCAGGGCCAACCCTACCGCGCCCGCGCATTGCGGAGCGGAAGGCTGGAACACGGCGCTCTTTTCGGGGCTCAGGGCGAACGTGATTTCCTTGAAGGCGTTCAGATGGGTGATCTCGGAAGTCATGTTGGCTTCCAGCATTTCCCGGAACTCATTGTCCAGGGCCAGGTCCCCGCACAAAACGATCTGGTCCACTCCGCCCCAGGCGTCCTGGGCGCGATCCAAGGAAGCGCGGACCTGGTTCACGATGCCCAAGACCAGTTCGGCCTTGGCTTCCGAACCGGAGGTCATGAACGCCGCGTCCACGGTAATGCTTTCGAAGCCCAGGAACTGGCCGTTCTGGGTGCGGATGCACTTGATGACGTTGGAATCAGCCTTGATCAGGAAGGTTTTGAGGGGAAGCTTCTCGGGATAATTGGCTTCATAGACGTTCTGGGCCGCGAACACGTCCAGGTCCAGGATGGCCAGGTTGCAGCCGCTCTGCTCCATGATGCGCTTGAAACGCTCCACTTCCGATCGGCGATAGGCCGCGACCAGATAGGTACGGGCGGTTTCATCGAGATTGGACCCCAGAGACTGGTAATCCAGGAGGTATTCCTCCAAGGGGTGGATCAGATACTGTTCCATCTCCCATTCGATGGCATCGATGATATTGTCCTCGGAATTGGGGACTTCCACCTGCCGGATCACGGCGTTTTCGCCGGACATGGCGGTGACCAGGTCGGCGTCGGGCTCGGATACGTGCTTGGAAACGCTATGCCTGACCTGTTCGGCCAGATACGCGTCGTCATCCCACCGGGCGGCATCCAGGGGCTTGATGGCCACAGTGGATATCTGATTCTCGGCGGGGAGGAATTCGACCAACTTCAGAAAGGAGCGGCTCAATTCCAGAGCCACCACACTTGAGTTTTTTTTGGCCATAGCGTAATTATAATATTAAAAAGGACCTGACCTTTTCCAGCTTTTTCTCCCCTATCCCCTTGACCTGCAACAAGTCGCGTAAATCCCGGAAGGGACCGTGGACCCGGCGATACAGGATTATCGCCTGCGCGGTCTTCTCACCGATGCCTTTGACGCGGGTCAACTCGGCCGCTTCGGCGCGGTTCAGGTTCACTTTGCCCGTGAAAGCGGACTTTCCGGCGGACGAACCGCTGGAATGTCCGGAAACCGAACCTGAGGCTCTTCCACCAGTCTCGGCCGGGAGCGGCGGTGTGGCGGCGCCCGCGAGAGTGTCCCCCGCGGCTGCCCTTGACGAATCATTGACCCCGGAATCGGCCGGAGCGCCTTGACCGAGAGGGGAAACCATCCCGCCTGAAGTTGAATCCGGCCGCGCGCCCTGGCCGGGAAGGGAATCCGCCTTGACCGATGAAGAGGGCGGAGCGCCGAAGGCAGGATCGGGAAAGGGGCCGAGTCTTACGGAAGCATGCCGGTAGGCCTTGATTCCGGATCCCGCTCCCAGAAAGAACAAGGTCAGCGCCAGATATCCTTTTTCCGCCCGGGTGAACATGCGGATGAAAGTACACCCGGCGCGGACGGGCGGCCGTGCGCCGGGACACCGCCTCAAGGTGACGGCATGTCGGACTTTACAATAATCGCTTGCCAAGCAACCAGGACTCCACTTTTCCGAAAAGGGCCGCCTTGTCCGCATCCGCTGCGTCGGAGCCTTGGAACAGAACCGTCCCGCGGTCGCCGCTGAAGAGAAAGCGTATGGCCGCCGCGGAGTCCGCCTGCGCGTACCGCACATCCTTCTCCCATGCGGCGGGTATGGGGGAGGGCAGGGCCGTCAGCAAGGCGCGCAACTCCGCCAGTTCTTCTCCGCTCAGTTGGAACGCAAGCTTCACGCTGTCCGCAACCGCAAGGCCCTTCCCGGAATCGGAGATGAAGACGTATCGGCCACGGGCCGGCAATGCATCGGGCAACAATCCGTCCGGAAGGCCGTTGCGGTAATGGAGCAACAAGGACCCCGAGTGGAAACCCTCCGGGACCGCCAACGCTTCCCGGACCGTGCCGGCCGGGTCAATCGAGTAACGCCGGTAGATTTTGAGACAGTCGTAGCCGGCTCCGGAGAGCCGGCCTTGTCCGAGATGCAGAAAGCTGGGACCATCGGGACCGATGGTGAGGTCGAAATACTCCGACTTCTCCTGGAAAGAGTACATATCGGCCAGGGGCCAAGCGGCCACGCGGGAATAGAAGGCCATGGTCTTGAGATCCTCCAGGCGCTCATTCGACCGTATGCGGAAGACACGTCCTCCCGTGACGGTATCGGGTTCCAGGAAGAACGTGACCGTGTCTCCGGGGAATTCCGCGATGGGCGTCAGCTTGTTTGGAGAATACCCGCAGCCCTCGTAGTTGGGTAACCTCCGGGGGACGGGGATGTCTATTTCCGCGGGCAGGACCGTGTCCGCGCCGGCGGCGGGTTGCCAGCCCCAATAGGCCATCTCCTCCCGGGCGAGGATGGCGCGATCGATGACCTTGAAACGGCCCAGGATGGGGTATTCCGTCTCCGGCCGCGGGTTCCCTTCGGTGGAAAGGAGTACCGCCCGCACCGCCTGATAGGGCCAGGGAGCGACCTTTTTGTCGTCGAGCACGATATACCACAGCCTGGCCACCGCCGTGTCCTTGAGGATGATGCGGAGCTCCAGCAGGTTGGCCTCCCCAGCCTTCAGTTCATCGCGGGTCACCCTGCATTCGGCCCCGCGGGACTTGTCATCCGTGGGCGTAATGGTTTTACCGTTCAGGACCCAATAAATGCCCACTACGTCCTCGTCCTTGGCGAATACCTTGTCGCCGAAGGTATACGGCAGTTGGGAAGAGGAAAGCAAGATGGTATCGCGGCTGCTGATCCCGGATGAGTATTCGAAATCCATGACGATGCTGTCCGGCAGCACCGTCGTCCTGCCCGCTTCTATGGTGACCGGAATCTCCCGGGGCTTCGATCCCGGATAATAGACGGAGAGCCAATAGCGGCCGGCGGGAATGCCTTCCCAGTCGAAGCCCGCGTTCGGCTCGGCATTCTTCCGGAATGGCGTGCCCCGGAGGCTCAACTCCACTTTGAATTCCTGCGGGTTCTTCATGGAAACATAAGCGGAAAGGCCTCCCAGCGGCGCCAGGTTCCGGCGGGACAGATCGATCTTCTCGTCCCCTTTGGGGTTGATGGAATCCACCGTGAGCCCATTGCCCCTGCCGTCCAGGGAGATCAACCGATACGCACCGATCACGGATGCGAAGCCGAATGAACCATTCGCGTCCGTGCGGGTCCGGCGGATGCGGGAGGTGTCTCCGTCGCCGGGATACAGGGTGACGTCCAATTCTCCCGCGGGCCGGTTGTCCGGACTGTAGATGAGTCCTATCACGTTGCCAAGCTCGGTGCCGCTGCCGGCGGTGCGGGGTTCCTGCTGAGTGGGCAGGCAGGACGATACCGCCACGATCATGGCCAGGAAACCGGCTTGGATCAGACGGCCGCTCAAATTCGAAATCATCATCTGGAACCTCCGCTACGCGTCATTTTCTGCTCAAGGGAAACAATTGAAGGTTGCATTGGAAAACCCGATCCGGCCCGGCCTCGTCCACGGCCAGCTTCAGCAGGCGCTTGCGCATTTGCCGGATCTCTTCCACCGCCGTCCTGAAACTTTCATCCGACAGGGTCAAGGTCAGGGTGGAGATGTCGCGGTCCGTATGCCTCACCCGATCGATGGCCTCTTTGGCCAGATCCATGGTGGCGCGCTGGTAGCTGGCCGCCTGCACCGAACGGACTTCGTCGCCCGTGGACAACACGCTTTGCTTCTGCCGCAGAAAACCCCGCTTGTCCCGTTCCAGCAACCCTATCTCCAGGAGGTCCTCCACCGCGGCGCGCGCTTCCTGGGGCTTGATGGCCGGCACCAATTTCCTGGCCAGACTCTCGTATTCGTCGCGGAGGGGAAAGAAGAAGATCAACTCCCGGATGGCCACGTAGTACCAGGTGGAGAACAGCCGCAACTGCAAATCGTCCAGCACTTTCAGGTCGGCGGGTTTTTGGGAAACCAATTCCTGGAACAGGCGCGTCTTTTCGGAAAGCGACTTGGCTTGGTTGAAGGCGACCAGGGTTTCGAAATAGCGCGCGGCTTTGAGCCCCAGGCCCAACGCCCCGGCCAGCCTGCTTACATGCGAATGGGGCAGATTGCGCTTTCCGGAGAGGATGTTTCCCAGGAATCCGGAGGAGGTGATCCCCAGTTTCTTCAGGAGGAAGCGGTGGGAGAACGCGGGTTTGCGGGCTTTCTGATCCTCGAAATAATCCTTCAGGAACAGGCGGAAATCGTTGTAGGCGAATATGCTTTGCATGGCGGGTACGGGAGGGAATATAACGAAATGCTCCCCATGGGCCCTCCGGTCGCCGACAGATAACGTTTACAAAATGTAAGCGGATTCCGAGGTGTTTTCCAAAAGTCGGATCAGGACCTGGACAATGCCATCAGGGGTTTGTAATCCCGCCCGCCCGCCGCCCGCAACGCTTCCTGGTAGCGTTTCCGCGCTTCGGGTCCCGCACCGATCGACGCCGCACCCCAGGTGAAACGCTCCCGGCCGTATGCCTGGACCGAAAGCAAATCCGCCATCATCCGGGCCAGCCTGCCGTTGCCGCGCGCAAAGGGACGGATGGACAGGAGACGATGATGGAACCGGGCGCAGGCTTCATCGGGAGGATAGACGCGCGCCTTGGCCCAATGGCTGACGTTGCCGCAAAGCTCCTCCAGACGGGCGGCGATTTCCCTGGGAGGAGCGCCATGCTCCATCTCCGCGTCCCGGAAAGCGCCGGCGTCTTTCCAGACTTGCGAGAACATTTTCCCATGCAGCTTCCGGATCCATTTTTCCGTGAGCATTTCCTTCCAGGTCCGGGAGAAAGCCCAGGCTTCCGCTTCCTGGATCCCTTGCCGTTCCCAGCGATTGAGCTCGCCACGCGTGGTGATATGGGCCAGGCGCAAGCCGCCGGTTTCATCCGCGGTCAAAGGCGACGCGGCATCCCCGGGATCGACGAGACTGTTCACCGCGCTGGCGGGGATTTCGGCGGAATGGGTTTTGGCTTGATCCCGGAGAGCCTGCTCCAGGGATCCCGCTCTCGGAATGAGAGCATAAACCAGCGAGCACCCCATCGCCTCCGCGGCGCGCTCGAGTACCTTCAAAGTGATGGCCCCTTCCAACTCGTTCTTTTCCATTTCGACGACCCGGGGAGGCTTGACTCCCAAGCGCCGGGCCAGGTCCACGCCGGACATTCCCAATCCGGTCCGGATGGCGCGCAGCCAACCCTTGACGGGACGCCGGGAATCCGCCAGAGCTTTCAATTTCGCCAGGGAATGGTCCAGTTGTTCACGCACCAGATGAGGTTTACGTCGTTCTTTCATGCCCGCTCCTCCTTAATTTGTCAATTCAAATATTAAGCTATTCCTTAATATAAGGCAACCAATGTTAAGACTGAATTTGCAGAACAAAGTGGCCAACATTGCGAACCCGGGGGAATTGGGCGGATCCGGCCCGGATCGCTCCCAATATCCGATTCTTGCAATAACCCCGAATTCCGACTGTCCAAGTAATAGGATGGGGATACCTTATCTAAAATCGTCAGCGAGGGACGTTTAATGGCCACTCATCATCTTGATCACATCGTTTTCCGGGGCCCGACCATACTGGGCCGTTGGGCGGGCCTGCTGGCCGTTTTTCTGGCCGCCGGCGGCGTCCATGCCCAACCCAGCGCGGAATGCAGCCTGCGCGGGGCCGATACCGTGCTTACCACGGGTGTTACGGTCAAGCGATGCCTGGACCTTGCCGGTCTGGACAAGAAGAACATCGTCATTCCCGCCAACGTGACCCGCATCGACAACACCGGCTTTTCCCTCTGCGAAAGCTCGGAGCAATCGGGCGGCAACGCCGACATCGTGTATGTAATGGATCAATCCGGCAGCATGGGCATAAACTACGTGTGGATTTCCCAGGACCTCAAGGACACCGTGTACCTGGAATCGACCGCGGACTGCGGTTTCACGAATGCGGACGTGAACGGATTCGGCAGCATCACCATTCCCAACGATGCCGGCACCCGCCAGGTCACGCGCGTCAATCCCGCCAAGCTCCCCACTACATGCAGCTCCTTTTCCGGCGACCCTTTCAACCAACGCGGCATAGCGTTCAAGCAGGCCATCGACTTCCAGGCCGCGCGCGCGCCCAATTCCACGGCCGGATTCCTGGGCTTCGCCGGCACGGTCCGCAACCCCACCATCGCCCCGCTGAAATTGAACACTCCGGTCAACATCAACCGCGTCAAGGCCGGCATGGTGCCCAGCCTGAACGACGGCACCAACTACAAAGCCTCCCTGGATACCGCCAAGAAATGGCTGCTCACGCCCGCCATTTCCCCCAATCCCACCAACGCCGTAATCTTCCTTTCCGATGGGCGTCCCACCTACCCCACGAACAATCCGGATGCCTATCTGGATGTCATCGCTCCCACTTACCCGCAAATGCCCGGTGTCATGCCGCCGGTGTACGGCATCTTCATGGGCAAGCCTTCGGCCGATACGGTCAAGCTGAGCGACCTTTCCAAGCGGACCGGCGGTATCTTCTTCCTGATCCCGCCTTCCCGCCCGGACAGCCTCAAGGCCGTGGTGGAGCGCATCCTCAACGTCATCCTGCGCCAATACAACCCGAGCGGCGCGGTGGTGACCAACAACAGCGTGGCTCCCACCCAGATTGGCCGCGCCGGGCCCAGCGATTTCTCGCGCCAGGCGGACGGCCACTGGCTGATGAACCTGGACAAGCCCGTGGGCCTCAAGAAATCGGGCGACAACGCCATCGATCTCAGCACCGAACTGGTGGACGTGAACAGCGGGGTGGTCAAGGCCAACGCCATCTCGTTCACATTGAACACTACCGGTCCGGACGCCAGCACCAACGTCAACCTTCCCGGCACGCAATTCAGCGTTTCCTGCATTGACCTGCCGCCGCCCATCAACCCGGTCAAGGTCGCCTACATCAAGGACACCGACGGCGACGGCGCGGGCGACAAGGTGTTCTTCGTATTCACCCGGCCCTTGGCCGCTTTGCCATCCTCCATCGACTCCATCTACTGGAACCAGGTGGGAGCGGCATTCCTCAACAAGGGCAAGCCGGTACTTTCATTCCTGATCGCCAGCGGCAACACGGTGGTGATCGCCGACCTCACCGCCAACCCCTACCCCGTGGGCTTGACCTCCATACCCGATCCCGTTGCCGCCCCGCCGATTGGCATCCTTCCCCCCGGCGGCGTTTTCCTCTCCCAACATCCTCTCATCAAGGATTCCATCGGCCCCATCCTCGTCTCCGCCAACATCCGGCCCTTCGACAACTCCAAGGTGGCCCCGGGATCGGACTTGAACGTGGACACGCTCGTATTCACCACCTCGGAACCGATTCGCACCGAGAACTCCTGGAACGCCGTGCTCCTCTGGTCCAAACCCGTGAACGGCAAATGCACGGATTACGATCACGCCCTGCAAGTGGTGCCCAAAGGGCAGCCCGGACAGAACGCCACCTCCACCACCTTCACGCTCCTGGTCCCGACGGGCACCACGGGAACCTACACTCCCCAATCGACCGACTGCGTCTACCTCAATGTCAACGGGGTCTATACGGATTTGAACCACAACGTGCCTCCCATTTACGGGATTCCCCTGACGGGCCCGCCTCCCCCCAAGCAAATCGAATTGTTCCGCGGCTATCCGCCCGTGGTCGGCATCTCCGCCAGCCAGCCCGGTTTTCTCGTGGTCAACAATGACCCCCGCAAGGGCGACAATAACGACTATTCCACCAAGGACCCCGCCGGCGGCTCTTACACCACGGTGTGGATCCCGCCCTACGGATTCGTGCCCGGCGCTACGTTCAAGCCCATCATACCCGATATCAAAACCCTGCCGGTAGGGAACGAATCGCAAATCCCGATCCCGTTGCCTCCCGGCATCAGCACGGTGCAGGTGGTTTCCACCGGCAAATACATCGTGGACATCAGCATCTTCGACAACAATGCGAACTTCGTGCGCCACCTGCGCCAGAGTTTCGGATTCAACGGAGAGCTGAACAACGGCAGGCGCATCGCCAACCACGGCCTGGTGAGCTACCTGGTATGGGATCTGAAGGATGAACACGGACAGAAAGCCGGCCAAGGCGTATTCATCTGGAAGGCCGTGTTCCGCTTCGACAACAACAAGGAAGACGTGGAGTACACCAAGACCGGAGTGGTGCGCGACCCGAACTGGTCCTTGAACAAGTAACTCCGGCTTTCCGGAACCAATCCACCCTGGTGGATTCACAAGTGTGAAAAACCCTGCTGCGCATTCCTTGCAAGGAGTGCGCAGTTTCTACCGCCCACGGATCGTCCGCGAATTGTTTCGGATCGTCCGCGTTCCGGCTGGACCCTCTTGAGCCCCAAACCCGGTTTTTTGGGTTGGCGGATCCATAGGCAAGGGATTGGAGAGCTTTCTCCCAAGCGCGCCCTTTCTTAGGACACTATCATCCTTGATACGGTTGCGCGCTGTGGCGGGCCTGAAGGATTGGCCATGTTCAAACAAAGCACAAGATTGATAGGCCTATTGACGCTTATCGCCCTGGGCCCTACGATCCGGGCACAGGTGGTGGCCACCATTCCCGGCTTCAGAGCCACCTATCCGGCCGGAAAAATCGGCGGCTCAAGCACCACGGGCATTCCCGCAAACTATGTCAAAATCCCCCCGGCCAACGAATACTACCTGGACTACGAGGTCTCTTTCGAATCCGGATGGGCCTGGGTCAAGGGCGGCAAACTGCCGGGCCTGGTGGGCGGCGCCCATACTTCCGGCTGCGAGCCGATAGTACAGGACGGTTGGAGCGCGCGTTTCATGTGGCACGAAGGCGGCGGCGCCCACTTCTACTATTACCATCAGAACCGCGCCAACGATTGCGGCGACGTGATCAACTTCTCCGGCTCGCCTACTTTGAAGACCACGGGCTGGAACCGGATCACGGAACACGTGGTGGTCAACACCCCCGGGCAAAGCAACGGCTCGGCGGAAGCCTGGTTCAACGGCAAGAAGGTCATCACCCTCGGCAATATAAAGTGGCGTGGTAACGTGGCGGCTACGGTGGCGATGGTGGACCAGGTGAGCCTGCAGACCTTCTACGGGGGCAGCACCAACGATTGGGCTCCCAGCCAGACCACCCATTCCCAGTTCAACGGATTCGTGGTGCGGAAAGATTTGCCGGACTTCACCATTCCCTTCGAGGCCGTCACAACGGGCGTAGTGATCGGTGAGGATAGGGCGGAAATCTCCGGGCAAGGACGCGGGTACGCAGTGGCCTATCTCGGGAACGGAAAAACGCCTGCGCTGCCCGAGGGCCGGATCGGAAGCAAGGCCGGCCTCTTCGACCTCCACGGTCGATCGGTCGCGAACCTGGCCTGGACCGAAGGGCAATGGAAGAGCGGGAGCGATGCGCGCTGGCCCAACCGGCCCGGGGTCATGATCGTCCGCCTGGCCCTTTAGCGTCCGCGCGGGCCGCCGGCCACTCAAGTCAGCAGGAATCCCTCACGCCGGCGGTCAGTAATTCAGATACAGGGACTCGTCGACATTTTCAACGGGTCCGTTCAGGACCTTGTTGACCGCGGAATTCCCGTTCCGC
The DNA here is from genome assembly GCA_028287505.1 of Fibrobacterota bacterium. Classification (GTDB taxonomy): domain Bacteria; phylum Fibrobacterota; class Fibrobacteria; order UBA11236; family UBA11236; genus Chersky-265. The sequence continues at coordinate 3,999 of JAQBPN010000076.1, read as the reverse complement.
AGGAACAGATGCCTCTTGAACAACCGCTCGGGAACCGCGTGGGTCAAATCCGCGCCTCCCCGGCGGCCGTCGAAGGACAGAGCCCATTTCACCTTGCGCTTATTCAAATCCTCCAGCGTCGCGAAGAACCGGGGCAGGTCCAGGTTTTCGATGTAGCGCTGGCGATTGCCCGCATAAGGAGGATCGAAATACACGAAATCGTCTTTGCCGGCGCTTGCCACCGTCCGCTGATAGTCCCGGCAGACGAACTTCACGCCCTGGATGGTGGCGCTCCATGCGGTGACGATGGCCTTGAACCGGGATGGTTCCATACCAGGCCGTGACAGGTGGAATGAATTGTTGAAATCGCCCTGATGGTTGAACCGGACGATCCCGTTCACGCAGGTGCGCAGGATGAAATTCAATTCCAACGGACCTTTCGTTTCATTGAAAGCCGAACGAACGGAGTAGAAGAATCCGGGAATGCCTTCCCCCCAGCGGATTTTCGAGGCATGCAAATCCCCCAATTCCTTTTTCAAAGCATTCCATTTCCGATGGTAGTCCTCCGCCACCCGGGCCGGGTCCGATTGGATCAACTTCCATAATCCGATAAGAGGCCCGTACAGATCTCCCGCCACCGATCCGGGCGCCGCGGTGAGATAAAGCAGGCCGCCACCGCCCAGGAACGGTTCAAAATACCGGCGGTAAGGCGGAATCAGGGCGGCGATCCCGGCGGCCTGGAATCTTTTGCTGCCCGTCCATTTTATCAGGGAGGGAACGGCTTTCGCCGCCCTGGGGGTGTTAAGCATCTTCCGGTTCGGAACCCTCCAGGCGCTTCTTGCACAAGTCCACGTAGACGGGATCCGTTTCGAATCCGAGGAAATGCATGCCTTTTTTCCTGGCGGCCACGCAATCGGATCCGGAACCCGCGAACGGCGCCAGCAGCAGATCCCCGGGTTTTCCGGAAAGGTCCAGCATGCGGGACAGGAGCCGTACGGGCTTTTGCGTCGGGTGTTTTCCAAGCCCGGTTTCCTCCCGTTTCTTGTTGTTGGGAATGTCCCAGACCGTCCGCATCTGCTTCCCGGGCTCCTTCAGGGAATCCTCCGGAAAGGACATGCCCTTGGAATCCTCATACGCGAAATGGTACTTCCGGTTCCTGGCGCCGCCGGTGTGGGCCCAAAGGATGGTTTCGTGGCTGGCGGTCAATCTCCGTCCCGACAGGTTGGGAAAGCTGTTGCGCTTGTACCAGATGATTTCATTGATGATCTCGACTTCGAGCAATTGCAGGACGAAGTTGATGATTCCCGCATTGTGATACGTGCCATGGATCCAGAGGGAACCGGTGGGCTTGACCACCCGCCGCAATTGCGAGACCCATGCCACCGTGAACTCGAAATAACCCGCCAGGGTCATGTCATCCCACTTCGCCATGACCTTGCGCCACTCTCCGCCGAAGCCGGGCAGGGCGGTCGCATTGTCCCAGATCCACGCGCCGCCCTTGCTCAGATTGTAGGGGGGATCCGCGATAGCCAGGTCGATGGACAGGGAGGGGAGCCGCGCCATGCCGGTCACGCAATCCATGTGATGGATTTGATCGAGGGCGAAACCGGAAAGCCCGCCCGGCGCAGGCGTTTTTTCCGGTCGTGCGGCCTCCGCTCTCGCAGCTTCCGCTTCGGCGGCTTTTGGAAGTGTTTTCTTCAAAGGGCCCATCCTCCGCAAACCCTTACAAAGTGTACAAAGGTTTCCGGGAGCCTGGAATCCCCCGGAGGGGATCGACGGACTTCAGGGCGAAGTCACCACCGTGCCCATGTCCCCCACCGCCGCCAAGGTGGTTCCGTTTCCGCCCACGCTTCTCAGGGTCCGGGTCGTACCCGATTCCCTCCGGGTCCAGGCCACGCCATCCGCGGAAGTCACAATCACGCCCTTCTCCCCGACCGCGACCCAAGTGGTACCCGTGTACACCACGCCGTACAGGTTTGCGGTCTGGCCGGAAGACCTGGCGGTCCAGGTCTTGCCGTCCTTTGAAGTGATGACCGTGCCCGAGTCGCCGACCGCCATGACCTGATAGGCTCCGTAATCCACGGAGTTCAGCATCCTGGCGGTCCCGGCGTTTTCCAAGGTCCACACTTTGCCATCCGCGGAAGTCCGAACGCTTCCTCCCACGGCGACGTAGAGGCTTGCGGTCTCGGTAGTGGATCCGGTTTTATAGAGGGCTCCGGTATAGACCAACGCATTCAATTTCGTGTACGGCCCCAGGGTCCTGGCAACCCAGGTGGTCCCATCCGCGGAGAACATCGCCTCATCCGTGGTCCGCGCCCAATCGTTGCCGACGGCCGCCAATCCACCGGGGTCATAAGCCGCCGCCAGGACATTGGGGAGCAGGGTGGAGAAGGATTCCCACTGGGACCCGTCCGCGGACACGTTCACCCAACCGGGCTCTTCATAGGAATCGTTCAATACGACCATCCGGTTCCCGGTATGGTCCCAGACCACCGCCGAAAGCGCCAGGTTGGTGGGAAGGGTCCGTTTGGTCCAAGCCTCACCGTCCAGGGAAGTCAACATGATGCCGGAATCCCCCACTGAGGCGTACTGGTTCCGTACCCATGTGATGTCTCGTAAGGTGGTATCGCCCCCGGTGTGCCGCAGGGTCCAGGATTGACCCAGCCCGTAAAGGTCGGCGGGGCCGGTGGGGGTCGATTTGCCGCGGGAACACGCCATCAGCGAGAGGAGCATCAACGCCATGGAGAAAATTGCGGCCACCGGCCGGGATTTCGAAAAACCAGGCATATCAATTCCTTTTCGACGGGCATTCCAACGGGCAATCGGGCGGAAACAAAAATAATTCAAATGCCGCGTTCTTTCCTACGAAACGCTTTTTCCGGGAGTTGGACGCTTTTTTGAATATCTGCAATCTTAACCCACCCCGTACATTGCGTGTTACCTCCATCTTAAGGGCAGGACATCGGGGCCCAAGGCAATCAGGGGATCCGGTCCGTACAATATCATCACGGGGAAGTACCATGCGTCACTTGTTTTTAGCGATCACGCTTTCCGCCGCCCTCCGCGCCTTCGCGGCCCCGGTAGTGGAAGGCGACGTGGATCCGGTCAAGCTGCTGGCCTGGGTCAAGGCCCAGAAGGCGGTTTCCGCCAACGTGAAACTGACGGCCTCGAAGGGCTTCTGCATGAAATGCAGCGATGAAAATTCCAAGTACACCGGTGAGCCTTCCACCGTCCCCTTGTACCAGGTGGGCACCACCTCCACCGGCGCCTCCTTTTTCGAAGCGGACATGGACGTGGACTGCGACGGCAGCAAGTCCGGCCCCTGCAACGTTTCCCTGGATCCCTCCCACCAGCCCGAGTTGAGTTGCGGATGCAATGCCGATGCCGGCAAGCTTCCGTTCTTCGTCCTCCCGTTGGGAAGCCGGTTCAACGCAAGCAGCCGGGGAATCGAATTGGGCGCCGTGGCCGCCTGCATCTACAAGGACCCGAAAACCGGCGCGATAGGACTCATGTACGGGCCCTGGTTGGACGAAGACGGCGTGAGCCAGGAAATCGGCGAATCCTCGGCCTACATGGCCCAGCAACTGGGCGTCGATCCCAATCCCGAGACCGGCGGATCGGACACGGGCAACACCTACATCGTCTTCCCCGGCTCCGCGGCCAAGCTGACCGGCAACGATCGGCTGGACCATGCGAAGGCCGTGGCCGCGGGCATGGCGGCCGCCAAAAAACTGCTCGCGGACTTTCCCGCGGGAACCACTTCCCTCGCCCCCATCGCCTCCATCACATCCAAGAGCGATGCTTCTGCGCCCTATCTATTGCAGCGCGGCAAGGTGCGTTTGCGCGCCAAAGGCCAATCGGTCGTCTCGATTTTCAGCCTCAACGGTTCCCTTCTGCGGATCGGAATTCCCGCCGCCAGATAAGCCGGCTCGGGATCGTTCCGGCGTAATCCTATATTCCGGGAATGACCCCAGATCCCCTCCGCGTCTACCAGGACCGCAAAACCGCCTTCGCCGCCCA
>JAQBPN010000069.1 GCA_028287505.1 Fibrobacterota bacterium | reverse complement strand
TGCCGTCGGCGGTTCCGGAGGCGTGGATGATCTGTTGGGCGGTCTTTGGGGCGGCGATGCCGGTCCTCTCGGGGTGAAAGCCAAGGGCGGTCTGGGGTTGAAGGCTCCTTCGGCTTCCGATATCGACATGGGTCAGGAAAGTGGCCAGCGGTCCACGGAGTCCATTCTCCGCGTGATTCGCCAGCATACCCCGGGCTTGCGTCATACCTACAACAAGTTCTTGAAGACCAATCCGGGCTTCAAGGGCAAGGTCACCATGAAGTTCGCAATCGCTCCCAGTGGCGCCATTGTCGAGCTCACAATAGTGGGAACGACGACCGGTGTCGCCGAGTTCGACTCGGAGATCCGGGATAACGTCAGGATGTGGAGATTCGAACCCGTCAAGGGCAAGTCGAATGACGTCGTGACGGTACCGTTTACCTTCTCCGAATAGTCACCAAGTACTACGTTCAGGAAAACCGATGCTCTTCCAAGGGCATCGGTTTTTTATTTTCCGTTGCCCCCCGATTGCAATGAAGGCCATAATTATGTTAAATTTTGCGGAAACAGGAGACAAACCCATGGTTCACAATCGGCTCAAGCTCTCGGTGCTGGGATTCCTCGTTTTTGGAGCGGCCCAGACCCCCTGGGCAACGTTTTCCCGCGTAGAATCGATGGGAAAGCGGGCTGATTTTTTCATGGACGATATCAGCATTTTCGACAATCCGGCCAACATGAATATCTTCCCGAACTTCCTCATCGGGGAGTTGGGCGTATACCGGCAGGGCCCCGGAGACACCTCGGCGAACATCCGCCGCAATATCGATCCGGCCAATAGCTGGTTCGGCGGCATCTTCTCGTACTCGCTCTCCAAGAACAAGGAATCCGGAAACCTGTATCCCCAGATCAGCCTGGGCGGCGCGTTCAACCGCGTGGATGAAGAGCTGGCGGTGTTGATTCCGGATTCAGCCGATCACTCGCCGGTCCCGCAGCCTGCGACTAATTTCGACGGCTTCCTGGGCATGACGCTCTCCAACGGCGGAATGTTGGGGTCGCATGTCTACGTAGCCATGCAGGAAGGCGCCAACCTGGAGAATGGGGCCATTCAAGGCCAGGCGGATCCTGATATCAATGTCTACGTGCTGCGCGGAGATCTCGGGTTGAATTGGCCCATAGCCCGCAATGTGGATGGCGAATTGTCTTTCGGGATGGCGTCAATCAGCTACGGACCCGCGTCAATCGATCCGGAGATCTCCTATTTCGTCAAGGGACGGGCCTTCTCGACCCTGGAAATCATCAATGGAGAATTGGTCCCCATCTTCAATTACAGCGTCCTGAAGGCTCCGGGAAGGGAATTGACCAAGCTGCACTTCGGCTTGGGGGTCAACGTCTCCTTGGATCGCGGGTTCTTCTGGCTTGGGGCGCAGGGTCTCTTTGACGAAGACAATAAAACGGGAACAACCCTCGACCCTTTGACGGGACAGGTGTCGTTCAGTCACTTGGACAATTCCAATACAGACCAGACCATCCGCGGAGGCCTGGTTTCTTTCGGCATCGAGCGCAATGTCTGGTGGGATTGGCTGGTGCTCCGGGTGGGTGGCCAGAAGGAAATCACCTATCGGGACCAGACCAGCACGATCCCCGGCCAGAGCTACAACTTCGTGTTTACAAATCCGACCAACGACGGATCGATTAATGACGCCGTCGGCTTCGGAATCGGCATCAATATCGAGGAGAAATTGAAGGTCGACGCCACTTTGGCCGAGGATCTTCCGTATACCTTCGGAAACCTTTTCTCGGGACCAATCCACCATTTGATCTCCCGCATTTCCGCCACGTACTCCTTTTAGTATCTTCGGGCAATGACCCGGATCCCCGCCATTCTGCGGGCGCACATCTGGTGCGCCCTGTCCACCAAGCGTCCTGGGCATCCCAGCCTCGGCTTGCCCCTGCATTTCTCCGCCCAAGGCCACGGCAGGCTTCCTCGGGTCCTGGGCTTCTGGGCGGTATTGGCCGTTTGTGCGGTCTTCTGGTCAGGCTGCGGATCCTCCACCGATACCATGCAGAGGAAGCTCGATGTGATAGCCGGCGAGGATTTGCAGGATATTATCAAGGAGATCCCCGACAAGGCCAAAGGGAGCATGCTGGCCAAGCCATACTATAAGGTTGACGAATACCAGGAGTTCCACGGGGACACGGCGATCGTCTTCCAGGCCAAGGCTGTATTGGTTTTTTTCTATCTTGACCCGTCCCTGGACCTCTGCCAGGTGCGCAAGTATCGGTACAAGACCTCAGCGGGCCTTTGGGATCGATATGACGTGAAGCTTATGCACTTCCCCAAAAAATATTATGGCGTTCCTCCCCAATAGTTTTTAAAATACTCTGGAACAGGGAAACATTAGTTTCTAGATTTTTTTGACGTCCCCTACTTTAAGGAGGGATTCCCCCTTTGTTCGGCTTCCTTTCCAGCGATATCGGTATTGATTTAGGCACTGCCAACACCCTGGTCCACGTGAGCGGCCGGGGAATCGTCATCAATGAACCTTCCGTGGTGGCCGTCGAGCGGCGTACCAACAAGGTTTTGGCCATCGGATCCGAGGCGAAGCGCATGCTTGGCCGGACCCCTGGGGAAATCATCGCCGTCCGGCCGATGAAAGATGGCGTGATTGCGGACTTCCAGATGGTGGAAAGCCTGCTTACGCGGCTCATCCAGATTGCCCAGAAGTATCCCTTATTCTTCCTGCGCCCGCGGATTGTGGTGGGGGTCCCCTCCGGCATCACCGAGGTGGAAAAACGCGCGGTGTTGGAGTCTGCCCAGAAGGCGGGCGCCCGCGAGGTCTATCTGGTCGCCGAACCGAGGGCCGCGGCCATCGGCATGGGCATTCCGGTCGAGGATCCGAGCGGAAACATGATTATCGACATCGGTGGCGGCACCTCGGAAATCGCCGTGATCGCCCTTTACGGAATCGTATGCGACGCCTCGGTGCGCGTGGGCGGGGATGAGATGGATGAAGCCATCATCAACTACCTGAAGAAGAACTACAATCTCCTGGTCGGCGAAGGCACGGCGGAGAAGATCAAGATGCAGATCGGCTCGGCCTATCCGCTCGATCATGAACTGGAAATGGAAGTGCGCGGCCGCGATCTGATGGCCGGCATTCCGCATACCCTGAAAATCACCTCGGCGGAAATCCGCGAAGCCCTGGCCGAACCGGTCAACGCCATCGTGGAAGCCGTCAAACGGGCCCTGGAACAGACTCCTCCCGAGTTGTCCGCGGACATTCTCGAGAAGGGCATTGTGATGACCGGCGGCGGCTCCCAATTGCGCGGCCTGGACGAATTGCTCCGCCAGGAAACCAATCTGCCCGTGAACGTGATCGACGACCCCCTGGTGTGCGTGTGCAAGGGCACGGCCCGCATTCTCGAAGATATGGACAAGTACTACAAGGTGCTTATGGAGGCGAGCCGGTAGGATGGCAACGGTCCTTGCGAGCGCCGGAAGTGCTCGACGGACCGTTGCATTTACGGGATAATATGGCAGCGTCCCTTGCAAGTGCCGGAAGCGCTCAACGGACCTACGCATCTAAAGAACCAGTTCCTGCGTCCAACCCAACCCAGTATTTCCCCGGACCCTTACAGTGAGCATCTTTGATTGGTTCTTAAGGCTCTTCACATTGGGGAAGGGCATCGTTTCCCTGCTGCTTTCCATCGTCTTTTGCGCGGTCTTGATTTCGCTCAAGCCCCCGGAGCGGCAGACGTTCCACGACGTGATGATCAGCACTTTCCTTTATCCAGCACAAGCTATACTTTCGCGCTTGAACCGCACGATCCGGGTGTTCAAGGAGAACGACGAATTGAAACGGCAGAATTCCGCTTTGCGCCTGGAGAACGATTACCTGGTGCAGGCCATCAAAGAGTTGCCCCGCGTCCAGGAAATGGAAGCGTTCGGCGAGCGCAGCCAGCTCAAGCTGAAGATGGCCCAAATCAGCGCCGACGATCCGGGCCGTTATTCGACCAACTGGGTGGTCAACCTGGGCCGCGAAGACTCCGTGGACGTGAACATGCCGGTGATGACGGCTCTGGGCGTAGTGGGGAAGACCGCGAAATGCTATCGCAGCCATTGCCTGGTGCAAGGGTTGAGCGATCCCAGCGCCAAGGTTTCCGTATTGTGCAATCGCAGCCGGGTCAACGGCATGCTGGAAGCCTGGCCCGGGGGCAAGTTGGTGGCCCGCTTTTCCGTGGACGCGGACGTCGGCACGGGCGATACCCTGGTCACCTCCGGAATGGGCGGGGTTTTCCCGAAAGGCCTGCTTCTGGGAGTGGTCTCCGGCGACCACCAGGATGCCAGCGAGGGCGGGGATATCCTCAAGGGGATGGAAGTCAAGCCGTTCCAGAACCCCCATCGGGTGGAAGAGGTGTTCGTGCTGATCCGGCCGGATTCCTGGACATTGGGGAAGGAATGATGAACTTCCTGAAAAGCATGAGCTTCCTGGTCCTGGGTCTGATCCTGCAACAGACTTTGATCCAGATCATCTCCATCGGATCCATCAAACCGGATCTGGTGATGGTTATCCTGGTGGCGGTTTCCATGCGCTACGGTTCGGTCGTGGGCCTTTTCAGCGGTCTGACCATCGGCCTGATCCAGGACGTGTACGCCATCGAGGCCCTGGGCGCCAGCGCCTTGGCCAAGTGCCTCGTGGGCTATTTCACCGGGTTGCTGGACGAAAAGGTCATCAAGGTCATGCCGGCCACCAAGGTGCTGTTCCTGGCCGTGGCGTTCATCCTGCATGACACCATCTACGGTCTGGCCGCCGGATACCATGGCTCCGCCTTTCTCCAGGCCCTGCTTACCAAAACGGTTCCTTCCGGGATCTATACCCTTTTGCTGGGCTCGCTCGTCTTCTATTTCCTGGTCGCGCCTTCAAGATCGGAGGCCTGACAATGCAGGCCAATCCTTCCTCCCGCCTCGATGACCCGTTCTACCGGGGAGCCATCGGGCGCAACATCGTGATCATTTTCGGGTGCATGCTCCTGGGCCTCACCTGCCGTCTGTTCTACCTGCAAATCATCAAGGGATCGTACCATCAGAAGCTGTCCGAGCAGAATTCCATGCGGCTGCAAATCGTGCACGCCCCGCGCGGCCTCATCTATGATCGTAACGGAGCGCTTATCGCCCGCAACCGGCCTTCCTACCAGGTGGCCATCCTTCCCACCCGGCTGAAGGACCCCAAGCGCGTGCTCGCCAACCTGATGCGCTTCCACGACAGCACGGGAACGCGCATTTTCGACTCGGCGCTGGTGGTCTGGAGCCTGGAGCGGGGCAAGTGGAAGAAGTTCCAGCCGTTGGTGATCCTGGAAGACGCTTCCCCGGAAATCGTGGCCATGGTGGAAGAGCATCAATTGGATCTCCCGGGCGTGGTAACGGTCATGGATTCGCGCCGGTCCTATCCATTCGGCTACAATGGCGCCCATGTCATCGGCTACATGGATGAGATCAAGGAAGACGAACTGGAATCCTTCGCCACCCGCAAGGAAGAGACCGGGGACAGCCTGCCCTACGCCAAAGGGGATCGCATCGGGCGAAAAGGCCTGGAAAAGAAATATGAACCCATCTTCCGCGGCAAGGACGGGATCCGGTACATCAAGGTGAATGCCTTCGGGAAGGAGATGGAGGTCATCAAGGAGATGCCCCAGATCAATCCGATTCCCGGCAGCAATCTCATCACCACTTTGGACATGGATCTGCAGACCCTGGCCGAATCGCTGATGGGGGACACCGTGCGCGGCGCCGTGGTGGCCATCGATCCGCGCAACGGGGAAGTATTGGTAATGGCCTCCAGTCCGCGCATGGACGCCAACATATTCTCCCTGTCCAGGGACAAGCGCTCCAAGGAGTGGGCGAAGCTGGCCCTGGATCCGGCCATGCCCCTGAACAATCGCGCCACGGTGGGCGGCTATGAGCCCGGTTCCACCTGGAAGGGCGTCATGAACATCGCCGGGCTGCAATCCGGCAAGATCGAGGTGGGCGAGAAGATGGCGAAGGCCTGTCTGGGCGGCTACCGGTTCGGCAACCGGTTCTGGCGTTGCTGGGACCCCAAGGGCCATGGATCGCTGGCCATGATCGACGCTTTCACCGAATCCTGCGATGCGTACTACTACCAGGAGGGCCTGGTCATCGGGATGGACATCATCAACAAGGTGGCGCGCGAATTCGGATTCGGGGACACCACCGGCATCGATGTGGACGAGGAGCGATCGGGCATGCTCGTCGACTCCGCCAGCTATACCAAGAAATTCCACCGCCGCGGATGGACCTGGACCCGCGGGTTGGTCCTGAACCTGTCGATCGGCCAGGGCCAGATCGCCACGCCTTTGCAACTGGCGAATTACGCGGCGGGATTGGGGAACGGGAAATATCTGTTCAGGCCGCACTTGATCAAGGAAGTGCGCGACCGGGCCGGCAATATCCTGGAAAAATACCAGCCCGAGGTTTTGCACGAGCTTTCCATGACGGATGAGCAGCACCAGGTGATGCTCAAGGCGATGGAAGCGGTGGTTAATTCGGCGCACGGAACGGGCGGAAGGGCCCGCCTGCCGGACGTGATCGTGGGAGGAAAAACGGGTTCGGCCGAAAATCCCCACGGAGGCAAGACCCATGCCCTTTTCATCGGGGTGGCGCCCTTATACCAACCGGAACTGGCCATAGCGGTGGTATTGGAGAACGTAGGCCACGGAGGTTCCATTGCGGCACCTATTGCAGGGGCGATTTTCCGCGAATACTTCAAGCGGAAGATGGCAGGAGAAAAGCAGCAAGTCCTTTGACGTGCCGATGCTCGTCACCCTGGGCCTGATCATCATGATCGGGCTCTCGGTGGTGTATTCGGCCACCTGGGACGAGCCGGGGAAGCATTGGCTAAAACAAGCCATGTACGTGGTGATGGGAGTCATCGCCATGGGCGCCATCTATCTGATTCCCCCCAAGATTTTCTACGCCATGGCCTATCCCGCCTGGGTGGCTTCGCTGTTTCCGCTCCTGTACATCATCATTTTCAAGGCGAATTCCGTCGAGCGCTGGATCGCGCTTCCCGGGGGCTTCAATCTCCAGCCATCCGAATTGACCAAGGTGGCGTTGTTGCTGGCCATGGCCCGGCTGCTTTCCTTCCAGCCGATAACCCTGAAGCGGCCCAAAACCGTGATTGCGCCGTTCATGCTTTTCATCTTTCCCTTCATCCTCGTCCTGAACCAGCCCAACCTGAGCACGGCGCTTTCCTTCGTGGCCATGACCACGGTGATGGCGTATTGGTCCGGACTTACCTTCCGGGAGATTTTCCTGCTGGCTTCTCCGGTGCTGTCGGTGGCCCTGACCTTCCATCAATTGGCCTGGGCCCTGATGTTCATCGTGCTGATCGCCATCATCGTCGTCAGCCGCATCAATCTGAAGGTGGCCGCCTTGCTGCTGCTGGTCAACATCATCGCCGGCTACGGCGCCATTTTCGTGTGGAACAAGGTCCTCTACGAACATCAGCGCGGGCGCATCATGACCTTCATGGATCCCCAGCGGGACCCGCTGGGAGCCGGATACCAGGTGCTGCAATCCAAGGTGGCCATCGGCTCCGGAGGGCTGCTGGGGAAGGGGTTCCTGAACGGGACGCAGACCAACCTGAGCTTTTTGCCGGAGGAGCATACGGATTTCATCTTCTCGGTTCTGGGGGAGCAGTTCGGCTTCCTGGGGTGCGTGGGGGTGCTGACTCTCTACCTTTTCCTGCTGCATCGGATCCTCCGGGTGGGGTCCGATGTCCGCAACCGGTTCGTGAGCCTGGTGGCGGTGGGCGTGGCGGGGATATTGGGTTTCCATATCATCGTGAACGTGTCCATGACCATCGGGTTGATGCCGGTGACGGGCCTGCCCTTGCCGTTCATGTCCTACGGGGGATCCTTCCTGATTTCCTGTCTGCTGATGATCGGGTTGCTTGTCAATTTGCGCGCCCATGGCCATAACCTTTAGGCTTTTCAGGCCATTGGGCGCGGCCCTGTCCTCCTGGTTCATGCCCGCCCTGTGCGTGCATTGCCGCCGGGATCGGTGGGGCGGAACCCCCCTATGCCTCGGCTGCCTCAGGAAGGCGGCTCCCTTGCGCGGCCCCGTGTGCGGCACCTGCGGACTGCCCGCCTGTGGCGGAACCCATGAGAATGCCGACGATGCATTCACGTCGCTGCGCTTCCTTTTCCGCATAGGCCCCCAGGTCTCCACCCTGATCCATGGATTCAAGTACCGGCACATGCTCAGGCATATCCGGTTCCTGTGCGCCTATCTGCGCTATCGTCCGGACATTGCGGAGTGGGCCCGCTCTTTCGATCTTCTGGTCCCCGTCCCCATCCATGCCGTAAGGCGGCGGGAACGCGGCTACAACCAAGCCGAGCGGATCGCCCTGGAAGCGGCCAAGTACCTTGGATTGCCGGTTCTCGCGAGCGCCCTGATCCGGGTGCGGGCCACGGGTTCCCAGACGAAGTTGAACCGCCTGCAGCGCGGAAGCAATCTTGAAAAAGCATTCGTGTGCAAATCCCCTGAATCGGTGCGGGGCAAACGCATTCTCATCGTGGACGACGTATTCACCACGGGGGCCACGGTGCGGCGGTGCGCCGAATTGCTGAAGGCCGCAGGCGCCGCGGATGTGGGGATATTGGCCCTGGCCCGGGTGGAAACCGCCGCCGACCAGGATGATTTCGCCTTGGAGATGGAAGCGGTTTCGAGCTACGCTTCGTAAACGCCGCTGGGGGCGGGAAACGCGGGGCGGAGGGTGAGGGACTCGAACCCCCAAGCCTTTTGGGCGGCGGTTTTCAAGACCGCTGACTTACCAGTTAGCCTAACCCTCCAGGCCGCCAAACTTAGGCAAAAGTTAGCTTATCCGCTTCTATCGCACAATGGCGGACGGGAAGGTCCGCCCGGCCATCCGCCCCATTGCTTTACCGATGATTGACATGCAGATCTCCCGCCCATCCTGCCGGGTAGGAAGAATCCTTCGATCCCGTTTCCGCTCTTTGACTTGTTCCGCGATCATTTGCGGATGCGCCTCTCCTTCAAAGTGAAACTTCCAAACTTTTTAAGGAAACCCTTCCGGCGTTTGGGCTATAATGGTCCATGATTGCCGGCAAACCGGCGTATGGCCTCGGCTTTATAAGGAGAGCGTGATGCTTAATTTCACCCGCAAGCGGAACCCGTTATTGTTGCCCCCCGTGCTGTTGATGGCCCTGGCCTTGATGTTCTGCGAGCCCGGAAAGTCCCTGGATCCCACTCAGCCCGTGATCACCGATCCCACGCCCACGGATACGGGGAAGGTGGCGAAGATCGAGATCATCTCCGCCCCCGCAAGCGTCCTGCCCACCGACACCGCGACCATATCGGTCGCCATTTCCGACTCCGCGAACGGAGAGTTGATCAAGGCCAAACTGACGATCACCAGCACGCAGTTCTCCATTCTTTCCGCTTCCGCCAACAAGGAACTGGTATTGGATTCCGTCCCGGCCGACGGGAAGGCCACTTTCAGGATTGCCGGTTCCGCCCCCGGAAACGGCACGGTTAACGTGAAGGTTACCTCCGGAAACAAGATCCGCAACCTGTCCATCCCCGTCATCATCACGGAAAAGCCGGTGGCCCCGATAGTCATGGAAACGCTTCCGAGCTCCGTCGCGGCCAAGGAAACCACCATGGTGGCGTTCACGATAGTCGATTCGCTCCAGGAAAAACCCTTGGCCAACGCCGTCGTGACCGCGACCAGCGCCAACTTCTCCATTTTCGGCCTCAAGAGCGCGGATACCATGTCGACGGATACCACCGGGCCGGACGGCAAAGTATCCTATCGCATCTACACCACCATGGTTTCCGGGGCCGGTACCCTGCAGGTAAAGGTCAAGACAGCCGCCGGAATCTCGCGTTCGGCCTCCTACACGATCACGATCTCACAGGACTCCACCAAGGACCGGCCGCGCAAGATGGTCTTCACGGCCATGCGCTCCAGCCTGCGGGCCGATGGGACCGATTCCACCCAGCTGACCGTGCTCGTCAAGGATGACAACAACAATCCGCTCCCCAATGAAAAACTGACCTTTACGGCGACGGGCGGCGTAGTCCGCTCCTCGGCCACGACCGACGCATGGGGCATGGCCTTCACCACTCTGAAGTCCGAGCGGGTGAACAAGACCGTCATCGTGACCGCGACCCTGGAGAAGACCGGGGCCACCGCGCAGCAGTCGGTATCCTTCGACGGGGTGACCATCAACATCCTTCCCGGCAAGCGCGTGCTTATGACGGACAGCCTGGATCCGGTCGTCTTCGAGCTGCGGGACGGAGGCAACGTTCCCATTTCCGGCGATTCCCTGGAGATTGTCGCCAAGGGCGCCACCGGGGGGTTCGGCCAGACCGGAGGCCCCGATTCCCTGTTGGTGGTAACCGATACCAAGGGTCAATACCATACCAGTATCACCAGCCATACGGCCAAGGACCTGTACATCGTCGCCAGGGCGCTGGGATCCAAAACCGAGGACACGGTCACCTTCTCGAACAAGATCCTGACCCTCACGGCTTCCAAAGCGAGCATCAGCGGAGATGGCGTCGATCAAGTCGCGGTTACCGTCTCCCTCAAGGATGGAAATACCGTTCCCATGCAGGACGCGGAAATCCGCTGGACGACCACCTTCGGCAGCTTCGCCACCGCTCCGTTCACCGCTACCGACGGCGCCGGCAAGTCCAGCATCATCCTTAAAAGCCCGCGCGGATCCGGACTCGCCATAGTGAACGTGGAAGCATACACCAAGTCCGGCGCCAACCGGGAGCTGGCGGCCAGCGGAAACATCATGATTCCCGTGAAGGCCCTGAAAGTGGCCCGCATAGTGCTCAAAGTGACTCCTGACAACATTCCCGTCAAGACGGGAGAAACCCGCCTGATTGCCGTTGCCTACGACAGCGCCAACAATTACATGGCCGGCGTGCTGGTGGGATTCAAAATGATCAAAGGCGCGGGCGGTGGCGATGAGACCATCACTCCTCCGGTGGACTACACCAAGGCCGGTCAGGCGGAAGCTACCTTCAAAGCCGGCGGTGTCATCAGCCTCTATCGCGGCGTCAAGCTTGCCGCCGTGGCTTTGGACATTTCCGGAACGGATACCCTTGAGATCGCCTCGTCGGATACCATCGGGCTCACCGTTTCCGGGCCGCCTCACCGCATCAGCGTGGGCGTGAACATCCTCAAAGGCGAGAATCCCAACGATGGAACCTTCTCGCTGCCCACCGCAGCCGTGGTGACGGACGTCAACGGCAATTTGGTCGCGGACGGAACCCCGGTAAACTTCAGCACCACGCCCATCGCGGCATTCTACTTCGGCGAGAGCTGGAAGCCCACCAACGACTGGCCCTACTACACGTTGGGCGATACCGTCTGGTACCGGTTGCCCTGGACGGATTACAACAGCAATAAAAAGCTGGATGCGGACGAAGAGGTCAGCGAATTCGATTTGACCCGGACCAAGCCGTACCGCGGCGAAGACCGGGACGGCAACGGCGTGATCAATCTGCCGCCGGAAACCTTCATCGATATCAACAACAACGGAATCTGGGACGCCACCAATGCGGAGCCGCTGGTTCAGAGTCCCACGGACACCTCGAGGGCCGCCCCCGGGTTCGTGGACTTCAACAAGAACGGAATCCGGGATACCACCGAGTTCTTCTACGACTATAACGGCGACGGCATCTGCCAATGCACCGGCCAGAGGGATGCCTCCGGAAACCTGTACGAGGCCACCTACTTCGGCAGCACGGCCAATCACCCCTTCCCGGGAGAGGTTTCCGTGGGCATTCCCCGGTCGGTCGCCTCGGCGGGAGGCAAGTCGGTCACCAAGATCACTTACGTGCAATCCATGGCACGCACCGTAGAGGTCCGGGTCACCGCCGAATCGAACGGCATCCAATCTTTCGTGGACGTGTGGCTGCCCATCGTCAAGGATGACAAGTGAGGGTTGGCATGAAAAACCGCATTTCCATCATGGCCCTGGTCCTTCCGGCTTTGGGGTTGTGCTTTCCGCCCGGAGCGCCCATGTCCGAGTTCGGCCCTTCGCAGGTGTCGCTCTCCGCTTATTTCGACCATAGCGGACAGGACCTGTTCGATGATGCTTCGCCCTCGGTGCTCAATTCCACCGGGCTGAGCCTGGACTATGGCGCCTGGCCGTTCATCCAATTCGGTCTCTTCGCGGGGGCGACGGAGTTCGACGTCGCTCTGCCGGACAACCGCCTATCGGATTCCGCCGCCTTCGCCTACAATTCCGATTACAGTTTCTCCGCCGGCGGATCCCTGAAGCTGGCGACTCCGCGCATCGCATCGAACACCACCCGGGCCGTCGCTTTCGGATCCATCACCTATCTGGACAGCAAGGACGTGCCGGGAAATTCCAAGACCGGCCTGATCTACAATGCCGGAGCTTCCGTCCAATACCTGTTCCTCAACCGCATCAATTTCGTATTGGGGGGGGAGTTCTACACCGTGATAGGCGATCAGAAAAGCGCCACCGACGGATTCGTCCAGCCCTTCAGCACCTCCGCGCCCTCGGGCAGGGTGGACTACCTCAGGGGCCTGGTGGGTGTCGAGTATTTTTTCAAAGGCAAGAACCGGCCTTTCATCAGCGTCGCCTTCCGTCCCACGGGAAACATCGGCTGGCATGATGAATTGGGTCTGCGCAACGCTTCCATTTCCGTCTCGCTGGGAGCGATGGCCACCTTGGGCAAGGAAAAGCAGGATGCCGGCGAAGACGATCCCGGCATGATCGATCAGTAGTCCTTGAAGGAAGGCGCCTCGGTTGGAGGCGCGCTCAGCCGTTATTGAGGAGCCAGTCCTCGACGACGTCCAGGAAAAGCTCCCCATCCCGCTTCCCGCATTCGATCAGCTCCTTGGCATATTCCCCGTCGAACAGCAGGTAACTCAGGAGTTCCGAGGAGATCCACCCGCCGAACAGGTAGCGCAGGGTCCTGGGAAAGCGTTTCCGGTATTTGGCCGCGATCAGGCTGAAGTCCAGCATGGGCCCCACGCGGCACAGATCGATGACCCGGACGTCCCGCTCCGCCTCGTTGACCTTGGTGGCCAGCAGGTTGATCCGGTTCATGAACTGGGAGTCGATGTCCACGGCATCCAGGAACATGGAGTCCAACATGGTGGCCGCGATGCGGCCCAGGGTGGGGGCGACGTTCGTCTTTTGCTGGTAGGAGTCGCCGCGCAGGCTGATGTTGATGATGCGCTCGGCGCCCAGGCGGATGGCCGCATTGAGAGGCGTCATGTTGCGCAGGGATCCGTCCCCGTAGTAATGGCCGTCCATGACCACGGGAGGGAAGATGAGGGGGACGGCGCAGGAGGCCATGATATGCTCAGTGGTGAGCGAAGTGCGCACGCCCCGGACCGTGGGCCGTTCCCAGGAAGGACAGACCTCCCGGGTCTGGAAGAAGGTCACGTTCTTCATGTCCGTGTAGTCAAAGCAGCTGAGCGCCAGGGAATGATCGGGGAGGGTGCGAAGGCGTTGCTGCACCTGGCCCATATCGGTGTTGCGGCGCAGGTAGTCGTACAAGGGCGCCGTGTTCAGCATGGCGTTGACCAGGGAGGCGTCCGAGCCGTGGTTGCGCTGGTGGCGGGAAGACCGCAGCAGGCGGACCAGGTTCTTGACGACCGCTTTCAGATCGGATTCGAAAATCTGGTCCGGAGTCAGGGTGGTCCAAAGATGGGTGATGGCTTCCACGCCGCTGGCGTAATTGGGGGCCGACTGCATCAGCCGCACAGCGTTGATGGCTCCGGCGGAAACGCCCACGATGATTTCGATTTGGCCGTTGCGGCGGAAAATATCCTGCCACGCGCTGAGGATGCCAGCTTGGTATGCGCCGCGGGCGCCGCCCCCGCTCAAGATCAAAGCGACCTTTTTTCTGGCCATTTTCTTTTCCGCCCCGCCTCAGGCTGCCCGGTAGGCCATCTCGGCCTTATGCGCTTTCAAGGCCTTCTGGTAGGCCGTGAGCCAATCCCGGATGAGCAAGGCCGCCAGCTGGCTTGCGTGGATGGTGGAGTATTCCCGATGCACGAGCATGATGGAGAAGGCCAGGCCATGGGCGGGATCGTCCTTCAATTTCACGTAGCCGATGAACCAGTCGAAACGGCCGCGGGTTTCCTCCCCGTCGCCATCCCCGTCCAGGGAACCGGTTTTGCCTCCGGCCTCGATCTTTTCCAGGTGGCTGGCCTTGAGCACGGAGTGGAAGCCTTTGCGCGCCGTGCCCGTGCGGACCGTGGCTTGCATGAATCCCTGGAGCCTGGGCAGGTTTTCCGCGGACACGAACAGGCCGCCGGTATCCGTGCTCACCGGCACTTCCGTCCCGGTGTTCAGGTCCACGATGCTGCGCGCGAAGGAGCAGGCGCGCAGACGGCCGTCATCGCCGGCGCCGCGGGCGATCTGCAGGGCGTGCCATGGGGAAATGGTGGTCTTGGCCGTGAACCCGCAGGCCGCCTCGGCCAGGGAGAATCCCGAGTCCGGGAATTCGATGCGGCTCTTGGCCACGCAAGCGGGCAAAATGGCCTGGTTGAATCCCATGCGAATGGCGGTCGAGCGCAGGGCCGCCGGTCCCATGGAGAGTCCCAGCATTCCGAAGGCCGGATTCACGGACTTGGAAAAGGCTTCCTCCAAGGTGATTTTCGGATAGCGATGCTGGCCTTCGGTCTTCAATTGCCTTTTGTAGAGGGTATGATACCCGCCCAATTGGGGTATGCTGTCGATCAACTCCTTGGCATTGCATTCCAGGGCCGCGGTCGCCGTCAGGATTTTGATCAGGGACGCGGCCGGAAAGCCGCCTCCATAGGCCAATTTCGGAGTGGCGGTAATGACGGAGTCCTCCCGTTCGCCCATGGCCAGGACGTGGCCGGAACGCAGGTCCGCGATCATGATGACGCCGGTCTCCGGGCGATAGCGCTGCAAATACACGTTGACCCGGGCGCTCAACAGGGAATCCGGGGCATAGTCCGCCACCATCGCGTTCCCATGGTAACTGAAGGTGTCCGGGCGGGGATAATTGCGCATGGGAGCCTGCCAATCCACGGCCGAAGCGGCCACGGCAGGGGTTTCCTTGACCGGCTCGGAAGCGGACCGCGCATGATTGCCCAAGAAAAATGCCGCGGCGGCCGATCGGCCGCTCCGGGATTCCTTGGCGGGGGCGCCGGTGGATGCCGCCGGCGATTGCGCGGAAGCGGAACGCTTGTCGGCCCGGGAACGGCCGGTGAAATGGATGAGGGCGAGCAGGGCCGCAATGGCGCAGAATACCGCCAATCCCCTTAAGAGATTGATTTGCCGGTTTTTCCGGCCCGGATGGAAGGAGCGCCGGCGATAGGGCCCGCCGAAATCATAACGTTGCAGTTTTATGGCACAATCCTCCGGGAAATCAAATGGCGAGTACGGATTTCAAAATCCATTCGCCGCCATTTCAGTTTATGATTTTTCCGAAAGGAAAAATAGGAATAAATGCCCTTTGAATCTTCAGGCCGGAACGGGTCCGGCCCCGGGGGAAGGAAGGAAGAAGGAGCGGCGATAATACCGGAGCTCTTCCAGGGACTCGCGGATGTCCGCCAGGGCCAGATGGGTTTCCTTTTTCGCGAGCGGGGGAAGCTGAGGATACCATCGGCGCGCGAGTTCCTTGATGGAGCTGACATCGATGATGCGATAGTGGAAGTGTTTGTTCAAGTCCGGCATGAGACGATCGAGGAAGCGCCGGTCCTGCCAGACGGAGTTGCCGCACAGGGGCGAGGTCTTGGGTTTGCAATGAGCGGCTACGAAGGCCAGGGTTTTCTGTTCCGCGCTGGCCACGGTTTCCGTGGAGGCCCTGACCCTGTCCAGGAGGCCGGATTGTCCGTGGTGTGTCTGGTTCCACTCGTCCATTTGCTTGAGTACGTCCTCGGGCTGGAAAACCGCCAGGTTGGGTCCCTCGGCGATGATATTGAGTTCCGAGTCGGTAACCAGGGTGGCGATTTCCAGAATCTGGTCCCTTAGCGGGTCCAGTCCCGTCATTTCCATATCCACCCAGACCAGGTTATTTTCCACTTTCCGCCCCTTTTCCTATCTTTTCCAGCCGCTTGTCACCGCTCCTGCCTTTGCGGGAGCGAACGCCCGCTTCGGGCGCGGTGACCGGTAAACATAGCAAGGCCTGCAAGGGACAAAATGGACAAGCATAGAGAAGTCGTCATCACCGGCATGGGACTGGCCAGCCCCCTTGGGCATACTCCGGAAACCTTTTTCGACAACCTCCTGGCGGGCCGCTCCGGAGTTTCGAACATAACGCGTTTCGATACTTCCGCTTACGCGGTTCATTTCGCGGGAGAGATCAAGGAATTCGACGGCTCCGAATGGTTCGACGCCAAGGAAATCGGGCGTACCAGCCGATATATCCAATACATCGTCCATGCCGCCATGAAAGCGGTGGAATACTCCGGTCTCAACAAGGGAAAACTCGACGTGACCCGCGCCGGAATGGTGTTGGGATCAGGCATGGGCGGCATCGAAGTCTTCACGGAAAATGCCGGCGCCCTTGAGACCAAAGGCCCGAAGCGCGTTTCTCCCTTTTTCATCCCCATGGCCATCACCAATATGGGCAGCGGCATGGTGGCCATGCGCCTGGGCTGGCGCGGACCCAACTGGTCCGTTTCCTCGGCCTGCGCCACCGGCAACCATGCCTTCGCTTCCGCGGCGGATCAGATCCGCCTGGGCCGGGCCGACGTGATGCTGGCCGGCGGTTCCGAAGAAGCCGTTTGCGCCGCCTCCCTGGCCGGGTTCGCCAATATGCGCGCCTTGTCCCGCCGCAATGACGATCCCGCTACGGCCTCCCGCCCCTTCGATTCCGATCGCGACGGATTCGTGCTCGGCGAAGGCGCGGGCGTGCTGGTCCTGGAAGCCCGGGAACACGCGGAACGACGCGGGGCCAAGATCCTGGGCATCCTGCGGGGCTATGGAAACAGCTGCGATGCCTACCATATGTCCGCGCCCTTGGAATCGGGCGAAGGCGTGTGCCAGGCCATAGAAGCGGCTTTGAAAGAGGCCGGCGTGGCCAAGTCCGAGATCGGCGTGGTCAACGCCCATGCCACCTCCACGCCCCTTGGGGACGTGGCCGAGGTGAAAGCCCTGGGCAAGGTTTTCGGGGACCACCTGAAGTCCATGAAGGTGCATTCGACCAAGTCCATGACCGGACATCTCCTCGGGGGAGCTTCGGCCATCGAGGCGATTGCCCTGGTGATGACTTTGAATTCCGGAGATGTGCATCCGACCATCAACGTGGTGAGCCAGGATCCGGAGATCCAGATCGATTGCGTGCCGAACAAACGCGCCAGGACTTCCGCGCGGTTCGGGATCAGCAACAGCTTCGGATTCGGGGGTCACAACTCCTGCATCGTGATCGAGCGGGGCGGTTGAGGAGGTAGGTCGAACCGGCTGCCCGGCCTGGGGACGCCGCCGGGCCTATTGCGCGCTGCGCGTGGGTCCGGTTTGGGTCGATCGTCGAAGGCTTGCTACGCGGGCTGATCAATTCCCTGGGTTCGCGGGTGCCGGGCCGCACATGGGCGCCTGTTACAGACTGCGGTCGCGCAGGCGCGACCCGGCACTACGCCCGCTTCGGTTTGC
Organism: Fibrobacterota bacterium; assembly: GCA_028287505.1. GTDB lineage: Bacteria > Fibrobacterota > Fibrobacteria > UBA11236 > UBA11236 > Chersky-265. The sequence continues at coordinate 1,518 of JAQBPN010000069.1, read as the reverse complement.
ATGCTTCGCGCGATCCGGCCCGGCGGCGTCCCCAGGCCGGGCAGCCTCTCAGACCCATACCTTACATGCGCCTGGCCGGATGGCGGGCAGGTATCCTGTCCATGTGATCGGAAGCCTTTGCTGGACCGTGTCGTTTCGGGTTGGGAGGTTTGGGCGGCAGGGGAACGGATTGGGATCTCCGGAGCGCTGGTTATGGCGATCTGCGAGGTCGCGTCGTTGGCGATTTTGGTTGGGGGCGGACTTGCGCCGGCGGAGATCGGGCTTGGCTGGGAGGCTGGGTCGATGCGCCGCGAGGAGAATACGCGCGGCGGGGTGGGGAGTGAGTAGAAGAGAGAAGAGAAGAAGATAAGAGGAGGAGAGGACGGAATAGGGTGTTGGTGGGCGGAGGGTGAGAGACTCGGACCCCTTGAAAGAAAAAGCCCCAGGGATAGACCCTGGGGCTTTTGTGTTTTGGGTCTGCTTCGGCTTAGGCGCTGAACAAGGTCTTGCCGGACGACTTGAGATCGTCGCAGGCTTCCTTGATGCGCTTGGCCATGCCCTTTTCGCCGGCCTTGAGGTAGGCGCGGGGATCGTAGGCCTTCTTGTTGCCGACTTCGCCGTCGATCTTGAGCACGCCGTCGTAGTTCTTGAAGAAGTGCTCGGCGATGGGGCGGGTGAAGGTGTACTGGGTGTCCGTGTCCACGTTCATCTTGATGACGCCGTATTCCAGGGTCTCGGCGATTTCCTCTTTGGTGGAACCGGAGCCGCCGTGGAAGACGAGGTCGAAACGGGCGTTGAACTTGGACTTGAGGGCGTCCTGACCGTTCTTGAGGATGATGGGCTTGAGCTTGACGTTGCCGGGTTTGTAGACGCCGTGGACGTTGCCGAAGGTGGCGGCGAACATGTAGCGGCCGCCGGGAACCGTGCTCAGAGCCTTGTAGACCTCGACCATGTCCTCGGGGGTGGTGTAGAGCTTGTCGGCAGAGACGCCCGAAGTATCGTGGCCGTCTTCTTCGCCGCCGACCACGCCGGCTTCGACTTCCAGGATGATTTCATTCTTGGCGCAAAGGGCCATGAGCTCCTTGGCGATCTTCATGTTGGCTTCCAGGGGAAGTTCGGAGCCGTCGAACATATGGCTGTTGAAGAGATTCGGTTCGCCCTTGGCGCGGCGGCGCGCGGTCTCGGCGATGAGGGGCTTGAGGAAGGTATCGACCTTCTTGGGCTGGCAATGATCCGTGTGCAGGGCGATGTACACGTTGTACTTGGCGGCCATGAGGTGCACGTGGTTGGCGAGGGAGATGGCGCCGAGCACCATGTCCTTGACGCCGGTGCCGGAAGCGTGTTCGCCGCCGCCGGTGGAAACCTGGATGATTCCATCGGACTTCGCTTCGGCGAAGCCTGCGAGGGCCGCATTGGCGGTCTCCATGCTGGAAACGTTGATGGCCGGGTAGGCGTATTTGTTCTTGTTGGCGCTGTCCAACATCTTGTTGTAGGTTTTGAAATCCACTATGGGCATTGATCGACTCCTTCTCGGCACTT
>JAQBPN010000036.1 GCA_028287505.1 Fibrobacterota bacterium | reverse complement strand
TCGAAGAAAACGAATTCGCCGACGCGGTGACAACGGCTTTGGGATCCCTGTTTCCCCAGGATCCGCCCCGTTTCATGGCCCGGACTCCCCACGGCTACCATGACCTATCGACCATTCAGCGGGATCTGGCGAATGCCGGATTCTCGGAATCGCCCCGGATCGTGACCGTTGCGGCGCGCAGCAGGGCGGAGTCTCCCCGAGTGCCGGCAATCGCGTACTGTCAGGGAACGCCTCTGGCAAACGAGATCGAGGAGCGAGGTCCCGGCCGGCAGGCTGAAGCAACCGACTATGTGGCGGAGGCGATAGCCAGGCGGTTCGGACAGGGGGCGATCGAGGGCAAGATTCAGGCTCACGTCTTCACTGTCCCGTACTAAGTGAATTGAAATTATCTATTCTTTTGCCTGCGCTTTCCAAAATCCGGTTCCAGGAATTGATTGATAAGATCCGTTCCATACTCTTTGCTGGAGGTTCAATTGACAATACTCAGCACGCATCCTTACAACAGAAGCCGGCTCAGGAATCTGGGCATCGGGCTGCAAGCGCTGTGCATCCTGCCCCTGTTTTTGGTGGGAGCATGCGCGAACAACGTTTCATTCAAGTCCGATGGGGTTCTGATCTATGGGGAAAAGACGGGCAAGCTTCAGTATCTGGAGGAAAAGGACAAGGATTTCGGGCTCGTGAAAAAAGTGACGTTCGATGGTCCCGGGGAAGACGGAACCTACAGCATCAAAGTGTTCAAGAATGAAAACATGCTGAAAATGTGCGAGGAGTCCAGTTGGAAAAAGACTTCAAACGGATATTCCGGCGGGGGCGGTCCCATGTTCATTCCCGCGGCGGGAGCCGGCGGCAGGATGACCATGATCGGCATCGGGGGCGGAGGGGGAAGCAGCGAACCCCAGTATGCTCCCAGCCATAGCGTAGAGTGCCAGCCGACCCAGTTCTACGACACCATGCAAGTCGAGGTCTACCGGTTCGGCAAGAAGATTTCCAGATACAAGCTGCTTACCAAAAAATAACGGGCGGTTATTTCGGACCGTCCACCAACGCGGCGGGAATCCCGATGATGAACCGGCTGCCCTCCCCGATTTCGCTTTCCGCCAATACCGTCATGCCATACTTGTTGGCCGCGTGCTTGACGATGGCCAGGCCCAGGCCGGTGCCTTCCTTGGTGGCGCGCGAGGCGCCCGCGCGGTAAAAGCGTTCGAAGATCCGCGGCAGCATTTCCTGCGGGATGCCGATGCCCGTGTCCTTGACGAAGAGCTTCAGGGAGTCCCCGGACTCGGTCCAGACTTTCACCTTGCCCCCCGGCTTGTTGTATTTCACCGCGTTACCCACAAGGTTGTTGAGGATGAGCTCCAGGTCCCTGGGTTCCATCACCACGCGCGTTTCCTCGCCCACGTGGTTCTCAAGGCGGACTCCGGCCCCTTCCATGGCGTGCCGGTGCAGGTTGGCGGCGGCGTTGACATAGCCGCGCAGGGGAAGCGGTTCGGTTTCCTTGGGAGTGGGGTTGGCTTCCAGGTGGGAGAGGCTGAGCAGGTCCTGCACCAACCGTTCCAGGCGCAGGGCATTGCTGTGGATTTTCCCCACGAAGGGCTCGCGCACCTTGGGATTGTCGAGGGCGCCTTCCATGAGCGCTTCCGCGTAGCCTTTGATGGAAGACAAGGGCGTCTTGAGCTCGTGGGAAGCGTTGGCCACGAATTCCGATTTGACCCGGTCGAGATGCCGGAACTCGGTGACGTCCAGCAGGGTGAGCAGGTATTCCCGCCTGGAAGGGTTCGACGGCCCGTCGGCGGTGCCGGCGTCCAAAGGGGCCAGGTGGCAGAGCAGATCGAAAGGGGCTTCCGGACCCTTGTCCACGTGCATCAGGGGGGTGCGTTCCGGGGATTGGGCCGCTTCCACCCAGGGAACCACGGGATTGCCCGGCAGCAGGGCGCGCAGAGGCCGGCCTATCCAGGCGGTGGCGTCCCCGGATTCCGAGCCCGCCCCCAGCAGCCTGAGGGAGGAGGGGTTGGCGGCCACCACGGTGCCTTCCGGGGACAGGATGAGGATGCCTTCCTCCAATTGGTTCAGGACCGCCACCAGCTTGTCGCGCTGCTTCTCCACTTCATGGCCCAGCGTGCGGACCTGCCCTACGTAGCCCTGGAAGGCTTCGTTCAGGACTTCGGCTTCGCGGAATTCCGCCTCCCACCGGGGCGGCTTGTCCGGATCGGGAGTGCCGTCCCCCTCGCCCGTCAACTTGAGGAGCGGAGAGCTGATCTTGCGGCTGATCCACCAGGTGACCGCGAAGGAGGCGGCCAGGAACAGGGCCAGGAAAAGGACGAAGACTTTCAGGGTGGCCATCTGGAAGCTGTTCAGGGTGACGGGTCCGGCGGCCATGCGCAGGTAGCTTTGATGATCCGGTATCCTGTAGGCTACGTAAAGCATCCCGCGGCTCAAAGTGTGGGAATACCGCCATGCGTTCCCCCAGCCTTTCGCCATGGCCATCCGGACCTCGGGACGGGTCGCGTGGTTCTCCAGCGCGGCCACTTCCGTCCGGGGCACGTGGGAATCGGCGAGGACGCGCCCGGAACTGTCGATGAGGGTGACCCGGAAGCCCTTGAAGCGGGAGACGGCCTTGCACAGCGAATCGCCGAGGACGGGATCGCTCAGGAGTTCGGGCCGATCGTGGATGGTGGAGGCCATCCATTCCAGATCGCCGGAAAGCTCCAGTTGCAAGGCTTCGGCGAACAGGGAGCGGCTGGTGACGTAGAGGTACACCGTAAGGCCCAGGAACAGGGCGGCGAACAGCCCGAGCATCCCGAAGAGATGGGCGCGGAGGGAAGGATATGCGCGGTCGATTTGGCCCATGGTGCTGCGTCCCGCGGGCGCGGGACGTCAGTCGTTATTATAGAAAATGGGGCCGGGATCGGGGATGCAAAAGGGGCGCTTTTGGCACCAGGGGTCAGCCGGCTTCTTCGGAGGGAACCGGAGCGGCGGTTTCCTGGATCACGAAGCCGTCCGGATCCCATTGGTATCCGAAGCCCGTGACCGTGCGGATGCACTTGCCGTAGGGCTTGATCTTCTCGCGCAGGCGCGTGACGGTAACATCCACGCTACGCAAGCCGGCTTTGGATTCCATGCCCCAGGCGCGTTCCAGCAGGGTGGCGCGCGCGATGGTTTTCTTCTGGCCCTCAATGAGGACCTTGAGGACCATGAACTCGCGGGGCGTGAGATTGACCCGGTTGCCTTCCACTTCCACCACGTGGCGGTCGAAGAAGATTTCCAGGCCGCGGAACAGGAAGCGATCCTTGGCGCCCTTGGACCGCTTGACCAGGGCTTTGGCCCGGGCCACCAGTTCCTTGGGGGAGAACGGTTTGGTGAGGTAATCGTCCGCGCCCACCTTGAAGCCGATAAGCTTGTCGGTTTCTTCGTCCTTGGCTGTCACGAACAGGACCGGGATGTTCTCCAGGCGCTCTTCGCGTTTGATTTTGCGGCACAGCTCGATGCCCGACATGTCCGGCAGCATCACGTCCAGAATGGCCAGATCCACGGATTCATCGCTGAGAATGGACAGGGCGTCCAACCCATTCTTGGCGGAATGCACGCGGAAGCCTTCTGATTCCAGGCTGTAGGTAATCAGTTCGAGAATGTCCGAATCGTCTTCGGTGACCAGTACGGTTGTTTGATTCATCTGTAAGCAAATCTACTTGGCGGCATGGATCGAGGCCATGTAAAATGCGTTTCAAGCGTGTTTCAAACCCCGGAAACCGCGCGGGATTTCAAGGAATTGCGATTTTGAGGCTCAAGCGACGGGGGGCGCCGCCTCCGGTCCATTCCAGGGCCAGAACGTACATGCCGGTGGGATAGCCTCGACCGCCATGGTCCCGGACCAGGTGATAGATGCCTTCGGGCAGATCCAAAGCGTCCTTTTCCAGGGCGCGGCCGTCCAGGGACCAGAGGGCCATGCGCAGGCGCGCGGCCTGGGGCAGTTTCAAATCCAAGGCGAAACGGCCGGCTCCCGCCGAGACCTTGGCGGAGAAGGCCTGCACGGTTTTGGGGACTTCGGCGAGGCGCGCTTCCAGTTCGGCGGCCGGTCCGACGAGCACTTCCAGACTGTCCGTGAAGCCCGGATACAAGGGTAAGCCGGCGACCGGTGCGGGGGCGACTCCCGCGCCCGCGCCCAAAAGAAAACGCAGGCCGCGTTTGCGGGACACGGCCCACGCCGCATAGCCATCCGGCAGCGCCATGCCTTCGACCTGGGCGGTTAAGAACCGGGCCGCTAGAAGCGGGGCTGCTGAAAGGGACGCGGCCGCATCCGGGACCGCGGGCAGACCGGCGACAATCTTCCAGGTGTAGAGGTTTCCCGGGGCCCAGCGGGCCACGTCGGTTTCCAGACGCAGGTTTTCCCGGGCCGAGAACAGGCGGGGGCCATTGTCCATGGGGGAGACGGGTTGCGGTTCATCTTCCACACCTATGCCGTTGCCGGCGCGGGAGGAGGCCCCCAGCCGCAGGGAGGGTCCGCCCGCCAGGTTCAGGCGGAACGAGAAACCGGCGGAAGCCGAGGCGGCGGATTTGGGGCTCGCGCCGTCGGGATGGGCCAGGACGGGAGCGGGAACGGGGAGCGATCGCAGGTCCACCACGGTGTCGCGCGATCCCTTGTAGAATGCGAAGTAGCCGCGCCAGGGTTCCAGGGTTTCCGAGGGGACATACTGCCGCGTTCCCGGGTCCCACGTGTGCAGGCCTTTCAACAGGGAGCCGTCGTAGACTTCCGGAAACGCCCGGGTTACGGGCCAGTACAAGGTGCCCAGGGTGGGGTTGGCCACCAGGTTCCAGCCGTTATGCAAGGTGAGTTGGTAGCCTCCCGAGCCGTGATGGCCGGCGGTCTGCAGGGCGGGGAAGGCCAGGGAAGGCAGGCTGGACGCGGCGGCGACCCAGACGGCGGATCCGGGAAGCAACGGTTCTCCTTCGCCCAGGTACCGGTACTTGCCGGTGGCCGGGTTCACCGTCACGCCTTCCATTTCAGGGGCGGAGTTGTTCCGGCGCAGCTGGGCGAGCGTCAAGGGCGGTTCCATGGCCAGGGGGATGGCGATCAGATCCCAGGGATCCGCCGCGCTGCCCCCGATGTGGAAGGCCGCCGGGGTGCGCACGGGAATCGTGTATCGCTGCGCCAACGGGTAGACCGATCCGTCCGCGGGGAAGGAAGTCTTGCGGCTGTGATCGTCCACTTTGAGGCGGATGGTCAGCGGCAGGAGGGAGTTGCCGGAGTTCTTCAGGGACATGGTCAAGAGCATGGCGTTGGTGATTTCCCGGCCCGTGAAACTGGCGCTTTTCAGATCCGATCGATCCAGATCCAGGAGGAGGTTGGAGACGTTGTCCTGGATGGAAACCACCAGGCGGGTGGAGTCCTCGGGGGTGAAGGTTTCCCCGGAGTACGTGATGACGGGAGCCAGGGTATCCACCGCCATGAAATAGGTTCCCGGCGCGGGCAGGTCGGACGTGTCGTTGCCGGTGAGATAGCGCGCGCTGCCCGAGGGATTCAAGGCATACAGGGAACGGGTCTCGCCGCCGGGAGCGTTGAAGACCACCTTGGGGAATGCGGAAGCGCCTTCCGGCAGGGAGAGCCGGATGCCGAACAGGATGTCGCGGAACCCCTTCAGGGTTTTCATGCTGTCCACCGCGATCACTTCCACGTCCACGGGCGAGGCGCCGGGCAGCGGGCTGACCAGGCTGTAGTTGCTGGAGAGATCGATGCGCTGGCCGGGTCCCAGGATGCGCGGCCCGGGGCGGATGAAGGTGTAGTTCTCCACCAGGACGGGGCTGCGCCGCGCATTGGCGCCGGTCCCGGTGATGGCCACCGCCTTCAGGGTGGCGCTGGTGTCCAGACGGAAGGGGACGGTGTAGGGCGGCAGACCGCGCTCCGGACCGGGCGAGGTTCCGTCCAAGGTGTAATAGATGACCGCCCGGGCCGCCCGGGAAGTGAGCTGGACGTTGATGAGAGAACTGTAGTCGCCGCCGCGCGGGGACGCGGAAGGCGTGTCCGGGGTGAGGGTGTAGGTTTCCGAGAGAATGGAGCTGACGTCGGTTCCTTTCACGGCCACCGCCTTGACCAGGGTGGTGGAGTCCAACAGCAGCCCCTGGCCCGGGTAGGCGGCGGAGGCAGGAGTGGGATCGCTTCCGTCCAGGGTGTAGTGGATGGCGGCGTCGCTGGTCTTGCTCAACAGGGTGACGCGCAGGGTATCGGAAAAACCCCGGCTCTTGGGGGCGGCCGTGGGCGCTTCCAGGCGGCGTTTGAATTCCCAACGGGCGGTGTCGCTGTATTGCGAGCCGAAGATGGCGAGGGCCTTGAGGGTGGTGGTCTGGCGCAGGACCAGGGAGTCCTGGTATTTGTAAGGGCCGAGCGCGCCCACCATGTAATAGATGGAGGCCTGCGGCGCTTCCGCCGGGGGAGTGAGCCTGACCACGATGGAGTCCGTGAAGGAGCCGCCCGCGGGAGCGGCCGTGGGCGGGGGGATGGTCTGCATTTCCCGGTGGATGTAAATGTGGGTGCGGACGGGGCTGGGGCGGAAACCCTGCTTGTAGGCGATGGCGCTGACGGTGGTGGTGGTCTTGAGGGTGAAGGGCGCTCCGTAGAGGAGCTTGCCGCTGTCGGGGACGGTTTCATCGAGGGTGTAGTAGACGGCGGCGCCCGGAACCGGAGGCGTCATCGTCACCCGCACGGAATCGTTGAAGGTGAAGGGCTCGGGATCGAGACCCGGCTCCGGCAATTGCGGCAGGGACGGCTTGGGGAAATTCCAGACGATGGCGGCGGAGGTATCTCCGGCCACGGTGGAGAAGGCGCGGATGAGGGAGGAATCCCTGATGACGAGGGAGCCGGAGAATTCCAGGTAGGCGGCGCCGTTCCTGGAATAGAAGACTTTGGCGCCCGGGACCGAAGACGTCATCTTCAGGGAGAGGGAATCGATCACGGCTTGGGGGGCCGGGGTTACCGAGGGCGCCGGGAAGGTCACCCTGAGCTTGGCGGTGTTGGTGAAGGTGGTGCCCGTGGCGTTGGTCAATCTGCAGCTGAAGGCGGCGCCGCTATCCGCCTTCTTCACTCCCGTCAGGATGTAGATGGAGTCGGTGGATCCAGGGCCCGGGATATCCTTGTCGTCCCGCAACCATTGGTAGGCCACGCCCGCTTTGTTGGAAACGGAAACCTTGAAAAACCCGTTCTCGCCCACCTTGACGGTCGTGTCCTTGGGTTGGGACACGACGGAGGGGGGGCCCACGAATACCCATCCCACGTTCCCGCCCGCATCCACGCTCTGGTAGGCGAACCCCGTGGCTCCCGAAGTGTGCGAGTTGCCCAGGTTGGCGAATTTGACCTGCACGGAATCGACGACGGAGCCGCCGAGAATAAATCCCTTGGGCGTGGAAAAGAGTCCCAAGAGGGTATCCTTGGAAGTGCCGTCCAGGCGGGTGGCGTGGCCCACGGAGATGGCCCGGCCATCGAGGCCGCGCAAGGTGTTCGGTTGCCCGTTCTTGATCGTCAAATCGCCGATGACGGTCATATCGAATCCGTTGAAATCGAAACCGCCTTGGATCTGGGTGAGACCGGCCGTGAACAGGGCCCGGCCGTCCAAGCGCAGCACGCCCGGGCCATCGTGCCGCACGGGCGCCAGGGTCTTGCCCGCTTCCGGCCCCGTTAGGGAATTGCCGCGCGCGGAATAAAAGCGGATATGCCCGGTTCCCGTGAAGGGATAATTCCCTCCGGTGAAATCCGCTTTGCCGATCACGCTCAGCGTTTGTTCGCCCAGGTTGAGGCTCCCCTTGTACGCGGAGGCTACGGTGATGGATTTCACCGTGGCGTTCTTGTCCAGGAAGCAGCCCCCGGCCCCGGCGGGGAAGATCACGTGGGTCAGGCTGTCCGGGACGTTGTTATCGCTCCAGTTGTTGTTCGAGGTCCAAGCCGAGTCCGCATCGGTACCGCCTTGCCATACGGCCGTGGCGTCCCAGGAGATGTCGTCCAGATCCACGAAGCCGGATCCGTTCTCTCCGCGCAGGACCAGGCGGGTGAATGCGCCGGAGCCTCCCATTGAGACGGCCGGGAGCGCCAGGCGTTCCGCGCCGCGCAGGGAATCCTCGCTGACGTACAAGGCGAACTTGTTGGAGCCCTGGCTGTTGTCGAGCGCCATGCGCATGTAGTACCAGACTCCGGTCTTCCAGGTTTCCCCGGACGCGGTGGGCACAGTGCCAGCGCCCAGCACCGAGAAGGATCCGGAGGGCTCCATGCATGCCAGTCCGCGGTTCCCGGTGCGCGCGGTCAGGGACGCGCCGGAGGCTCCCAGGCAGAAGTGAGCGGTGTCGCTCAGGGCCCGCCATTTCCAACGCAGGTCCAGGATTCCGTTCACGGTGGCGAAAGGCCGGGCCGCGGTGGTGGTTCCCGTGGTCAGGATATGCGCCCACTTGCCTGCGGGGCCGGCCTGGATCTTGAAGTTGTCGGCCGGGTTGGCGATATCGATGGGTTGGGTCCATTGGTCCGCGCCGATGAAGGTTTTATCCGCGGGATAAACCTGGGATTCGAAATCGATTGTCTGGGCCGACGATGGCGCGGCCACCGTCAATGCGGCCAATCCGGCCGCGCTCAATAGCGCCCAGCTTCCAAATCCTCGCATGCCGATCCTTCCCATATCCACCATCCCCACCTGGACGGGATCAACCAGGCTGCCTAACGCATGCCCTGGATTCGATTTTCTCATTTCAAGCCGTCTCCGCGCAATCAACGCCATCCAAGATTCCGGGAGCATATGTGCCTCGGAAGCCCATATAGACGAGGCCTAGAGCGCGAATTCTTCATTTTCGCGAGCCCGGGATTGTCCCTCACATCGTGTAAAACGCTGATTCCGGAGTGTCCAATATGGAAAATACCGCTTTTGCGCCATCGCGCTTGCCATGGATGGACGGAATCGGTCATGGTGGGGTCAATTCCGCCCCCCGATGCCTGTAATGCCCGGATTTACGGGTCCAAAGCTTGTAATGGGAGGACGGCAGGTCCGCTTTTGGTTACGGTCCGGAGGGATAAAATGGATCTAAAACAGGAGCGGAAAATGCTTGCGTTATTTGCGCTAGGTTTGCAGGGTTTCGATCGGTTCGGGTTCGGGGAGCGGAGCGCGTACGGGAAACAGGCGCGGCGCCGGAGGCAGCGGCAAGTCGGGGACTTCCGCGCGCTTGGCCAGCCATTCCTGGGCATTGACGGGGGCTTCTCCCGCGGGAGGCGCGGATCGCACGTAGCTTCCGTCCGCGCGCATCAGGCGGGACTTGGCGTTGTCCGCCCAGTAGACGGTCAGGATATCCTCGATCTGGCGGATGAAGTTCGCATCCTTGATGGGGATGGCCACCTCCACGCGCTCGCGCAGATTGCGATCCATCCAATCGCCGCTGCCCACGAACACGGACGGGTTGCCGTCGTTCTCGAAATAGAAAATGCGGCTGTGCTCCAGGAAACGTCCCACCACGCTCTTCACCTGGATGTTTTCCGAAAGCTGCTTGGCTCCGGGACGCAGGGCGCAGATGCCGCGCACGATCAGGCGCACGGGAACGCCTGCCCGCGAGGCTTCGTACAAGGCCTCGATGACTTCCTTGTCGAGCAGGGAATTCATCTTGGCGGTGATGCCGGAGCGTTTCCCCGCCAGGGCGGATTCCGTTTCCGCGCGGATGCGCCGCAGGGTTTCGCCCAGAAAATTCACCGGCCCCACCATCAAGGTCTTGAAATCCGGGCTGCGCGATTGCGAGGTCAGGAAGTTGAAGACTTCGGAAACGCCTTCGGTGATTTCCGGATCGCTGGTCAGGAAGCTGATGTCCGTATAACGGCGCGCGGTCTCGGGATTGTAGTTGCCCGTGCCAACGTGGGCGTATTGCGCGAAGCCGCTGTCTTCCTTGCGGATGGCCAGGGACAGCTTGCAATGGGTTTTGAGGCCCACCAGTCCGTACACGACCGTGCCGCCTTTTTCTTCCAGTTGCCGCGCCCAGCTGATGTTGGATTTCTCGTCGAAGCGGGCCTTCAATTCCACCACCGCCACCACTTCCTTGCCCTGCTCGGCCGCCTCCAGCAGGGCGTACATGATGGGCGATTCCTCGTTGGTGCGGTAGAGGGTCTGCTTGATCACCTGCACCTTCGGATCCTCCGCGGCGCTTTGGATGAAGCGCACCACGGGATCGTAGGAGTCGAAGGGGTGGTGCAGCATGATGTCCCGCTGCCGGATTTCATGGAACAGATCCTCCGAGTCCTGGAAATGGGCCGTGTTGCTGGGATGGATGGGAGGGAATTTGAGCTGGGACAAGGGCACCATGTTGTACAGGCTGGCCAGGCGGTTGAGGTTCACGGGCCCGTCCACGCGGAAGACCTGCTTGGCGTCCACGTCGAAAGTCCTGGTGAGGGCGTCCACGATGCGCTTGGAGGCGTTCTTGTCGATCTCCAGGCGCACCACGTCCCCGCGCCGGCGGTTGTGCACCACCGCTTCCACGGCGTCGATCAGGCTGCTGCCTTCCTCGTCCTCCTGGTAGAGGTTGCTGTTGCGGGTGGCGCGGAAAGGGGCGCAGCTCTTGATGGCGTAGCCCTTGAACAGGTCGGTGATGAAATGCTGCACCAGATCCTGGATGAAGATGAAGCTGTAGCCTTTTTCCCGGTTGGGCACGCTGATGAGGCGGGCCAGGCTGCGCGGGATGGTGACCACGCCCAGGCCGTCCCGGCGCTTGTCCTCCTTGAGCAGGGCCGCCAGGCACAAGGCCTTGTTGGAGACCCAGGGGAAAGGATGGGCGGGATCGACGCGGATGGGCGTGAGCAGGGGATAGATTTCCTTGCGGAAATACGTGTGCACGTATTTCTCTTCATCCTTGCCCAGGGAGGCCATGGTCTTGATGTGGACGTTGTTCTCCCGCAGCTTGGGGAGCAGGTCCTCGTTCCAGCATTTGTATTGCTGCTTCACGGACTTCTGGATGAGCCTGAGGATGGTGTCCAGCTTGACCGCCGCGTCCAGTCCCGCGATGCCGTCCACGGGCAGTACGGATTCCACCTTCTGGAGCAGGCCCGCCACGCGCACCTCGATGAACTCGTCCAGGTTGTTGGCCACGATGGAAAGGAACTGGATGCGCTCCATCAGGGGATTGGCCGGATCCTGGGCTTCCTCCAGTACGCGCTGGTTGAACTCCAACCAGGAGTATTCCCGATCGATGAATGCGTTTTTGCCTTGGTATTCCGGTTCCGATCCGGCGGGGGCCGGAGGACCTGGGAGGATCGCGCTCATGACGGGGACTTGGTTCGCATGATTGGCCGCGTCCTCAGTTCCGCTTGTCGGCGGTTTCGGAGGCGGCCGTTTCCAAGGGCAGATTCAGGTGGCCGTGCCGGCTCCAGAAGAACGCGGCGCCTTCGCGCAGGCCCGCTTCGCTGATGGCCAGGCGGTGGATCCCGAAAAAGCGCATGCTGGCGGCCAGCACCACCACGGCGGGCATGATGATACGGGCCCGGTCCGAGGTGATGTCGAACAGGCTCTGGATGTTCTGGGAGGATTTGCCCTGGGTGATCTCGGCGATGTCTTCCAGGCTCCCCACCGTGATCTCCGGAAGCAGTTTGATGAAGGGGCCGCCCCTGACGCATTCCACCATGCGGGCGATGGCGCGGATGTTGCCGGAACTGCCGAAGGCGCGCTGGGAAGGGGGCGGTGCCTTGACTTCGAAGCGGGTCTTGAACTCGTTGAGGGCCAGATCCTGGATCTGATCGAATGCCTCGCGGGAAAAAGTCTTCCCCTTGAGGAAGCGCTGGCTCAGGCGGATGGCGCCCAAGTCGTAGCTGTGCCCGAAGAGGTACTCGTATCCCTTGCTCCAGCTGATTTCCGCGCTGCCCCCGCCGATGTCGATGGTCTTGATGATTTCCTGGGGGCCGATGTTCGCCTTGCTGGCTATGCCCGTATGGATCAGGAAGGACTCTTCCTCTCCCGTGAGGATGCGCAGGGGAAGCCCGGTTTTGGCCAGGATCTTTTTCGCGAAGGCGTCCTTGTTGCGGGCGGAGCGGACCGCGGAGGTGGCCAGCACGAAGGTGAAATGCACCTTCTCCCCGTTGGCGGAAGTGGGCAGGCCCTGGATGAAGGACGCGACCTTGTCCTGGGCCGATTCGGAAAGGGAAAGGGATCCGCCGGAAAAGACTTCCTCGCCCAGGGAAAAGGAAAGCTTGGCCTTGTCGACCAGCTTATGATCCTGGTTCTGCACATCGTAGACGGATGCCTTGATGGAGTTGCTGCCGATGTCCACGATGCGGATGAGCATGGTTGTATTGTAATAAATTTCCCGCCCCTTATGCGCCCTAAGCGCGGTCGGGCGGCTTTCAGGCAAGCGCGGCAAGCTGGTCCTGGGTCATCAGCCAGATGAGACGGCCTTTTTTCCTCCCCAAGCCGTCGGCCTGCACCAGGCAGGCGCCGCCTTTGTCCAGTTCGATGCCGGCGCGGGTATCCCCGGCGATGAGCAGGGACAGGAATTCGCTCAACCAGGGTTCATGTCCGACCATGGCCAGCGAGGCCGGGAGGCGCATACGGGAGAGTTTTTCCAGGGCCTTGGCGGGGGAAACCGCATGATGCAGTTCCGGCGCCTTGGTAATGCGCATTCCCTTCAAGCGGAGGCCGTCGGCCAGAAGTTCCGCCGTGGTCCAGGTGCGTTCGGCCGGGCTGGCCAGGATTTTCCCGGGCTTGAGGCCCAGGGAGCGCAATCCCTTGGCGGCCCGCTTGAAAAGCTTCCGGCCCTTGGCCGTCAAAGGACGGAGATCGTCATCGGGATGGGTTTTCGGGTCGGCTTTGCCGGCCTGGCCATGGCGTACGAGAAGGATGTCCATATGTGATAATATACGATTCACGGCTCCGGGCCGACTCAATTTACCGAGGCCAGGGAGGCTTCCGATTCGGGTTCCCGGCCACGTGAAGCCGTCGGGGCGTCCATCGCCGCCGCCAAGCGGCCGGGAGGGTGCTCCATCAGGAACATCTGGGCTTCGAAGCGGTCTTCCCCCGCTTTGGGTCTGATGCGGGTGTAGGCTCCGCCCGGAGTCATGGCATGGGCCTTGGAATTGTCCGCCCAGTACACGCGAAGGATGTCCTCCAAGCGCGCGCGCAGATCCAGATCGGATACGGGCACCAGGACTTCCACCCGCTCGCGCAGGTTGCGCGTCATCCAATCCCCGCTGCCCAGGAAGAAATTCGGCACGCCCTCGTTCTCGAAGCGGAAGATGCGGCTGTGTTCCAGGAAGCGCCCCACCAGGCTGCGGACCTGGATGTTTTCGCTGAGGCCCTCCACGCCGGGGCGAAGCGAGCAGATGCCCCGGACCATCAGGCGGATTTGCACTCCCGCCTGCGAGGCCAGATACAACGCCTCGATGACGTCCGGATCGATGAGCGCATTCATCTTGGCCCGGATGCCGGCGGGCCGGCCTTCGCGGGCGTTCTTTTCCTCCCTCCGGATCAACCGCAGGGTTTCCGGGAGGAAGTTCACCGGCCCCACCAGCAGATTCCGGAACTCCGGGGCCTTGGAGTGGGACGTGAGATAGTTGAATACGCCGGAGACTCCCTCGGTCAGGCTCCGGTCCGCGGTGAGCAGGCTGAGATCCGTATAGAGGCGGGCGGTTTCCGGATGGTAGTTGCCGGTGCCTATGTGGGCGTATTCGCGGATGGTCCCGCCCTCGCGGCGCAATACCAGGGACAGCTTGCAATGGGTTTTCAATCCCACCAGGCCGTAGACCACGGTCCCGCCGCTGTCCTGCAACTGGCGGGCCCAATTGATGTTGGACTTCTCATCGAACCGGGCCTGGAGTTCCACTACCGCGGTCACCTCTTTGCCCAGCTCGGCCGCTTCCAGCAAGGCGTACATCACCGGGGACTCGGCGCTGGTGCGGTAAAGAGTCTGCTTGATGCACATCACGTCCGGATCCCGGGCGGCCCCGCGGATGAATTCGATCACGGGATCGAAGGAATCGAAGGGATGGTGCAGGAACAGATCGCGTTCGCGCAGACGGGCGAAGAAATCCCCGGGCTCGCCGGTATGGGCCAGCGCCCGGGGGGAATGGGGCGGGAACTTCAATTCGCCCTGGGGCAACATCTGGTACAGGCCCATCAGGCGATTGAGATTGACCGGTCCCGGCGCGCTGAAGACGAGTTCCGGCTCCAGATCGAAATTCTCCATGAGGGCCTTGCGGATGCGGGCGGGCGTGTCCTCGTCGATTTCCAGGCGCACGACGTTGCCCTTGCGGCGATTGTGCACCACCGCCTCCACCGTATCGAGCAGGTTGCTGGCGTCCTCGGTCATGTACAGGTTGCTGTTGCGGGTCACGCGGAAGCTGGCCTGCCCGCGTATCCGGTAGCCGCGGAACAGCTCCCCGATGAACAGCTTGATGACGTCGTAGAGGAAGACGAAACGGTGTTCCTTGTCCTTGGGCGGCAGCGACAGCACGCGGGGCAGGCAGCGGGGGATGGCCACCACGCCCAGGCCGCCGCGGTGGGCGGAACCTTCCTCCTCCAGCCAGACGCCCAGGCACAGGGCCTTGTTGAGCACCCAGGGAAAGGGATGCGCCGGATCGACTTTGATGGGAGTGAGCAGGGGATAGATTTCCTTGTGGAAGCGCCGCCGCAGTTCTTCCGTTTCCTTGGGCCCCAAGTCGGCCAGTCCCAGCACGTGGATGCCTTTGGCGCCCAGTTCCGGGATCAACTCATCGTTCCAGCAGCGGTACTGCTGGGCCACCATGGCGTGCACGATGCGGAGCAATCCGGTCAGCTTCTCCCGGCAATCCAGGCCGGCGATGCCGTCCAAGGGCACGGAGGATTCCACCTTCTGGAGCAGTCCCGCCACCCGCACTTCGAAGAATTCGTCCAGGTTGTTGGCGACGATGGAAAGGAACTTCAGGCGCTCGAGCAACGGGTTTTCCGGACTGCGCGCTTCCGCGAGCACGCGCCTGTTGAAGGCGAGCCAGGAAAAATCGCGATCGATGTAGCGGGCCTGGCCCGCAGGGTTCGATTCCGGTTCTGGCGACATGCCGTCCCTCCGATGCGGGAAAAATTACTCACCGCATGTTTCAACCCGGTTTCAAAGGCCGGATCCGCGCCCGGGATCGACAGGGACCGGGCCCGCCGGCGCCCGAATATCGCAGAAACCATGCTGAAACAGGGGGGATACCCGCCTGTCACCTTTCCGCCCCGCCGACCGCGTAATTTCCCCACCTCACCATTCCCTCATGCGGAAATCGGAGCTACCATGCGAATCAAGACGAAAACCCGGGGAAAAGGCAACATCCTCCTGGTCGAGCGGGATCCGGAAATCCGGGCCTTCGTGAGCCGCACCCTGACCCGGGAAGGGTATTCGGTTTTCGAATGCGAAGACGGGTACCAGGCATTCCTCCTGAGCGAAACCCTTTCCCAACCCCTGCACTTGTTGCTCGCCGAGGTGTTCGTGGGGGAGGACCTGAGCGGGGTGGAGCTGGCGCGCCATCTGCAGGTCCTGCGCCCCGGACTTTGCGTTCTGTATCTGTCCACCATTCCCGCCAATCCCGATTTGCGCCGGGAGCTGCAATCGATGTTGGACTCCTACCTGTCCAAGCCCTTCGGTGAAGAGGACTTGGTGTCGAAGGTGCGGGCCCTGATGGAGAAGTCCAGGACCAAGGCGATGGGAACCGGGAAGGGGAGCGCGGGGAGCCGGCAGGATTGGCGCCCCGCAAGTTTGCCTGTCCCGTGATGCGCGGATCCCGGGAGCCCGGAACCGGGTTTGCCATCCCAGGATGCCGGCGGGAGTTTCAGGGAGTGGAAGCGAGCCGGGAGGCGGGAGGATTTACCGGGGCGCTAGCGCGGGCGTCCGCGGGGATCGTGCAATCCTGCGCATCGGGCGTGAAACAGGCGGTGATGTTGCCGGCTTCGTCCCAGAATTTGGCCTGGCCGTCCCGCATGCCGTCCGTGAAATGTTCGATGGATTTCATTTTGCCGTTCGGGTGCCAGCGGAAGGAGTAACCTTGGCGATACCCATTGACGTATGTCTCCATGGATTCCTTTTCGCCCGTGGGATACCAGGCCATCTGCACGCCATGGCGCAGCATCGCGTCATCGGACATGCGGAGATAGGCGGTCTGGGATTTCCTGCCGCCGTCCTGGTACCGCTCCTCGCGGATCTGGGTCTGCGAGCACGCGGCGAACGCGTAGATGCAGGCGGCGGCGAGGATTCCCGCCGCAAACCGCCGAAGCAATGGGTTGGAGTTGAGTTTCATCGGGCCCCCGGGTTTGGCGTCTCTACAGGAACAAGGATACCCGATTCCTGTTTCAGACCGCTTGCAGTCGCGTTTCTCCCCGTTTGCGGCGGATGGGGATTCCGCCGATTTCCCCTTCCGGCAAGGGGTTGCGGTTTCCGGTAGGGGCGCGGCCGGGATTCCGCCGTAGCCGGATGGCCACGCGTACGCAATCGAAACGCCATCCGCGAATGGGATATTCCTTCCGTAAGGCCGGAGGGCCGTAACCCGGGAGGTACCTATGGCCCATGCGGCTCCCATGTTCTCAATGTTCTTGAAGGCATCCCTGGCCGCCCTGGCCTTGGCCTCCTGGGCGCAAGCGGAGGGATCCGGCGAAGCCGACCTCCTCCGGAGCCCGATCCGCAAAGTGCTGATCATCGGCATCGACGGCCTGCGCGCGGACGCCTTCCGGCTTGCCGATACCCCCAATCTGGACAGCTTGAAGCGGGACGGGGCCTTGGCCGCGCACGCGGTCACGGACGTGCTGGCGCGCAGCGGTCCCGGCTGGACCAGCGTCCTGACGGGCGTATGGAGCTGGAAGCACGGGGCCAGGGACAACGCTTTTACCGGATACCGGGCGGAACTTTACCCCAACTTCATGGACCGGCTCGCCGATGCCAGGCCCGGGACCGTGGCGGGCGCCGTGGTGAATTGGAAGCCCATCGGATCGAACCTTTTCGGACGCCGGGGTTTCTGGGTCGCGCCCGGCGACGACAAAGCCGTGACGGAAGAGGCGGAGCGGCTCATCGGGAAGGGAATACCGGATGTGCTCTTCGTGCATTTCGACGGAGTGGATCATGCCGGGCATACTTTCGGTTTCAGCCCCGACGACCCCTTCTATATGTGGGCCGTGGAAAAGATCGACGGATGGGTGGGACGCCTGACCCAAGCGGTGCGCGGACGGACAGGAGAGGAGTGGCTGATTATCGTGACATCCGATCACGGCGGCAACTACCGCCATCATGGCGAAAACGTTCCCAGCGACCGGATCGTCTTCGTCCTGGCCAATGGACCCGGCTGCCGTCCGGAACGGTCGGAGGGGTTCCGGGGCGTGGTGGACGTGGCGCCCACCGTGTTCGCATATCTGGGGATTCCGGTCCGGCCGGAATGGAAATGGGACGGAAGGCCTCTCGGCTATGATCCCGCGCCGCCCGCCATGTCGCTAACCGATAGGCAACAGCCGTGAAACAGGAAACCAACGACGAGGCCTTAACATTGAAGACGACGGCGGAACTCCGCCGCTACACCGCCAACATCCGTGAAAGAGGTTCGGCATGAATACGATGAACGCAGAGCCGGCTGAGGCCGTTTTCAACTTCCCCCTGGGTGAAACCGTTGAGTTGCCCGTGGCCCTCAAGGACTACCCTTGCAATCCGGGAGGCATTCCGCCGTTGCTCATCGAAACCGGGGACTATTGCCTCCGGTTCGCCCGGGATTCCCGGGATCTGGATGCCGTCTGCAAGCTCCGCTTCGAGGTCTACAACCTGGAGCTCAACGAAGGTCTGGAAGCGTCCTATCGGACCCACCGCGATCTCGACGAGTTCGACGCCCAATGCCATCACCTCATCGTCGTGCACCGTCCCAGCGGATCCGTGGCGGGCACCTACCGCATCCAGACCGGCCCCATGGCCTTGTTGCGGAAGGGGTTCTATTCCGCCCAGGAGTTCGATCTTTCCGGGTTTCCCCGCGAGATCGTGGATCGCTGCGTAGAAGTAGGGCGCGCCTGCATCGGCCGCGAACATCGCAACGGCCGGGTGTTGCAACTGCTTTGGAAGGGCCTGGCCCGCTATCTGAATTGGAACGGGAAGCGTTACCTGTTCGGTTGCTGTTCCCTGACCAGCCAGGATCCCGCCGAAGGTCGGGCCCTGTTCCGCCGTCTGGCCGCCTTGGACCATCTGCATCCCACGCTCAACGCCCTGCCCAGGCCGGAATATGCCTGCGAGGCTAGCGTGCTGGAAGTCCTCGACACGCCGCAACCGCGCCTTCCCCGTCTCTTCGAAGGTTATCTGAACCTGGGCGGCCTGGTTTGCGGGGAACCGGCGTTGGATCGCAAGTTCAAGACCATCGATTACCTGGTGATGCTGGACGTCCAGGAAATGCCGCAGGGCGTCTACCGGAAAATGCTCGCTTGAACCAACCTGGAAACCCGCGGCGCCGCGGCCTTGTCCCGGCGGGAATCCGGTTGGGCCTCTTCCTGCTCTGGTCAGCGGCCATAGCCCTGCTATGGCTGGCCCGGAGCGTTTTCCTGCCCGCCGGCGCCCGTACCGTGGCCGCGGCGCGCTTTTCCAGGTGGTGGAGCCTGGGCGCGCTGAAGCTCCTGGAGGTGCGCGTGAACGTTCATGGCCGGGTTCCGGCCCTGCCCTTCTTTCTGGTGACGAACCATCTGGGCTACCTGGACATCGCCGTCATCGCCTCCCAGGTCCCTTGCACGTTCGTTTCCAAATCCGAAATCGCGGGCTGGCCCGTGTTCGGAACGCTCGCATCGCTCGCGGGCACCTTGTACGTGGACAGGAAATCCAAACGGGATACCGGCCGCGTCAGCCGCCTCATTCCCGACCATTTCGCGGCGGGAGGCAGCCTGACCCTGTTTCCGGAAGGCACCAGCACGGCCGGCTACGAAGTGGCGCCTTTCCGATCCCCGTTGCTGGAATTCCCGGCGGCCACGCGCTTTCCCGTGCATTGCGCCGCCCTTCGCTACCGGGCTCCCGAGGGCTTTCCCCCTGCGGCCTCCACGATGTGCTGGTGGGGGGAGGCGACCTTTCTGCCGCACTTCCTGAACCTCTTCCGCATGCGCGGGATGTCGGCGGAAATCGCATTCGCAACGGACCCCGTTTCCGGCGCGGACCGCAAATCCCTGGCGCGCGTGCTCCAGGAGGCGGTGGAGGAACGTCTGGGTTACCTCAATGGGCGCAAGCCCGCATCCGGAACCGGCTCCCATCACGGTCCCGGTTCCCGCTCCGGAAGTCCGGTCCCCGCCCGAAACCTGGAGGCCATGGCTTGAGGCGTTTGCTGGCCGGAGCGGCCAGGCATTTTCCATCCTGGTTGGCGAACGGGCTTCCGCATCTTCTGCGCGTGGCCGCTTTGCCGGGGCGCCTGCGCGGACGCAAACGGACCCTGAAGGAAAGGCTGGCGGATTTCCCGGTCCGGGATCTGCCGTTGCAAAGCCGGGTGCGCCTGCGTTTCGACGATCGGCAGATTCCTTTCGTGGAAGGGGATTCCGATCGGGACGTGGCCTTCGGCCTGGGCATGGTGCATGCGCATCTGCGCCTGGGACAGATGGAAATCACCCGGCGCCTGGCGCGGGGAAGGCTTTCGGAACTGCTGGGGCCCGCCGCCGTGAAACTCGATCATTCCCTGCGCAGCCTGGACCTGGGCCTGGCGGTGCCCGCCATGCAGGCGGCCCTGCCGGCGGATACGGCGTTGTGGCTGGAAGGCTACGTCTCCGGCGTGAATGCCTACCAGCGCCGGATGCGGAAAAGGCCGCTTGAGTTCATCCTGCTGCGCATCCCCCGCATCGATTGGACCGTCGAGGACGTGCTGATGATTTCCCGTCTGGCCGGATCCGACGTGAACTGGGTGCTCTGGCTGGACCTGCTGGGATTGCGGCGGGCCCATGTCTGGCGCGTGGTGTGGGGCAAGATCCTGGATCTGGGATTGGCGTCCCCGGCCAGTTTCACCCCCGCCGCCTGGGACGCATATCTTCCGCGCCTTCTGGGCAGCGTGATCCGCAGCGGCAGCAATTCCTTCGCGGCCTCATCCGGGCCCGACCGGGCCATGCTGGCGAGCGATCCGCATCTCAGCGTCATCTTCCCGAATCTATGGATGCTCGCGGGATACCGATCGCCGTCCTACCATGTGGTGGGCCTGATGCTGCCGGGAATGCCGTTCACGGCCTTGGGCCGCAATCCGCGCGTGGCCTGGGGTGCCACCAACATGTACGCGGCCAGCAGCGACTTGGTGGACGTGGGTTCCCTGCCCGCGGGGAAATTCACATCGCGCACGGAAACCATCCGCGTCCGGGGCTGGTTTTCCCGGGAGATAACCCTGCGGAGCACGGAATACGGACCGGTGATCAGCGACGCGCCTTTCCTGGAACGCTATCACGGGACGCCCATTTCCCTGCGCTGGATGGGCCACTTGCCCAGCGATGAGATTTCCGCTTTCCTGGGAGCCAGTCGCGCGGAGGATTGGGAAGGGTTCCGCGCATCCTTCGGGACCTATGCGGTTTCGGGAATGAACGTGGTCTACGCGGATGCCGGCGGCAACGTAGGGCAGTTGATGGCCGTGCGCCTGCCCATGCGCCGGAAAGGAGCGCCGGTGGATCTACTGACCCGGCCCGCCGATTCGGACGAGGCCTGGGCCTCCCTTGCCGATGCCGCCACGCTTCCCCATTGGATCAATCCTCCCGACGGATTCGTGGTTTCCGCGAACAACCTGCCGGCCCCCATGGGGTTCCCGGTAGGTTACCTCTTTCCGCCCGGGGACCGGCACAATCGCATCCGCGCCCTGCTGGAAGGCGGCCGCGAGGTGACCCTGGACCGCATCAAGGCCATCCAGGCGGACGTGCATTCCGCTTCCTGCGATCGGGTGCGCAGCCTGCTTTCCGCGCGCATCGAGGCAACCGATGCGGCCTCGGCGGGCAAGGGCGTGCGCGCCATGCTGCGCTGCCTGGCGGAATGGGACGGCGACTACCGGGCGGTTTCCCGGGGCGCGGCCGCTTTCCAGCTTATCGTCCATGCCTTCGCGGTTCCCTACCTGGAAAAGGGATACGGCACGGCATTGACCGGATATCTGTTGGCTTCAGAGGCGTTCTACCGTGTTCTGGAGGAAGAACTCGCGCGCGAGCCCGGGCTCGCCCTGCTGGATGCCTTGAGCCTGGGCGTCCGCTGCGCCTACCGGCAATGGCGCAAGTATCCCACCTGGGGAATCCTCCATCGACTGCGTCCCGCGCATCCCCTGCGGCTGCTGCCGGTGGTGGGGCGATTGTTCGTCCTGGGCGATGCGGGAACGGACGGGTCTTCGCAAACCGTGCACAAGACCGCGCATCCCGTGACGGGACGCCCCCATGCGGTGACCTACGGCGCGGTGGCGCGCCATATTTCCGATCTCTCCGATCCGGACGCGAATTATTTCGCTCTCCTGGGAGGACAAGACGGCTGGCTGCTCAGCGAGAACAGCCTGGACATGTGGGACAAATGGCGGAAGCGGGAGTATGTGCGCCTCCCCCTGAGGCCGGAAGCCGTGGCGGAAGCCTTCCCGCACGTGCTCACCTTGGAACCCGCTCCAGGGCAAGGGTAACTTACGGGATACCCTATCCGAGAGGCGGGCCCTTGATTCAGGCGGGGAGGGATCGGGTCAGGAACTCCAGGGCATGGTCGCGGAAAAAACCGCGGATCCGCGCAGGCTCCCAGCCGTAGCCGGCCAGGCAGGCGGTCATTTCCTCCAGATGGGCGGGGGTATAGAACCAGGCCGGCGCCCGGATGGGGGCCCCGCGGTCCGATCCCACCGCCACGCGGGCCTCGGGTGCCAAGGCGGCCAAAGCGGCCACGGTGGCGCAATAGGAACGGGTCCAGGCGGCCCGCAGGGGATCCGGTCCTTTTTCCCGCTTCGCCCGGGACGGATCCTGTCCCAATAAATGGCGCCAGCACGTAACGCCCACCAGGCCCCGCCGCCGGAATATCTCTCGCGCCAGGTCCGCGGTCACGTTGCGCGCGTTGACTTTGATCCCCTGGAATCCGGCATGCGAACACATCACCGGCCCGGGATAGGCCGCCAGGCACTCCTCGGCATTCTTAAGGCTCATATGCGCCAGATCGAGGATCAGGCCCAGGCGCGCCATCTCCGCCAGCATTTCGCGTCCCAATCCGGTGAGGCCGGTCCGGCTTTCCGGCAACATGCCTTCCCGGGAGGAGCCGCCCCAGCGGGTGTCCAGGAAATGGATGGGCTGCAGGGAGCGGACGCCGCGATCCCACAGCCGGCCTACATCCGCGGGGTCGCGGAGAAAGCGCATGGATTCCACCGCCAGGAAAAAGGCTTCCCCCCCGCCTGCCGCCAGGCGGGCCGGGTCCAGATCGGCGGCGGCCAGGATGAGCCGGTTTCCTTCCCGGGCCTCCAGCCTGCCGCGGAAGGATTCCAGGGATCGGAACAGGCGGCGGCGCGCCGCTTCCGGACGTAACAGGTAGGTTTCGTAGAAGACCGCGCCGTGGACGCGCAGGGACGGGGCCGCCGCATCGGAAGGGGACCGATGGGGATGTCCGCGCGTCTCCAGGGAGGCGGGGCGGAAACCCTGGACGTACCGCCGCCAAAGGGTTCCCGCCCAAGGCAGGGCGGGGTGAACGTGCAGGTCCGCCAGATCAACGGGAACCACCGGGGCGGTCAACCGCCCATCAAGGCGAGCAGCTCGCCGATGAAGGCTTGGTTCTGCTCCAGGGGCATTTCCGCCGAAGAGGCTTTCCGTTTCCCGGAACCGCGCGGCGCGGAGGGCTTGGGTTGCACGGATGCGCCGGTAGCCAGATCCAGATCGCGCATCATGCCGTCCATGATGGTTTCCGGCCGGTAGTCCGCGGCCCTTTGCAGGGCCCGGTACTTCAGGGCCTGCAGCCGATCCGGGCTTTCCAGCAGGTCCGCCGCGATTCCGGCCATGCCGGCTGCGGTCTCCGCCAGCAGTCCGCCGCTTTCCCCGGCCAGGATATCCCTGGGCCCCTTGGTGTTGAAGGCCACCGCGGGCAGTCCACAGCCGAGGGCTTCCAGAAGCGAACACGAAAAAGTGTCGAACCAGGAAGGCAGGATGAGCAGGTCCGCCGCCGAATAGGCCTCGGCCAACTTGTCCGCGTCCAGCCAGCCCAGGAAGAGGGCTTCCGGGCAGGCCGCGCGCAGGCGGTCCAGGCAGGGGCCCGTGCCCGCGAAGGCCAGGCGCGCGCCGGGGATGCGCGCCTTGATGGCGCGGAAGATTTCGGGAATGTCCATCACCCCCTTTTCCTCGCTGAGCCGCCCGGCGTAAAGAAGCACCTGCCCATCCCCTCCGGGATAGACCTCACCTTTCCGGACCGCACGGGGGTGGAATTTGGCGTCCGCCCAATGGGCGGTGAGATGGAGGCGGTCCGCCGCCAGTCCCATGGACTGGGAGGCGAAGCTTTCGCGTTGTTCCGTGTTCAGCAGGAAGACGCCGTCGAAGCGCCGGTAGAAGGCGCGCAGGAAACGGCGCAGCCGATCCAGTTTGCGCTTGTCGTACTTCAGCACGCGGCGGGCGAAGTCCAGCCAATCGGAGTGGGTGTAGAAATAGGCCGGCACGTTGAAAGCGTGCTTCAGGTAGAGCGCCAGCGCGCCCATGGGCGCTTCCGTGGAACAGATGATGCGGTCATAGCCGCCTTCCAGGAAGATCTTCTGCAGGTCCATCATGCCCGGCAGCCGGATGACCTGATCCTGGTAGAAGGGCAGGGTGAATTCCGAGACGGCCGGGATCAGCCTCAGGTGGTTTCCGCTCTCGAGCCCGTTTTCCTTGCCCGTGGAACAGGCGAGAAAGTCGATGGGCAGATTGCGGCGGCGGGCCTCGGCCAGCATCTGCTGCAGCACGTGGGACACGCCGTTACGGTCTTCCAGGGTGTCCGTGATCCACAGGGCCCGCTTGGGGTGTTCGTATTTCCCCAGTCGGCGCGCGAGGGCATCCACGAAAGGCCGCTTGCCGTACAGCACCTTGGAGGCCGCGAATGCGGAGCCGCCCAATACCACCGCCGCCAGGGCGGGGAAGGGGAGCCCGTCGCTCCACTTGCCAAGGTCGATGCCGGCCGGCTCCTTGCCCTTGGACTCGCGGGACTGGGTTGCCTGCCCCATCAGGGCGCGGAAATGGGTGGGGAGTTCGATCTTCCCCAGGATGTCGGCGAAGCCGTTGGGCATGCCGTTCTCTTCCATGCGCCGGACCTTGGCCTTGACGCGGTCGGTCAGGAGCGCGGTGAGCTGGTTGAACATGGCCGGCAGGGCCGTGCTCAGGACCTGCACCAGTTTCTCCGAAGAGTGCGCGCGGGCGGAAGCGATGGCCTCCATCTGGCCCAGTAGGGGTTTATAGTCCTGGCTGGTCATCATCTGCACGAACCAACCCGGTTTGCGTCCTTGCAGGCATTCGTGGAACAGTCCCAGGAACCGCGAAGTATAACGGTGGCGCCGCAATTCGAACATGCCATTGGCGATGGCCAGGGCCTGCAGCTTTTCCGAGGTAGTGCCGCGATGCAACAACAGGCGCAACAGGCCAGGGTCTTCCATGTGCAGGGCCACCTGGCAGAAATAATCCAGGAAGGCCACGTTGAGTTTTTCCTCTTCGCAATGGGTTCCATAGGGCCCCATCTCCCCGTTCCGCAAGGCTTCCAGGGCGAGCGTAGCGCGGCTTTCCTTGCGCGTCCGCCAGCCGGGAACCCGGAGGAGGGTGCCGGTGGATCCGGGGAAGATGCCCATATGGCAATCCGAACCGCCGGTGATGTATTTCACGTAAGGCCGCCTGCAATAGGCGTCGGGGCGGATCCCGGCGCGCTTGCCGGCGGCTTCGATGGCTTCTTCGTCCATGCCTTCCAGCCAGGCGATGGTGAGCATGTTCTGCCAGGATTCCCGCTGCCCGTTCACGCCTTCGAAGCGTTCGAACAGCACGGCGAAGCGATCCATCAGCTCCAGGGAAGGCAGGCCGCGCGGGCTGTAGAAGTTGAGGGGATGCGCCAGTACGGTGGGGATGTCCTCTTCGGCGGTGAACTCCAGGAACTTGTAGAGGTTCTTGCGGAGCCGGTTGAGCTTGGGCTCCTGGGCGGGCGTGAAGCCGAAGGTGAGAACGTGCACGCCGATGTCCATATCGGGAAGCGTGCAGCTGAATTCCGCCCCGGCGAGGATGTCCTCGCCGCGATCCTGAGCCTGCCAGCAACTGCGCGCGTTGTTGTGGTTGGTAATGGTGAGAACGTCCGCTCCGTTGGTCTTGAGCGTGCGCAGAAGTTTGGCGGTGGGCAGCCAGGTTTCCGGCACGCGCAGGATGCGGCCCAGGGTTTCGTCGGGAACGTCGCTGTTGCGATCGTGGCAATGCAGGTCGATCTTCAGGGCGTCCTCGCCCTCGCTTCCGCCCAGGCCCGCCTCCTGGCGCCGGACGAAATCCTCCAAGTCCTTGCGGATACCGGAACGGAAGCTATCGGGGTTATGCATGTTGAATCCTTTGCGTGAAAACAATACCCGCGGGAGCCTGGTTGAGGCGCGCGGTAGGAAAGGTCATGGTCCCGGAATCGCCCGGAAGGGTGAGCCGGTAGAATCCGTCCTCGACGGGATGCGGGAATTCCGGAGCGAGTCCGGAAGCGGCGGGCAGGTTGAAGCGGATGGGCGCCTTGTCCTGATGCGGCTTCCGTTGCACGTTCCAGGTGAGGAAGGCGGCCACCGGTCCCTGCCTGAGGGTGAAGCTCACGGTTCCATAGGGCGTGGGCGCTCCCATCGCCTCCAGGCTCAATCCGGGCTTGAACCATTTCACGGGCGCCGCTTCGGCCAGGCGGAGCGTCCCGCCCCGTTCCGAAACCAGCATTTCCCGGACCAGGTTGACGAACTCGGCGGCGGACCAGCCATGATCGCCGTCGCCCATGCATCCGCCGTACATGCGGGGATGCATGGCTTCCGGCCAGGTATAGGTGGGGGAGGCGCGTTGCACAAGCGCCTCCAGGATCGGGAACCAGCGGGGATCCTCGGTGGCCATCAAGGCGCGGGCCAACTGGACGGACAGATAGGGATTGAGACCGGTATGCACGATACGCTGGAAGAAAAGCCCGTCGCGCAGATTGTTTTCCATCAGATAGGCGATGGTGCCCTTGATCCACGGGGCCCGGGGGTCCACCACCTCCAGGGGCGTGATGCCCACCAGGTTGCCGATGGCGGCCGAGTCCAGCGAGCGGTAGGGGGAGCAGGGAAGGGCTTTGCGGCCGCACTTCTTCCAGGCCCAGTCCATGGACGCATCCATGTCGCCGCGGTACTCCTGGATGGATTCGGCGATCCGGAAGGAATCCCGCGCGTTACCCATCTTGTCGGCGGCCCACCGCACGGCCTCCAGGCCGGCGATGCTCCAGATATTGTCCCAGTAATAATGATCGTTGGGTCCGAAATGTTCGGCCGAGAACCCCGGGGGCATCAGCCCGTAGTGGGGCGAGGGCATCCCCAGGGTGCTTTTTCGCATCTTGGCGATCCATTTGGCGCCTTTGATCAGGGACGGATAATAGAGGTCGAGCAGGTTGGGGTCGCCCCCCCGCCGCACATGGTTCACCAGGGTCCACATGGCCTCGCCGTTGCTGTCCCATTCCCCCCGCTGGCTCTTGAAAAAACCGTCGCGGGTCTGTTGCCTGGGATAATGCCGAAGCTTGGGCTCCACGCGTTTTCCGAAGCCCAGGTTCTCGAAGGCCAGGGCGATGAAGGCGGAATCCCGGAACCAATGGCTGTGATACAGGAAGGTACCCGGGGAAAAATGATCGCCGTCGTCGAAGACGTGGAGGTGGTTCTTGACCGCCAGGAAGGCCTCTTCCAGGCGGGAGTCCGGCAGGCGGATGCGCAGGCCGTCGGATTGCAGGTCCCGCCAGCGTTCGGCCTGGCGCGCGCGGGCGTCGTTATGGGCCTTGCGGGTTATCCCGATCAATTGGGCCGGCGGCATCTTGGCGGCCTTGCCTCCCAGGATTCCCAGGGTATCGATGGTGCGGGTCTCTCCCGGCGACAGTTCCAGGTCCCACTCCGCCTGGCCGCAGGCGATGCCGGAACGGGACTTGAGGCTTTTCCTGCCGGCGATGAGCACGTCGCGCTGCAAGGGATCGCCATGATGGCGATCGGACATCACCACGCGGTGGGGCTCGTCGAGCAGCAGCAGGCCGTTCCGATCGTTCACGCGCCACAGGCGATCCTGATAGCGGATGGAATTGATGTGCCCCATGGTGAGCATGTTGTACGGCCGTATGGCCAGGCCGAAGCGCAAGGAAAGATGCGATGAGGATCGGTTGGAAAGGGTGTGGGAGAAGGCCAGGTATTCCTCGCCGTTCAGGCCCAGGGCCATGGTCTCCGAGTGCCATTCCAGGGCGGGATCGATATCATAGCGGGTGATGACGCAGGGAAGCGAGCCTTCGGAAAGCCGTTGCGAGGCCTGCCAGCGCGGAATCATACGGGGCGGAAAATAGCCGCGCCCTTCGATGCGCACGAAGGGGAACACCGACCAGCCGTAGGGCTGCAAGGTCAGCATGCCTACCGGGTCGATCATGGCTTCCCGCGGGCTGTCCTCCAGGCCTATCGAAGTCCAGTTCCGGCAGGTGAGGTTGGTCTTGATGAGGTTGATGGCGGTGGGGATGAATTCCTCGCCGTCCGGATCCACCTGGCGTTCCACCCACAAAGGCCAGATCCAATCCAGGTTGCTCTGGATGGCCATGGTGTTGTTGAGACCGGAAAGCACGATGGCCAATCCCTGCTCCATCAGCTCCATGGGAAAGGCCACGGTGGAAGGGCGCCCAAGATGGGACAACCCGTCCAGGAACGGGACCAGATATCCCTTGCCGGACCATTTCAAATACGCGTGCAGGATTTTTTCCAACATGTTCCCGGGTCGGGAATTGCAAATATCAAGTCCCGGATTTCCTTATGCTTTTTCGGTTTCCATATTCTGTCCACATAGTATAAACAATGAACCGGTCCGCTTCGCCGTCATTCCCACCCCCGTAACACTACTGAAACAATTCCGTATCATCTCCGTGACCGGCACGGGAAGGTTACCCAAGATCCTGTTTTGGATGTTTGCGATCATCCTCTTATAATTCCGAGGAGGAAACATGCCTTTTACCATCGCCCCCCGCGCTCGTTTGGCCGTCCTCGTGTGCTTGTACGGTTTTGTCTTGGGCAAGATCCAAGCAGTTCATTTGGAGCAAGACAACGAAGTTTTCGCCAGTCCCTGCCTCAATGCCGGCGGGACCTATTTCAGCCTCGATCAACCCGGCTTGGCGCTGTCACGGTACCACAAGACCCTGGCCGCCGCCAATGCGCGCGGGTTGGAAGCCGATCTAGGTAACATAAATGTTACCTTACGGCTCGCATCCCTCCACGAGGAAATGGGCAATCCGTACCTGGCCCTGTCCATGCTCAAGGAGGCTTCCGCAAAGAACCCGGTGGTCCCCGGATCGCTTTTTTCCGGGTCCGAAGCCAGTAAATTCTCCATCACCGGCGATTCCCGGACCCGGGTTGTTTTCGTAAGTCAATGATTTTGATGGAGATAGGATTGGCCAAGGGTTATCTTGTTTTATCCGTTTGGAAACTCCTATGAAATAGGTTTGAAACATCCGAAGGTGACTTTTTCCTTCGTCCTTTTTCGAACTTTATTAATGGAGAAACGATGAATAAGTTGATGCTACTGCCCTTCCTGCTCATGGCCTTCGGCGCCGCGAAAGCAGAAGAAGCGGACACCGCCAAGACCCAGCAGGCTGCTACCCCGGATGAGGCGGTCACCAATCTCAAGGGCCAGGTGGATGGCCTGAACGAAAGCTATCTGGAAACCAAAGGCACGGTCGACAAGCTCGCAAAATTGAAGGTGAGCGGATACATCCAGGCCCAATGGCAACATGCGGACACCAATGGCGGCGCAGCAGGCGCCTTTGCCGGCGGCGGTTTCGCCTCTACCTCCAACCAGCGCTTCCAGCTGCGCCGCGTCCGCCTGAAGACCACCTACGACGCCGGCACCAGCCAGTACATCATGGAGTTGGAAGCCCGGCCCAGCGGAGTCGCCCTCAAGGACGCCGAAGTCATTCTCAAGGAACCCTGGCTCAACACCTTCAGCCTGGACCTGGGTCTGATGGATCGGCCCTTCGGCTTCGAAATCCCCTATTCCTCTTCGGCCCATGAAGCGCCGGAGCGGACCCGGGTCTACCAGACCGTCTTCAAGGACGAGAAGGACCTGGGCGTAAAGGTGGAAATCAACCCCACCGAAAAGATGGGATTCCTGCAATACCTGAATCTCAAGAGCGGCCTCTACACGGGCACGGCCGGATACGGCGGCGGCACCGGCGACGAAATCGACAGCACCGTGGACTTTATCGGCCGCGCGGGCTTCAAGGCTCCGTTCAACGACCTGAACCTGGCCATCGACGGCGGCGTTTCCTACTACCAGGGATACATCCTGGGCGTGAACGACACCATGTTCACCTTGTCCGGAACGGCTCTCGCGCCCAGCACCGGGGTGAAAAACCACCTGTTCGACCGCGACGTAATGGGCGGGGACATGCAGATCTATTACTCCATCCCCGTCATCGGGGACGTCTTGGGCGGAACCTCCATCCGCGGTGAATACCTGGCCGGAAAGACCATCGGCACCCTGGGCGCGAGCCAGCCGTACGGCGCCTCGACCTCGGCCATGGTGGAACGCAATTTCATGGGTTGGTACGCCAGCTGGATCCAGAACTGGGGCAGCATGTTCCAATCCGTGATCAAGTTCGACGTCTATGATCCGAATACGGACGTGGAAGGCTCGGACGTGGGCGTTGCCGCCAACGGCAAATTGAGCGCCACGGATCTCCAATACACCACCCTGGGAATGGGCCTGATTTACTACTGGGACGCCAACGTCAAGCTCACGGCGTATTACGACATGATTACCAACGAGGAGGCTTCCGCCGGAGCCTTTTCCAAGGATTTGAACGACAACGTGCTCACCCTGCGCGCGCAGGTGAAGTTCTGATTTTTTCCCCCCGCCCAAGAGCGGGGGATGTTCGAGACAAGATTAACGAAAAATGAAAATCGTACAAGGAGTTTTGGAAATGAGAAAAGCAATTCTGATGGGAACCCTGGCCGCGCTTTCCGTGGCCGCGGTGGCGAAAACCACCATCACCGTCAAAGGCTCTGACACCATGGTCATCATGGCCCAACGTTGGGCGGAAACCTACATGACCGCGCATCCGGACGTTGTGCTCCAGGTTACAGGCGGCGGTTCCGGCACCGGCATCTCGGCCCTCATCAACGGATCCACGGACATCTGCGACGCTTCCCGCCCCATGAAGGCCAGCGAACGCGAGAACCTGAAGACCCGCTACAGCTCGCTGGGCGTGGAAATCAAGGCGGCCAAGGATGGCCTGTCCGTATATTTGAACGACCAGAACGCGGTCGAGGCCTTGAGCCTCGATCAGTTGCTGTCCATCTACACCGGCGAAGTGACGAACTGGAAAGACGTGGGCGGACCCGACGCGAAAATCGTCGTGTACGGCCGGGAGAACAATTCCGGCACATACGTGTTCTTCCGCGACAACGTGCTGAAGGGCAAGGACTATACCTCGACCATGCAATCCCTGCCCGGCACCGCCGCGGTGGTGAATGCGGTGGCCAAGGACAAGTTCGGCATCGGCTACGGTGGCGCCGCCTACGGCAAAGGCATCAAGTTCGCCAAGATCAAGAAGGACGCGAATGCGCCCGGGATCGCTCCCAGCGCCGAGACCATCAAGGACGGGTCCTACCCGCTCACCCGCTATCTGTATATGTATCTGCGGGCTCGTCCCACCGGCGAGATCAAGAAGTACATCGACTGGACGCTCAGCCCGGAAGGCCAGGCCGTGGTCACCCAGGTTGGCTATTTCCCGGTCAAATAAAGTCCTTTCCTGGAAACCGAATGGTTCCCGGTAGCGCCGGGACCGAAAGGATCTCTTATGTCAACGCCGGTACCATTGCGGCCCGTGGCCGCAGATGGGAAGGATAACGGCAAAGGCGCGGCCCACAAAAACGGGGCCCCGTCCGTTCCTTCTTCTCCAGTGGCTCCCGAATCCCAGGCCCAGGCGGCATCGCCCGCCCCGGCCCCCCGCGCGTCCGATTCGTCCACCCGCAAGGTTCTCAATATGAAGAAGCCGATGCGCCTGGGCGAGATCGCGATCGAGAAATCGATCCAGGGCGTGGCCTTCGTCTCCCTGATTTTCATCGCGCTGATTTTCGTGTTCATCTTCCGGGAAGCCTTCCCCCTCTTCACCGGCAAAGCGACGATAACGCCGGCCCAGACGGACGTAGGCGCCTCCGAAACCTATGGCGAGGATCCGGGCGCCCCCATGGCGGTGGAACATCCCGAACTGGAACAGCGGCAGGTTCCTTTCAAGGCCCGGCATCTGTTGGTGAAGGATTGGCAACCTGTATCCCTGGATCCCAAGTACGGGATCATGCCTCTCCTTTTGGGTAGCCTCAAGGTTACCTTGATCGCCCTGCTCCTGGCCGGCCCCATCGGCATCTTCGCGGCCCTGTATACTTCCAACTTCGCGCCCAAGTGGTCGCGGGAGTTCATGAAACCGATCATCGAAATCCTGGCGGGCTTCCCTTCCGTGGTGGTGGGATTCTTCGCCCTGGTCATCATGGCCACCATTCTCCAGAATCTGTTCGGGTATCAATACCGCCTCAACGCCTTCGTGGGCGGCGTGGCCATGGCCCTCGCGGTCATCCCCATCATATATACCGTGTCCGAGGACGCCCTCAACGCCGTGCCCAAGGTGATGACGGAAGCGAGCCTGGCCCTGGGGGCCACCAAATGGGAAACCGCCCTCTTCGTGGTGCTTCCGTCCGCGACGCCCGGCATCTTCGCCGCCGTCATCCTCGGCTTCGGCCGCGCCTTCGGCGAAACCATGATCGTGCTCATGGCCACCGGCAACGCGGCCCTGCTGTCGCCTTCCTTGGTCGATCCGGTGCGCACCCTGTCCGCCACCATCGGCGCGGAAATGGCCGAGGTAGTCTTCGGCGACGTGCATTACCGCGTCCTGTTCTTCCTCGGCTCCCTGCTGTTCGTCATCTCCTTCGGCCTCAACGCCATCGCGGAATTCTTCGTCCGCGCCCGCCTGTTGAAACAATTCAAGGGAGCCTGAGCCATGGCCATGACCAAGAACATCATCGGAAAAGTCGTTTTGACCTTCACCGCCGGCTGCGCCTTCGCCGCGGTGGCGGCGGTCGTCTGGATCATGGGCACCATCATCTGGGGCGGCCACAGCCACCTCACCTGGGCCTTTCTGACCCAAGCGCCCTCCCAAGGCATGACCGAGGGAGGCATATTCCCGGCCATCATGGGGACTTTCATGCTGGTGGTGATCATGTCCCTGTTCGGCGTGCCCGTAGGGACCATCACCGCCATCTATCTCAGCGAATACGTACACCGGCAATCCCGGTTCGCCAAGCTGATCCGCTTCGCGGTCAACACGCTGGCGGGCATCCCCGCCGTGGTCTTCGGCCTGTTTGGCCTGGGCTTCTTCGTCCAGTTCACCGGCAAGGGAATGGACGCGGTCTTTTCCCATGGCACCCTGCGCTGGGCCCAGCCCAACATCCTGTGGGCCAGCCTTACCATGGCGCTCCTGACCCTGCCCGTGGTCATCGTCTCGGTGGAGGAAGCCATCAAGACCGTGCCGCGGGAATTGCGCGAAGCCTCCCTGGCCCTGGGCGTGACCAAATGGATGACCATCTGGAAGGTGGTGCTTCCCAACTCCATCGGCGGCATCCTGACCGGCGCCATCCTGGCCGTCAGCCGCGGCGCGGGCGAAGTGGCCCCCATCCTTTTCACCGGCGCGGCCTATTTCCTGCCCAACCTGCCCCATTCCTTCACCGACCAGTTCATGGAATTGGGCTACCATCTTTACATCATGACCACGCAGTCCACGGACGTGGAGAAGACCTTGGGAATCCAGTATGCGACCACCCTGGTGCTTCTGCTCTTGACCTTCACCCTGAACTTTTCCGCCATTTATATGCGTTACCGGCTGCGCAAGCGCCGCGTTTTCGCATGAACGCCTGAACCGGAGTCCCATGGAAACCGCAGCACATTACGCCAAGCTCTATACCAAGGATCTGAACCTGCATTACGGGAGCAAGCATGCCCTGAAAGGCATCAGCCTGGACATGAAGGCCTACAAGGTCACCGCCCTCATCGGGCCTTCCGGATGCGGCAAGTCCACCTTCCTGCGCAGCCTCAACCGGATGAACGATCTCATCGAGGGCGTCAAGATTGGCGGCTCGGTATTCGTGGACAACGTGGACATCTACAACAAAAAAGTGGACGAGGTGCAGTTGCGCAAGAAGGTGGGAATGATTTTCCAGAAATCCAACCCCTTTCCCAAGTCCATCTATGACAATGTGGCATACGGTCCCCGCATCCATGGATTGCGGGACAAGGCCAAGATGGACGAACTGGTGGAAGTGAGCCTGCGGCGTTCGGCCCTCTGGGACGAGGTCAAGGACGAACTGAAGAAAAGCGCCTTTGCTCTTTCCGGCGGGCAACAGCAGCGCCTGTGCATCGCGCGCGCCTTGGCGGTGGATCCGGAAGTCCTGCTCATGGACGAGCCGGCCAGCGCCCTCGACCCCATCGCCACGGCCAAAATCGAAGAGTTGATCTATGAGCTCAAAAGCACCTATACTATCGTCATCGTGACGCACAATATGCAGCAGGCGGCCCGGGTCAGCGATTACACGGCCTTTTTCTACATGGGGCAGGTGGTGGAGTTCGATTTGACGGAGAGGATTTTCACCTCTCCCAAGGAAAAGCAGACCGAGGATTACGTGACCGGTCGTTTCGGGTAGTGGCATCGGTCCTTCCGAGCGCTTGAAGCGCTCGGCGGACCGATGCTTTTAAGGAGTCATGGCAGCGGTCGTACGGAGCGTTTGAGGCGCTCGGCGGACCGATGCTTTTAAAGGATTTAGTGGCAGCGGTCTGACCGGGCGCTTGAGGCGCTCGACGGACCGGTGCAAGGAATGAATCAGGAGGAAAGATGGAGCGGCATTTCGAAAAGGAATTGAACAATCTCAAGGCCACCCTGGAGAAGATGTCCCGTCTTGCCCAGGAGTCGCTTGCCTACGCCACCCGCGCCCTCCTCGAGGAAGACAAGGCGTTGGCGGAAAAGACCTTTCTCAACGAACGGTCCATCAATAACCTCGAGATCGATATCGATCACGGAGTGGCCGATTTCTTCGCCCTGTTCCAACCGGTGGCGATCGATCTGCGTTTCATGCTCGCCATCCAGAAGATCAACAATGATCTGGAGCGTATCGGGGATCATTGCGTCAACATCGCCCAGTCCGCCATCAGCTTCGTGGCCTACCAGCAGAAGACCGGGCTCCTGGAATTGCCCAAGATGGTTTCCATCGGCCAGGCCATGCTGCACGACGCCTGCGAAAGCTTTTTCACCAAGAACCTCCAGCTCGCGCGCACGGTGCTGGAAACCGACGACATCATCGACGAACTGAACCGGGCCAACACCCGCGAGGCCATCCAACTGGTCAAGAACGACAAAACCTCCATCGAGATGGCCCTGGAACTGCTCCGCATCAGCCGCAACCTGGAGCGCATCGGGGATCTGTCCACCAACATCGCCGAGGAAGTCATCTTCCACGTCCAGGCACGCGTGGTGAAGCATCATGCCGACGAGCACAAAAACCGCGCCCCGGTCTCGGAAGAGAAAAGGCATGAAGCCTAAGCCGGATTCCTGGCCCGGCCGGGCCTTCCGCTTACCCCGGTAAGCAGCCTCTCAAATCCGCATTTTTCCGCTATAAACATTGTCCCAACACATGTTTATAGCGCCTTTACCTCCGGTTAACCTGCCTGTAACTTAACCGCAATGGCACCGTAACCTGCTCGAATCCCCATTTTGGGACCTTATCTATCAACATGAGGAAACGGCCAGGTAACCGGATCGGCGGGGAAACGGGAAAGAAATATGGTCCTTTCCGGGGGTTAACCCGGCTGCAACAATCCCCCGGTATCTTGAAGGACGACAAGAAGATATCGGCGAACCTTTTGCATGAAAAGGACTGCGACATGATGAAAATGGATCCCCAACCTTCCCTGAAGGTTCCCGCCCGCTCTCCCGCTCCCGGCGGCGTCTTCCCTTCGGGAATACGGCTCTCCGGCCACACGCTCTCCCTGGCTTCTGACATCGGAGCCCTGGAAGAATGCCTGGCCCTGGAGCGTTCCTCCGGAATGCAGACGTCGGCCTCCGAAGGCCTCCACTCTCCCCCCGCCGTTCCCTACTGCGAATTCCTGATGCTGCGTTCCTTCGACGGCGCCTTGCGGGCCGTTTGCCGCCTGATGCGCCTTGACGGAGGCAATCCCATCCGCAACCCGTTGGAGTCCGGACGCTTCCATCTCGCCCCCCTGCTTACCGCCTTGCGCTATTCCCGCGAGGGCATTCTGGAAATGGGCGTGCCGACCATGGCCGCCGGATGCGATCAGGCCAAAGCCGCCCGGCTCTTGTGGACGGGAATGATCCGCTACATGGAACGGAACGGTCCGGGCTTCGTGATCGGCCGGGACAGCCTTTCCGCGCGGACCGAAACGGTGCAAGCCTGGCCGCGCCTGATGGAGGCACATGGCCTGCACCCCGATCTGCAGATGGAGACGCGCTCGGCATTCGATTCCCGCGGCGCCCTGCGCGTGGAGGCCGCCGCCGCGGCCGGCGAGGCGACTTCCCTGCGCGGCTGGCCCCCCGGATTGCAGGAGGCCTTGCGCCGAGGCTGCCGCCTGGCCTGCGAGCCCGCGTTCAACGCGGCCGCCGGATGCCTGGAGTTCGTCTGGGTGGCTTCCCTGGACATGCTGGAAAGCTGCGAGTCCGGATAGTGGCACCGGTCCTTACGAGCGCCGGAAGCGCTCGACGGACCGGTGCATTTAAAAGGAGATTGGCGCGGCGGCGGGGCGGCTTAAACCCGCCTCACCTGGATTTTTTCCGGAACTTTTCCGCCTTTCGGGAAATGGCGCCTGTGCTCCCGCCGCCTTCGTTATATTGATCACACCCATGCGCAATGTCCGAACCGCTCTGATGGCACTGTTTTGGATCCTGGCTTCCGGGATCCGGGCGCAGGCCGCATGGTCCCCGGTGGACATGGGAACCCATGATTCCTTTTTCGGCGTGACCTTCGTGGATGCGAATACCGGCTGGGCGGTGGGAGCCGATGGACCGGTCTGGAAAACCGCCGACGGCGGCGCCACCTGGACCTCCCAACCGACCGGCATGACCTGGACCCGCCTCGCCTGCTTTCTCAACCGCGATACCGGATGGGTGACCGGAGCCTATTCGGGGCAAATCGCCCGGACGGTGGACGGGGGAAAGACCTGGAAAACCGCCCCGGCCAACCTTCAAAACGGCTTTACCTCGGACGTGCGGTTCATCGACGCCAAAACGGGATGGACCGTGGGACGGAATGGCGGCATCTCCAAATCCACCGACGGGGGCGTGACGTGGGTCTCTCAGGGCCGGATCGACTCCCGCTTTCTCTGGACCGCGCGATTCGTCAATGCCACCACCGGCTGGGTCGGAGGCGAGGACGGCATCCTGGCGAAAACGACGGATGGGGGAGCCCATTGGGAAATGGAAACCCTGTCCCACAATCCCACCGTCCAAGCCATGTGTTTTCTGGATGCGAATACCGGCTGGGTGGTGGGAGGCCAGGGGGCTATCCTGAAAACCACCGATGGCGGCGCAAATTGGGACCGTCAGGAAAGCGGCACGACCCTGACCCTGAATGGAGTGGATTTCGCGGGCCCGGATACGGGATGGGCCGTGGGGAACGGCGGCGTGGTCCTGGCAACCACCGACGGCGGAAGCCATTGGAGCCTCCGGGTGGAAGCCCCGAATCAGTCCCTGTGGTCGGTGGACGCGGTGGACGCCCGACATGCTTGGATCAGCGGATGGTCGGGGGTGACCCTCAAGTACCATGAAGACCCCGTGGCCCTGGCGCCTCAGCCGGGGCGGTCCCTTATCCTGCGGCCTGCCGCACCTGTGGTCGATGCCTTGGGAAAATTCCTGGCGTTTCCCGGCCGGTATCCGGGCCAATCCCTTTCCACTCCCCGCTGAAACCTTCCCTTAGGCGGCTCCGGGGCCGCTCACGGCCGGACCCCCCGGGTTTTTTTATCTTTTCCCAATCCCATGAAACAATACCTGGATCTCTTGAAGCTCGTCCTCGAAACCGGGGAGAAAAAGCAGGACCGAACCGGAACCGGCACCCTGTCCCTGTTCGGCCTCCAGGCCAAATACGACCTGCGCCAGGGGTTTCCCCTGCTCACCACCAAAAAGGTCCTCTTCGACGGTGTGCTGCGGGAACTGCTCTGGTTCCTTAAAGGCTCCACCAACATCAACGACGGACTCAAGCAGCACACGCCCATCTGGAACGCCTGGGCCAGGGAAGACGGCGAACTGGGCCCCATCTACGGCTACCAATGGCGCAAGTGGCCCAAGTACGTGGAGGACAAGCAGACCGGCATCTACCGCAAGGAAGCCGTGGATCAAATCCAGGGCGCCCTGGATACGATCAAGAAGAATCCGGACTCGCGCCGCATCATCGTCAGCGCCTGGAACGTCTCCGACATCGACCAGATGGCCCTGCCGCCCTGCCATGCTTTCTTCCAATTCTACGTGGTCGGCGGCCGCCTGGACATGCAGATGTACCAGCGCTCCGCGGACATGGCCTTGGGAGTGCCTTTCAACATCGCCAGCTATGCGTTGCTGCTCACCATGTTCGCCAACGAGTGCAATCTGGTTCCCGGCATCCTCACGCATACCCTGGGCGACGCGCACATCTATCTCAACCATGTCGAGGGAGTGAAGACCCAGCTGGAGCGGACCCCGAACGCCCTGCCCAAGCTGGAAATCAATCCCAAGCCCTTCTTCGATCTGGCCTACGAGGATTTCAAAATCACGGGATACATCCACCATCCCTTCATCAAATTCCCGGTGGCCGTCTGACCATGTTCAGCCTGGTGGTGGCCGCGGACGCGCAGCGCGGCATCGGCAAGGATGGGAGCCTGCCCTGGAAGCTCAAGGGGGACATGCGTTGGTTCAAGGAGCTGACCACCTGCCCGGACACGGACGAAGTGTTGGCCCGGTACCTCATGAACATCGGGTTGCGGGACAAGCGGACCCACACCTGGGAAAGCCTTACCGCCCGCATCGGCGGGGCGCGGCCCTTGCCGGAGTGGAGCCCGGCGGCGCGCAATGCCGTGCTCATGGGCCGCAAGACCTGGGACTCCCTGCCGCCCCGGTTCCGGCCCCTGGCCGGCCGCCTCAACGGCGTGCTCAGCCGCCGTCTGCCCGCGGGCGTTTTCCACGGTTCCCATCATGTCTGGCCCTCCCTGCAGGCGGCATTGGACGAACTGGGCCGGGATCCCACGGCCAAGAACATCTTCGTGGCGGGAGGCGGGGAAATCTACGCGGAGGCCCTGCGCCATCCCGGCTGCGCCCGGATTTTCCTGACCGACGTGGCCGCCGCTTTCCCCTGCGACACCTTCCTGCCCGCTTTCGGCCCGGAATTCCGCGAGACGGCCATTTCCCCGCTCCTGGACGAGGGCGGCATCGCATACCGCTTCCGGCTTCTGGAACGCGGCGACCGCTCCTGAGCGGACTTCCGCTTCATTCCCCTCGCGCCTCTTACAACCCTTGCGCCCGGCCATCCCGGTATTTTCATTAGGAGGAAACCGGTCCGCGCGTTCGCGGCCGCAACCAGGGCGGGAACCATGAAAAACTTTTTCGCGGATTCGGTAGTCGCGGCATTGCTCACGGTCGCGTTCGTGGCCACGGTCCTGCTCCTGCACCGCTTCGGAATCCTCTTCGACAACCCCTGACCGCCCGCAGGACCCGCAGCCTTGCGGGCCCCAAGGCCGGGCCCGCGCCGCCCCTTTTCATCGCCGCATGCGGGTGTTTTCCCGCTGACCGATTAGTAGTTTTTCACCGCCTTGGACGGTCCTTCCGGTCCGCAAGGCCGAGACCATGGCATCCAGCAACCTGCAAACGCAACTCCTGTACCCGGACCTGGAATCGGCCCTGGAAACCGGCGATCTGGAAGCCCTGCAGGAGCTCTGCAATACCCTGGCCGCCGAGGATCTGGCGGAAATGGTGGAGCGGCTGGAGCCCCGAGCCCAGGCCATCTTCTTCGAGCAGGTGCCGGAGGACAAAGCCACCGAGATCTTCGAGCTCCTGGAGATCAATCTCCAGAAGGATATCCTCAACGCCATCAGCAACCAGCGCGTCGCCGCCATCATCAACGAGATGGACCCGGACGATCGCACGGCCTTGCTGGAATCCCTGCCCCAGAACGCCACCCGGCAGCTCCTCAGCTTCCTGAAACCCCGGGAACGCAAACAGGCCCTGCGGCTGTTGGATTTTCCCAAGGACAGCATCGGACGCCTGATGACGCCGGATTTCCTGGCCATCAAGCAGGAATGGACCGTGGAGCGCGTGCTGGATTTCATCCGCCGCAACGGGGAAGACAAGGAAACCCTCAACGACATCTACGTCGTGGACGACAAGGGCCGCTTGATCGACGAGATCGGGATCCGGGAATTCCTCCTGTCCCCGCTGGACCGGGTGACCCTGGACATCATGGATCGCCAGTTCACCTCCCTGCCCGCCCATCACCCCCAGGAAGAAGCCATCCAGGCTTTCAAGAAATATTCCAGCCGCACCGCCCTCCCCGTCACGGACGAGGAAGGCTACCTGCTCGGCATCGTCACCATCGATGACATTCTGCACTTGGCGGAAAAAGAGACCACGGAAGACATCCACAAGCTGGGCGGCGTGGGCGCCCTGGAAGAACCCTATCTCGATGCGCCCCTGATGCATATGGTCAAGAAGCGCGGCGGCTGGCTCGTCGTGTTGTTCGTCGGGGAAATGCTGACCGCCACCGCCATGTCCTTCTTCGAGAAGGAAATCTCCCGGGCCGTGGTGCTGGCGCTCTTCATCCCCTTGATCATTTCCAGCGGAGGCAACGCCGGATCCCAGGCCGCCAGCCTCATCATCCGCGCCATCGCTTTGGGCGAAGTGCGTTTCCAGGATTGGTGGACGGTCATGCGACGCGAGATCTTCGTGGGCCTGATCCTGGGTTGCGTCCTGGGGTTGATCGGCCTGCTGCGCATCACGATATTCTCCGCCTTTTTCGACACGTACGGCGCCCACTGGTTCCTGATCGCCCTCACCGTGTATTTCTCGCTGATAGGCGTGGTGGCCTGGGGGACGCTCATCGGATCGCTGTTCCCCATACTCCTCAAGCGCCTGGGTGCCGATCCTGCCGCTTCTTCCGCTCCGTTCGTCGCCACTTTCATCGATGTCACGGGAATCGTGATCTATTTCAACATTGCATTGTTGCTCTTGCATGGTAAGCTGCTATAATTAGTGGTGCTTATGAAAAATCTGCAGGAAGCCCAGCAACTGGCCCATCTCGGAAGCTGGGAATGGGACATCGCCGCGGATACCGTCCTCTGGAGCGAGGAGCAATTGCGCCTGTTCGGGGAGCATGGGCGCGGCTTCAAACCCACTTTCGACGCCTTCATGAGCCACGTCCCCGAATCCGACAGGGAATCCGTCCAGACCGCCATCCGGAATACCCTGGAAGGCAATGGGGACTATTACATCGAGCACGAAATCATGCGGCCCGACGGGACGGTGCGCTTCGTGGCCGAGCAGGGGCGGCTGATCTGCGCGCCCGACGGGAAACCGGAACGCTTGATCGGCACCACCCTGGACATCACGGAACGGAAACGGTACGAATCGGCGCTGAAAGCCAAACAGCGGGAACTGGAGATCCAGACCGCCTTCCTGAAAACCATCGTCGAAAACATTCCCGCCGCCGTGTTCATCAAGGACATCCGCGACGACTTCCGCGTCACGCTCTGGAACAAGTCCGCAGAAGAGATCTTCCAGGTCAGGCGGGAAGACATCATCGGGAAGACCGCGCATGATCTCTGGCCCAAGGAACAGGCGGACCTGTACCTGGAGTCGGACAAAAGGGTGGCTTACGATGGAAAGCCCGTGGATGTCCGCGAAGAGCCCAGCCAGACCCGGGACCGGGGCACCATCCTCCTGAATACGGTCAAATTGCCGCTCATCATCCCGGGCAGCTCGGAACCGGAATACCTTCTCGCCATCAGCAACGACATCACCAACGAAAAGCGCGTGACCGCGGAATTGCAGGCCGCCAAGGAAGCGGCCGAAGGCGCGACCCGGACCAAGAGCGAATTCCTGGCCATGATGAGCCACGAAATCCGCACCCCCATGAACGGCGTGCTGGGAATGGCGGACCTCCTGATGCACACGCCGCTTTCCGAAGAGCAGGCCAAAATGGTCGAGACCCTGAAATACTCGGGGGAGGTTCTGCTCTCCCTGATCGATGATTTGCTGGATTACTCCAAGATCGAAGCGGGCAAAATGGAAGTGGAAAGCCAGCCCTTCCCCTTGCGGGACACCATCCGCGAAAGCGTGGATTTGCTGCGGGCCCAATCCGATCAAAAAGGAATCGACCTGACGGTCGTGTTCCCCCAGGACCTGCCCGGCCTGGTCATGGGCGATCCGGGCCGGACCCGGCAGGTGCTCCTGAACCTGATCAGCAACGCCATCAAGTTCACCTATGCGGGAAACGTGGTCATCGAAGCATCCGTCGAAGGGCGTTGCATCCGGACCGAAGTCAGGGACACCGGGATCGGCATCTCGGAAGAAACTCGTCCCCGCATCTTCCGGAAGTTCAGCCAGGCGGACGCCTCCACCGCCCGGCGGTTCGGCGGCACCGGACTGGGCCTGGCCATTTCAAAAAGCCTGATGGACCTGATGGGGGGGCAATTGGACTTCCACAGCGTGGTGGGTCAGGGTTCCACTTTCTACCTGACCCTGCCTATGGCTGGCGACTAACGGCGGACGTAGCCGAAGCGCTTCAGATATTCCGTCTTTCCGCTCTTCACGACAATCGATTCGCCCGCGGAGTTCTTGGTCACCTGGTCGCCCATGGAGGTGATGTCCGCGTGCATCAGGTAGGCGCCGGTGCCCAGCTGCTGCCCGTCCTTGGAGACGGGGATGATCTTGATCTGGATGGAAGCCGAATCCCCGGACTTGGAGAGGCTGGCCCATTCGGCCGCGGTCATCTCTCCGTCCGAATTGCTGACGAACTGACCCAGGTTATCGAACAGGCGGATGGAATACCTGAAAGGGGACTTGATGACGATGTTCCAGGTGGGCACGCCGTTGCTGGTGTGGAAGCTCTCGGTGCCGGTGCAGTTGAGGATGCAATGATCCTTTGAATCCACCACTACCACAGGGTCCTTGATGGAACCCGGGTCGAAGGTGACGCCCTGGGTCACCGGGTCCTTGATATGCAGGTCCACGTCGCCGTCCAGAACGGGCACCACGCGCCCGGGCAGGATATAGGTGACGGTTTCCCGCGCGTCGCGGGGATGGGTCCAGACGAAGGTGAGATCGCCTTTGCCGTCCACTTCCAGCACTCCGTTGTTGAGGCTGGGATTGGGCTTGGCGGGGTTGTAGGTGAAGTCCCCGGTCTGGGTGGGGTAGCCCAGGTTGTTGTTCAGGTTGGACAGGCCGATGTTCTCCTTGTCATTGTTGGCGGAGGTGCCCACCACGGTGACATCCTTCAAATCCGAGGGCGAACGCGTCAGCTTCAATTGGTAGGATGTGTTGTCCGGACGGTAGATTTCCGGCGGGGTGTTGGTCTTCTTGTCGATG
This sequence comes from Fibrobacterota bacterium, assembly GCA_028287505.1. Classification (GTDB taxonomy): domain Bacteria; phylum Fibrobacterota; class Fibrobacteria; order UBA11236; family UBA11236; genus Chersky-265. The sequence goes on along the minus strand of JAQBPN010000036.1, from coordinate 45,093 downwards.
GCGGTGAGGGTGGGCATGTCCCAGCAGGAATAGTTGCCGCTGGAGGAGGAGATTTCGCCTCCCGCCACGTTCATGGTGAAGCTATAGGTGACGTTGCTGTTGTCTTCCCGGGTCAGCTGGATTTCGATCTGGTTGGCTCCCAATTTGAGGGCGATGATGCTGTCCAGCATCATGCCGGCGCTGCCGTCCGGATTGGATACCACGCCCGTGCTCTTGCTGGTCTGGGGCGGAGCCAGGGATTTGTTGGTGATGGTGGCCGCCTTGGGCAGGGTATTGGCGGTGATGGTTTTGATGATGGACTTCAAGAGCGCTTCCATGGCCCCGGGATCATTCGGGTTCACGCGACTGAAGGTGCCGCCGGTCCGATCGGACAGCTCCTTGAGGTTGGCCGTATCGGGAGTGACGTCCTTGGACAGGAAGATGCTGTAGATGGGGGGCATCCTGGAATCCACCAGATCCAGGTAGTTGTTGTCGTTGGGCGCGCCGTCCGAAATGAAGATGATGGCCTGCTTCTGGGTCTTGATGAGGTTCGCATCGTTCAGCCAGGTCTTGGCCTGTTGCAGGGGAAGCCGGTAGATGGTGCCACCGCTGGTGTCCAGCTTGATGCTGTTCTTCACGGTCGCGACGTTACCGGCGACGTTCATCTGGAGAGGCGGCTGCGGATACTCGATTTGCGAATTGAAAGAGATGGCGCCCGCCGTGGAGGTGGGGGAGGAGGAGGCCAGGAAATCGATGCCGGCTTTGATGACGAACCCGCGGGCATTATAAGGATCGCCCGCGATATTGCCCGTGCATCCCGCCTCTCCGGACATGGCCAACACGGTCCAAGGCCCTTCTTTGCCGGGATAGGTCACGTCCTGATGAGGCGTGACGATGTCGTTGAGGCATCCCCGGCTCTGGTCGATATAATGGAAGCTGGAATCGTTGGTGGCGGGATTGATATAGATGGCATCCGCGGTCATGCTGCCGCTGTTGTCATAGACGAAAACGATGTCCGCGTTTCCGGCCCCGGTGGTGGGGGTGGCCGGTTGGCAAAAGGAAAGGCCGTCCGCGCTGATGCGGGTCACGTTCTTGGGCAGGTCCATGGTCTTCCCATTCAGGGCCGCGAAATCGACGCATTTGGCATAGGGCTTCTCGCCGCCGGAAAGGGGACCGTGCCAATCACAGCGTTTTTCGACTGCTTCCGCCATTCCCACGGTCATGGAAAGGGCAAAAAGTGCTGAGCCGATGGCAGCGGCCGATTGATGGAAATACCGATTGGAACGTTGTGAAGGCATAGTGGTTATTTCCTTTTGGCCGGTAGCGGGATGTCATCCCCTGGCGCCAGACCCCGAATATAATCCCGGTAGTGTTTTTACGACAGACAAAAGTACTTTTCAGCCGCCGCCAACTCCTGCCCGCAAGTCAGACAAAATGGCGTTTTTTTGCAATGAACGCGAAAAAATCGGGACCAAAGCTCCCGTTGTCCGTCGGACACACGGGCCGGACTTGCTACTTTATTCTAGGGGAATCGGGAGCGGTTTTAAAGCATTTTGGAGGGGGCCGATCGCAAACAACGCACCTTTCCTTGCGGCCCCCTGAAAACCCCAAGAGCCCCTCAAGGACCGATCGATGTCGGATGGTTTCATCCTCTCCAGTTCCATTCGTGATTTCGGTCGCAATTCCACCCAGTTGGTCTTCCAAGGCCGCATGGCCGACGGCAAGCGCTTCCGCTGGTCGGTGACCCGCCCCCGCCTTTGCTTTTTCGTGGAACGGGAAGCCCCCGATCTCGCCGGCGTCATCCAGCGCCGCCCCCTGGAAATGAAAACCATGCGCGGCCTTCCGGTCGACTGCCTGTATTTCCAATCGTCCCTGGACCTGTCCCGGGCGCGCCGCCAAGCGGAAGGTCTGGGCCTGCAAACCTACGAATCCGACGTATCGGCCCCGGCCCGCCATTTGATGGAACGGAGCATCCGCGGCGGGGTCCGTTTCCTGGACCCGCCCCATTCCCAAAATCAGGAATTGTCGGACTTCCAGGACGGCCGGGCGGAATCCTCGGACTTCACCCCCAAATTGCGGCTGCTCTCCCTGGACGTGGAGTGCACGCCCAAGGAAGGCTTGTTTTCCATTTCGCTCTACGGAGACACCTCTGGAGATACTAATGGGGGCGAACTCTATTCCCACGTCTTCATGATCGACCCCGCCCATCCCGCGGGCGAAGTCCATGACGGCTATGAAGCCCATCCCGACGAGCGCAGTCTCCTGACGGCCTTCTTCAAGGCGGTGCGCGCCCTGGATCCGGACATCCTGATTGGATGGAACGTCATCAATTTCGATCTGCGCTATCTCGCGGGCCGCTGCGAGCGCCTGGGGATGAGCCTGGACCTGGGCATCGACGGCCCCGCGGACCTGATCGAACCGGAAGGCGGCTCCGCCTACGGACGCTTCGGATCGAATTGGCTGGCGCGCATACCCGGACGCGCGGTCCTGGACGGCATCAACATGCTCAAAGCCGCCTTCGTGCCCGTGGAAGGCTACTCCCTGGCCACGGTCTCGGCGGATATACTCGGCAGGAAAAAACTCATCGAACTCGAGGGCGAGGAGAAGATGGCTGAAATCGAGCGCCAATTCCGGGAAGACAAGCCGTCCCTGGCCCGCTACAACCTGGTGGACTCGGTGCTCGTCTACGACATCTTCGCCAAACTCTCCCTCTCCCAATTGGCCCTGCGCAAAACCCAATTGACCGGCCTGGCCCTGGACCGCATGGGCGGGAGCGTGGCCGCCCTCGACTTCCTCTACCTGCCCCGCCTGCACCGCGCCGGCTTTGTGGCCGATACCGGCAACCGCGCCCCCGCCGATGAAGGCGTTCCCGGCGGCCTGGTCCTGGAAGGCGATCCGGGCATCCATAGAAGCGTACTGGTGCTGGACTTCAAAAGCCTGTATCCCAGCATCATCCGCACCTTCCTGGTGGACCCGTTGGCCGCGGCGGCGGGACAATACGGGCTCGCCGACCAGGCGGCCCAATCCGCACTCACGCTTCCCGCCGGATCGGACGCCGGGATCGGCAAACCGGTGACCTGGATCCAGGGACCCGCCGGCCCACCCTTCGCCAAAGAATGGGCCATCCTGCCCGGCATCGTGGAAAGCCTGATGGAAGCGCGGGAAGTGGCAAAACGGACGGGCGACAAAGCCCTGTCGCAAGCCGTCAAGATCATCATGAATTCCTTTTACGGAGTGCTGGGCAATCCCGGCTGCCGCTTTTTCCATCCCGATCTGGCGGGCACCATCACCCGCACCGGCCAGTGGATCCTTCTGGAAGCCAAGCGGTTCCTGGAGTCCCAGGGCTATCGCGTGATTTACGGCGACACGGACAGTCTCTTCGTACACGCGCCCAAGGCCGAGGGACTGGAATCCCTGCAAGCGGTGGGCGCTGGCCTGGCCAAGGACTTGAATGCGGATCTGGAGCGGGTGCTTTTGGAAAAGTTCAAAGTGGAAAGCCACATGACCATCCAGTTCGAAAAGATTTTCCTGCGCTTCTTCATGCCGGCCTTGCGCAAAGAGGACCGCGGATCCAAAAAGCGCTATGCCGGGCTGTTGGCCAACGGCTCCCTGCACTTCACCGGACTGGAATCGGCCCGCAGCGATTGGACGCGCCTGGCCAAGGATTTCCAGGGAGAGCTGCTTTCGATGGTGTTCAAGCAGGAGAAGGTGGAAGAGCGGGAACCGCTGGAGGCGCTGGTGCGGGACTGGAACCGGCGCCTGGCCGCGGGCGAACTGGATGACCGCCTGGTCTACGCCAAGGGCCTGAGCAAGGATCCGGATGAGTACACGGGGAATGCGCCGCCGCACGTGCGGGCGGCCCGCTTGATGGACAGGCGCGAGAGCCGGATCATCCGGTATGTGATGACCACGGAGGGGCCGGAACCCATCCAGAAGCTTTCAGGGGCCAAGCCGGACTATAAGCATTATGCGGAAAAGCAGTTGGCGCCGATAGCGGATATGGTGCTGCGGTTCTATGGGACGGATTTTGCGACGGTGGTGCAAGAGGCGCGGCAGCTCAGTATTTTTTGAATACTTCCCGACCGGCCGCATAACCTCTCCGATACCCCACGCCGCTTACCCCTGCCGGGCCGCGCAGTCCGCCGGATCGCCGCCTACCTGATCAGCTGATTCATGCCGTTGAACAGGGCGCGGACGTTCGCCTTGATCGTGTCCATATCCTTGCCCCGTCCGACGACGATGGGCCCCTCGGGCACACTGGCTGCCCCTGGTTTCCGTTGGATCCTGATCTCGGAAAGCGCGTAGGCCGCGAAATCAAGGTGCTCCACGTCCAAGGCCATCTGGCTGTACTCGACGAGATGAAAATGGAATCCGATCTTCTCCAACGCATGCATGCATGCGTCGATGGGACCGGTTCCCTGGCCGGCCAGGGTCTTCTCCTCGGCGTTATGGACCACTTCGAAGTAGAACTCTTTCTCGTTCGGCTCCATCTTGATGCCCTTGAACACCAAGGGCCCCCGAACGTTCAGGAATTCCTGGTCATAGACCTTCAGGATCTCGGCTTCGCTGAGCTCTCCGCGTCCGTCCTCTTCCGAAAGACGCTTCAGGATCGGCTGGAGCGTCGCTGCTTCCTCGATGGTGATGGGAAGGCCCAACGCGTGGACCAATTCGAAGACCGCGGTCTTGCCGGATTGGCTTGTGAAGCCGATCTTGTCGCCTTCCTTGCGGCCGATCATGTTGCTGTCGATGGCGCGGTATGCGCCCTTCTTCATGCCCTTGGTCTTGGCCACGCCGTCCTGGTGGATGCCGCTGCGATGGGCCACCACGTCCGCTCCCACCAATGGGGACTTTTCGGGAATGGGCACGCGCGCCCATTCGGAAACCTTGATTGCGGTCTCGTAGATTTCCTCCATGTTGAGCGGCACATTCTCGCCGCAGTTCGCCAAGGTGCAGGCCACCTCGTACATGTTGGTGTTGCCCGCGCGTTCGCCCAAACCGTTCAAGGCCGTTTCCAACTGGGTCGCGCCGGCGAAATAGCTTTCCACCGTCGTGGCCGTGGCCATGCCCAGATCGTTGTGCGTATGAACGGCGATGATGACTTCCGGCGGCATCGCCTTGACCACCTTCTCCACCATGTCCACGAAATACTTGGGACGATAGCGCTCAACCGTATTGGGGAGGTTGACGACGTGCGCACCGGCCTCGACCACCGCGTGGAAGACGTCGATGACGAAATCCAGGTTATCCATGCAATCGCCGAAATGCTCGGCCGAGAACTGGATCGATCCGCGTCCGCCCATCAGGGATTTGGAGAGCGCGATGGCCTTGACCGCCCGCTCCATCACCTGCTTGGGCTGCATGCGCAGGACTTTCTCCATGGTGAACGGGCTCAAAGTGATGACGGTATGAATGCGCGGCTGCGGAGCGAACTTGATAGCGTCCCACAACATCACGATGTCCCGTTCCACGCAGCGGGCCAGCCCGCCGATGACCACGTTGTCGGGGGCGCGCTTGGCCAGGTATTCGCATGCCGCGAAGTCCATCTCGCTGGCGCCGGCGAATCCCACTTCGATGCCCTGCACTCCCAGCTTGAGGAGCTGATTGAACACCAGTTCCTTCTCCTGCAGGTTCCAGGGTTGCCGGAGCGCCTGGTTCCCGTCCCGCAACGTCACGTCGTAAAAAAATGGTTGTCTGGTTTTCTGTATTATGCTCATGATCGACTCCTTTTCCATGTCCCGGCCCTCGATGGATTCCCATTCTCTCCGAGGGGCCCGGGGCTCCGGTTCCGGGGTTTCGGCTTCCGACTCGCGTCGGGGGCCGCCCAGGTTCCAGGCTTTCCGGAAAAGAAAAAGCCCACTCGAAGGAGTGGGCTTTTTCCAAAAACGCTCACACTCCGTGCTAGTCGGTTAGACCTAGTAGCAGGAGGTTGACGCTGTTTCGAACGATACCGTTGGACATGTTCCCATGATAACTAAAATCCCGGAAATGTACAAGAGCCCGATGCATAAAGTCATGGGCGGTTCTCGCGTTGCCTCACACATCGTGTGCCCGGCAACCAAGCACCCCCAATACAACACAACAGCTGCCATGGCGCTTCGCCCGCTTATCGATGGGTCGGTTCGGCCAGGCAGGCGGCCTTCGACTTTCGGGGCGCCAATGGAAAATATTCCCAGATAAAGCCTTCCTTGCAGTATGCATCAAAGCGGGGTCTGCTGGTCGGATTTGAAAACCAAGCATATTACCCGATCAACGCACTATGCTCCCTGCGGCTCGCCCTCGGCATAGCGACGAATGACGGCGGAGATGTCGAGATCGCCATGTTCGGCGGCTGCCTCTCCGACCCATTCGCGAGTCAGCGTCGTGATCGGGACGTTCGCGTTCACGCTGTGGAAAAGGCTCAGCGCGAGGTCGAGATCCTTGAGCAGGTCGCGTAACGCGAACAGCGGCGGCTCGTCGCGGTCTTCGAGAAATCCCGCGCGTCGTACCTCGAGCGATGGCACGAGGCGCGTCAGAACTTCAAAAGTCGCGGTGGGATCGAGCCCGGCAGCCCGGCCCGCCACTTCGAGCTCTGCGGCGCTGAGGACGAGTACGGCGAGCATACTGTTCGCCACAAGCTTGAGGCGTGCGCCGCTGCCGAAGGGCCCCACGTGGCGCAGCTCGCCGAGCCGCTGCAAGACTGGCCGTATGCGCTCCACTTCCGAAAGCTCCCCACCGGCCAGGATAAGCGCTGTGCCTCGGAGCACGACTGGGGGGGCGCCGACCAGTGGCGCGTCCACGAGATTCGAACCGGTCCCCGCGACGAGCGGCGCCAGCTCCAGGAGCACGTTGGGTCCTACCGTACTCATCTCGACGAAGGTCTTTTCGTGTGCCGCCGCAAGCGCGCCGCTGGGGCCGTAGAACGTCGCGCGCAGCGCGTCCGGCCCGGTGAGGCTCGTGATCACGACGTCGGCCTCCGCGACAGCGTCCGCGGGCGTCGCCACGACGGTGCCGAGGTGCAGGTTTTCGGCGCGCGAGCGTGTTCGGTTCCAGACCACCGGCTCGATGCCCGTTTCGGCGAGACGACGCACGATGGCCGAGCCCATGCGCCCCGTGCCGAGGACCGCGACGCGCGTGTTCATGTCGCCTCTTTCCGCGAGGAGGTACTGCTCGGTCCTGACCCTGCCCTGGTCCGATGGAGGGCTTCGGCAATCGCGGCGAGCTCTGGTCCCTCGAGCTCGAGAGAGCCTCCGGCGATCCACCCGTCGACCTGCTCGGGGCTGCGCGCCCCGACGATGGCGCCGGTTACTCCGGGCCACGTGAGGGTCCACGCCACTGCGACGGCCGACACCGTGACGCCGTGGCGTTCGGCGATGGGCCGCAGCTCGTCGCGGAGCGCAAGGTTCCGCGAGAGCTGCGGCTCGGTAAACTGAGCGGAGCCACGACGCCAATCGTCGTCGGCCATCGCTGCCAGGCGCTTCGCAGAGAACGTATCCGTGAGCAGACCCGATTGCAACGGGCTATACACGATGACGCCCGTCCCGTGCTCGAGCGCCCACGGGATCAGGTTGGTGGCGGCGTCACGCCGAATCAGGGAAAACGGCGGCTGGAGGCTGTCGACATGGCGCACGACCGCAGCGCGTTCGAGCAGCGTAACATCGAAGTTCGAGACTCCCGCTCCGCGGATCTTCCCTTCGTCGACGAGGCGAACCATCTCCGCCCACGAATCTTCGATTGGCGTTCCGATCGCGTCGGGCCAGTGAAACTGATAGAGGTCGATGCGCTCGACGCCGAGGCGCTGGAGCGAGGCCTCGACTTCGCGACGGATCGATTCGGGATGCAGGTTGCGCACGGGCTCTTCGTACGGCCTTTCGCGGTTTGGAATCATACCACCCTTGGTGAATACGAACGGCCGCTCCGAGGCGGGCAGCTCGCGGAGCGCGCGGCCCACCACTTCCTCGGAGTGCCCGAGGCCGTAGATGGCTGCGGTATCAATCCAGTTCACGCCTTGGCGGATGGCGTGGTGAATGGCAGCGATCGAATTCGCGTCGTTTTGAGGTCCCCAGCCGTATGCCCAGCCGCTGCCGCCGATCGCCCATGCACCAAAGCCCACCGTCGTCAGCTCGAGGTCCATCGTTCCGAGTCGCCGTTTTTCCATTGTTGTTTGAATGTGCATCAATCGTCTCGTTGACCGCCGGGAACCCACAAACAGCATTGCCAGCTGTTGCTCTATGTTGATGTCTATCTAGAGAAATACTTTCGAGGTAACCTTAAAGTCAAGCCGGATGGGAATATACAATTGCCAACAAGAAGCGTACGGGCATGCACCTGGTTGCGCGCTTCCAAATCCCGGAAATATTTATTTTAGACAGTAGAGACCCGGACTACGACCAGCCTGAATAGGCCAAGACTGCATTTGCTTGGTTGCCGTTGGGCTCTTTCCACTCAATCCAGGGGTCTCCCATGAGTGACGAATATCCCGTCCCCAGATCGGCCTCGTCGGCCGCCTCGCTGTTTCCAACGCTGAGTCCGGCGCAAGTGGAGCGCCTGACCGTATATGGACGCATCCGCAATGTCCAAGCCGGCGAGCTGCTGGTCGAAGCCGGTGATCAGGATGCGCCCATCTTTGTCATCAAGACGGGCCGGATGGAGGTAGTCCAGCCTACCGACGCCACCGAGAAGCCGGTGGCGCAGTTTTTGCCGGGGCAATTCTCCGGTGAAATCAGCCACCTGTATGGACGGCGCACCTTGCTCCGGGCGCGCGCAAAGGAATCAGGCGTATTCATCGAAATCAACCGCAAGCACTTGTTGGATTTGGTGCAAACCGACAGTGAGTTGGGCGATATCTTCATGCGGGCGTTCGTCCTCCGCCGGGTGGAGTTGATTGCGCAGGAATTCGGAGACGTCGTCATCCTGGGGTCGGACCATTCTCCGGGGACTCTTCGCATCAAGGAGTTCCTCCGGGGCAACGGGCATCCTTACTCGTACATCGATCTCGACAAGGACGCTCTCGCCCAGGATCTGCTCGATCGTTTCCAGGTGGACGTGAGCGATGTGCCGGTCTTGATCTGCCGCGGCAATGTGGTACTGCGCAACCCTGACAATGAGCAGATAGCCGAGTGCCTGGGTTTCAATGAGGCGGTCGACCAGACCCGGCTGCGCGACCTCGTGATCATCGGGGCCGGGCCGGCGGGACTCGCCGCGGCGGTATATGCCGCTTCGGAGGGGCTGGACGTCCTGATGCTGGAAACGAACGCTCCCGGGGGCCAGGCGGGAGCGAGCTCGAAGATCGAGAACTACCTGGGCTTTCCCGCGGGCATTTCCGGTCAGGAGCTCGCATCGCGCGCCTACTCGCAGGCGCGGAAATTCGGGACTGAATTGCTGATCGCGAAAAGCGCGCGGGCGCTCAAATGCGATCGCAAGCAATACACCATCGAGTTCGACGACGGCCCGCCCGTGCATGCGCGATCGGTCATCATAGCTACCGGCGCCCAGTATCGAAAGCCCAATCTCAAGAACCTGGGGCAATTCGAGGGTTCGGGCATCTATTATGCGGCCACCTATCTGGAGTCGCAATTGTGCGGCAGCGAAGAAGTCATCGTGGTGGGCGGAGGCAATTCCGCCGGGCAGGCCGCCGTGTTTCTCGCGCAATCGGCGAAGCGCGTCCACTTGCTCGTCCGGTCCGGTGACCTGGCGGCCAAAATGTCACGCTACCTGATCCGGCGCATCGAGGAGACTCCCTCCATCGACGTGCGCTTGCGGACGGAATTGACCGAGCTCCAGGGAAGCGGCCATCTCGAGCGCGTGCGATGGCGCGATTCCAAAGCGGATTTGGTGGAGACGCATGCTATCCGCCACATCTTCATCATGACGGGCGCCGTGCCGAATACGGGCTGGGTCGATGGGTGCGTGGCGTTGGACGCCAAAGGATTCATCAAGACCGGCCGCGACCTGTCGAAGGAAGATCTGACATCGGTCCATTGGCCGCTGGCCCGGAGTCCCTATCTGCTCGAAACGAGCTTTCCGGGAGTGTTCGCGGTCGGGGATGTCCGCGGCGGCAATGTCAAACGCGTGGCATCGGCGGTAGGCGAGGGATCCATCGCGGTCGCCTTTACCCATCAGGTTCTGCACGAGTAGGGAATCCTTTCCGGTGAGAGGATGTAGATTTTGTCCTACCATGCCCCGCAAGACATTTCCAAGACCGCTCCTCAAATACCTTTGTCCGGGCCTGATGCTTTTGGGCCTCGGGGCCGGTGCCGCACGGGCCCAATGGGTCAAAACCGGGGGACCCGCGGAATCTACTACTTTCGCCTGAGGGCCGGGGGAATTGTGCGTACCCGACGATTGGTGTTGGAAAAGCCGTAGGCATCGCCCGCCTCGGCCCTCACCGGATCACCAAGGTATCCCGTCCGGACTTCACTTCGAAATGGCATCTGCATTCGGTGATGCCGACGACGAAAAGCTCCTCGCCCGATTTTCCTTCCTTGGAAGCCGTCACCCGGATTTGCATCTCCGTCTTGCCGTCGGGGATTTGCCGGGTGATACCGTCATCGAATATCACGGTGTTTCCCTTTTTCGTAATAAGGTTGTGCTCGGGAACCGTCAACGCTTTTCCGTCCGCCGTCCGCACCACGGTGATGAGGGCCGAATCGACGGGATTCCCCTGCTCATCGAGAATGGTGACTTCCTTCCACATGTACATTTCGTCGCATGCGCACCCCGTGCCTATGGGGAAGACGCAACCCTGCATGAACCATATGGCTCCCAGCAGCAACGCCCCCGCTCCCGAAACCATTAGCATCCCGCTTTTGCCGCGCATTCTCGCCTTTCTGTGAAGGATACCCATCCTCCCAATCGAACGAACGGCGGCGTTCAAGCTGCTACTTCCACCTCCATAATCCGGGAAATGTTGCTTTTTGGAGGTCTTTCCTAGAAGTGGATCCGCAGGGAAGGTCCTGCGGCCACGGTTCCCTCCGGCACGGTCACGCCTACATCCCAGCTCAATGGCTTGGATTTCAAATCGGGGAGGTCCGGACTCCGGGCGGCCCGTAAACGGCGACTGTGCAGTTTCGGAACCAGGTAGCCGCAGAGGGCGCCCGCAGCGGCTCCGGCCAGAACGTCGGATGGAAAATGTTTTCCCGCCAGGACGCGCATGGAGCCGACTCCCGTTGCCAAGGCAAGGCTGCCGCTCCATACCCAGGGAACGAGATGCGAATCGGGATGGCGGAGTTGGAATGTGTAGGCGGAGAATACCGCCGTGGTGAATGCGGCGGTGGTATGGTTGGAAAAAAAGCTGCTGGCGTTCTGGGGCTCGTTTCTCACCCCCTCGGGCACTTTGGGATCATAGGACAGCGGGGTGGCATGCATGGGGAAGCTCTTGGAATAACTGCTCAGAGAGGAGGAAAGCATCAGCGCCTCCTGCAGGATCACGGCATCGACAAGCATTCCTTGCCAGGGTTGCAAACCATGGTAGGTGTCCCAGAGATTGACGGCGGCCGGCACCAGGAATTCCGCGCCCGCTACGACACTGCTCAGGGCGGAAAGGCGCGGGGAGTAGAAGCCGATAGCCCATCGGTCGAAGGCCGGGATTTCATTCCGGTCCAAGGTGGAGCGGTTCATGTGGTCTTCGCGCGTATCCGCGAGCAGGGCGCCGGAATGGTATTGCATGGCCAACAGACCCGCGGCCGCGGGAAGATCGATTTCGGGCCGCAGGCCGTACGGTTGCGCCGCGTGCAGCAAGGAACAGCCGGCGGAAAAAACAAGGAGTGTGGAAGCCAAACGGTTCATGGCACTTCCAATCGCGAAAGGTTTTTGGAAACGGATGTATCAATTGGTCGCCATTGCAGGTTACAAATAAAATCCGCGAGCGGGTATCGACCGCGCTCAGAGGTAGAATTGCGTCGAAATCGCGAGGCTGAGGATATCGTCGAGGGTGACGGATTGATTGGTGGTATAGGCTTTGAAATACTGATTGATGGTCCCGACTTCTATCTGCGCGGCCATCCCCGCGATCGGTGTCGGTTTCCTGAACATATAACCGACCTTGGCTCCCGAAAAGAACCAGAAGAACAATCCATCGGGCCAATAATAGTCCTGTTGGGATTTGGGGAGCAGGACCTGGTATTTGTCCCCCACGGAAACATGGGTCGCCATACCCACCATGGCCGGTTCCAAGACCATCCCCTGCACATGGAACCTCGCCAGGGAAAGCGAATTCCTTTGCGAAAGGATTTGGATGTTGCGATCGCCTATGAATGCGGGGACATAGCCGTAACTCAGCCCGGATTCGACTCTCCGGTGCCACCACGAATAACCGGGTCCTATGGAGAAAAGGCCGGCTTGCCCGGCATATTGGAGCCGCATGTAATCGGGAAGGAGCGCCGATCGACTCGCCTCCGTCCGGCCCGGACAGGCCAACCATGCGCCCAGGAGGAAGGCCCAAAACATGGCAGCGCGTTTGAGCCTGCATATCGGCATCAGAAAAACACCCGTTCCACCGATAACGCCGTATCGGACAGGGTGATGGCGACATAGTTGCGATCCCCGATGTCGTCCGCGACCAGGTACGGCACGCCGTCCCCGAAGGGCTGGCCATAATCATAGCTGTGGGTATGCCCGTGGATGGAAAGCATGACCCGGTATTTCGCGAACAATCCGGCCATCCGCAGGCTCTGGGCGCTGTCCAATTGGTCGCTCAAAGGGGGCGCATGGGACACGGTGAATATCCTGAGGGAGTCGCCGGCATCCGCCAATTCTTTTTCCAGCCACGTAAAATCGGGGATGCAGCATTTTATGCCGCGGGCATTGTCGTCGAAGAATATGAATTTGACGCCCCGATAGGTGAAGGAAAAATCCGTAGGGCCGAACATGCGCAGATAAAGGGTCTTCCCGTCGGCCTGCACATCGTGGTTGCCGATTCCGACCAGGCTGGGAGCGGTGATTCCCGAGAAGATATCCGCGAACCTGTCGTATTCATCCGCGTAGCCGAATTTCGTGATATCCCCCGCGACCACCACGAAATCGAGAGTAGTGTCTGAGTTGATGCGGGCGACCGCGAGCTTCAATTCATCGTACCAGAGATGGGTATCGGCCAGGACCGCGATTTTGAAATGATTGCGGGGCCCGTCGGCTTTTTCCGATATCCTTTCGAGATTGGCCACGTTCAATTCAGGATTCGATTGCGTGGCCTCCAAATCGGTGGGGCTGTAAACAAATGGTTGGCAGGAAAAAAGGAAGAGCAACAGAAGAGTTGGAAGGGGACGGGTCCTCACAGCGTTAAGCTAAATTCGCGGACCATGCTTCGATACACCTATGTCACTTCCCTTCCGGAACGGGAGACCGCGGGTGTCGGCTTTCCTTACGGCCGGAACGCGCCCGGGAAATGTTACTTTTTCCCGATGCTACCGCCCGCCATCCTCTTTGAAATAGAATCGGACATCGAGGCCGTGGAGCAACGCCTCGATCTCCTGCAAACTGAAAATTTCGCCGGCCGATGGGAAGCCATCGATGATATCGAGTTCAACATCCTCGACAGGATCGAGGGTCTTCTGCATTCGGGGGCTCCGATGGAAGGACTGGCTCCGCTGAAAGAGCGCGCCGAAAGGGTGAAGCGTCGATTGGAGGATATCGATCACGCGCTGTTCGAGCGGATCCGGGAAGACATCCGGACGGGCGGCTGCAGAGGCGCTTCGCTCCAGGGATTGCTCGAGGGATATGCAGGGCGTGGTTCAAGCGGCGGCCCCGGAAAAGACGGACCCGGCTATGACTGCCTGGATGCGCTCGCCAATGGATTATTGCTTGCCGGGGCCATCCCCCCGGAGACCAGGGCGAGAGAGCCGGAGATGGTGTACTATCAGAAAACCCCGGTCAGGATCGTTTTCGAAATGGCCGAGAAGGCCCGGCTGACGGGCGAGGATGTTTTCTTCGATCTCGGGTCGGGATTGGGCCAGGTTCCCATCCTGGTGCATCTGCTAAGCGGAACCCGCGCTTATGGAGTCGAGTTCGAGCCGGCGTATTGCGGCTACGCGAAAGCCCTTGCGGAAGATCTCAACCTGTCCGGGGTGGAGTTCCTGCATGCGGATGCGCGGGCCGCGGAATACTCCCGGGGAACCGTCTTCTTCATGTACACGCCCTTCGAGGGGCAAATTTTGCAAGCGGTCCTGGAAAAGCTTCGGGAGGATTCGTTGGGAAGGCGGATCCGGATTTTCACCTATGGGCCCTGCACTATCCCGGTATCCGGGCGACGTTGGCTTAGGCGAATCGATCGTAATGGGGATGACATATTCGAACTGGGAGAATTCGCAAGTTTATGATAAAGACGATAGTGGCCTGTTTTCTATCAATGGGATGCTTCACGGGGTGCGCCCATATGGCAAGCCTTTCCAACTTTCCGGAGTATTCGAAAATAAGATTCGATTCTCTTTCCGCCGACGGAGTCGATCCCGGGAAATCAAAAAGCTGGTGGTGGACCTGCCAGTCCGAGTACGCTTATTTCGCAAAGGTCACGGGGGAAAACGAATCGACCTTCGTCGATAAAGCGAAACGCGGTTTGGCAGACAACGGATTCGGAATTCTCAGAAGCGATGGTTCGGACTCCATGATTATCGGGAAGCGCGAAATGCGCGCCAACGAATGGGAGACGATCGCGGTGGTGTATTGGAAATCGGGAACCGATGGGATATTGGTTTACGCCAGGGCGGAAATCACCCAGGACTTCACCTGTGGGTGGTATGCCGACAGGACCAAGCCGATCATCGAGGCATTGTGCTCTCAGACAAAGGGCTGTTCGGGCCGGAAAGCGATTTATGATATGGACCGGTTTGAAAAGTAGCCCGCAGCCGGTTCAGGCAGCAGGGAAGACGTTTCCTTCCATGGATTGGAAAAAATGATAAAACCGAAAAAGTTGATCAATCTCCCCATCGTGACGAACATGGATTTCGGCCATACGGATCCGATGTTCGTGGTGCCTCTGGGAGTGAGCGTCCGGATTGATTCGGCAAAGCGGCAGGTGACTCTCGAAGATTCTGCGGTACTGGACTGATTCCGATGCCCTCCTCCGTGGCGAAACTGTACGAACATTCCGCAAGCGAACTGGCCGGACTCATCGCGAGCCGCCAAGTCTCCAGCCGGGAAGCGGTCGAAGCGCACTTGGCGCGCATCAAGGCGGTCAACGGATACGTCAATGCGGTCACGGTCGTGTTGGAAGAGACCGCCCTGGAAGCCGCCGACGCGGCGGACCGCGGACCCATCCTGGGTCCATTGCACGGCGTGCCGTTCACGGTCAAAGAAAGCATCGATTGCCTGGGTTCGGCCACCACCCTGGGCGTCCCGGCGCTGAAACGCGCGTACCCGAGTCTGGAAGCGCCCGCCGTGGCCAGGATGAAGGCGGCCGGGGCCATCCCCATCGGTCGGACAAATCTCTCCGAATTCGGCATGCGCTTGGGCGCGAGCAACCCTTTGCGCGGAGCGACCCTGAACCCCTGGAGCCCGGGCCTTACCCCGGGCGGATCCAGCGGGGGAGACGCGGCCGCCCTGGCCACGGGCATGACGCCTTTCGGCTTGGGCAGCGATATGGGCGGCTCTCTCCGTTTTCCCGCCTATTGTTGCGGCATCGCCGCCCTCAAACCGACCGCGGGCCGCATCGCCGTCGCGCGATCGCTTGAGCCTTTGGATTTCGGCATCGCCCTACAAACCATGCTGGTCGAGGGGCCCATGGCCAGGACCGTCGCGGATCTTCACCTCGGCTTGGCGGTGCTCGCCGGGCGCGATATCCGGGATCCAAGGTCCGTGGACGCGCCGTTAACGGGACCGCATGCGGCGAAGCGAGCGGCTTTGGCGACGCATATCCCGGGAGTGGAGATCCATCCGGTGACCCTGGAAGCCATCCGGCGCGCGGGACGGATCCTCGCCGACAATGGATGGGATGTGGAAGAAGCGGGGCCACCTGAGCTCGAAGGCGCGAGCGAAACCTGGGGCCGCCTTATGGCGATCGATTTGTCCGCGACGCTGAATGGAGTCCGGCCCATGCTCTCCGATCCATTGGCCGGATATTTGACCAGGTTGTGCCGGTATTTCGATGTCGGGAAAATGCCCAACCTGGCGATGCACGCCGCGCGTTCGCGGCTGGCGCGGATTTGGTCCGGGTTCTTCGCGGAATACCCCGTGATGATCGGGCCGAACTGCGCCGGGTTGCCATGGGCCGTCGATGCCGATCTCGATCCTGAATACGGATTGGGGATGCTCCTGGATGCGACCCGCTTCCTGATTCCCGGCAGCCTGCTGGGGATGCCCTCCTTGGCGCTCCCCATGGGAATCGTGGATCGCTTGCCGACCGGGATCCAGATTCATGCGGACTTGTGGCGCGAGGATCTGTGCCTGGATGCGGCGAAGGTCATCGAAAGCGGGATGGAAAGATCGACTCCCATCGATCCGATTTGGTGACGCTCCGGGAAAAAATCCCCTATAGGATTTTTAGTTCCGGTGGAATCCGAACGGGCCGCCCGGCCGGGTGATCTCCCGTATTCCGGGTCCGCACCTTGGCAAAAATTGTTCCTGACAAAGAGAGGCGAAAGCATGCGAAACCCAAGGCCGGACTTTTCTTCCTCAAAAGCCTGGAAAACCCCATCCCCGCTGCCGGAAAGCCGGGGTGGGAATTACCGGTCCAATTCCGTTTTTTGGACTGAAATAAGCCGATCCGGGATTTGTTGATCGGACCGAACTTTTGGTTCTCCTACCATCCTGCATTCAGGGCCGGATTGACCCCAAATTCATGCGGACGTAGCACACGAGTTTCTCCCGGTTTCCGCATGTTATACTCAAAACCGGCGGATGCCTTCGCGCGCATCCGCCGCATCTTGAAGGGGAAAACTTTATGGGCACGAAAAACAACCTCCCGGCCTTCCTTATGGTGACGGTATTCGGCCTCCACCAAGGCTGGTCGGACATCATCGTCAAGTTGCAGGATGCGCAGAGCAAACCGCTTGCGGGCGTGAGCTGTTCCCAGAGCGGGGGGGCGGCCGCCGTTTCGGATCAGAACGGTACCCTGACCTTCAACGACATCACCTCGATTCGCAATCCCATGCAGGGGAACGCCGGCAATTTTTCCATGTCCAGGATCCCCCTGGCGGCCGGGGAAAGAGCCTCAGTCACCGTGGTCAATACCCAGGGGCAAAAGGTCATGCAGCGCCAAATCTCCCTGGGAGACCGGGTCGAGTTCTCCAGCTACGACAAAGGCGTCTTCTTCGTGAACATTTCCAGCCGTAATTTTTCCACCCACGGGCGCATCGCCAACGTGGGCGGCGGCATCAGCTTCGAAGGCGTCGCATCCGGAAGCGCTCCCGCGGGAGGCGCCCTGGCTAAAACCGGCGGCGCGGGGATTTCCATCACCTGCAGCAAGACCGGGTTCCCCACCCAGATATACCAGTTGCTGAACGGGTCCACCACCACCATCAACTTCAGCAAGCTCAACCTGGTCCCCTTGTTCGACCAGACGACCAAGCTCGAGCCCGACGTCATCGAAGAGACCCCCACCGCCATCATCACCCGTTTCGCGGACCGGGGCCGCGACCGGCATGCCCGCGAGGATGAATTCCACATCTACGATCATTATCTCGGCCATTACTGGATCCACCGGACCGCCACCATCGAAATCGTCGATGAAATCGCCAAGGGCGGAACGGAAGTCAAGGTCAACGTGCAAACCCAATGGAAATTGAGCTCCACCAACTGCCGCGCCTTCTATCGCGGCATCGGCACCGTGGCCGAATACCATGCCAACAACCTGATGACTCCGGATCCCGTGGTTCCCCTCCTCTACCACACCACGTTCAAGCAGAACCCCAAGGAGAATTTCCGCCCCATCAAGATCGGGGATCGGATGGAAATGGAAGTGAGCCAGTTCCTGGATGGGCCGCCCGAAGGCCGCGAGAACTATTACGGCACCGTGGTGCTTTACATCGTGGGCTCGGGAGGCCTGGTGCCCTGGGAACCCAAGGGTGTGTTCGGGGATGCGAGCACGGAGCGCGAAGATTCCTATCCGGTGGATAAGGCGGCTTGGGAAGGCGGTCGCGTGACCCTGCCGACCCAGACCTCGAACGAACCGCTCTTCCATTTCATCCAGATGGCGCCGAACCTGGCCCCCGTCAACGGCCAGAGCTTCGTGCTGGGCCGCCGCGTCCACCACACCGATTTCCTGACGGGCGAACACGATGAACCCGACAACGACAAATTCACCGAGATGGCGGGCAAGTCCGGTCCCAACTACGTAAACGCCTCCTGCAACGCCTGCCATGCCAATAACGGCCGGGCTTTGCCTCCCGCCGTGGGCACCGTGCTCTCCAACTACGTGATGAAGGTGGGAGACGGCAACGGCAATCCCCATCCGCTGTTGGGCTCGGTATTGCAGCCCCGGACCACCAACGGCACGGCCGAAGGTTCCGTGACCTTGAGCGGCTGGACCGAAGCCGACGGCCTGCGCAAACCCACCTACGCTTTCTCGGGAGCCGCCGTGCCGACGCAATACTCGGCCCGCATCTCGCCCCAGTTGGTGGGAATGGGCCTCTTGGAAGCGGTCCCGGAAGCATCCATCCAGGCGATGGCCGATCCGGACGATGCAAATGGCGACGGCATTTCCGGCCGCATGCGCGTGGTGGCGGATTATGACAACGGCCTGCCGCATCTGGGCCGCTTCGGGTGGAAGGCCGGCAAACCCACGGTCCGGACCCAGGTGGCCGGCGCTTTCAATACCGATATGGGCGTCACCACTTCCGTCCTGCCCGACCCGGACTGCGGTTCCGCCCAGACCAATTGCGGGACCAAAGGCGCCGAACTCCCCGACTCCGCCCTCCAGCATCTGGTCGACTACATTTCCCTCCTGGGCGTGAGCCTCCGCAAGGACATCAAGGATCCGGTGGCCCTGCAGGGCGAAGCCCTGTTCACGAGCGCCGGCTGCGCCGCCTGCCATACCACCACCTTGGTCACCAGCGCGTATCATCCCAAGGCCGAGCTGCGCAACCAGACCATCCATCCCTACACGGATCTGCTGCTCCACGACATGGGAGCCGGCCTGGCGGACAACCTTCCCGAAGGCGACGCTACCGGCGCGGAATGGCGCACGGCTCCTTTGTGGAACATCGGCTACACCGCCGGCGTGAGCGGGGGCGAAGCCTACCTGCATGACGGCCGCGCCCGGACCCTGAACGAAGCCATCCTGTGGCATGGCGGCGAAGGCGCCAAGGCGGCGGCCAATTTCAAGGCCATGTCCGCAGGCGATGCCGCGGCTTTGGTCAAGTTCCTGAAATCGCTGTAAACCTCCGTCCACCCCGCCGATCCCGATAATCGGGCGGGGTGGATGAGCGTCGATGACGCAATCGACCCGTATATTGGCGCATCGCCCCCCTCTTGAATCCCTCCGCAGAACGTAATTTAGGCCAAGGACCGGTTGGTACTTCGGCCGGCGTGCAGCGGTTATTTTAATTCCTGAGGCTGGAAACAGCCTTTGGCCCAATGGATAAAGGAGAATCAACATGCAAATCGTGCAAAAAATAGCGCCCTGCCTTTGGTTCGACAACAGCGCCGAAGAGGCGGCGAAGTTTTACACCTCGGTGTTCAAAAAATCCAAGCTGGGGAGAATCACCCGTTACGGGAAGGAAGGTTTCGAGATCCACGGGAGGCCGGAGGGTTCGGTCATGACCGCGGAGTTCGAACTGGACGGGTTGGGCTTTACCGCTCTCAACGGAGGTCCGGCCTTCAAATTCAATGAGGCCATCTCCTTCCAGGTGTATTGCGAGACGCAGGAGGAAATCGATTACCATTGGGAAAAGCTTTCCCAAGGCGGCGACCCGAATGCGCAACAATGCGGTTGGCTGAAGGATAAATACGGCCTCTCCTGGCAAATCGTCCCCGCCATGATGGCCGACATGTACTCGGATTACCGATCGGAAAAATCCCAAAGAGTGATGAAGGCCATGCTCCAGATGAAGAAACTCGACATCAAGGCGCTGAAACGCGCCTATGACGGATAGGAAGAATCCCATGCCCCAAGCCTCCGGCACGCCGAAGAAACGCGACCTCACCGTAACCCGCCTTTTCGACGCTCCGGTCGGGCTTGTGTGGAAGGCCTGGACCGATCCCCAACTCCTGATGCGGTGGTGGGGACCGGACAAGTTCACATCGCCCTCCTGCGAATTGGATTTCCGCGAGGGCGGAACCTCCCTGGTGTGCATGCGTTCCCCGCAGGGCCAGGACTTCTTCAGTATCTGGGTCTATCAAAAAATCGTGCCCATGCAACGGATTGAATACATTCAGAACCTTGCCGATAAGGATGGCAAGCGCATCGACCCTGCGGCTGTGGGGATGCCTCCGGAATTTCCGCAGGATACCCGCACGGTCATCGTCTTCAAGTCCCTGGGCGAGCGGACGGAAATGACCATGACGCAATACGGCCTGCCCACGCCCGATATCCAAATCGGCAAATTCGCGGAAATGGGATTGAACCAGAGCCTGGACAAGATGGCGGCCCTCTTTTCCAAAGCCTAGACAAGCCGCGCTGGGTTGACCGCGGGTAAGTGACTATTATTTCCGGCATGCCGGCACCCATGTTCCGCCTCTTGGCATTCGCATGCATCATGTTCGCCCCACTCTCCCGGGCCGATTGGGCCACGGTGGCCGAACCGGGAAAAGCGCAGGTCAATGCCCTGCTTTTCCAGGGGAAGTATTTCTTCGCCGGAACCGATAGCGGAGTCTATCGCTCCGCCGACAAGGGAGCCACTTGGGAGCGGGTCGATGGCGGGGAAGTGCAATCCCTGGCAGGCAGCGGGAGGATGGTATACTCCGGAGCGCTGTACACCTTGAACCGCTCTGCGGATAACGGCGCGACATGGAAGAACGTCCTCGATGTCGACACATTCATTACTCTTTCAATGCCCAGTACGTGAAAGCCCTTGCCGCGGGCCCGCAATGCATCTTCGCGGGGTCGGCGTCCGGCATCTATCGCTACGCTGATACCGCAGGTTCCTGGTCGCCCTTGGGCACGGGCATGTCGGAGCTGAACATCCGGTCGCTTGCCGTAATGGGAGCCGATGTATACGCCGGGACGGATGAGGGCCTATTCCGATTTCAGGGCGCTCTGCAGGGGAAATAGGGGTCGAAAATGAAAGACGATACGTTGAAGGAAGAGCGTGCGCAGATCGTGGACAAGATCAGGCAGTTCTTCCAGGATGAACGGGACGAGGAGTTGGGCGAGCTTCCGGCCGCGATGCTCCTGGACTTCATCGAAAAGGAAATCGCGCCTTTCTTTTACAACCGCGGGGTGCGGGAAGCGAAGGCGAAAACGATCGAGGCCTTCGCATCCTTGACCGAAGAAATGGATTACCTGGAGATGCTCGTTCCCAAACGACCGGGCCCCAGGCCTTCCCGGGACTGAATACACCCTGATTTTGAGTACATTCTGAAGCGCGATGAAGTACCCGCTTCCGTTGGCTTCGATTCTGATCTGTACGCTGGTTTCCGGTTGTTTGACGGATTTCATGGAAAGCAAGCCGCCCTATACACCTTACCTTTCCCTGAATTACAACAATCGAGGCAAGTCCCTGGCTCTCATCATGGGTGAAGAATTCCGGGGGAAGGTTTCGAAGGTGACCGTGACCTTTGCGTCCGGGGATTCCCTTGAGATCGACAGCATTTACCACTGTCCCCGATCGAGATTCTGCTTCACGGATCTCGTCGACTCCACCCGGGCTTTCGATTCCATCGCGGCGGTCAGGCTGAGGTACGCGTATGGCGGCATGGAATACGATGACTCCGTCGACTTCGGGAGCATCCTCGCCTATTACCATTCCATCCGGCTCAGCCGCACGAACCTGGGCGATTCCCTATACGCATACTCGGCGGAGTGGGACAATGGATATCTGAAACCCTGCGACAGGTGTTACAAAATAATCCAAATCGACATCGGCAACGGGATGTACCTGGCGAACAACGTGGATTTCAAATCCTCCTCCCGGGAAGATCCGTACGTCGTCGAGTGGGGCCGCTATTCCCTGGACGACGGAGCGTTCACGTCCGGCTATGCGGATACGAACAACTTCGATTTCGACGCGACCACGGAAATCCGGAATCGCGGCAGCCACAAACTGAAGGTCTACCTCGGAAAATTCATGTTCGATTTCGACGGGGCGGAGCTGCCCTGAAACCGTTTTCGCGGAGGCGGATGCCGCGGGGTTTCCCATCAAGCTGAATGCCCTGCGGGGCAGCGATGCGAATGGATTCTATGCGCGGCATGGTTTCCGGAAAATCGGCGAATCCGAGTGGGATATCCATTACTTGCGTCCCGGGCGGCATTAAATCCGGAACGGACCCGGCGGTTTTGCTATGCTTTTCCGGGCATTACCCAAGCGCGCCCGACATTCGTCCTATTCCAAGGTGAAGGAGTCATAGCGATGCCCAGCATTTACCAGCTCAAACCGGCCTTCCAAAACCTTTTGCGGCCCCTGGTGGGAGGCATGGCCAAGGCCGGCATCACCGCCAATCAGGTGACCATAGGGGCCTTTCTGCTTTCGGCCCTGGGAGGGGCCGCCATCGCCTATCGTCCCGATCAGTCCTGGCCCTTGCTCTGCCTTCCCGCCATCCTGTTCATCCGCATGGCCCTGAACGCCGTGGACGGCATGCTGGCCCGCGAGTTCGCCATGAAGAGCCGCTTGGGCGCCGTCTTGAACGAGATGGGCGACGTGGCATCGGACAGCGCGCTTTACCTGCCCCTGGCCTGGGTGCCGGGCGTGCCCGCGGCGGGAGTGGTGGCCGTGGTGGCATTGGCCATTATGGTGGAGATGATGGGCGTGGTGGCCGTGCAGATCGGCGCCGACCGGCGCTATGACGGACCTTTCGGAAAAAGCGATCGCGCCTTCGCATTCGGCTTACTGGCCCTGGCTTTGGGGCTTGGCCTCAAGCCGGGACCCTGGCTGCCGTGGTGCTTCGCCCTGCTGGCGGCGATTTCCCTTTGGACCTTGATCAACCGGGCCCGCAAGGCCCTGGCCATGGGAGCTGCATGACCTACCTTTCGAACTTCCTCTCGCGTTTCTCCCCGAACGTGCTCTGGGCCATGGGCGGCATCGTCGGCATCCTGGTGCTCGCCACCATTATCGTCGCGATCCTGAAAATGGCCAAGCCCGGCAAGGACTTCGGCGAACTGTCCATGCGCGTGCGCACCTGGTGGGTGATGGCCACGGTGTTCTGTCTGGCGGTGACCATCAACAAGCGCATCTCGCTCGTGTTCATCGCCTTCCTCAGCTTCCTGGCCCTCAAGGAATACCTGTCGATGGTTCCCACCCGCCGGGCCCATCATCGCGTGCTGTTCTGGGCCTACCTGGCCATCCCGTTCCAATTCCTGTGGATCGGCCTGGAGTGGTACGGGATGTTCATCATTTTCATCCCCGTGTACATGTTCTTCATCCTCAATATCCGCATGGTGGCGATAGGGGATACCGAGGATTTCCTGCGATCGGCGGGCACCTTGCATTGGGGCATGATGATCACGGTTTTCTCCCTGGGCCATATGGCCTATCTCCTGGTGCTGCCTTCCGCGGGCAATCCCGCCGGCGGCGGCCCGGCCCTGTTGCTGTACCTGGTATTCCTGACCCAGTTCAACGACGTGTCCCAATACGTGTGGGGCAAATCCTTCGGCAAGCACAAGATCACGCCCTCGGTGAGCCCCAACAAAACCTGGGAAGGCTTCCTGGGCGGATTCGCAACCACGCTGGCGCTGGCGTTCTTCCTCGCTCCCCTGCTGACGCCCCTGACGCGCTGGGAGTCCATCCTGGCCGGCACCATCATTTCCGTGGGCGGCTTCCTGGGCGACGTCACCATCTCCGCCATCAAGCGGGACCTGGGCGTCAAGGACACGGGCGCCAGCCTGCCGGGGCACGGCGGCATCCTGGACAGGATCGATAGCCTCACCTATGCGGCGCCTCTGTTCTTCCACTTCATCTACTACTACCACTACTGAGCGCCCGCATGTCCGCCTTCCTGCGCCTGCTTTTCTTCCTGTGCATCATCCGGCCCATCATCATGGTGATCCTGGGGCTCAACATCCGCCGCCGGGAATTGCTGCCCACCCAAGGTCCGGCCGTGCTCGCCGCCAACCACAACAGCCACCTGGACACCATGGTCCTGATTACCATGATGCCTCTGCGTCTGCTGCGGAAAGTTCGGCCCGTGGCGGCGGCCGATTATTTTCTCCGCAACGGCCTGCTGGCCTGGTTCTCGTTGAGCATTATCGGCATCATCCCCATCCGCAGAAAGAAAGCGGACGGCGCTCCCGACAGCGATCCCCTGGAGCCTTGCTACCAGGCGCTCGCCCGGGGAGACATCCTGATATTCTTCCCCGAGGGCACCCGCGGCGAACCGGAAAGCATCAGCGGCTTCAAGTCGGGCATTTGCAAGCTGGGCAAACGGTTTCCGGAGATGCCCGTGATCCCCATTTTCATGCATGGCCTGGGCAAATCCTTGCCCAAGGGCGAAGGCATTCTGGTACCGCATTTCGTGGACGTGTTCGTGGGGGAGCCCTTGCGCTATGAGGGCAAGAGCGAGATCTTCAAAGAGGAGTTGGAAGCGCGGATGCTGGGGTTGGCCAAGGAAGGGGATTTCCCGGCCTGGAAATAGGCTTATATTTATCCGAGCCACCTTAACCGGAGTCGAACATGCAAATCAAGCTGGCCAGCGTGATGGTCGAGAACCAGGAAACCGCCTTGAAGTTCTACACGTCCAAGCTTGGATTCGAGAAGAAAACGGATCTGCCCATGGGTCCGTTCCGATGGCTGACCGTCGCCTCGCCGGATGGCGTCGCAGGCGTGGAATTGGTTCTCGAACCTTTGAGCTTTCCCCCCGCCCAGGTTTTTCAGAAAGCCCTGTTTGCCGCGGGAATCCCGGCCACGGCTTTCATAACCAGCGATATCCATTCCGAATATCGCCGCTTGAAGGAGGCCGGGGTGGTTTTCAGGGGAGAACCGGTGGCCATGGGCCCGATCACGACGGTCCTGTTCGAGGACACTTGCGGCAACCTTATCAATCTGGTTCAGCCCGTCTGAGCGCCGGCATTCACACGTCCTCGCTGTGCCCCCAGCCTTCGCCCGTTCCCCGCGTCAGCACCCGATCCCCGTCCGCGACTTCCCCCGCCCCCAGGTCCTGCACCCCGTGCAGGCGCTCATAGAACGGGCGGAAATCCGGCCGCGTGGCCGCGAACAAATCCTCGAAGCTATCGATCACGAAATAGGTTTTCTGAAACGTATCGATCCGGTACTTGGTCCGCATCACCCGCAGTAAATCGAATCCGATGCGATTGGGTCCGCGGCTGTCCAGGCAATAGATGGACTCGGACTTGGAGGAGAGGATGCCGGAACCGTAGATGCGCAGTCCGCCGGCGGCGGAGGCGTCCCGGATGAGGCCGAACTCAACCGTGTACCAGTAGAGCCGGGCCAGGTGGGTGATCTCCCCCAGGCGTTGGGCCTTCACGCCGCCTTGCCCGTAGGCCTGCATGTAGTCGGCGAATACCGGATTCATCAGGAGGGGCACGTGGCCGTAGATGTCGTGGAAGACGTCCGGTTCCTGGAGGTAGTCCATCTGTTCGGGCTTGCGTATCCACCAGGTTACGGGGAAGCGGCGGTTGGCCAGATGCCCGAAGAACACGTCGTCCGGGACCAGGCCGGGCACGGCGACGATGGCCCAGCCGGTGGCCTTGCCCAGGATGTCCGATAGGCGGTTGAAGTCGGGGATGCCGTCGGCGGCCACTCCCAGCCCCTTCAGGCCGCGCAGGAATTCATCGCAGGCGCGCCCGGGCAGCAACGAGGCCTGATGTTCGAAGAGGGTGCGCCAGGTGGCGTGATCGGCGGCGGTATAGCTCGCGATGGGCTGATCGATGGTGTAGTCCGGGCGTTGTTCCATGCCTGCCTCAAGTGATCCGCATCATGCCGGACCGCGCGGAATCTTTCCGGCAGCCGCCGCAGCGGGAGCCAAAGCGGGCAGAATCAAGCCCCGGCATTCCCCCAAGCCTATGCGCGCGAATCCTTCGGCTTCGCAATACCCCTTCAGGATCACTTCGTCCCCGTCCAACAGGAAGCGGCGGGTTTCTCCGTCGGGCAGGGAGATGGGCTCTTTGCCGCCCCGGTTCAGCTCCAACAGGCAGCCTTCGTTTTCCTTGGCGGGCCCGGAAAGGGTTCCCGATCCGAGCAGGTCGCCGGGGCGGAGGTTGCAGCCGTTGCTGGCGTGATGGGCAAGCATCTGTCCCGGGGTCCAATACAGGTCGCGGCTGTTCGCGCGGCTCAAGCGGAAAGGGGCCGTACCGTTTTCGCGCATCTTGGGCGTGGAGAGAAAGAGTTCGAACGTGGCGTTCAGGCCGGCGCGGCGGGCCTGGGCCGCTTGATCCAGATGGGGCAGGACGGCTGGATCGCCTCCGGGACGGGCAAAGGCCGGGACGCGATAAGGTTCCAGGGCGTCCAAGGTCACGACCCAAGGGGAGAGGGAGGTGGCGAAGCTCTTGGCCAGGAAGGGGCCCAGCGGCTGGTACTCCCATTTCTGGATGTCGCGCGCGGACCAATCGTTGAGGAGGCACATGCCGAACAGATGATCCTCCGCGTCCCCGATGGCGATGGGTTCGCCCAGGCGGTTTCCCGGGCCCACCAGGAACCCGGCTTCCACTTCATAGTCGAGCACCTTGCTGGGGCCGAATACCGGGTCCGGCGCGTCATCGGCCTTGCTCTGGCCGCTGGGACGGCGCACGGGCGTGCCGCTTACCACGATGGAAGAGGCGCGGCCGTGATAGCCGATGGGCAGATGCTTGTAGTTGGGCAGCAATGGCTGATCGGGGCGGAAGAGTCCGCCCACGTTGGTGGCGTGGAATACGGAGGCGTAGAAATCCGTATAGTCGCCGATGGCGGCGGGCAGGAAAAGTTCCGCATCGCCCATGGGGAGAAGCAGGCGCGTTTCCCAATCGGCATGGAGCCGGATGCGGGTATCGCCTTCCCGCAACAGACCGCTCGCCTGCCTGCGCAGGTCCGACCAGCATCCGCGGCCAAGGGTCAACAGGGCGTTGAGCGACGTCTCTCCGCAGGCTCCCGCGGCTTGGACCGCAAGGCCGGTGAAGAGTCCCGCCGCAAGGCAAGCCGGCAGATCCAGGATCCGATCTCCGATGGCGATGCCGCCATGGGGCGCATCCGGGCCGCCCCGCCGGCGGAAGATTCCGAAAGGCAGGTTCTGGATCGGGAAATCGCTTGCGGCGGGGTTTGCGGAATCCACCCAGCTCCGCAAAGCGGCGTCATGGGTGGCATCGATACGGAGTGTCATAGCAAGCCCGCCTCCAGCAAATCCGTTTTGGGTTCATCGAAGGAACAGGATCCGAACGCGATGGAGAAGTTCCGGCGCGAAGTTCTCAATTGTGAGGCATCGATCCGATGGCCCCGCCAGGCCACCTCTTCTCCCCGGAACGCGAAAGCCCCGGGCGATTCCTCCTGGAGCAAGGCGTTGACGGTCTCCGCATCCATCCCTTTGGCGGCGAAGGCGGAGGCCAGGAAAACGTTCAGGAAGCCGTGCATGATGGTTTCCGCGCTGTCCGGTTCATAGGTCAGGCGCCGCGCCGATCGCACGGGATGGTGCAATCCGGCCGTGGCCTTGAACGGGACTCCCGCCCGGGCGCAGGCCGATATGAAACGGGCCAGGGCGCAGGGGGATGGGAAAACGGCTGGGGTAACGCCTCCGGTACGTACCTTGGCGCGTCCTCCGGCCCGGGCGATGGCGGCGATCAGGGGGGCGGGATCGTCCTGGATGGGAATCTCGAAATAAGGCGTGAGGGAGGAGGGGATTTCCTCCATGGCGGCCTGGATGGCCTCCGCGCCGTCCGCTTTCATTTCCAGGACGTCGACGACGGCTTTCTGCGCCCCGATCTCTCCGGCCCGCGCGGTCGAGGCGTTCCGGTTGAATGCTCCGATGGCCGCCAAATCCCTCGTCAAATCGCTTCCGGCCAAGGCGCTCAACCGCCATTCCCGTTCCCGGGAATCCGGCGCGGGGAGGGCGGCGGCGGTCGCGGAGAATTCCCCGAGGCGCGAAACCGGAAGCACGAAGCGTCCCAGCCACGCCGCCTGCGGACTCCTTGCGTACGAGGCGTAGTTGCGCACCGCCGCGTCCATATCCAGGGAAGCGGGCGGGAACAGACCCGCATAATCGATGAGGCCCTCCATCAGGATTTGCAGCGATGTCTCCATGCTCACTCCGGCCGGAACGATTTCGGCAGGTCCTTCCAGCAAAGGGGGTAATCGGTTTGCAGGCCGGGGGATTCCAGGGCCAGGCGGGTGGGATGCAGCACCCAGCGGGTCTCGAACATGAAGGCCAGGGTATTCGCCAGGAATTCGGGTTTGAGCTTTGCATCCGCGGCCTTGGCGAAGGTATTCGCGTCCGGTCCGTGGCCGGTCATGCAATTGTGCAGGCTGGCCCCGCCGGGCAGGAACCCTTCGGCCTTGGCATCGTATGCGCCCTGGACCAGCCCCATGAACTCGCTCATCACGTTGCGGTGGAACCAGGGCGGCCGGAACGTGTGCTCGGCCACCTGCCAGCGCTGGGGAAACACCACCAGGTCCACGTTGGCCGTGCCCGGGGTTTCCGAGGGAGAGGTGAGCACGGTGAAGATGGAGGGGTCGGGATGATCGAAGCTCACCGATCCCAGGGTGTTGAAGCGCCGCAGATCGTATTTGCAGGGCGCGTGGTTTCCGTGCCAGGCGACCACATCCAGGGGCGAGCGATCCAGATCCGCTTCCCACAGGCGTCCCTGGAATTTGGCGATGAGTTGGAAACGGCCTTCCCGATCCTCGTAGGCGGCTACCGGGGACAGGAAGTCGCGCGCGTTGGCCAGGCCGTTGGCGCCGATGGGCCCGAGCTCGGGAAGCCGGAAGGGCGCGCCGTAGTTTTCGCACACGTAGCCGCGGGAGCCCCCGTCGGGCAGGTCCACGCGGAACTTCAGGCCGCGGGGCAGCAGGCAAATCTCCCCCGGCTCGGCTTCCAGCACGCCCATTTCAGTGTGGAAAACCATTCGGCCCCACTCCGGCACCACCAGCAATTCTCCGTCGTTGTCGCAGAAGAAGCGATCGGCCATGGAGGCGTTGGCGGCGTACATGTGGATGCCGATGCCGGATTGGAGGGTCACGTTGCCGTTACCGGCCAGGGTGAAAAGCCCGTCCAGGAAATCGGTGGATCGATCGGGAAGCGGGAAAGGATCCCATCGCAAGGGGTTCGGAGTCGCGGGGACTTCATCGAAGGGGCCGCTCCGCAGGAAGTGGCCGGAATTGCCGGCGCCCGGGGCTCCAGAGGAATCCTTCGCGTAAGGCCGGTAGGGCGGCTGCGCCGCCGAAGGCAGGATGCGATAAAGCCAGGAGCGGCGGCTCAGATGGCGCGGCGCCGTGAATGCGGTGCCGCTGAATTGCTCCGCGTACAGGCCGTAGGGCGCATGCTGGGGCGAGTTCTGGCCTTGCGGCAAGGCGCCGGGCAGGGCCTCGGTGGCGAACTCGTTTCCGAATCCGGATTGATATGCGTAGGGGCCGCTCACACCAGGTTCCCTCTCCGGTCCTGCTCCCGCTCGATGGCTTCGAACAGGGCTTTGAAATTGCCTTTGCCGAATCCCTGGCAGCCCTTGCGCTGGATGATTTCGAAAAAGAGCGTGGGCCGGTCTTCCACGGGCCGGGTGAAAATCTGCAACAGGTATCCCTGATCGTCCTTGTCCACCAGGATGCCCAGATCCTTCAGGGTTCCGATCGCCTCTGTGATTTCGCCGACGCGTTCCGGCAATGCATGATAATACGCGTCCGGCACGCGCAGGAACTCCACGCCGTTGGCGCGCAGCTGGGACACGGTGCGGATGATGTCCGCGGTCAGGAGCGCGATGTGCTGCACACCCGGGCTGCGGTAGAAATCGTTGTACTCCTCCACCTGGCTCTTGCGCCGGCCGGGGGCGGGCTCGTTGATGGGGAACTTGAGGCTCTTGGATCCGTTGGCCATGACCACGCTGTTGAGGGCCGTGAATTCGGTGCTGATATCCTTGTCCTCGAAGGTCATGAACCGTTCCAGCCCCAGCACGCGCACGTACCATTCCTCCCACTTGCGCATTTCCCCCAGGGTGACGTTGGCGACGTAATGATCCAGGGCGAGCAGGCCGGCTCCGCGCCCCGGTTCCTTGGACTCGGTGAATCCCGGGAGAAAGGGCCCCCGGTAGCTTCCCAGGGAAATGAAGGAGTGCAGGGTGTCCCCGTATACCTTGACGGTGGATCGCTTGATGGCGCCGTGTCCGTCCTTGATCTCGCGCGGCTCCGCGGCCGGTTCGGCGCCCCTGGACACCGCCAGTTCGAATGCGGCTTCCGCGTCTTCCACTTCCAGCACGATATCGCGCACGCCGTCGCCGTGCCGTTTGATATGCTCGCCGACTTCTCCGTCGGGCATGAGCGGCGAGGTCATCACCACCATCGCTTTTCCCTGGGCGAGCGCATAGGAGGCGCGGTCCCGCCAACCGGTTTCCAGACCGGCATAGGCGATCCGGCCGAATCCGAAAGCCTGGCGATAGTAGTAATCCGCCTGCTTGGCGTTCCCCACGTAGAATTCCACGTGGTGGACCTTCTTGATTTTCAGGGCAGACTCGTCCATGGAACCTCCCGGGTCTATCATACCGCTTTTCCGCCGGCGTTTTTTATCGCTTCCATCGCTTCCGGATTTTCCAGCGCCGTCAGGTCTCCCGGATCCTCCCCCAGAAAGGCCGCGCGGATGACGCGCCGCATCACTTTGGCGTTACGGGTGCGCGGGAGGGCCGCCACGAAGAAAATCCGTTCCGGCCGCAACGGTTTTCCCAACTCGGCCGCCACCCGCCCCTTCAGGTCTTCCTCCAAGCTTATGCCGTCTTCTCCGGCCGGGACTCCGTCCGCCTGGACCCCGTCCACGGGGACGCAGAAGGCGATCATGGCCGTTCCCTTCATCGCATCGGGCACGCCCACCACGGCGGCTTCCTTGATCCGATCGTGGCCGACCAGCACGGATTCGACTTCCGCCGGACCCACGCGCTTTCCGGCAACCTTGAGCGTGTCGTCGCTGCGGCCCAGGATGTACCATTGTCCTCCGGCCTCCGCCGGCTGGGCCAAGGCCCAATCCCCATGCACCCAGACGTCCGGCCAGCGCGACCAATAGGTCGCGAGATAGCGGTCCGGATCGTTCAGGAAGCCGCGCGCCATTCCAATCCAGGGCCGGCGGATGATCAGTTCCCCCACCGTCCCGCGCACCGGGCGGCAGGACTCGTCCACGACGTCGGCGGCGATGCCGGGGCAGGGCGCGGGGAAGGAACCGGGTTCGATGGGAAGCAGGGGATTGCCCATCAGGATCCCGCCGGAGATTTCCGTGCCTCCCGAGTAGTTGATGATGGGCAGGCGGCCGCCGCCCACCTTGTCGAACAGCCACCGCCAGGAATCCGGATCCCAGGGTTCTCCCGTGGAGGCCAGGATGCGCAGGGCGGACAGATCATACCCGGCGGGCAGCGCGTCCCCATGCGTCGCCAGGGACCGGACCAGGGAAGGGGAAACGCCCAGGATACCCACCCGGTGGCGCGCGCAGAAATCCCAAAGCCTGTCGGGGGCGGGAAAATCCGGGGCCCCGTCGTAGATCACGATGGTGGCGCCCAGAAGGGTGGCGCCGTAGATGAGCCATGGGCCCATCATCCAGCCGATATCCGTAACCCAGGCGATACGGTCCCCGGGCCCCACATCGGTCCCCAAGGCCATGTCCTGGGCCGCCTTCACGGGAAAGCCGCAATGGGAATGGAGAATGCCCTTGGGGCGGCCCGTGGTTCCGGAGGTGTAGAGCACCATGAGGGAATCCTCGGCGGCGGTCGGCTCGGCATGGCGGGCCGTTGCCGGCGCGGCGGATCCAAGGGCGAGCAAAGCGTCCCACCCCATGTCCCGTCCCGTCCCGGGGGAAGCTCCTGAAACCGATGGCTTTTTTTCCGCGTCCGGTGCCAATCGCCGCACCACGAAGACATGTTCGACTTCCGGGCAGGCCGCCATGGCTTCATCCATGGCGGCCTTGGCCGCTACGGGTTTTCCGCGGCGGGGGAAACCGTCGCAAGTGAACACGGCTTTCGCCCGCACGTCCCGCATGCGGGACGCGATGGCGGAAGGGCCGTAGCCGGAGAAGAGGGGCACCGCGATGGCGCCGATGCGGCCGACGGCGAGCAGGGCCGTCACGGTTTCCGGCATCATGGGCAGGTGCAATCCGATGGCATCGCCCTTCCCCAGTCCGCAGGCACGCAATCCGGCGGCGCACCGTTCCACCTGCGCATGCAGTTCCGCGTAGGTCAGGCTGCGCGCGGCGCGGTTTTCTTCGCCTTCCCAGATGACGGCAGGCAGGGATTGCGCCGGAGTCCCCTGATGTTTGTCCAGGCAGTTTTGCGTGATGTTGAGCCCGCCGTCCACGCACCAGGAGGGCCAGGCCATGCCGCGGGAAAGATCGAGGATGCGGCGATAGGGTTTGTGGAAACGGATATCCAGAAACCGAAGCACCCGTTCCGTGAACCAGCCGACATCGGAAATGGAGCGCCCGTACAGTTGTTCCCAGGAGTCGCAGCCGCATTCCGCGATAAAACGGGTCAAATGCGCGCGGGCGCGGACGGCCGAATCGGGTTTCCAGGCCACCCTTCCACTTGCTACCGGGGAATCAGCCATGGTTCCAATAGTATACCACCCGGGTCATCGGCATCCTCGGAAAGGCCGAAATCAGATTAGAATCGGCACTTTTAAAAGCCCTTTAAAAGGTCATCAGGGGCCTCACCTCAAAGAAACAACCAAACGGGGAGGGACCGGTCAAGGATGGGACTACCCGGAGCAGGTTTCGGGTCCTCCCGATACCGGAATTTTACCGGCTTGGGCGCTTGATTTGGAGTTTTTATTACCCAACTTATAGCTTGCCCGGGAATAATCCCGGATCGTCACGCACGTTTTCACCCATCGGAGGAGATCTCATGTTCAACAGGAAAATCGTCGGGTTGGTCATTGCACAAACTTTCTTAGCCGCTTCCATTTTTGCCGCCGCCGATAAGGCCTGTCTGAAGAGCGCCGATGACGCCTACAAGACCGAACTGGCCGGTTGCAAGGACATGAAGGGCGCGGAGAAGAAGACCTGCAAGAAGACCGCCAAGGACAACAAGACCAAGGCGAAGGCCGCTTGCTCCGCTCCGGCCGCCGCTCCCGCAGCGCCCGCGGAACCCGCTCCCGCCGCTCAGTAAGCCGGACCAAGGCCCCGACCGTTCTCCGGAACGGGCCTTCGATTCCGCTTGAATGAAGGGGCGCCTTTCTCCGGAAAGGCGCCTTTTCCATATCCTCCCGGATCCTTTCCCATTCCCCTGCCCTCAAAAAACGGAATCACAATGCATCCCCTTTCCATCGGGGGTACAATATGGCTTGGGACTAATCAGGAGGCGGGTTATGCGGGCAAGCATGAATACCGGATTGGCCATCGGCCTGGCCGCCGCCGCGGCGGCTTATCCGGAAGTGGCCGTGACCTTCCAAATCGATTTGACCCGGGAAACCCATGTCATCAGTCCCCTCATCTACGGATCCAATTCGGATGATCTGACGGCCGCGGACGGCGTGACTTTCCGGCGATCCGGAGGCAACCGTCTGACGGGATACAACTGGGAGAACAACGCTTCCAACGCCGGAAGCGATTGGTACCATTCCAGCGACTCCTATCTGGGCGGCACCGAGGTGCCCGGCAAGGCCATGACCGATTTCCAGGACGCGGCGTTGGCGGGAGGCGCGCAAACCGTGATCACGCTTCCCGCCGCCGGTTACGTCTCCAAGGACAAGAAGGGAATCGTGGATACTAGCGAGACGGCGCCTTCCGCGCGCTGGGCCAAGGTGGTTTTCGAAAAAGGCAAACCCTTCACCCAGACCCCGGACGCCACCGATGGCGAAGTCTACACGGATGAGTTCGCGGACTTCATGGTCAAGAAATACGGGACCGCCGCATCGGCCAAGGGCGTCAAGTACTACGAGGTGGACAATGAACCGGGCCTGTGGCCCTCCACCCATCCCCGCATCCATCCCCTGAGGCCCACGGCGGTGGAATTGGTGGAGAAGACCCGCGACATGGCCATCGCCGTCAAGAAGGTGGATCCCCAAGTGCAGATTTTCGGAGGCGTGTTCTACGGCTACAACGATTTCGCCAGCCTGCAGAACGCTCCGGATTGGGACGCCCTGTTCAAGACCGGCAAGTATTTCTGGTATATCGACTACTTCCTGGACGAGATGAAGAAGGCATCGGACAAGTCCGGCAAGCGCCTGCTGGACGTGCTGGACCTCCACTGGTATGCGGAAGCCACCGGCGACCACCGTATCAACGATCCCGCGGCCACCACCGCCGTCGACCGCGCCGCCCGCCTGCAGGCGCCCCGTTCCCTGTGGGACAGCACTTACGTGGAGAGCAGCTGGATCAGCAAGTGGGGAACCCCCAAGCTACCGGTCACCAATCCGGGCGATCCCGCTCCGGGGCCCATCAAGCTGGTTCCCCGCGTGCTGGAATCCATCCGCAAATTCTATCCCGGCACCCAAGTGGCCATCACCGAATACAACTATGGGGAGGCCAATCAAATCACCGGCGGCTTGGCCAATGCGGATTTCCTGGGAGTGATGGGTAAGACCGGCGTGTTCGCGGCCAGTTTCTGGCAGTTGGCCGAGAAGCCGGTTTACGTGGCGTCCGCCTTCCGCCTGTTCCGCAATTACGACGGCAAGCAGGGGCTCTTCGCATCCATGTCCGCGGCCGCCACCGCGTCCGACAACAACAACGCGTCCATCTTCGCCTCGTACATTCCCTCTGGGAACGAGGTGCATATCATCGTCATCAACAAGAACGCCACGGAGACCATCAAGGGCGGTTTCACCGTCACCTCGCCCGTGGCCCTCACCCAGGGCCGGGTGTTCGGGTTCGACGCCGGCGGCGCGGCCCTTTCCGAGAAGACCGCGGTAGCCTCCATCACGGGTAACGCATTCACCTATCTGTTGCCTCCGCTGTCCGCGAACCATTTCGTGATCAAGACCGCGGCCGCCCTGCCTGCCGGCCTCCGGAATCCCTTGGCAGGCATGGTAGCCGGAAAAAAGAATGCGGAGGCCGTCCCCGCCTATCTACCCGATGGGCGCCGGTTTCCCCGGCGCGCGGGCGCGCGGAGACACGTTCCCGTGTTCCATTCACAGATGTGAAAAAATGCTCCGGGCGGATCCGCCGGAGCTTCCCCTCCATTTCCCCAAGACGGCCCCCTTCGGCCTTCTTTCCGGGATTTTTTCCGCGGGATTTTCCTTCGCTTCGCCCAGCCGCCGCGATCAGGAAAGCGCTTTCGATCCGTAAGCGCTTCTTCGATTGACCGATCCTTGCCGCGAAACAGGCGAGCTAGGTTAGCCTTCATGAACGCATTCAGAGCCATGGCCCTATCGTTATCGCTTGCCCTGTCCTGGGCCCGCCCGCTGCTGGCCCAGCATTCCTGGACCGGTTGCGACGACGTGAAGCCCGCGGATTTCCGCAAGGTATCCTTCCTGGACAAAACCATCTATCCCGGCCTGAACGAGCCCGTCAAAATGGCCTTCGCCAAGGACGGCAGGTTCTACTGGATCGAAAGGCCCGGCGCCGTCAAGCGATGGGATCCGATTACCAAGACCGCGGCCACCCTGGCCCAGCTCAACGTCCATCTGGACAATACCCGGGGCGGCATGGGCATCACCCTGGATCCGGCCTTCGCGTCCAACGGCTTCGTCTACATCGTGTACATGCCCAACATCCCTCCCTACGGGTTGTTCCGCCTGTCGCGCTTCACCCTCACGGCCGACAAGTTGCAAGGCGAAAAGATCGTGCTGGACGTGCCCATCACGGTGGGAGCCGGTCAGCACGCCAGCGGCGCCATGACCTGGGACAACGAGGGCAACCTGTTCTGGGGCCTGGGAGACAACTCCATACCGGGCAACTACGCGGAAATCTCCGCGGATCAAAACCACGACGCGCGCCGAAGCGCAGGCAGTTCCAACAATCTGAACGGCAAGATCCTCCGCATCCATCCGGAGGCGGACGGCAGCTACACCATCCCCGCGGGAAACCTGTTCCCCCCGGGAACGGCGCAAACCAGACCGGAAATCTACGCCATGGGATTCCGCAACCCCTGGACGCTCTGGTATGACAAGACGAAGAACTGGCTGCTGGAAGGCGAAGTGGGACCCGACGCGGGCGGCGCGGACGCGAACCAGGGTCCCGCGGCGCAGGAGGAAGTCAACATCGTGAAGAGCCCGGGCAATTACGGCTGGCCGTTCCTGGGCGGGCACAACATCACCTACAAGGTCGACGGCGCCACCTTCGACCCGGACCACCTGGTCAACGAGTCGCCTTTCAATACGGGCATCAAGAGCCTGCCTCCCGCGCGTCCGGCGCTGCTGGCCTGGGGACACGACGGCAAATCCCAGGATCAGGCCAAGTGGCCCGTGATGGGCGGCAACGACGGCACCGGCATGTTGGGGGCCATGTACCGCTACGATCCCAAGCTCGATTCCAAAATCAAGCTGCCGCCCCATTTCGACGGCACGCTGTTCTTCTCGGACTGGGAATTGAGCTGGCTGCTCGCCGCCACCCCGGACGCGGACGGGAACGCGGTCACGGACGTGAAGAAGCCTTTCGGAAGCACGGCTTTCCTGAACCCCATCGGAATGACGGTGGGGCCGGACGGGGCCCTGTACGTGATCGAATACGGACCCACCTATTTCTCTTCTCCGTCCGGCCAGAAGATTTCCCGCCTCGAATATACCGGCACCTGCCTGCCCACGGAGATTTCCACCGGTGTCGCCGACCGGGCCGCGGGTAATGGTATTAGCCGCCGCTCCGCGCCCCGGATGCGCGCGCGCCTGGACCAGGGGCGTATCGTATGGGTTACCGGGGACGGGTTGGAATTCCCGGTCTTCGATTCCCGCGGCCGGCGCTGAGATGAAAATGACGGGGTCCATTCCAAGCCTCCGGGGAGCGGCGGCCTTCCTGGCGGTCTGCCTGGCATGCATGCCGGCGGTCTCGCCCGCGCATGGCGCGCCCGTGGACCCCAATCCCCTGAGCCTGCTGAAACACAAGCGGGTGCTGATCATCAACGGGGACAACGATCCGGAATACCACAAGGCGCCCCGGGACATCCTTACGGGAAAGATCAACCTGATCAAGGCGGCGGTGGGCATCGCCACCCTGAAGGTCGTCGGCAACGCGGACACGATGACCTTCGCCACCCTGGACGACTATGACCTGATCTTCTTCAACTATTTCACCCGCGCCGAATATTTCCTGGGCAAGCCTTTCGAAAAGGGCTTCAAGGAATGGGTCTCCAAGGGGAACCGGGGAATCGTGGGCAACCACAATACCGGGGCCAAGACCCGGGGCGAATGGGATTGGTTCCGCGATACCGTCACCTCCATGTGGTACATGGATCATAAAGACGGATCCCAACCGGGCACCATCCATATGACCACGGACCCGGCGGTTTCCAAGCTGCCCATCCTCGACAAGCTGGACGCCAAATTCACCGGTTCCGACGAGTGGTATTCGTTCGACATGAAGCCCTGGCATCCCGTGGAAGCGCCCACCTGGAAGGACTGCAAGGTGCTGTATACCCTGGACGAGAAATCCGTGGCCAAGCTGACCGATGCCATGGGCGCGTACCATCCCGTGGCCTGGATCCGCGAGGACGCTTTGAAGAACCGCTTCTTCTACACCACGCTCATCCATTCGGATGCGGGGGCGAACTCGGATTTCTACCACAGTCTGATCCTGCGGGCGATGGAATACGCGGCCGGCTACCAGGATCCGGTTTCCATGGGCGGCGCCGCCATCAAAAGGGAGGACGGGGTTTCCTTCGTTTCCTCCAGCCGCCGGGTGGACGTGGACGTCCGGGGCGCGTTCACGCTTTCCATCTGGTCCGCCTCCGGGGAAAAACTCTATGCGGCCGCGGGCGCGGGAAAACAATCCTTGGCGCCCGATCCATTGGCCAAGGCGGGACTGTATTTCGTGCGCCTGGAATCCGAATCCGGGAGTTTCCGTCAGCGTGTGATGATTTACTGAGCGAAGGAGCGATGAGACGCCTATGAAGAACCCAATCAAAATATTGAACCCGGTATTACCCGCTTTGGCATTGACGCTGATGTTGGCCCCACTCGTCCCGGCCCCGGTTTCCGCACAGGAGGCCACCCTCATGGGTACGGTAACGGACGCCAATGGCGCCAAGATCAAGGATGCCAAGGTCATCCTGCTGGGCCGCAACATCACGGTCCTGACCGACGCGAACGGGATGTACAAGTTCGCGGGAACCACTTCCCTGGGCTACACGGAGGCGGCCGCGCGGGAAGCCCTTCCCGAAGTCCGGGGCGGAAGCCTGTGCTTCGGCATCCAGGGCGTGGCCCAGCGGGTGCGGATTTCCCTGTTCACTTTGAGGGGCGGCCTTGTCCAGGAGGTGGCGGATGCCCGCATGGACGCCGGGGAATACCAGGTCAATCCGTTCAAGGCCGGCATGACCCCGGGTACCTACATGATC
Source organism: Fibrobacterota bacterium (assembly GCA_028287505.1). Taxonomy (GTDB): domain Bacteria; phylum Fibrobacterota; class Fibrobacteria; order UBA11236; family UBA11236; genus Chersky-265. Next base: position 6,536 of record JAQBPN010000036.1, on the reverse strand, counting down.
CGCGTCCGCATCGGCGCCTTCAGCCGGACCCTGGCCATTGCCTGCTTGAACGGATCGGCTGTCTCCCAGCCGCGCGTGAAAAAGACCGGAGCGACCGCAGGGGCGTCCGGCCTGGGCAAGACAGGCGCCGTGGAAGACACGCTCTCCGTGGTGGCGCTGGGTTTCGAACGGGGCGAGCGCCTGGTGGAAGCCCTTTCCGGCACCCAGGACTTCAAGCTCAACGCCCTCAAATGGACCAACGTGTCTTATCGCGCTGCGGGCCAGCCCGCCTGCGGTCAGTGCATCCTGGACGTGCGCAAGCCGGCTTCGGGGTCAAGGTGGCCAGTTCTCATCCATCTCCACGGCGGCGGCATGACCGGCGGCGATCGCAACGAACCCTTCGGCGCCGACTACAAGTATTTCGGGCAGAAATACCTGGACCATGGCCTGATGGTGGTGACCCCGGGATACACCTTGGCCGGAGGCAGCACCACCGTATGGCCGCAATACATCCGGGACGCGGTGCAGGCGTCCATCTGGGTTCGCAAGAATATCGAAGCCTATGGCGGCGATCCGAACAGCGTATTCGTTTCCGGTTTTTCCGCGGGGGCCTACCTCACCCATATGATGGCCATCGACTCCACCTGGTTCAAGGAGGCCAGGTTCGATCCCAAGCGCTTCGCGGGCTTCATTTCCATGAGCGGCCAGACCCGCACCCACGACAACATCCGCGCGGACCTGAAGGTGGCCGATATCATGAAGGAGAAGCCGGAAGCCATGCCCATGGGCCATATCCGCAAGACCGCCATTCCCTGGCAGATCACGGTGGGCGGCGACGAAGGCGGCACCATCGCCTCCAACAAGGACATGTACGACGCCCTGATCAAGGCCGGCAGCACGGATCTCTACTTCGACATCATTCCCAACCAGCCGCATACCTGCGCGGACATCGCGGACGCCGTCAGTCCCAAGCGGGACAAGCTGTTCGCCTTCATCGAGAAGTACAGGGCCAAGTAGGGTCGTCGATTCAGGCCGACGGGGCGCCTGGATGCAGCCAGCAGGCGACCAGGCAGGAAGCCGCGCCCGGGTCTTCCGGAAGGCCGCCGGCATCGGCCGGGCGGACCAGGGGAGGATATTCCTTGCGGCAGCGATCCATCACGTAGGGGCAGCGCGTGTGGAAATGGCATCCCGCGGGCGGATTGGAGGGATTGGGCACATCGCCTTGCAGGACGATGCGCTCGCGCTTCTTTTCCGCGGAGATCCCGGAACCGGACAGGGTCCGGGGGATTGAGGAGAACAGGGCCTGGGTATAGGGATGCAGGGGCGATGCGAACAGGGAATCGCGATCGGCCAGTTCCACGATGCGGCCCAGGTACATCACCGCTATCCGATCGGAGATCATGCGGATGACCCCGAGATCATGGGAGATGAACAGGAAGGTCAGGCCCAGGCGGGCCTTCAGTTCCGCGAGCAGATCCAGGACCTGCGCCTGGATGGAAACGTCCAGGGATGAGACCGCCTCGTCGGCGACGATGAATTCCGGTTCCGTGATCAGCGCGCGCGCGATGGCGATGCGCTGGCGCTGGCCGCCCGAGAATTCGTGGGGGTAACGCCGGGCATACTCCGGGGCCAGGCCCACCGCTTCCAGCATTTCCGCGACCTTTTCCGCCTCCTTGCCCTTGTGCAATCCGTGGATGCGCAGGGGTTCTTCCAGGATGCGGCCGACCACCATGCGCGGATTGAGGGAGCTGTAGGGATCCTGGAAAATCATCTGGGCGCGGCGGCGGAATGCGCGCAACGCCTCTCGGTCCATGGTCAGTACGTTTTCGCCCTTCCAGGCGACCTTGCCGCCGGTGGGATCCAGCAAGCGCAATACGGTCCTGCCCGCCGTGCTTTTGCCGCAGCCGCTTTCGCCCACCAGTCCCACGGTTTCGCCCCGGACAATATCCAGGCTGAAGCCATCCAGGGCCTTCACCTGTCCGGTGACGCGTTTCAGGATGCCGGTCCGGATGGGGAACCAGGTCCGCAAGGCTTCAACGCGAAGCAGCGGGGGCGCGGCCGTGGGCCGTTTGGTCAATGAGGCCATCGGCCGCTTGCTCAAAGAAGGCACCGCGTCCAACAGGGCCCGGGTATAGGCGTGCTTGGGGTTGGCGAAAAGTTCCTTCACCGTCGCAGTCTCGACGATCTTTCCCGCTTGCATCACCGCCACGCGATCCGCGGTCTCCGCCACCACGCCCAGGTCATGGGTGATGAGGAGGATGCCCATGCCGCGGGCCTGCTGTTCCCGGAGCAGCAAGTGCAGGATCTGCGCCTGCACGGTCACGTCCAGGGCGGTTGTGGGCTCGTCGGCGATGAGCAGGCTGGGCCCGCAAGCCAGGGCCATGGCTATGACCACGCGCTGCCGCATCCCTCCGGACATCTGATGGGGATATTCGTCCAGACGGCGATCGGGATCCGGTATGCCCACTTCCTTGAACAGAACCAGGGCCCGCTCGCGGGCCTGGGTTCGGCTCATTCCCTGATGGAGGCGGAGGCTTTCCGCCACCTGTTCGCCGCAGGCGATCACGGGGTTGAGCGCGTTCATGGGATCCTGGAAGACGAGGGAGATTTCCCGTCCCCGGATGGACAGCCATTCCTTTTCAGGAAGGGAGGCCAGGTCCCGGCCCTGGAAAAGGATTTGTCCGTGGGCGTGGAATCCGGTCCCGGGTATCAGTCCCAGAACGGACAGGGAGGTGACGCTCTTGCCGCTTCCCGACTCGCCCACCAGGGCGAGCACCTCTCCCCGTTCCACGGTGAAGTCGATGCCGTCGACGGCGCGGATCGCGCCTTCGCCCGACGGGTCCTGACCCGGCTGAAGCCGGAAATGGGTTTTGAGATCCCGTACCTCTAGCAGCGGCATAATACGATAATGTACTGATCTTTTAGGGTTGTTGGGGAATGTGGGACGTTTTCCACGGGTAAACGCTTTCCTCGTTCCTTCCGGCCCCGACCCTGAAATCCCATTGTTGGCGGGGATTCCGGGCTTAAGTTTGAAAGGGAAAAGGGCCTTCGTGGTAAACATCTTCGACTACATCGATTACCGGCAATATCTCCGCGAGGCATATGCCGAGCGCCGCGGGGAAAACCCCAAGTTTTCCTACCGTTTCATCGCGTCCAAAGTCGGCTTCGCCTCGCCGGGGTTCTTCGCCAATGTCCTGTCCGGAAAAAAGGATATTTCCCTCAAGCTGGTTCTCAAGTTCGCGGAACTCTTCGGCTTGGCCCGCAAGGAAAAGGAATACTTCGAAACCCTGGTAATGTTCAACAAGGCCACGGGGGCATCGGAAAAGAAGGACTATCTCGATCGCCTGCTGACCATGCGCGGCTCGGGCATCAAAAGTGTGGAAGCGCACCAGTGGGAGTATTTCGAGAAATGGCACCATACCGCGGTGCGCGAACTGATCGCCATCCGTCCGTTCCGCGGGGATTTCCGGGCTCTGGCGGGCATGGTCAATCCGCCCATCAAAGTCCAGGAGGCCCGGAAATCCATCGAGCTCCTGGAACGCCTGGCGCTTATCCGCAAGGATGCGGACGGGGCCTATGAGCGCACCGATGCGGTCATCTCGGCCGGGGATGCCATCAGCCAAGCCCTGATAAGCGCGTACCAGGTACAGGCCATGGAACTGGCCAAGTACGCCTTGGACCACCTGCCCAGCGGCACCCGCAACTTTTCCACTTTGACGGTAAGCGTGTCCGGTCCTACCTACGACGCCATGCTGGAGGAGCTGAGGGGATTCCGCCGCCGCCTGCTGGAGATGGCCCAGAACTCGGATGACGTCGATCGCGTCTACCAGATGAACTTCCACGTCTTCCCCATCACCTCCCTGCCCGCGCCCACGCCCGCACGCACACGCGCACGCACGGTCCTCCGCACATTGCCGCCCAAGGGGAAGAGTCCATGATGCCGTCGCGGCGGTCCGCCGTCCGTCCCACCCCGCGCCCGGGGCCTGCCTTCCGGGCGGCCCCGTTTTTCGCGCGGGCGGCGATCCTCTGCGCCGCCTGCCTGGGCGCATGCGATCGATTGGCCGGCAAAGGCGGAGGCACCGAAACGGAATCCAAGGTGGTGGCCGGCCGCCTGGTCGACGTCTCGGGCAATCCCTCCGTGGCCGCCCGCGTCATCCTCAGGCCGGACGATTATCTGGCCGACCCGGTCTCTCCCGTGGTGAGCCAGCGGATCCAGGAAACCGTCACCGACGCGCAGGGCCGCTACACGCTGCGCGAACTGCCCGCCGGCGCCTATCGCATCGAATTCGCCGGGACCGAATCCGGAGGATCGATAAGGGACTTCAGCCTGGCGCGGGACACCGAGGGCCTGGTCCTGCCGGCCGACACGCTTACGCCGCGGGGGAGCATCTCCGGGACGTTCGCGCCGGACAGCGAAGTGCAGCTTTCCCGCTTCGTGCAGGTGTACGGGATGGAGCGCCTGGTGAAGGCCGATCTCCCCGGCGCTTTCGTGCTGACCAACATGCCCGCGGGCCATTACGACATCCGCTTCAGCAGCCTGCAGCCCTTCCGCCGGGAGGCCATCCGGCGCGACGTGGTAGTGCGCCAGGGACAGCAGACCACTCTCGATCCGGTGACGCTCGCGAAGGAAGCCAAACTTGCTTTCACCATCGACTCCACCGGCTTGCGCATCGAGGGCGTGGACAGCGCCAACCCCGTAATCATGGACAATGAACGCTGGGACAACGGGATCGAGAACGAATACCTGTGGGCCAAGGCCAGCCTGGGCTCCCTGAATCTGCGCGGGAATATCGCCACCAACGATTTCCGCTCCGGGCGCAACACCGTCGCGGAGCAGACCAAGAAGGGGGACGCGGAGGTGGCGGACGCCCAACGCGCGGGCCTGACCGGGATTCCGGGCATGTCTCCGGGCGCTGTCGCGCGGTTGCTTCTGCCCGCGTCCGGGCGCGTCGAAGACATCGTGCCCCAGCCCAGCGCGGGCAGCGATCTGATCGTGGCGGAGGCAGGCAAGGCCACGCCGGAGAAACCTCTCCTGGTGATTGTGGGAGGACCGCTCACCACGGTCGCGCAGGCCTGGCTCACAGATCCGTCCATCGCCTCGCGCATGGTGGTGGTGGGGATCTTCAGCTATACCATCCAACCCCAGACCGACAGCCTGGCCAATTATCTGGTGGCGAAGAAATGCCGGTTCCTGGACTGGGGCCGGAACTATACCTGGGTAGGGGCCCTGGACGCGCCCCGTCTGGCCGATATTCCGCTGAGCCGGATGGGCGAACGGGTGCGCACCTTCCTGGCGGCCAGCCCCGGTCTCCAATCCTTCGGGGACCTGGCGCCCTCGGCTTTCCTGTTCCGGCGCGGTCTATGGCGCGCGGCGAACATGGTCAAGGTCTCTTCCAAACTGGAGGTGCAACCCGCCTCGGACATCACCTTCGACTTCCTGGATATCCCTCCCTCCGCCAATGATTGGCCGCTCTACAGCGAAGAGTTCTTTTCCACCCTCTCCAATCCGCGCGTCTACCACGCCGCCTCCCTCCCCGGCCGATTGTCCGCGGAAGCCATGATCGGCATGGCGGGAGTGAGCCGCGTCGTAATCGATTCGGCGGCGGGCACGGTGGGGGCGGGATTCGCGGTGGGGAGTTGGGCGGATTACAAGGTCTCGTTAGCCCAGGCAGGGAACCATCGGCTTACGGTGCGATACCGTGGCGCCGGAGGCGCCGGCCTGTCCATCGGAATGCCCGGCCAACCTCCCCTGGCGGAAATAACGCTCCCGCCCTCGGCGGTTTGGGCGGAGACCACCTTGGACGTCTTGCCCCTGCAGGCCGGAACCTACCTGTTACGTCTGTCGGACGTGAGCGGGACTTGCAATCTTGAGTGGATGGATTTCCAGCCTTAGAAGCGGTCCGTCCCTGCGGGAGTTCCTCCGGGAACTCCGATGAAATCCCGCTCGCCTCCGGCCTATTCGCGCTAGGCCCCCGCTTCGGGAAGCCGCATTTTAGCCATAAACCTTTTTGCGAAATCGATTTCAGGAGCCATCGGCGGGCCGCGCTCCCAAAAACGATCCGCGCGCGCCTGGCATGAGTGGCCGGCGTTTCCCCTGGGTAAACGGATTTTTCACCGGGAGGGTCCCGGAATCCGGAATGGAATCCGCGGCGGGAACCGGCTGCTTACCTTCCGCAGAGCGCCTGTAGGCGCATGGGCGTCGATCGATCTTCGATTGGAAAGGCAAAGGGGGGCTGGAATGATGCATCGCTTCTGCATATTGACTGCTTTGGCTACCGTGACGGCGTTCGCCGATACCGATGTCCCTCAAGCAGGCCCAAATCCCATCGTATTCGATCAAACGGCCACGACCGATAATCTCGTTTTCCTGACGGCCGGGGCGGCGGCGCACAACTCCGGCATGAGCGTAGGGGACTATGGTCCCGTAAAGTACATGTGGATGACGAACTTCAACGACAATACCAACGACTATTTCAAATGGAACGTCAGCCTGGCGACGGGAGCCGCTTATCATGTCTGGGCCTTGCTGAACTCCGGAGCCGCGGTGCCGTTGAAGC
>JAQBPN010000025.1 GCA_028287505.1 Fibrobacterota bacterium | reverse complement strand
AGGCCGAACACGGCCTCCACCCTGGGGGATTCCAGCGCACCGTCCGCCACCATCTGCTTGGCGCCGTTGCCGGCCTCCTCGGCGGGGTGGAAAAGGAGCTTGATATCCATGGGATAGGATTTGCCGGAGCGGGCCAACTGCTTGGCTATGCCCAGCAGGATGCCGGTATGGCCGTCGTGGCCGCAAGCGTGCATGGCCAGTCCGGATTGGGAAGCACAGGGAAGTCCGGACGCCTCTTCCAGGGGAAGCGCGTCCATATCGGCGCGGAAGGCGATGGCCCGGGAGCGATCGCGGCCGGGCCAGATCCCCGCCACCGCCGTGCTGCCCGGAAAGGTTTTCACTTCCAGGCCGGCGGCCTTCAACTCGGCCTGGATGAGGGCGGCGGTATTGCTTTCCTGACCGGAAAGCTCGGCCTCCCGGTGGATACGCCGGCGCAGGGCCGTGCACTCCCGGACGATGTCTTCCGCGATCGGTTCGGAGATGGGATCGGGGCCGGACATCAGAAGCCGTCCTCATGTTCGTCCAGGCCGGAAGGAGCGCCTTGCGTTCCCGTGGCCATCCGCAGTTCGGGCAGGAAATACTTCATCGGATCCACCTTTGCATTCCGGATGGTCAGTTCATAATGGAGATGCACGCCCGTGGCCACCCCCGTCATCCCCATGGTGCCGATGGTCTGGCCGCGGATCACCTTTTGTCCCTGCTTCACCTCCAGTTCCTGGAGATGGGCGTAGAAGGTTTCCACCCCGCGCCCGTGATCGATGCGTATGCAATTGCCCCACAGCAGATCCTTCTGCACCTCGACGACGGTGCCGCCTCCCGCGGCGAAGATGGGCGCGCCGGCCTGCTGGGAGAAATCGACCCCCGCGTGCAGGGCTTTGCGGCCCGTGAAGGGGTCCGGGCTGTAGCCGAATTCCCGCGTGGGGATGGCTTCCCGGGATACCGGAGAAGTGGTGGGAAGACCTTCCACCAGGGCGGCGCGCTGTTGCAACAGGTCCAAGGTGGAATCCAGATAGGAGGAAATGGAGCGCGCGCGCCTCAGGGAGGCGCCCACATCGGTCTTCATGGGAGCCAGGCTATGGAAAAATGAGAAAAGGCTGGAGGACTTCTGCCGCTTTTCGCCCTCCATGTAATCGACCCCGGAGATCATCAGGGCGTTGACCTTCTGCTCCTCCAGGCGGGACAAATCGTCGCGCAGGCCGCGCAAATCCTCATCGAGCTTGCCCACGCGATCTTCCAGGGCGCCGTTCTCCTGGCCGAGCTTCTTGCGCATGGCCCGGGTTTCCGAAGGTTCGTGGAGGGTGCCGGAGAGCAGGAACCAGACCCCCAGCAGGGCCAGGGGAACCATGATGCAGGCGGCGAGAATGCACACACGCCGAGACAAGGAGACGACCTTGACCTGGGAGGCGTCCTTGGGGTAGAAGCTGATCCGGAACTTCTCGTCCATTGGCTCCGGCTTTCCGTGATGGGGCGGTCGCTACCGGGGGCGCTTCTGGGCCGCGCCCAGTCTCGCCTCCAAATCGGCGATGCTCTTCTTGTATTTTTCGATGTTCCGCTGCATGTCCGAAATCCCCGGGCGCATGGCGAACCGGTCCACGGTCTCCTCCAGCAGGGAAACGTGGGCTTCCTTGCCCATCTCGGTGAACTCCCGGGCCAGCTTGCGCCTCTCGGCCATCAAATCGAGATGAAGCTTTCCTGTCCTGGCGGCCTCCTCTATCTTGGTGGCGGAGGTATGCGCCCCGGCCAAGACCGATTTCTTCAATTTTTCCAGAAAGCTGTCGGACATGTGATTTCCTTCCGGGTGGACCGCCCCTCCGCCTGATGGGCGGAACCCGGAAATGGCGATTCCGGGTCCAATGGGGCAGGGATATGGCCTAATATAGTATTCGACCGGTCATTAAGGGGGTGTTCCGGAGGCCCCGGCAGGGATGGAAGGGTATGGGCGGCGCGGGGCCGGGTTCAGGGCTCTTCGGGGAGTCCGGAATCGTCCGCGAGGGGGTTTTCGCCTTCCCCGGCCATTTCCGTTTCCCGCTCGCGTTCGGCGCGCAGGGTCTCCGTGATGATGTGCTGGAAGTTGGTCTCCACGAAGTCGAAGATGTCGTCCTGCGCGGCCCGGGGATCGTCCATGAGCAGCTCCTGCACGCATAAGGCCGTGGAAATCATGATTTCCTTGACCAACTCTTCATCATACATTTTCAGATGCTCTTGCACGGGGCCGCCTTTTCCAGGAATGACACGGGTGTCACTTAAGGCTGATTATACGAATCACAGCTCCAGTCGCGCAAGACAAGTTGCCCCCTGGTTTTTATCTTAGTCGACCGATTGCAGGGAAATTTTTTCCCCGTACCCGGGTTCCGCGGTCCGGGGAAAAAATTTCCCATCGCAGGCCGCGCGCCCCCCGCTGGGCGCGCGCGGCTTGAGCGTCGGTTTGGACTTTTTTCGGATTTTGGGATCGGCCGCACAGTCAGCGGGCGCACAAGAAGGTAAAGATGGCCGAGCAGAATAAAGGGGAAGGCAGAAACCTGAGCGGGGCCGGTCGGACCTTCGCCAAGGAAATCCTGGTCCCCATCCTCCTGGCCCTGGTGGTCATCCAGTTCGTCATCCAGGCTTTCAAGATCCCGTCCGCGTCCATGGAAGACTCCCTCCTCATCGGGGACTTCCTGCTGGGCCTTAAGTTCGTGTACGGCTCCCCCATCCCCTTCTCCCACCAAAAGCTTCCCGGCCTCCGCGATCCCAAGCCCGGGGAAGTGCTCATCTTCAAGTATCCGGGCGATCCGGAATATCCCGAGGGCAACAAGCAGAAATACAGGTTCCTGGCCAACCTGTTCCTGTTCGGCAATCTCTATTGGGATCGCCAGCCCCAGGAGGGCCAGAAGCACCTGGTGTGGTACATGCCCAAGGATTTCATCAAGCGCTGCATCGCCCAGAGCGGACAGACCATCACCGTTTCCGGGACCAAGGTGCTGATCGACGGGAAAGAGTTCCCCCTGCCGCGCAAAGGCAAGTATGCCGCCAACCGCGGTTACGATCCCCTGCGCGACAGCCTGAACTACCGCCTGCCCGCGCCCGGAGAGACGGTCGATCTGGACACGCTTCCCCTCAAGCAAGCGGTGTGGATCCGGTCCCTGGCCTATCAGGAAAATCCCGACGCGGACGTGCAATTGCATCTGGACATGGTGAAGGACTCCGTCATCGACAACCAGTACATCCTGCCCTGGTTCAACGGGGATCCGGAGAACCAGACCCACGGAGCCGTATACGCCCTGCTGAACCTGCCCTTCCAGCGCCTCTATCAGGGCAGCACCCTGTACTTCCACGCGGAGAACATCCCCTTCAAGGTGTTCCAGGACGCGGCCCGCTACGGGTTCCTCCGCACCAACGATTTGCCGGCCTTCTTCACCTATGACCCCAGCGACAGCGCCGCCGTCAAGGCCCATCGCAATGGACGCCGGGTGGAGAACAATGAATATTTCCTCGGCAATTACCTCGAATTCATCAACCAGAACATCGTCGGACAGGGGAAGGAAGCGGGTCACGACTACCACATCAAGGCTTCCCTGATCCTGGACGGTAAACAGACGACCAAATACACCGTCAAGAAGAAGTGCTTCTTCATGATGGGGGACAATCGCGATCGTTCCTCGGACAGCCGCTACTGGGGTCTTCTCTCCAAGGATTTCGTGAAGGCGAAAGCCTTCATCATCTACTTCTCCTTCGAGAACGAGGACGAGGCATTCAAGTTCTCGAATCCCTTCACGTGGCTGCTGATCCCCCAGAAAATCCGCTGGACCCGGATTGGAAAGCTCATCGAATCCTCCGGTGTGCATTGATTGGAGCGCGGGCAGGGATGGGTAGAATCCGCTTCTGCTTCCCGGTCCTCCTGCTGGCCGGGTGCGCCCACATGGAGGCCCCTCCCGGCGGCCCGTCCGATACCAAGCGGCCCTACGTAACCGCCGTGTTTCCCGCCCCGGACACCACCAACGTCTCCCGGGATCTGAAGGCGCGGATCGTCTTCTCCGAATGGGTCGCGCCCGACGCCGAAAGAGGCAAGGTCTACCTGAATCCGCCCCTGAACCGGCACGTCAAAGTCCGGCTCTCCGGCAACGCCCTGGACGTGACCAGTTCCGCCCGGCTGGATTCGAATACCACCTATACCCTGGGCATCCTGGGTTCCGTCAAGGACCTGAACGGCCAACCGTTGGAAAGCCCCCTGCAACTGGCCTTCTCCACGGGCCCCAAGCCCGACTCGGGACGGCTGAAGGGAAGGGTAGGCGTGTTCCAGGCGTCCCCGGCCCCCGGGACCTTCGCGGCCCTGTATCCGCGGGGAGCGGAATTGCGGACGCGTTTCCAGCATCTCAACCGCAGGAACGACAGCGTGGTGGTCCCTAGCGCGCAGCCCGATCCCCTGAAGGAACGTCCCGCCTACATCGCTCCCGCCGATTCCCAGGGGCGTTTCGAGTTCAGGGCCTTGCGTCCCGGACGATACGGTCTAATCGGGTTCCAGGACATCAACGGGGATTTGAATCCCAACATCGGCTCGGAGGCCTTGGCCATCGGCCCTTCCGTGGACATCGCCGCGGCGCCGGGCGATCCGCAAGTCCTGGCCCTGGCGCCGTACGACACGGTCCCGGTCCGCCTGATGGAAGCACGCTGGGCGGGCGAGAGCCTGCGCAACAATCTGGCCTACGGCACGGTCCGCCTCAAGTTCAACCGGCCCCCGCATCCCACCCAATCCCTTCGGCGCGAAGCCTATGCGGTGCGCAAGCCGGGACCCAAGAGCGCGCCCAATGGCGGGACCCCGGTGCCGGTCCTGGACGTTTGCGTCAATCCCAATACCGGCGAAATCGAACTGATGACCGCGCCCCTGGAAGCGGACAGCCAATACGTGGCCTTCTGCCTGGGCCTGAGGGATCTGTACGGTAACCTGGTTGATACGG
>JAQBPN010000125.1 GCA_028287505.1 Fibrobacterota bacterium | reverse complement strand
TTCCTTCCATTCCCCGGCGGAAAGCGTGGCCAGGTAGATGTTGTTGATGCCGGAACGGTTGGAGACGAATACCAGTTCGGTATCCGAGGGGCCATAGGCGGGAAACTTCTCGTCGAACCGGCCTCCCGCCACGCGCACGGGGGACCCGCCATCCGGTGATATGCGGAAAATATCGTGGAAGGGCGCCAGATTCTTGAGCCCCAGGAAGGGGTGCTTGCTGTCCTGGGAGAGTCCCGGCTGGTTTCGATCGGATTCGAACGCGATCCATTGTCCCGAAGGGGAGAACACCGGGTTCTGATCCACGGCGACATCGTTGGTGAGCTGGGTCAGGGTCTTTGTTTCCAGGTTCCAGAGGAAAAGATCCGACATGCCGTCCTTGATGCCGTTGAACACGATCCGGTTGCCGTCCGGGGACCAGTCCGGGGATAGGATGCCGCGTATGCCCGGCGGCGAGACCTCCCCCGCGGATCTTCCGTTCTTGGCGTAGATCAGGGAGATGACGTCCTTGTGGCCGGTCTTGCTGACAAAGGCGATCTTCTTTCCGTCCGGGCTCCAGGTGAGATGGCTCTGGTACGGATAGAAGGAGAGGTGGCCGCGTACCGCGCCGGCGGAAGTGAGAGGTTTGCCGACCTTCTCCTTTTCCACGTCCAGGATGTGCAGGCCCACGTTGGGCTCGCGATCGCTGAAGAATGCGATCTTGGTCCCGTCCGGGGAGAGCACGGGTTGCATGTTGATGTTGGACTGATCCTGGGTATGATCGGTCAATTGCCTGGCCACGGCCTTCCCATAATGGCGCTCGCGAAGCTCCGGCCAGTAAATCGCCCGCAACTCCCGCAGCCAGATATCGCCCACTTCCCGCAGGGACACGTGGGCGAGCTCCTTGAAGGCCGTCTGCGGATCCTTGCCTTTGGTGATCTGAGCGATCCAATCGCGGATGAATCCAGGTCCGAAGGTCTGGGCCAGGTAGAACCAGAACAGCTGCCCGCCCTTATAGGCCAGGAACCCGGGCAGGCCATCCTGGGCCGGATTGCCCACATAGCCGAACAGGACCGCGTCCAGCATGAAGAATTCCGATCCCAGATCCCAGCCCAGGGAAGAATATTCCGCCAACCCTTCCCCGAACCACAAGGGCACCTGCTGGCTGGCCGAACTGAATTTGTTGCCCAATGTGTTCTGGCGATCGAACATGAAGGCATGGGTCATTTCGTGCTGCAGGACATGGTGCAAATCCGCATAGCTGCCCTCGAAGGGAATGACCACGCGGTTCTTGAAGATCTCCGTGAAGCCGCCCACGCCTTCGGGAAGGATGTACGGGATGATGTTGGTCTGCTGGAATTCCGAGGGCGTGGAATACAGGATGATGGGCACGCGCTCCTTCAAGGGAAATCCCAGAATGCGCGAAACCGTATCGTACATGGCCTCCACGTGGCCGGCCGTATATTGCCCCACCAGAACGGATTGATCGCTGAAGTACACGTTGAAGTGCCGGGTGGATACGTAGTACCAGGATTGGTGCCCGTACTGGACCTTGTTCATCCCGAAATCGTCCTGCGACAGGACGGCGCGGGGGCAAAGCAGCAGGCAGACGGTTGCGGCCAGGAGCGGAAGACGCCGGAGCATTCTCGGCATTGGACATCCCTTTCAGCGAGCGATGAAATCCACCGCGGCGCCTTCCGCGGAAGCGGAGAGCGAATCGGCGGCGGCCAAAGTGTATTCGCCGGATTCCAACGGGCGGACCATGACCGAAACGTTGCCGGATGAATCGCTCAGGCCATAGGCCTGGTTGGAAAGCGCCGCGGAGTCATGCCCCGACGGTCCGGTCACGGAAATGATTTCAGCCTTGTTCTCCGGCGTGACTACCACGTGGATCTTCCGTTCCGCGACGGGCTTTTTTTTCGGCCCTTTCACCTTCAATTCAAAGCGGGCGGGCATGGAAACGGGTATGGTATCGGGAGCCAGGACGAAAGACAGGTGGATATCATGTTCCTTGAGGATCTCCGTGCGGTGGCGCCAATACCACCACAGATAGGTCGCCGCCAGCACCGCGATCAGGGTAAGGGTCACGGTGGCCTCCGGCAGGGACGATTCCTTTTCGCCCTCGGAATCGTCATCTTCGTCGGGTTTTACCTTGCCGTCCATGGGGGAGCCTCCGGATTGGGCTAGAAATAATATCTGCCGAGGCGCCGCACAACAGTTCCGTGCGAACCGGCAATTCCGGGCATTTGTTAGCTTTTTCCCATCCATGATCTTTTCCCATCCATGACCCGAACCCTCGGACCGCCGGTTGCAAGCCGGCTCGCCTCAAACTTGGCGACATTGGCCTTGGCCGTTTCTTTCACCGCCGGAGCGTTCGCGGACGAACCCGCGCCCGCGTACGGATCCTCTCCGGAGACCCATCGCGCGGATGCGTCAGGGCGGGAAAGGGCTCCCGCCGGGCGGGAGTTGGCTCCCTCCTTCCGGTTGGAAGACGTGGACGGCAAACCTTTCGATTTATCGCAAAGCCTGGGCCGCGAAGTGATTCTCCTGGATTTCTGGGCCACTTTCTGCCTCCCATGCCTGGCCGAACTCAATGCCTTCAAGGACTTGCAGACGCGCTACGGCGCGCAAGGTTTCCGCGTGGTGGCCGTTTCCGTGGATCAGCCGCAAACCCTGGCCCGGGTGCGAGCCTTCGCCAAGGCCCGATCCTTTCCCTTCCCCGTCATCGCCGATCCCGGCCAGGAAGCCTACCGCCTCTACGATGTCTCCGCCCTGCCCACCAGCCTGCTGATCGATGCCCAGGGCCGCGTGGCCTTCCGCCAGGAGGGATTCCAACCCGGTGAAGAAGTCCGTCTGGAGAAACGCATTCAGGATCTGCTCGCCGAAGCCGGCCAAAATCCGCTCACTGAAGCCGGCAAAAACCCTCTCTCCGAAACCCGCCCCGGATCCCCTGCGATTCCGGACACCGCGCAACGTTCCGCTTCACCCAAAGATTCCGCGCATTCGGAAAAACCCGCGGAGGCGGGAACATTTTCCCTCTCCCGGCTCTCCCTGACCGGATCCAACTTCCTGCGCGCCAATTACGGAAGGGAAGACCGCAGCCTCCGGGATCCCAACGAATGGCTGGAAGACTGGTTCGATATCCGTCTCTCCGATGGCGGCCTGGCCTACCAATTGCGTTATCGCGCCTACCAATTCTTAAACGATCTCCCCGGTGAAGGCGAAACCCTCATCCGCGATCCCAACCACCGCGTGGTCAAGCAAGGTTTTTCCTACACGGGAACGCATACGGATATCCGCGCCGGCAACGTCTACGGCAGCGTGGCCCGCGGCCTGTTGTTCCGCTTCTTCGAAGACCGCCAGGCCAGGCTCGACAAGGATTTGAACGGCGTCTGGGCCGCCCTGGAAGGCGGCGAGGGCGGAACCCTGGGCCATGGGCGCGTCTCGGTATTCGGAGGCAAGACCTTTTCCCGGTTCCCGGACCTGCATACCGTGGACGCGGAGGAAGACCTCTTCCGCGATCTCTACCTGCAAGGATCGGAAGCGGCCTGGGAGCCGGTTTCCGGATTGAAGGCGGGAGCGCAATACCTGGAGGCCTTCCGGGACGGCTGGAACGCGCGCCTCGCCGGCGGCAACGCGGAATGGCTGCAAGGCCCCACCGACGCCTACCTGGGTTACATGGCCGTTACGGGGGAGGACAAATTCAACTTCCCGCATTCCTACCGCGGCCGGGCCCTGTACGCCTCCCTCTCGGAAAACCTGGGCCGCCTGGAAGCGGGAGCGGAGTATAAGTACTACCGCAACTACGATCTCGGCTTCACCGATCCACCCAGCCTGGTGCAGTTCCACACCTTCCGCCTGATGGCCAGGGACATGCTTTTCCCCAACAACCAGGCCGAAGACGGCGTGCAACTGCGGGGAACCTGGCACGTTTCCGAAGACGCTTTCTACGCGGCCAATCTTTCCCGGCTCACCTCCCATCCGGAGCGGAACGCGGCCCTGCTCATCCATCATGTGGAGCTGCCGTTCCTGGACCTGGACCAGCAGGTGCGCCTCCCCTGGTCAGGACGGGGATCGACCCTGATCGATTTGGATTGGATCCGCCAGCGGAAATTCTCCGAAGGGGAATTCGAGGATATCGACGCCTACACTTTGGGCCTTACGGGCGAACGGCCCGCGGGCCGCTGGAATTTCGAAACCGAGGCGGAACTGCAATACCGGGACGTGGATTTCCGGCCCCTGGTCCCGGGAGATCCGCTTTCCGGACGCCTGGGTGAAGCGGGAAGCGTGGCCTCCACCCAGTCCATCTGGCAAGGCGTGGTTTCCGCCACCGTGGGCCGCTCCTCCCTCTGGTCCGTGACCCTGGATTACGAGGCCACCACCTCGGAACGGGAAGCGGACCCGGAATCCTTCCATTATCTTCTGGGAGGGATCAGCAACGGCTGGTCCTCAGCCTATTTCACCGTGAACCTTCCCGAGGGCAACCGGGTCACCCTCTGGGCCGGCCAACGCAAGGAGCGCGTGGTCTGCGCGGGGGGAAGCTGCCGGCTTGAGCCCGCCTTCGAAGGAACCGAATTGATATGGACCAGCCACTTTTGAAAACGGCCGCTGCCATGGCCCTGGTAACCCTCCTGTTACTGGCGGGCTGCGATCCTTTCGATGATTCCCTGCAAGAACTCGATCCCGCCCTGCGGGATTCTTCCCTGACCGCCCTCTCCCCTTCCGAACACCGGCCGGTCGCCCGCATGCACATCCTCGAATCCTATGGATCCTACGGCTGCGTGTCCTGCCCGGATGCGGAATCCAGGCTCGCCCCCTATATCCATGCCGAGCTTGGAAATCCCAACTACACTCCTTCCCTGGTGGTGATCAACTACCACGTCAAATTCGGCAGCATCAACGATCCCTGGGTCACCCCCTCGATACAGGCCTTGAACGACAGGCAAGGCTATGTCAGCCTGCCCCAGGCGGTGATGGACGGCTCCAACGCGCCCTATGGCGTGCGGGAAAAGGACGTGGCTTTCAAGGAAGGCGAATACGATTCCCTGGTCTCGGCGCTCCGGAAAACCGACCCGGAAACCTGGTTGGATCTGCGGCTGGATACCGCCGGTATCGCCTACGATACCTCCGCCCTGCGCATCCGCTTCGCCTTCCAGGCCCGCAACCTGGACACGGCCGCCACGGGTCCCATGGATTTCCGCGTCCTGGCCGTCAAGAACAAACCCACTATCATTCCCTTCTATCCCACCCCCTGGGAAGTCATCGTGGTGGAAACGGCGGACCAGGATGCTTCCGGCAAGAAACTGGCCCTGGCCGGCCTTCCCGCCCTCACCGCCAAGACCTTCTCCGTGGATTTTCCGGTCTCTTCAGAGAACGGCAAGCACCTGCGCCCGGCTCCCCTGGGGCCGGAAACCCTGTCCGACTATGCCCTGATTGTGCTGGCCCGGGACCGGAACGGCCTGGTTTTGAACGTTTCCAGCTTTAAATACGGGCCGAAATCGCCCCAAAAATGATCCCCCGGCCCAAATTGTCCGCCGTGGGATTTTCCTGAAACGTTTATATTTAGGCATCGACTTACGGGGATGGGGATCCTAGGAGAGAAAATGAAGAAGTCATTGTCGGCAACAGCGTTTGCGTGGTCTGGGGTAACGCGTGCGATTCTGGTGGGGGCATTGCTGTTGACGGCCGGAAAAGCCATGGCCATAGGCAAGGTCGGGGAAATGGCCTATGAATGGACCAACCTCACCGACCTGGATGGACACAAGCATAGTCTGGTGGAAGCAAAAGGCAAAGTAATTTTGCTTGCAACCGTGCAATCAACCTGCAGCGGTTGCCAAGGAAACGCGCCCCATATCGGCAGAATCATAAAGAAGCATCAAGGCAAATCCTTCCAAGTCTTTGGTCCCGATGTGAATATGGGCACAATCCCCGAACTCAAAGTATTTGAAAGACTGGTTACGGGTAACGACACCAGCATCCACTTTCCAATTTTAAAAGGGGCAGACTCTCAATTGGTGAATGCGGCCGATGGCAGAAAATGGACGAAATATGACGCCTATCGGGATGTCTATTTTGTTTTAGATCACACGGGAATGATTGTGTATCGATCGGACGGAGATCGCCGCAAAGCCATGGATTCCGCAAGGTTTGTTTCCTTGGATAGTGCGATTGCCAAGGCGATTTCGAACGTTCCGACCACGTCCATCCGCACTGCCACCGGAGAACAGGGAATGTGCCTGCGCGCCTGCAAGAACTCCGGAGTTTATCAAATCAACCTCGCCCCCCAGCTCAACAATGTCGTCGGAAATGTTGCTTTGCGGATTATGGACAGCCAAGGGCGCATGGTTCGGACCCTCGAATGGAATCCGTCGCGCTCTGAAGTCGGACCTGCGTCTGCGGAACGAAATGCCATTTGGGATGGAAAAGATTACCAGGGCCGCACCGTGGCCTGGGGCTCATATTTCCTGAGCGCAACCAGCCAAAGCTCTTCTGTTTCTTTGCTGCTGTCTTGGTTGCCTTGATAACGGCCTGAAGCAGCCAATCCTGAGTGGGCTATTGCGGGAGCAGCGCCACCTTTGTCCACTCTTTCCCTTCAGCCCAACTTAAGCTGACAACCACCAAGCCTGGCGATTTTCCGGACCCTGCGAGAGTTCCCGGGTCGCAAGAAATTTTTGATGTCGATGCCGGGATTATCCCCGATTTCCAGATCTGGGTTCCATCCAACCTTAAAAATGTGACTTCCTTTTCCGAAGCGAGATCCGGAAAGGAAATTTCTACGCCGCTGCCTTGTGAGTATGCAACGTGCAACTTCTGCCCCGTCCTGTACCTTGGTGTGCTTGGAGTAATTCCCGCCCCGGCCTTAAGATAGCGGACAGTATCACCCGATATGGCGAAGTCAGAGAGCTTTGGGAGGTACCCGGCAACCGGCCTGACCGGTGGAATATGCGTGGGATCCCATTTCAAATTCCAGGTTCCAAATGCAAAGACTGTATCCGATATTCCACTCGTCCTCGAACGGCAAAACATCATTGCGCCAAACACGCTTCTTGGAGGGGATGTGTAGTAGAAGTTCTTGTCAATCGCTGGAAAGAGTTGGAAGTGATGCTCGGTTTCAAAATTTCCATCAGCGAATGGATAAGGCGAATTGGCGCCGTGAATCCCCCTCTTCAACCCGTCCATGCAGATTTCATCCGGACAAACCTGCAAATCCCAATCTTCCGAGGTATCGCTATCGACGTCCTGTGGCAAGCTCCAAAGGGTATCAATACCCACGAAAAAGCTATCCGGTTTCATTTCCGGATCCGCAAAATGCCAGGCAAATAGAAGCCCACCCTCGGCGGCCACGATGCTCGAGGTGGAATCAAAAGTCCGATACCAATTAGGGTTGAATAGAAGCTCGGTAAATCCGGGCTTGGCGCTTGCCAAATTGTTGGCCGACAACAGGACTGACAATAGCAGACCGAATCGAAAATTGGGGGGAAATAAGGCTTTATCCATTATTCCTTAATATAAGCTTAACAGTTCTAAAAGTTGGCTAAATCCCTATAGTGAAATGGGTCTCTCTATCATACCGGCAGGCTGACCAGACGCAGAAAGGCTCCTAACTCAATGCCCCTGCCGCGCCGGCTTTTGGCGGAAAATGAAAACGCACCCCAGCACAAAAGCGGTCAACACCAGCGACGCCGAATAGCGGCTGAGGGCCAAACCGCCCTTATCCAGGGGTTTGTCCAGCAAATCCCCCACTACGGCCCCCAGCGGACGGGTCAGGATGAAGGCGCTCCAGAAGAGGATGGTGCGGGAGATGCCGGTCCAGAAGTAGCAGGCCGCCACGATGGCCAGCAGGATGCCGAATATGATCGCCCCTCCCCCATAGCCAAGGCCCGCCGAGTCGGCCGTCCAATCGCCCAGGGCCGTGCCCAGGGTCTGGGAGAACATGATGGTCATCCAGTAGAAGAACTCGGCCTTGGGCGTGCTTACCGATTCGTAGGAGATGGTGCCGAGGGTCTTGCGCCAAAGAAGCAAAGAACCGATCAGGAGGATGAAGAGCAGCGTGGTGCCCCCTGCGTATCCGATCCCCAGGGAACGGTCGGCATAGTCGGCCAGGGTCGTGCCCAGGGTTGTGGAGGCGATGATGGTGGTCCAATACAATACCGGGTGGAACTTCTTCGCGAACACTTGCGCCACTACGGCAATCAGGAAAACAGAGGCGAAAATTCCGGTCCCGACCAGGTATCCCAGGTTCATGGACATGGAGACGGCATCGCCTCCCGTTTCACCCAGGGTGGTAGCCGCGATTTTGATGATCCAGAAGAGGAGGGTGACCTCGGGGACTTTGCTCAGGCTCGATTCATTCATCCTTGGAAATCTAGCTTTTCAGACCCGGACTGCTTCCACGGAAAGGAATTCCCCACCCGGGCTCCCGGACATTTTCTTCACTGAGCCGCTGGGCGCGCGCAGCGAGAATCGCCGACCTTCCCAGGTATCCCACCAGGCGGCCCGGTTCCTCCCGGCTCACCACCGGAAGCCTTCCCACGCCGTACCACAGCATTTTCGTCACCGCATCGTCGAGCAATTCGTCGGGATGGATGGTCACCAGCTCCGCGCTCCCGCCCTCCAATACCGTTTCTTCCCCTTCCGAATCGCCCCGCAACGAGCGGAGAATGTCCTTGCGCGTAATGATGCCTGCGAGCTTGTCCCGCTCGTCCACGATGAAAACGGCTTGATGATGGTTCAGCTCATGATTCGGGGACGCGAGAAGTCCGGAAAGCTCCGCCACCGTCATGTGCGCCGGAATCGAGGCCACGTGGAGAGACATGATTTCCCCGACGCGCACCAGTTGCAGCGGATCCACGCTGTATTCGCGCGTCAGATGGTGGCCGCGGCGGGCCACCTTTTCGGTCAGGATCGATCGCCTCATGAAAAGGACCGTGACCGCATGGGCGGCCGCGCAACCGGCCAGCAAAGCGGGCAATGCGGAGATATCGTGCGTCAACTCAACCGCGAAGATCATCGCCGTGAGCGGAGAACGCATGGTGCCGCCCATCATGGAGGCCATTCCGATCAGGGCCCAGAAGCCGGGATCATGGAACGGAATCAAGTGGCCTTCCAAGGAGCCCAAGGCCCCGCCCATGATCAACAGCGGCGCCAGCACGCCTCCGGATGTGCCCGAACCCAAGGCTACGGACCAGATGATCGCCTTGATGATCAGCATCCAGACGAGGCCGCCGCCCAGGTCCTGCCCCAACAATAGGCCGTGGATGGAATCATATCCCACGCCGAATACGCGCGGATCGATCCAGCCCCCGATGCCGACGACCAAACCTCCCGCCACCGGCCACCACATCCAGTGGACGGGAAGCTTATGGAAGAGGTCCTCGCAGAGATAGACGAGAGAGGTCAGCACCATCGACCCCAGGCCGGAAACGATTCCGACGAGGAAGGCGAAGCCAATCGCCGTGGCCGCGGGAGGGGCGTGGATGGGAATCGGGAAAATCGGTCCGGACCCCATCAAGGGAATACGCAACAATCCCGCCACCGAGGCCGACAAGGCGACGGGAATGAAGGAGCGGGGACGCCACTCGAAGAGCAACAGCTCCACCGCCAGCAGCACGGCCGCCACTGGGGCCGCGAAGACGGCCGCCATTCCCCCGGCCGCACCGGCGACCAGGAGGGTTTTGCGCTCCGCGGCGGACAGATGGAAAAACTGAGCGAACAAGGAGCCCACCGCGCCGCCCGTCATGATGATGGGACCCTCCGCGCCGAAAGGCCCGCCAGTGCCGATGGAAATGGCGGAGGAAAGCGGCTTGAGCGCCGCCACCTTGGGATCCATGCGGCTCCGCCCGATCAGGATGGCTTCCAAGGCCTCGGGAATGCCGTGTCCGCGGATCTTCTCCGAACCGAAGCGCGCCATCAAACCGATAAGAAGTCCACCGGCCATGGGAATGAAGACGACGAAAACACCGAGTGTATGCCCGGCCGGAGACGCGTCGGCGAAGGAAACCCTGTGGAAGAAGGCCAGGTTGGTGGCCAGGGCAATCAGCTTCACCAGCGCGGCGGCGACCACCGCGCTGAAGGCCCCGATGGCCAATGCCATCAAGGCCAGCATCAGGATGCGCCTATCTTGGGTGAAATCGGAAAGCCGATCCCCCTTTACCAAATTCGCTGCCTGCCCTTTCATCCGTTTCCTCCCGGGTCATTAATGGAATCCGCGGAAAATATATATATCGCATTGCGATATTTTTCAACAAGCGATATTATTCAAGGAGCGCGGGATGGCTATATTGGTTCAGGCGGAGAACCACCTTGAGAAAACGGCTGAACAAATCCGAATTTGAGCTTTTGGCGTCGTTCCGCTACGCCTTGCGGCGCTTCCTCCATTTCAGCGAAGAATCCGTGCGCGCCTTGGGCACCGAACCCCAGCAGCATCAGGCCCTATTGGCCGTGGAAGGCTTTCCGGGACGGGAATATGTCTCGCTTGGCGAATTGGCGGAAAAACTCCAGATCAAACACCATAGCGCGGTGGGCCTTGTGAACCGGATGGTCAAGCAGGAACTCCTGATGCGGAAACCTTCCCGGGAAGATCGCCGCCGCGTCCACGTGATGCTGACACCGCGCGGAAAAGACCTGCTGGAGCGCCTCAGCGCCGTGCACAGGGAAGAACTGAGAAGGCTGGGGCCGCAATTGAAGGATTTGTTGGAGCGTCTCTCCGAAAACGATCCGACTTGACCATCCTCAGACCGTAACCGTCTTCAGACCCCCCAAAAACAGGCCCGTTACGGGCATGCTACGCAATCGTTCTCAATTGAAAACAAAATCGTATTGTCCGCGAAATTGTCCGGGGGTTCGGCGATATATTAGGCCAGGGAGTGGACCAAGCGCTCTCATCGGAACGTGGATCAGGCAATTTCCGCGGCTCCGGTTTCTCAGGGGTTATGCATGTTACGACATTTGGCCGTTACCCCGGTTTTCCCAAACCGGACATAACCGGTTTTGTGTATTCGGCATTTCTTCGGTGGGAGGATTTTAAAGCTTTGAACTGAATCGAGTCCGGAAAGGACGGTTTATCATGGGTATTCAACGTACGGCGCCCCGCTTCACCAGGGGAAAGGATTTACCCGGAGCAACCGCCTTATTCCTGGCGCTTCTGCTGTCCCTGGGACTGGGAACCGCCCGCTCCCAATCGGCGGCCACCGTCGCCGCCTCCGATCCCTCCACCATCAAAGGCAAAGTGCT
This sequence comes from Fibrobacterota bacterium, assembly GCA_028287505.1. Classification (GTDB taxonomy): domain Bacteria; phylum Fibrobacterota; class Fibrobacteria; order UBA11236; family UBA11236; genus Chersky-265. The sequence continues at coordinate 9,247 of JAQBPN010000125.1, read as the reverse complement.
GTTCGGATACCAGGGCTGGTTCGATTGCCCCGGAACCTGGGGCGGCAGCTGGAGCCATTGGGCCGGCGGCGCCCCTTCGGCGACCAGCATCTCCGTGGAGATGTACCCGGACCTCTCCGACTTCCCAAAATCCGATCTTTGCGTGGATGCCAACCTCACCGTGAACGGCGCCTCTTCCTATTTCTTCTCCGCCCGTAACCCCAATGTCACGGACATGCATTTCAAGTGGATGCAGAATTACGGGCTGGACGGGGTGCTCATCCAGCGCTTCCTCTCGGACGTTCCCGGCCTCAAGAGCCGCGGCGACCAGACCCTGAAGAACATCATCGCCTCCTCCGCCAAATACGGCCGCGTCATCGCCATCGAATACGACGTGACCGGATCGAACTTCAACACCTGGGCCACGGATCTGGAGAATGATTGGAAGTACCTGGTGGACAACCTGAAAATCACCGGCGGAGCGAACTACCTGCATGAAAAAGGCAGGCCCCTGGTCTCCGTATGGGGCATCGGCCTCAACGAATCCCGCAACCCGCCCAACACCCCCGCCGAGGCCATGACCATGGTGAACTGGTTCCACACCACCGCCGCGGCGCCCTATCAGGCCAGCATCATGGCCGGAGCTCCCGCCGGATTCCGCACCGGCACTCGCGACGCGCGCCCGGACCCGGGCTGGCTGAACGTCTGGAAAGCCTGCGAAGTGGTGCAACCCTGGAACGTGGGCCGCATCAGCAGCGTCAACCAGGCCAAGACCAGTTTCAAGACGGACGTGGCCAACGATCAGAAATGGCTGGAGGCCGCGGGCGTAACCTACATGCCCGTGCTCTACCCCGGCTATTCCTTCAACAACGCCAACAAGGCCAAGCCCAAGAATGAAATCCCCCGGATGGGCGGCAATTTCATCTGGCAAATGGCCATCGCCACCAAGGCCGCCAACGTGGGCGCGGTGAAAATCGCCATGTTCGACGAAGTCAACGAAGCCACGGCCATGTTCAAAGTCGCCGCCAAGAAAAGCGACGCCCCCGCCCAAGGCTGGTGGCTGACCCTGGACGCGGATGGCGGCCCCGCTTTGCCCAGCGACTGGTATCTGCGCATTGCCGGAGAAATCACCAAGATGACCAGCGGCCGGCAAGTGGCCACGGACAGCATTCCCATCAAGCCCGGGGATGCATATATCGTGGGGGTGAACCCGGCGTTACGGTCGAGCGCGTCGGCGTCGAAGTTGCGTTGGGATAGAGTGCCGCAGGGTCTGTTGTTTCATCTTTCCGGAGCCCGGGGGGAGCTTCAGATATGTACGATGAAGGGACAGGCCCTGCGCCATATACCAGCCCAGGGCGCCCAAGCAATCTGGGACTTGCGGGATGATCGCGGGGCGGTCCTCCCTCCCGGCCTTTATCCGGCCCGGTTCGTCGGAATGGATGGCAACTCACCGGCCGGGAACGCGGGGCTGGTCACCATTCCCTGAACTTTCCCTGAATCAATCTTCCCGCCCTTAGTCCCAGGGTGACGGGAAGCGAGGAAAAAAGCAGTTTCTAATCCGTTCCACCCGCAGGATTGGAAGCTGTCACATGATTCGATTCCCTGGCTTCATATTGGCCGCGGCCTTGGCTTTCGCCTCCGCAACCCAAGCGCGCGTGCTTGTCCCCGACATTATCGATACCCTCGCGCCTTCCGGCTATGACCATGCGGCCCAGTTCATCCTCAAGGATGAAAAAGGCCGCCTCTTGGTGGCTGGCGGTTTGGCCAACGGATACAGCGCCGTCGCCGATGTGGGCGTGGCCCTCCTCGATAGCAACCGCAAAGTCCTGGCGCAAAAACGCTATGGGCATCGAGGCATGGACAATCTGCTTGGCGTGGTCGCGGACGGGCACGGCGGGTATTACCTCTTCGGCCAAGCGTCCGGCTTCGACAGCAAAATCTGTCCGCACACCTGGAGCGTTTACACCGGATTCGACCCGCTATCGCAGGACATATGCGATCCGGACGCCGGGAACGACTACTACCGGCTCTTCGCAATCAAGTTGGACGTGAACCTGGACACGGTCTGGACGCGCGTAATGGATACGTCGGGCACCTCCGTGGCGGGATTCACCGATGCCGCGGGAGGCTTGCGCCTGGTCTACGGAAGCCGGCCGAAAGATTCCACCTGCCTGGTCACCTTGGGTCCCCAGGGCAATCGGGTCTCCACGAATTGCGTGCAGGCCGGCATCAGCAATTACGTCATGGGCGCCCCGCTTTCCGGGGATCGCCTGATGGTGGGAGGCAGCGTGTACGACTATATCGCCATCCATGCGGAGATGTGGATGACCCTCTGCGACGCTGCTGGAAAACCCACCTGGCATTACCTGTCCCCGCACCTGTCCATGGTGGACCCCTTCTTCATGTACCCCTTCGGGGACGGAGTCCTTTCCTATTGGCGGATCCAACCCGATCCCGCGGGAAGTTTTGGGCAATACGAGGAAGTGCGCGTGCAGGGTACGACGGTCACCCGCACCATCCTTCCGAGCCTCTCCAAAATGAACCCGGCCACCCAGTTTTATCGCACCCCGGAAGGGGCGGTGGTCTTCCCTCCCTCCAAGGATCTGATCGTCAGTGCAAAACCCCTGAACCTGGAGACCGATGCGGCCGGCATCATCGATACCGCTGCTGGGGTGGACCTGCAATACAGCTCCGTCTATTTCCCCGATTCGACCCATCTTTGGTTCACCTTCGGCTACCTCACCACCAAAGAGGACATGTTCCGTTACGGCCGTGCGCGTATCGACCAGGCCCCGCGCTTTCCCGATGCCTTGAAAAACAAGATCTGGAAATCCCTGGAAGATGATACGGCCACCGCGACCCTATCGGCCTTGGATGATCATCCCGAAGGATTGCATATCAAAATCCTGGGAGCCCGCGACACCGCCCTGTTCGAACCCGGCACAGGCCTCTTCCGCTGGCTCCCCAAGCCCAACTGGCACGGGGACACTACCTTCCGGTTCGTGGCCACGGATACCGTAGGCCAAACCGATACCCTGACCGCGCACTTCTCGATCGCCAACGTCAACGATCCCATCGGCTTCATCCATTCCGATTTCCAACCTTCGACCATAACGGGAACGGGGGGAACCTCCTTGGTCCCCATCCGCATCCCGGCATTCGATCTAGACGCCGAACCCCTCGCCTACAAGCTGCTGGCACAGCCGCCCGGGCTGACCCTGGGCGACAATGGCAGTATCGTCTGGAATCCCAAGCCGGTCCCGCCCGGTTTCTACCCCCTGGCCGTGCGCGTTTCCGACTCGGCCTCATATGCCGATGCGGCCTATAGCCTATGGGTAACGGACGGCTTGCCCCCCATCATGGATACACTGGTCGGGCGTAACCCGGCCTTCCTGGGCGGCTTCCTATTCGGAACGAAAATCATGGTCCGAAGCCTCAGCCCCAAAGACACTGCCTATGCGGTTTATCTGCTCTTGAGATCGGACAACGCCTATCCCCCGAGCTACCACCTGACGCTCGAATCCACCGGTCCCGCCGACACCACCGTGGATTTCGAAATCGAATTCTACTGCGGCTTCGCGGTGGAAAAAACCGAAGCTCTGATCAACGGCAAGCCGCTTGCCAAACAGTTTCTTCCCACGGGGCCTGGGATCCGCTTCAGCGCGCGCGTAGGACAGACCGTGGATATCCGTACTCACTATGGAGAAACAGGCGAAGCAATCAGAGTCGGAGTTCCCGCCCTGGTCAAGCCGGTATCGAAGGCGCGCTACGATGCTTTAGGACGCGCGGGTGCCCGGAAACGCGCGGCGCGGAAAGCGGTGTGGTCGCGGCCGGAGCAGCGTAATGTTTATTAAGTCATTTGGATTGGTTACCTTGGCCTTAATCTTTTTGGCTTGTGAAAAAGATTGCCCCCCCTGTAACTTGAAGCAGACTAATAATTTCTGCCTGACCAGGAATGGAAGCAGTGCGTTGCCAGACTCTTTTAAGTACATAAGGGAAAGGGAGACGAATCCAATCATTTTTGACACCCTTCGATTAGAGTCTGATTCCAAGTGCTTTCCTGCCATACCAGGAATACATCGAGTAATCGTCCAAAAGGGTGATAGCGTTGTCTTTAAATCCGATTGGATACAAGCGGATGCCCAAGATTGCTGCAATGTTGCCGAACCCAAAAATGTTGATCTTACATTCTGAGATCCTCTATTTGGCGACCCACCCCTTGTCGACCATAAACTTTCCCGTTCCCGCTGTACCGGACGGGCCCATTACCGAATAGAAATACACGCCGTCGGGCAGCTGCAAGGAGGCGATTTCTTGACTATCCAGGTTGGCGTCTCCCACCCCCGTGGTAAAGGTCTTGAGGACCCGTCCAGAAAGCGTCAGTATCGCGACCCGGCTATTCCCATGAAGGTTCAACGGCGAAATCACATCCGGCCTGGGAGCGATTCGACTCGACTTCGTGCCCCATATTTCCTTGATGTCCGCCTCGGTATTGAACCCCTTGGGACAGGCGGCGCTCTTGGTGTTGGACCAATACCAATTCGGGCTGAACGCGGGTCCATGCGTCAATACCCGCATGCCGGGCATCATCAAATGAGCCGCCGTATCGTTGACTGCAACCCAATCCCAGGCATACTTCAGCCAGGCCTTCCGGTCCGCTTCGGACTGGATGGCTATGAACGTGATCTCATCGTAGCCCCAGATGAAAGGAGCGGCGCTGGAAGGACCCGGATTGCCGCCCCCGTAGTTATCGAACTCCGCGAGCCAAGGCAGGTTCTTGCAAGCCCATCCGCTGGGGGTAATGCCGCCCTTGCTCTTGGTGAAAAGCGCGTCGGTATACCCGACTCTGAGCTCTCCTTTGCAGCAGGCGGTTCCCTGCTGCGCGATGCGCATGGGAAATGCACCGATATCGAAAAGGGTTTTCCCGTTGATGACGAGGTTGCTGCTCGGATGGGTATGCGCGTTGCAGAGCGCCATATGCCTGCGAGCGTGTAGCTTGGCATAGGCTCTGACCTTGGTCAGCATGTCCAGCCAATTGACATGACCGGGATCCGCCTGGTCCATAAGGCCCACCTGGCCGAAATGGAAGGCTTCGACTCCGATGTCGATATAGTTGCAAGCCAGGAAGTAGTAGTACATGCGGGTTTCCAACCTGCTCATGTCCGGGACGGAGTTGTTGGGTCCCCATTGATTGACGAACTTGCCGTCGGTATAGAGCATGGCCTGATAATTGAACTTCCGGGCCACGACGGGTTGGCCGAACGCTTGGAGCACCGCCGCAGGCACGTCAAGGACGCCCACCATGGTACTGATAATCTCGAACTCAGCTGCCTCGAAGATTATGTCGGGGTCGACGCTATGCATGGTGTCGATCATCCGCTTGGCATTCTTGAGCCAAGGGGTATACTGGTTAAGGTCTTCTTCATTGCCCCAAATCATGATGGACCGGCCGATGTACTTGGCTCCCATGTTCAGGAGGGCGCGGATGTTTTCACGGGGATCCACTCCGCGTTTATCGCGCCCCAGGCTGAGATCGGAATGGAGTAGTTCGGTGTAGTGGATGGAGCGGTTCAGGTAGTTATTGAGGACCGCTGGGGAGATGGTGGAGTCGAAGTGGAAGTCCTGGGCGAAGGTTAGGGCGGCCGGGAAACAGAGAATGGCGAGGGCCAGTAGGGCCAGTTGTTTGGTTTTTCGAAGCATGGTGTCCCCCATTCGGATTGACACCCTAAAATATGCCCTTGTCATGAAAAAGAGGGGTGAAAAGCCCCCTTGCAACGGGGAGCCGCAGATAACCGTTCGCCTCAGGTAAACAGTTGAGCCAAACGGTTCAGGACGGCTTTTACAGGGTCGGGCACGTCATCAGGTTGTACTGGTTCGCGATCCAATAATTATACGGCAAGGAAGCGGGAGGGGTTTTCCGGACATCGGGAAAGCCATCGGCTTCCCAGAAACCCACGAACATTCTGGGATAGCCAGCGGGCAGCACCTCAACGAGGTTGAGCGTCGCGCTGGTCTGGCGGATGTATCCCCCGTTCATGGTGGAGGGGTTGAAGGCCAGCAAACCGGTCCCGGTCGTCAGGGAAGTCTGCTTGCTCAGTTGGATGCGCGAGGCCGTCGCCGGTGAGCAGGAGGGATAAAGATCCGTACTCCGGTTGTATTCGAATACCGGCGTCGCGGAAACGAATTTGTTCTCGCTGGTGGACACGTAGGTGTTTTGCTGGTAGGTGACCTTGACCGAAAGGTTCATCATCCCCACGTTTTCGGGCTGGTAGGCGAAGGCCAGGACGCGCACGGATTTGGTGGAGCCCGTGTTGTTGGTCCAAGCGAAAAAGGAACTGATGAAGCCGCCATAGTCATCGTTCCAGGCCGCAATCTTCACGTTGTAGGCCGCGGAGTTCGGGCCGTCCGCGGATTTGTAGAAGGCGACGGCTACCGGGTCGGCGCCGACGTCCACTTCGTTCGCCCGCACCGTCAAGGTCTGGTTCGCGCCGACCGCGACGTCCTTGTAAAGCGCGGGATAATTGTTGATACGGGTGGAACGGATCTGCACGTAGTCGGTCACCGGGCCGGCGGCCGACTTGGCCAAGGGCGCGATGGTTTCGGCCGGCAATTCAGAGGTGAGCGCGTCATCCGCGGTGGCGGGCAGCGAATATCCGTATTTTGCGAACAGCGTCCTGATCCCCGCACGCAGCGCGGCGGGATCGGTTTCGCGCGCCTTCAAATCAATCATGTCGCGCGAGAAGCTCGGATTCGCGCCTTCGGACTGGATCGCTTCCGGCCCGGAATTGGCGGGAGCAGGGGCCACGCTCTCGGTGTTGCAGCCCGTCAAGAACAGTAGCGACGACAGCGAGGCCCAGAGATACCTATGCGGTTTGAAAGTCATGACGTTTCCTTCGTATTGGTTTGGGGACGTTCCCATCGGAAGAAATATAGCCACAATGCCTTTCGGGAACTCATCATTTCTTGTTGCGGCTGGATGTCCCCTTTTTCTTTTCATAGGTGTTTTTCATGAGACGAGCGCCCACAGCAAGCAATGAAAACGGGATGAGGTAAGCTGACGTAGGCCAAAGATGAAGGCCACACCGAAAGTCAGCGCAGCCGAATCCCAGTTTGAATTGCCGGACCAGCTCCAAAACCAATTTGGGCGAAGCCCCGAAGTGAGTGCATAGTCACGAACGAAGCGCCCTTCGGGATGTTGCGCGATGTGGTCCTCGACATTTCTTTGGGGGCGGTTTTTGCATTGATATGGATTGGACCTCGGGATTTTTCAGCTGTTCCAGTGCGAGAGTTTACAGCTCTCTTTCCGAAATAAATTAAACGCAAAAACTATCCGCCGAGACAGTAAACCTTTAATAGTGCTCGCGGCGCACTTCAAAAACCTAGTTTCGCGTCCGCTGAACACCCCTCCTAGGGACAGCCAAGATCTCTTCTGGCTTCGCCTCTACATCGCATTTCGCACAATGCACAGAGAGCGAAAGCCGGCCACCGCAATCCGCATGCCGGAAGAAAATGGGAGGTCTGTGAGATGTAGTCCAGCGATCCCCCCACGCCGCCAATGCCATGATGACTGGCTTCAGATCGCGGCATTTTTTCGTCGGAAGGTAGCGAATTGTTCTTGTGTCCAACTCGTCGGGCCTCAATTCGAACAGGCCTGCTTCTACAAACGATTCGAGTCTTTTCGTCAAAATATTGGACGCGAGTCCCAGGCTATTTTCAAAATCAGAAAAGCGGCACATGTTTAAAAATAGAGCGTCCCTCAAGATCAGGAGACTCCATCTCTCGCCCACGATTTCAAGGGTTCGCGCGGCCGAACAATTCTGTTTTTCATAGGTATTTCCAAGCATTTTTCTATTATCCAGTTTTTACTTGCACCATGCAAGCAAAACATATAATATATTAAGCTTTCATTATGCAAGCTTAATAACAATGAGTCGAAAGGTTTACTCGATGAAAGCACTCTGCCTGACACGATACGGGTCTTTGAATTATTTTAGACTGACGGAGCTTCCTGATCCGACGCCAGGCGTGCAGGAAGTCCTGGTCCAAGTCCACGCATCGGCTCTCAACCCTTCTGATTTCAAAGTGGCTCTCGGCGAGATCAAGTTTTTACATGGACGCCGCTTTCCCATGCCTCTTGGCAATGACTTCTCGGGTGTAGTTGTCTCGGTCGGTGAGAGCGTTACAGATTTTCGAGCTGGCGACGAGGTATTTGGTTTTCTCCCTTACAGCCCTTCCAACCAGCGCGGTGCATTTGCGGAAAAGCTTGTAACGCGTTCTGAGTGCATTGCGCACAAGCCATCGAGCACCTCCCATTCCATAGCCGCAGCATCGGCCACAGCAGTGATAACGGCCATGCAAGCGTTCCGGGACATTGGAAAGCTCAAGCCTGGAGGGCGCGTCTTAGTCACTGGAGTCTCCGGAGGCGTGGGCTCTGTCGCCGTGCAGGTCGCCTTGAGGCTCGGGGCTTCGGAAGTCGTCGCGATCGGATCAGATAAGGGTCTCGACCTTGCTAAGAAGCTCGGGGCCAAGCTTGTGATTGACCGCAAACACGAGGACGTCTTCGCTTCTGCCTCCGGAAGCTTTGACGTCATTTTCGATGCCGCCGCCGCTTATCGATGGAGCCAATGGAAAAGCAGGCTCAAATCGAACGGGACATACGTCACAACGCTGCCATCGGTGGCATTTGCCGTGGACAAAATGAAAAGCTTCGTTTCTTCATCAAGCGTGGGCTTCATCGGCGTAAAGCCAAAAAGTAAGGACCTTAAGATCCTCGCGGAATGGCTCGAATCTGGGTTAACCATCTCATTGGACGCGACCGTCCCCGTAAGCGACGTTCCACAAGCACTAGCCAGGCTGAAAAGGGGCGAAGTAGTCGGGAAGATCGCAGTTAATGTAACGTTTTAGCCGAGCCAAAACAAAGTAGCATTGGATTTCCGGAAGGTGTAAAAAGTTCCGTGTAAATGGTCACTGGCTATAAAGATCCTCGCCTACCGCTTGAACCATTATATGTGGGCGGTGGACATTGAGCAGATGCTTCAGGAGTCTCTGTTAAAGCGATTCGGACAATTGCCGGCTCGAAGCCCTTGGAATTTCTCCACGATAACGGGCCTGAATATCTGGAGCATGCGTTTCAAAGGCAGCTGAAGGATTGGAACATCATCAATTGCAACACCCCGACGTATTCGCCTCAATCCAATGGCATGTGCGAGGCCTTTAATGGAACCTTCAAGCGGGATTATGTGTACCAGAATTGTTTGGACTCGGAAGA
>JAQBPN010000118.1 GCA_028287505.1 Fibrobacterota bacterium | reverse complement strand
CCCGTACGCCGCCTCCGCTCCGTTCCAGGATTGCATAAACCGTCGACAGGCCCAGGCCGGATCCTTTGGTTTTGGATTTGGTGGTGAAGAACGGATCGAAAAGATGGGGCATCGCCTCCTTCGGGATGCCGCTCCCTTCGTCCCGCACCGTCAGGCGGACGCAATCCTCGCACTTGGGTTTCAGGAAGAAGCCGCTCCCTTCCTCTGGAATTCTGGCGTTGGCTGTTTCTATGGCGATGGCTCCCCCTTGCGGCATGGCGTCCCGCGAGTTTTCCACCAGATTGGTGATCAACTGCTCGATTTGGTTCCGATCGGCTTTGAGGGAATAAAGGTCCGGGTGCAAGGAGGTCTCCAGCCGGATGCCCCCTCCGAGCAGTCTCCTCAGCGCCGGATCCATGTATCCGATCAGGCCGTTGAGGTCCATGGGCCGGGGTTGTACAATCTCTTTGCGGCTGAAGGCCAGGAGTTGGCGGGTCAGGGCGGCGGCCCGCTCGGCTGCGCCGCGGATCTCCTTCGCATAGGAGGTCATGGGGCCTGGGGATTGCATCTTGGCCAAAAGCAGATCGCAGTATCCCAGGATGGCGGTGAGCAGGTTGTTGAAATCATGGGCCACGCCTCCGGCCAGCCTTCCCACGGCCTCCATTTTCTGGGCGTAACGCACTTGTTCTTCGGCCACCCGCAGCCGCTCCTCCGTTTTCCGCCTTTCGGTGATATCCATGGTGACGCCCAGCATGCCTTCGGGCTTACCCTCCGGGTCCAGGAAAACAACGGAGCGGCTCTCCACCTCCACCACCCTGCCATCCTTGGCTATCCAACGGGAAGTACTCACGCGGTCCTTACCTTCCGCGAGGGCCTCGGAAGTTTCCCGGGCCAACCGTTCCTTGTCGTCCGGATGGACGATGGTCAGCCAGAAGCCCGGCTTGGAAAGCCATTGTTCGGCCGTGTAGCCCAGCATGGATTCGACATACGGACTCACATAGTCCAGGTGCATGGCGGCCTCGTCCTGGCGCCTCCAGATTTCCCAGACGATTCCCGGCACGGAACTGATGATGCTGTCCAGCCGTTTTTGCCTGTGGTAGAGTTCCGTTCCGGTATTCTTGTAGCTTTTCACCACGGCCGCCAGGATTACCATGGTGACGGAAACGGATCCAAGATAGAGTTGCAAGAGGACCAGGGAGAGATCGGGATCTTCCGGGGCGAAGGGTCCGCGGGCGCCGACCGTGCCCCAGATGGCGATGATGGATGAGCCGGTGACGGCCATTGAGGCCGCCAGGGGACCGAAGCGGAAGGCGACGCAGAGGAACAAGGGAATGCCCAGGTATCCGAGCAGGTAAAGCCGGGCGGATCCGGGAATCAAGCCGCCGAATACCAGTAAATGCACCAGACCCAGACCCAGAACGAGCGCCGTGGTTTCCAGAATGCGCCATTTCGAGAGGTTGCGCCGGACTTTCACGCTGGCGGCCATGACCAGGAGCGGAGTGAGGATCCAGGCGCTGATGGAATCGCCTACCCACCAGTTGAGCCAAATCCGCCATAAGTCGCCCCTGATGGCCAGACCGCTCAGCAAAAGCGTGGTGACCCCGACAGTGGCGCTGATAGCCGTGCTGAGCATGCCGGAAAGGGCGATGAAGCGGAAGATGGATCGGGGGTCGCCGAATGCCCGGGCGCCTCCGGCGCGGACCAGGAACCATGCGCCCGCCAAAGCTTCCGCGGTATTGCCCACCGCGATGGCCAGAGAACTGTCGGAACGGCCGGTTTGCGCCAGATTTACCAGGAAGGATCCGACCATAATGGCCGGCCACATCCGTCTGCCCAAAAGGGTGATGGCGGCGATGGCGATCCCGGTGGGAGGCCATACGGCGCTGGCGCTGGGGTTGACGGAGGCGAGGGAAAGACCGAGTCGGCCGGCGACGAAATAAAGCGAGGCGAGTACTAAGAGGCTTACCGGATAGCGCAGACGCTTCGCCGCTGAAGAGGCGAACCACATCTATATAAAATACCTGATTCGCAAGGAAAGGGTCCTGGAAATGGAGCTTCCATGAATTCCCGGGAACGGCCCGGCGGAAAATTAGATTTCCATCGATATGCCTCCTCTGACATTCACATCTGTCATGAAAATCAACGACATCAATCCGTATATCCACGTAAGCGCGGCCCGGGCCAAGGCTCTGAAGCCCGGATGGCGCAAGCCTTTGCCGGTGCGTGTGCGTATCAACGGCGAGCCGAGGATCCCCTGGCGCATCAACATGATGCCCATGGGAACCGGAAGCTTCTACCTGTATTTGCATGCCATCGTCCGCAAGGCTTCAGGCACCAAGGTGGGGGACAGGGTGGAGGTGGAAGTGGCATTCGACGACACCTATATGAGCGGGCCGATGCATCCCATGCCGGCATGGTTCCGGGCAGGTTTGGAAAAAAGCGCTATTGCCAAAGGGAATTGGGAGGCGTTGCCGCCCAGTCGCAAGAAGGAAGTGCTTCGATATCTCGCCCGCTTGAAATCGGAAGCGGCACGGGCGCGCAATCTGGAGAAAGCGCTTCAGGTGCTTTCCGGAGGGAAGGCCCGCTTCATGGCGCGGGCATGGGAGAATGGCCGATAATCCGGCCCGAATGCCCCCTTAGATAAGAGGCAATTGCCTCACCACTACGCCCGCTGAGGTCTTGACCCGGATCTGGTACAGTCTGGGCAGGGGCAGGGCCGGGATTTCATGGCTCATCGGGCCATGCCCCTTGAGGGTGAGGAGCGTGCGTCCCTTCAGATCGAGGATCTCGATCTCATGCTCTCCCGGAGCGCTCACGGAAATGGAACGGCGATCGATCCTGAGCCATTGCGCGTCCCTGAGAATCTTTACGATGGGGGTGCCGCCCGCGCACAGCCTGGGATCGTTGAAGGCTTTCGGGAGGTTGGGATCGTAGTTCGACGCTCCCGGCTCCGCGCATCCCGTCTTCTCGGCAGCCAGGGTTTCATCCTGGCAGGCGCCCGTGTATGCGATCCGGTAGATGCCGGTCATCCAACTGATGTAGTAGAGCGCCCCGTCCGGGCCTTGCTTGAGATCCACGAGCGTGACCGGCGAAATGGTGGGGAAGACCTTCTGTTCACTCAGGACCTTTTCCCCGGCGCTGTCCAGGGTCATCATGTGGAACCCGAATCCATCGCACCCGGAATTGAACCATTTGCGGTTCAGCTGGGGCGGCATCTGGCCGGGATCCTTGACGGCCCCGTTGTACCGGATGATGGGACCGGTCATGGCGCAGGCGGTCGTGCGCGCGAATATGGGCTCGCGGATGGGGGGCAATTGCTTGACGCCCGTGGCCAGGGGCTCCTGGTTCAGGGGCGCGGCCCGGGTGGATCCGGGAGGGATGTTGTTGGTCCCGGAGGGAATGTTGTCATAAAAGCGGCCTCCGCTCACGGACATGTCTTCTTCCCCCGCGAAATAGGGCCAGCCCCCGAATACGGGTTCCTTCACCAGATTGTGCTCTTCGGAAACCTTTCCCTGGTCCGGACCCACGTCTCCCCAGGCCAGCCAGCGGCGCACGGGGTCGACGGTGATGGTGTACGCGTTGCGCGTCCCCTTGACGTAGATTTCCGGTTTCACCTTGGCCGTATCCTGGTACTGGGCGGCCAAGGCCGCATTGCCCTTGGAGGTGAAATAGGCGGAGAGGTGCGGGCCGAAATTGTCGCCTGGAACGGAATACCCTTTGGGGGAATCGTCCGGATGGATGCGGTAGATGCCGCCGCGCAAATCCGCCGTGTTGCCCGGACCGATTTCGGTTTTCTTGTTGTCGCCCACGGTGCCCCACAGGTCCCCGTAATCGTCGAACACCATGCCGCCGCCGGTGTGCCAGTCTTCGGATTCCCGCGGGATCTTCAGCAGGATCTTTTCCGAGGCGTTGTCCACCCGGGAAAGATCCGTAGTGAGGGCGAAGCGGGACAGGCGGAAGGAATATTTGCCGCCCGCTTCCGTCGCGGAGTACATCAGGAATACTTCGGGTTTCTTCAGGAAGTCCTTGCGCAGGGCGATGCCGATCAACCCCTGTTCCTCCCGGCTCAGGTCGACGGTGATAAGGCCCAGGCTGTCCACCGTGCCGGCCTTGCCGTTGTAGCGCTTGACCGCGCCGCGTTTCTGGATGAAGTAGACGTCCACGCTGGCGTCGGCCTGGGAGACGAAGGCGAGCTTGAGCACGCCATTGCCGTCCCGGGTGCTGGGAATCTCCGGTCCCCTGAAGATGAGGGTCTGCTTGAACTGGCCGTCATTGGCCGCGCAACCTTTGTAGGTGCCCAGGTCCACGGCTTGGGAGGAAATCGCCGCCGCCAGGCAAAGTGCTGCGGTCGCGGAGAATCGTTGCTTGAAAAACGGATTCGTAGAAACCATTTCATGAATGTACGGGAACAAGCGTGGACTCGCAGGTCATTAATGCCCTTTGCCGGTCCGGGCGCGCATTTTTTGCGACCTTGGAGTCTATGCCGCTGCTGATTTTTTACAGGGAGTCGCTGAGGAAGTACACATTGCCTTTCCCCCCTGCTCGTAGGTTAAGCACGTGATCCCATCCGCCAAGTTGCAATCCGCCCGTCTGGTTTTCGTATTGTCCTGGCTGGCTCCCCAGCTGCTTTCCGCCCAACCTTCCAAGCCCATCCGCTGGTCCGTCATCGGCGCCAGCATCGCCGAAGGCAGCGGATATCCCGCCAAGTTGGGCGCGCTGTTGGGCCCGGCCTTCCAGGTGGAGAACGAAGGGGTTTCCGGCACCGGCATGTTCAAGCGCGGGGAGATGCCGTATTGGACCCGGGGAAAGCTGCCGCAAACCTTCGCCTTCAAGCCGGACGCGGTCAGCATCGACCTGGGCGCCAATGACTGTCAGGCCCAGATGTGGGGCCCGCTCAAAGCCCAGTTCATCGGGGACTACGAAGCCATGATCGACACCTTGGGCACCATGTCCACCAAGCCCAGGATCCTTCCCGTATCGCCGCAGCCGACTTTCATGCGGAACGGGACATGGGCCTATGGCCTCAATAATGTCACCATCCGGGACGAGCTGCTCCCCAAGATGAAGCAGATCGCCTTGGAGCGGAATCTCCCCCTGGCGGACACCTACACGCCTTTGCAAAATCAGGATCTGACCGGCGACGGCGTGCATCCGGACGCGGCCAAGGCCGGCGCGGACTCCATCGCCGCGGCCATCTACCGGACTTTCAAGGCCAATGCCATCCGGGTGGCCTGCATCGGCAATTCCATCACGGACGACAACCACGCCGCGGGAGCCTATCCCATCAAGTTCAACCAGTTGTTGGGGCGGGACTACCTGGTTCTCAACGCCGGCTATTCCGGTTCCAGCCTCATCCGCAGCGGACCGTTGCCTTACTACAAAGGCACGTGGTTCAAGGAAGTGTTCAAGTTCCTGCCCAACGTCATCACCATCAAGCTGGGCACCAACGACAGCCAGCCGGCCATCTGGGACGCGCATAAGGATGAATACGTGCCGGATTTGCGCTGGCTTATCGATACGCTGATGAGCATGTCCAGCAAGCCGCGCATCTATCTGTGCACGCCCATTCCCGCCTGGAAAAAAGCCGACGGGACGGAAGCCTTCGGCATCCGCGGGGAAGTCATCAAGAACGAAGTGATTCCCAAGGTGCGCCAGGTGGCCCAGGAGAAAGGCCTGGCGGTGCTCGATCTTTACACGCCGTTTCTGCCTTATCAAAGCCTGACCGTGGACGGGGTGCACCCCAACGATGTGGGCCTGGATACCCTGGCGCATATCCTGTACCGCGCTTACAAGGCGGCGCCCACCTCAGTGAGGGAGCGCGATGCCGCGGCCCGGTCCAAAGCGGCCGGCCCAAGGACCGGTGGGGAATTCCCCCTCAATCCATTGGCCCCCCTGGGCGTGGACGCCTCCGGCCGCCATCGGAACTGAACAGGACATGATGCCGCGCTCATTGGATTCCTGGCCGGCCTCGCCTTTCCGGACGGAAGGACCGCAAGTGCCCGTGTCCACGGTTCCGCTCCGCTAAGGAGCCGGATACCTCAAAGCGCCGGAATCCATTTCCCAATCCGGCCCGTGTGGATGTCGCGGAGGATCAGGATGTCGGACCCGTTTCCCGGGTTGCCCTTCGATCCGCTCATCGTCCTCAGCTTGCCGTCCAAACCGTAGATGGCGTAGCCCGACGGGTCGAAGCCTTTTCCCCCGAGGATCCCCGTCCGGCCTGGGATGGCATACTGTTTGACGGCCGTAGTGGCATCGGGTTTCAGTTCGGCATGCTTCAAGCGGTAGATTTGCGTGAGGGTGGGAGCGTTTTCATTGTACATGGCCGCGTAATAATTGCCCCGGCCGTCCAGCCCCAGGGCGGAAACGTTTCCGGGCATGGTTCCGGCGATGGATACCATTTCCGAGAATCCGTCCTTGGCGGCATTCAGGCGGGCCCCGTAAATCTTCTTGGTCCCGTAATCGCCGAACAGGTACACTCCGTAGAATTTCGAGGTCGGGTCCGCGCGGTAGACGAAACCGCCGATGACGCAGAACCCTTGCGTGCGGGACTCGGAGACGAGCGGGTTGGTGAACTTGGCGCAGTTGGTGGCGCATGTGCCTTCCACCACCCCGGCGCCGTAGTTCAGTCCCTTGTTGACGAGATCGACCTCTTCATGCGTCAGGTCCCCCACGTCGCCCACGTACATGTCTCCGGTCAGTTTGTCGAAGCTCATTCTCCAGGGCATGCGGAATCCCACCGCATAGATTTCCGGGCGGACTCCCGCCTGGCCCTTGAACGGATTGTCCGCGGGGATGGCGTATTCCAGGCCCGGATCCTTTTTGTCCACGTCGATGCGGATCACCTTGCCCCACATCTCGTTCATGTCCTGGCCGCTTTGCTCGCGATCGCCTTGCGAAGAATACAGGAATCCGTCCGGACCGAATTTCATGTCCCCGGAAGAATGGATTCCCTTCTGGTTGAAATCGATGACGGCGCGCACCTTGACCGGATTGGCCAATCCCACCGGATCGGCTTTCCACTCCTCGATCACGGACTTGGTGGCGTTGATCTTCTGACGGTACAGCACGTAGAAGAGATGGTTCTGCAGGAACTTGGGGTGGAACTCCACGGTCCAGGCTCCATCCCAATGGGTGCCGGTTTCCGCATCCACCGAGAACCACGCCTTCTTCTCATAGACGCCCGCGGTCTTGACCATGCGCGAGACCTTGCCGCCCCGTTCCACGACGATCAACTGATCGGGGTCGCCGGGCACGGGTCCCACGAAGGTCGGTTGATCGAACGAGATTTTCGCCGCATCGTAGAATGTTTCGAAGGTGACGCCGGTGGGGATTTGCGCGACCGCGGAAACCACCGCCGCGGCCAGAAAGCCGAAAGTGCGAATCATTGGATTCATGGGTATGCTCCTCCCTCCCAAGCCGCTCCCGTCCGGCAGCCCCTTGGAATACCCCTGAATCTACGCGGGAATCCCGGCCAGGAAGGGGCATCCGGGCCGTTTCGGAAGTATTCATTCACTTTTGTGAACAGGCGGTCACTCGCGTGATACGAAATAAGGACGCCGGAAGCCGGGAATTTCGAAAAAATACCCGTCACGGCATATAAGCATATCGTTAACGAAATGGGTTAATTATTTTTTGGAAATGGAGTTCCGGTCTTGAAAACCATTCTCATCGTCGACGACGCTCCCGCTCTTCTGTCGTTGGTTTCGACCGTGGTGCAATCGGCCAAGCACGCTTCTTTCCAAGCCAACTGCGGGGAAGCGGCCTTGGAATTGCTTAAGCGGATTCCGGAATTGGACGCATTGATCACCGATATCCGCATGCCCGGCATGAACGGATTCGCACTGGCCCACGCCGTAAGAATCGCCAAGCCGAAGATCCCCATCCTGTTCATCAGCGGCTATTTCGACTCCGACGAGCAGGATCATATGCAATGGATAGCGGAATCCCGGGTTTCTTTTTTGCCCAAGCCTTTTCTCCCCGCCAAACTTTTGCATGAGCTCAACTCCCTCCTGTTGACTTAGACCGGCGGGGTGAAACCGTAACCATCGCACTACTCAGAGCGCATGGCTGCCATGTACGACGTATGGAGTATGGATGGGGGTCAGTCCCAACTCTTCCCTGAGTCAAGACGGGTGGAAAGAAGACGGAAACCGATCCTTTAGGTGATGCCCTGCAAGGTCGTCATTTCCAAAGTGGTGGTCTGGCTGAAGGAGAACCCGGATTTCAAGGCGGCTTGGAACTCGGCGAGCACGTCCTTGGTGCCGGGGGCTTTCCCGGTTCCATCGGCCGTTCCCGGTTCGCAATGGCTTCCATCCGCGGAAGC
>JAQBPN010000114.1 GCA_028287505.1 Fibrobacterota bacterium | reverse complement strand
AGCGTCACCGGCGCGTCCTTTGCGTAAGCAAAGGGCGTGACGGCCGAGGCTCGACGGGTGGAATCGCCTTGTTATACGGCCCGTTTTTTTATCGGCTTCGTTTCTGAAAGAAGGGACTCTGCAGGTATATTCAATTTTTTGTGCAAGACCCTCATCATTCGAATCGAGAGTCCTCTTTTTCTATTCAATATTTCTGTCGACCGGTTTCTGCCACCCAAAAACCGCGCCAAATCAGTCTTTTTTAGTCCAGTTTGTTCCATCCTAAACTTAATGGCCTCAATGGGATCGGGTGGAAGGACTTTGAATTTTTCGCTTTCATAATTCTCAACTAGAATAGCCAAGATGGAAAGCTCGTCGCCCTTCTTCGTATTGATCTCTGCATCCCAAAGGGCTTCAATTCGAGTCAAAGCAGCCTTATAATCGACATCTGTCTTAATCGGTTTGATATTCATTCTTAAATACTCCTCGCATCTACGGCGTCATATTCTTTGTGGGTCCCGACAAACCGAATGTACACGATCTTGAATTCATACTTGATGGCCACGATGAGCCTGTACTTATTTCCCTTGATGTTGAAAACTATCCGATTCTTCCCGACCACGCTAGCAGAATGGAACTTGGCTTTAATATCGTTGGAATTTGCCCACTCCGATTCTTTCGCTTCAGCATACCAAGCACGTAGCGGTTGCTCGGAATCCGCATTACCGGACTTCTCCCAAAACTCTTTCAAAGTCCGGACCGAAATAACCCTCATGCTTTGTAAAGATAGCATGTTCCCATTTTGGGAACAAGTCCGGTGCTTGTCTCATTTCTTTGATTTAGCGCGGTTTTTGCCTTATTCCGGTTTTTAGTTCTTCATTTTTGTCCGTATAACGCCCGATTAACCTGCGAATGAGGCCGAGGGCCTTGGCCCGGAGGGACAAGGACTGAGGGAACCGGCGTGGCTTTCGCGCAAGCGAAAGGCATGACGGCCGAGGCTCGGCAGGTTGAATCGATTGTTATACGGATTTTCTCCATTTGATATGCTAAGCCGGAGACCTATTTGTTTTCTCTATGGCATCTTTAAATTCGAAGTCAGGCGGCGCCTTCTATTTCTTCCTCGACCTGCCTTAATTCCTTCAACCCTTTTTTATTTCCTGTTTTTTCAAAATCTTGTTTGGCCTCTTGAATCTGTTTTCTCGCCATTACAATATCATTTTTTTCTTCGAAATAGAGTTCGGCCAATTCCGTGCAGAGTACACCGCGAAGGTCAAAATCATCCGATAGGCACAGAGATTTGGCCTTTTCTTTCAATTGAATTTTTTCCTCTGGATCCTTTATGATGTCGGCCTTGGTATCCAAAATTAAGGGGTGAGGTCCGTACTTCTCTTCCATGAACTCCAACTGTTCGGCCATTTTGGAATAAAGTGAAACCTGTTCGAAGGAAGGCTCAGAACCCTCGTCCTTTCCATCTTTTATGTCATCGATGATGATTCCGGCAATCTCCAATGCAAGCTCGGATAGGACAGTCCAGTCTGCTTTTTCTAAAGTCTTATACATCTTTCCATTCCCTCACTTCGGATCATCTCGACCCTTCGGATACTGACACAGAGATTTTCTTTACTCTTCATTTCTGATCCGATTAGCCATGCCGAAGGCCATTTTGGCTTTTCCGGATCTCTTCATTTTCTTCATTCATATTTTAGTCCGTATAACACCGGGATGAGCGGCGAGCACGGGCGGAGGCGCCCGGCTGGAAAGCCGGGTGCCGTAGCGTCACCGGCGCGACCTTTGCATTGAGACCCCAGAGGGACGACAGACCAATAGCAAAGGGCGTGACGGCCGAGCGCAGTCCGTTCGATCCCCGTTGTTATGCGGCGATTTTTATCGATTTCATTGGACTTATTCATACATTTTGGCTGCAATAAGCATATCGGCTACGTTATTCCACGTTGGCTCAATCGGAACGGGTCGATTCTGATTTAAATAGTATCCGTCCGAATCTTCAATCCAGGCTGCCATAGCCTCCAAGTATGTTTCCAGAGTAGGATTTTCCCAAGTACTTTTATTTTTCTGTAAGTCCTCAATCAAGTTGCGAATAAAATCGACTAGGTCTTTTTTAGTCTTAACTTGGTCTGCTTTTTCCCCGATTTCCATTTTTCCTTCCAATCATTTTCTCTTCGAAATTTAACCTCTTCATCGCCATCCGAATCAATTCGATTTATCTGATCTCCTATTCCTATTCCGATTTCTTATCCAATTCCCTGGTTTATTTTTCAATCCTATTTTCCTATCGATTTGTGGATGGCAGAAGAGCCGGAAAACTTTGGATTGAAGCCGAGGCAAACGAATGCAATTGACCTTTAAAATCATATCCAGGGCCGTTAGGCCGAAACTAAGATGTTCATCTCTTGATTCTAAACTCTTAATTTCCGATCTCTTATTTTTAGTCCGTATAACGCCCGATTAACCCGTGAACGAGGCCGGAGCGCCTGGCCCGGAGGGACAGGTGCGTAGGGTCACCGGCGCGGCCTTTGCGCAAGCAAAGGGCGCGACGGACGAGGCTCAGCGGGTTGAATCGTTTGTTATACGGATTTTCCTTCACTATTAAATTCGTTGATTTTCTTCATTATCTTGTTGCCTGGGTAGTTTTCCCATTTCGGAAATTCATCCCGCCTGTAGAAGCAATCCCAGTAACTATTTACTCTGGCCGTAGTTTTCTTGAAATACTCTTCGTTCTCTGATTTGAATTTCCGAATATTTTTAAGAAGCGGTTCATTTAGGTTATTAAGGACCACCTGCTGATTCTGAACGACGTACTCCCCGACCAACTGAATTATAAATGGGGTGGTAAAATACTCTTCGCACTTGATGATCTTCTTCAAACTTTCCTCCCTGACAAATCCATCAAAGTGCCGGGTAAAATAGCAGTAGGTCAGGAGGGTTTCTCGATCGCTCAACTTTGGGATGTCGCCGAGGTTAAAATAAATACGATAGGGGATTTCCAATTCCTCCCCATCCAAGACCAAACTAAATCCTAGATACGGTTCGGTCTTTGGATTCAGCGTCAATTTTTCCGAAAGGGATTTGACGACTGGCCCCACTGATTTTGGAAAAGCCTTTGCCATCCTTTCGAATTCTGGTTCCATTTTATTTCGCGTTTCCATTGGCCGTAGGCCACACTGTTAGCCATCTGCTTGAATCCGGACTGCCCTTTGGATGCCTCCCCCGATTCGTATTTTCAATTCCGTTCTTCTTCATTTCTTCCTCGCCCGCCTCGGGCCTCCGATTAGCCAAGCCGAAGGCCTATATTGGCTGCCATTGGAATCAGAGCCGTCCCGTGGACAGCTCCCCTATTGGGCATTTCTTGAATCTTAAATTTCTTCATTTCCGAATCTTCATTTTCATTTCTTGATTTAGTCCGTATAACGGCCGATTAACCTGCAAACGAGGGCGAAGCGGCTGGCCGGGACGGACAGCCGCGTAGCGTCACCGGCGCGGACTTTGCGTAAGCAAAGACCGTGACGGCCGAGGCTTGGCAGGTTGAATCGATTGTTATACGGCTGATTTGCCATTTGACCGGTCGGCCTACTTTGAGTCGAGAGTCTCTTCGGATTGTCCGTGGCTTTTTTGTCTTCTTTTCATAATTTGGAATGTTATCAAATAAATTCCAATAAAAATAGCGCCACCAAATAGCTTGCCATCCATATTTGGGACCCAACCTAAAAATATGAGTGGTATATGAATTGCCAAGTAAATTGGAAAACTTATTACCCCCGCCTCGTAACTTAATATTTCCACTCCTACAAGTCGGCCCTCTATTTGATCTGTTTTTATTTCTCCGCTAGACAGGCATTCGTCAAGTAAGTCTAATAGCTCACTCGAATTTTTTATTTCATTTATCGAAATATTTCCTGCCTTAGTAGTTATCGTATTTAGTCCAATATCTTTTATTTCGCTGTACAAGATTATTTTGTTTGGAAATATCCATCTTACAAGGCAAATGGACTCCCCAAACTCTATTCTTCTGTAGACCGACAGCGGTATTATAAGCCCAATCAGGGGAAAGAATAGGCACGCGAGCAGAAGCTTAGTATCTGGATTGGGTTCCTTTATCAGAATTGATATCCCTGCGATTGAAAACAAGAGACAACCAAGGGATGCTGCTTTGATTTTGAGCGAATACTTTGGATAAAATATTTTGTGCATTTTTCCCGCTTTACCATACCGAATATGCTCTATATAATTACAAGTTCGAACTAATATTAGTTTCTGAGCCTCTATTCGGAACCCTACTTCGAATGAGCTTTCCGTTTCTCTTATTTTTCGATTTCTTCATTTATTTCTTAGTCCGTATAACGCCCGGTTAACCTGCGAGCACGGGCGAAGGCCCTGGCCTGGAAAGGACAGGGCCGGAGCGTCACCGGCGCAGGCCTTGCGCAAGCAAGGGCTGTGACGGCCGAGCGCAGTCAGGTTGAACCGTTTGTTATACGGCTTTTTTTATTTCATTTTTTGAAATATTGTTAAATATTTCCACAAAATTAATTGGGGGCAACAGGAGAGGCGTGAAACCCATTTTCCTTGTAATCTCTGCAATTGGCTCTCTTATAAAAGGATAAATGATAGCCAGCAGATTAACATGAACAATTTTATTTAGTTCTACTTGATCATCAATTTCATTTTCGAATTTAAATTGCGCTTCACCTTTAATTAAAAAAGAGAACGGGGCATTACTGTCAGAGACTTTAACCTCGAGAAATACGGTACAATTTTTCTTTTCATTGAGAAAAAATCCCGCACTAATTTCGGGTGCCATTTCAATTGATTTCGGATTATCTTCTTTTTTCAGATAATCCTTATTTGTGGCAAAATTTAATTCAGTTAATTTGAAAGAATTAAAATGAATATTGTATTTACTATTTGTATTCATTTTAACCACCCATCTTCAAATTATAAATTTTCTCCGGCTCAACTTCCATTTGATAAGGAATTCGAGGAGAAGATATTTTTACAATATTACCATGTCCACTATCTCTTAATACCTCCAGCGCACTAGGGATTGCCCAAACAACTTTAATTAAATTGTCCATCGGTTTGCTTTGTGTAACAGAACCATTTTCGTACCTGGCAAAAGCCTTGGCACCGCCTCCAAGGATTTCTCCTATTTTTTCTTGGGTTAAACCAAGACCTTTTCGAATTTTGCGAATGTCTTCTGGGGAAAGAAGGCCATCTTCTCTTCTATGAAAATCTCGAATTATAGGCTCTAAAGATTTTAACTGCTCTTCATCAGGAAATGTTTCACCACAATTGGTGCACTCAAAAATCACATAATGAGGAATCTTCAATTCGCTCCCCTTATACGTGAACACTTGCTCAATTTCCTTTTTGAGAATACTATTGCTTGCGCAAACTGGGCAGGAATCAAGCTTATACATTTTATTACCTTGTTTTATATACTTATTTAATATTTTAATATTTTTATTTTTTAATTTGATATCTTGAGTTGTATAATTACTGCTTCATTTTTATGGTTAATTTGTATTTTTATATACAGCACTATGCCGCTCTCTTCTTTTGTTTTGTAAACATCTTGCCAAAGCTTTTCGGCATTATCGGCCGTCATTGTTTTGTAAATTTCTGTTCTTTTTAATTTTAAAACTCTTTCTTTAATTTCCTCCTTTGTCGCATAACCGACTTCCACACCACCATTCACCGCAGTTTGGGTGACGGTACATGGCCCGTCCATAATCAATGTCTTTATCACACCTAGGTCATACGTCGCCTTGTTGAAATATTCCAAAGTCTTATCCCCATCTATTTCTAGGACAGCCGTTGTTTTTAGGGGCCTCACCCCCATAAAGTATCATAGTGATACTTTTTTGTCAAGGATGGCGAGGGCTAAGGCCTTAGTTTTGCCCATTTTACGGTGTTTATACCGTTATTTCGGGTTTTGACGCTTGGGTTCCCGTGTTTTGAATGCCGTATGCAATTGACCCCATTAGACATTTCCAAGGCCGCTAGGCCGATATTGAGATGTTGGCTCCTGCCGTATCCGATTTCTTCAATTCCGATTTCTGATCTCTTATTTTAGTCCGTATAACGCCCGGATGAGCGGCGAACGAGGCCGGAGCGCCCGGCCTGGAAGGACGGGTGCGTAGGGTCACCGGCGCAGGCTTTGCGCAAGCAAAGGCTGTGACGGCCGAGGCTCGTCCGTTCGATCCGCCTTGTTATACGGATTTTTTCTGCCTTCTTCATTTCCCAGTTCTTTGTTTTCGGGTCTCTTGATCTCTTTCATTTGTTGCATTGTCCATTTCAAAGTCGAAGATGGGCGGCTCTGGTTTTTATTTCGGCCTTTTTCTTTCAGGTTGATCCGGGAGTCCCACAAATCAATGCCCATCCCCTCCACTAGAATCGCCGCCATCATGTCCCCCTCCATGATCAAATCCCCCTCCAAAATCATGGGAGCCACCATGTCCTCCTGAGTCAGAACCATGTGAATGGGAGCTGTGACTGTCATGCCCATTCCCGTCTTGGTGAGGGTTCATATTGGAGGAAAGATATTCATTTGAATTTACGGGATCATTGATCGGGAAATCACTTCTAAAGGTTGCGAAGCTGTAAATTGCTAATCCAGCAAGCCCAAGGCCAGCAAGTATTTCGAGTTCAATGATGTTGAAGCCGATTCCCAAACCCAAAAGGACCAGGAAACCGAAATAAGTTACAGGCAATTTCATTTAACCATCCCGTTCATCAAGCCGAAGGCCAATTTGTTTGATTTCCGGTTTCCCAATTTCTTTGTCTTATTCTTTCCGATTCCGGTTTTTTAGTCCGTATAACAATATTATTAACCTGCACAAAACCCATCACCTCCTTCAGCCCACCCTTTGAAAAACCCCGGATCCCACAATCTTCCATTCGGGCTATTGAGTTAACCCGCATGAGACTGATATCTTACGGAAAGCCTTAACTCCGCCCTGGCCAGGAAGTTTCAAAGTCTGGAATGAGCGCATCTCTGAAAGTATAACTAAGCTCCCATTCCATAATATCCGGAAAACTCTTGGAATTCTAATTGGACTCGCAGTGCGGGCGCAATTAACCTGCGTTCCTGTTTCCAGAATAACCCGAATTGTCGGAATAGGCATCTGCTTGCATCACCTGTTTCGTGCAAATGGGCTTTGAATTGGGATCGCGGAGAAGCAGCACTTGAATGCTCCACTGTTGGCCCGAGCCGCCCACTCTTCCCGAGGCCCTTTCTTTCGGCCCAGGTGCTGCTTATGGTAAACCGCGCCCGTAGCACGCAATGTAGATGGACTTAGGCAAACTTATGGAACCTACACCAATCAGGTTTGTGGCAAAAGCGACATGGCTGCCTTTGTGGCCACCGCTTCTATTCTATTTAATGAGGTGCGGCTGACGCCGGGCACACGAGGCAAAACAAAACCATCGACCCGGGAGGGTCTGGTTTTCATAAAGAGTCGAACTTCTTATCGTCTAGTCATAGGCCTTATATTCTCGTCTCCCAGTAAAATGGGTCAATCCCTTTTTCGATTGCGCCCCCGGCCGGCATTTGCCTTCCAGACTTGCGATGGTCCGCCGGGGGCGCAACGATCAGGCCGGCAAAATCCGGCCATGATCCCGGATGCGGTTCTCGACACCGTGGATGCGGATGCCCATGGAGATGAACCAGATGCCGGAGGCGATGGCATAGATCCCGGAGGCCACCACCACGTAGAGCAGCCCCCAGCCGGGTCTCGCAAGGATGATGGCCCCGAGCAGGATGGCGGAGAGGCCTGCAAGGAGCATGAGCCAATCCACGCCTGTTTCCTCGCCGCCCCAGATGGCGTCGAAGAGTTGCGCCCCTCCCAGTAAAATGCCCCAAGCCGCCACGACATAGACAAGGGTGACGGCCGTAAGCACGGGCATGGCGAAGGCGGCTATGCCCGCCAAGATGCCGATTATTCCCGCCACGATGAGCCCGAAGCGCTTGGGCGCGCCCAGGAAGATGGCGAATATCCCGTCCCCGATGGCATATATGCCGAAGAGGTAGACGAGGGCGGCCAGTCCCCGGGAGGGCGAGGCCAGGATGGCGATTCCGAACAGGATTGCGACCGCGCCGCGTAAAACGAACAGGAACCAATGCGATTTCAGTTTTGGAATGGTTTCAACGTCAGGCATAACGCCTCCTTGATGGATGTGGCGTAGATGAGGGGGGAGATAACAGTGGCCCTAAGATTAAAACAAATCGCCGCATCGGCATTAATGCAAGGACAAACCGCGAACCGTGCGGCACCGCAAACGATTCTATCCTTTCGTGTTTCCCCTCTCCAAACACGTGCCCGCATCCCGGTCCAATTCGTTCCGCATTTCCGGCCAGCGCAGAGGCCTCATTCCGGCTTGGCTGCGCTATCTTGGGTAGGTCAACGGGGGCGGCAGAAGGACGAATCTTCTCTCAGGGGATTCCTGCCGTGTTGATACCATATCCAACCAGGAGCTCCCATGCTCGATCGAATGATCCGGCGTCTTGACAGCCATTCCCGTGCGTTTACCCGGGTTGCGAAACCCTTGGCGGCCATGGCCATGATCTCGGCCCTTGCGGCCCCGGTGCTGTTTACGGCGTGCCTCAACAATATGGCCCCCAATGCCACGGATGCGGGCGCCACCCGGAATGAATTGTCTTCGGCGTTGTCGGTGTCGCTGACCAGCCAGGCGGAGGATGCCATGCTATCCGGGGCGGTCAAGGCCGTCAATCGGGCCGGATATACCGGGTCCGGGTTCGCGGATTATATCAATGCGTCCGGGGACTTTATCCGCTGGAGCGTTACCGTGGCCGAGGCGGGCAAGTATTCGCTCAAGTTCCGCTTTGCCAACGGCGGGACCGCCTCGCGGCCCTTGTCCGTGCAGGTGAATGGCGCGGTGGTCAATGGCAGTCTGGCATTCGCCCCCACGGGTTCGTGGACTACGTGGACCACGGTGAGCCTGGATGCCAATCTGACCAAGGGAAGCAATACCGTGCAGGCCACGGCGACTGGGCAGAGCGGCGGCAACATCGATTGGCTGCAGGTGTCCGGGCCGGCGGTGGCGGGCGGCGGCGGGACTGCGCGCAAGGCCAACCTGACCTGGTTCACGTCGTATCCGGATCCGGGGAGCGATGAGTGCATCAACTACAATGGCTGCCAGTGGGCGGGCATGTTCGCGGCTTTGGACGGCAAGCAGCCGGAGAGCTGGGTGAAGGCCAATAACATCGCGGCGGTGCATGAGCGGGACTTCGCCAAGTACAGGTTGAAGACGTTGCGCTTGACCCAGGGCACGCATCAGATTGACGTGAAGGTGTATGACATGTGCGCGGATTCGGATTGCAACGGGTGCTGCACCAAGAATGCGGCGGCCACGGGGTTCCTGATCGATATCGAGAAGTACACCAAGGAGCGGTTCGGGACGTCGAGCGGGACGGTGGATTGGGTGTGCCTGGATTGCGCCAACTAGGGTGACCTGATGGCGCGGAGGGGATCCGGACGCCCGTCCGGATCCTTTACGTTTTTTTGAAGGGGACTTGTTCGCCGTCGATGAAGTGGCCGTTCAGGTCGAAGTGCATGGTGTCCCCGCTGTCCTTGCCGAACATGGTTCCACCCCAACGGAGCTTCTGGATCTTGACCATTTCCATGAATACTTCCTGACGGACATTGAAGACGGCGTTGCATGGATCCCGTTGGGCATTGCCGGGGAGGGAGACGGATCCGTCCGCGCCGATGACGACGCTTCCGGAGACGATGGGCATCTTGAAGAAGGCGTAGTCGGCGACGATCTGATCGTAGAAGGCCTGGAGCGTGGGGTCCGGATTGGGGCCGCTGATGGCGGGCACGAGGGGCGTACCGTCGATGTGGACGGCTTTGGGATCGATGAACCCGTCCGAGAGTTCGTTGAGGATTTCGGTCTTGAATTCGGCGAAGGTTTTCTGGAGCGGGTTGATCTTGGAGCGGACGGGGTTGAAGGCGAAGCGGAAATAGGATTCGATGCAATAGCTGGCGGTGCGGAAGCGCTTGTACATGTCGGCGGCGTTGGCGCCGTTGAGGTCCGGGTGCAGGTCCGCGGGGACGCCTTCGTAAAGCATGCTGGCGCGATCGAAGATGACCATGGCGGGGCGCCAGAGCTTGTCTTCGTGGAGTTTGCGCAGGGTGGGGGCGTCGAAGATGGGTTTCTTGGCGGCGTCCTTGGGAGAGCTGTGGATTTCGCCGCCCAGGGTGCCGCTGCCGTCCCGCACGGGCATGTAGGGGTTGGCGAAGACGTTGATGTCCAGGGCGGAGCCGCTGGCATGCTTGCTGTTGGGATTCTTCTTGTCCTTGATGCCCACGTGGAGATCGACCTGCGCCACCTGGTTGACGTCGCCGGGTTGCTGGCCGGTCCAGCACCAGACGCGGAATTCGGCTTCGGTGAGAGCGGCGGGGGCGGGTTGCCCCGCTGCGGCGAGATCGTCCACCTTGTCCTGGTAGGCGAGGGCGTAGAGGGCGGTCTGGGCGCGCACCAGACGTTGGGCCAAATCCTTATTGATGCCGTTGGCGGGGAAATCCTTGTTGGTCCCGAAGCGTTTGCCCAAGAAGGACATATCGAACAGCTTCACCTTGCGGTCGGTCCAATCGATCTCGCCGGTTTCGGTGAGGTCGGTGATGAAGGCCGGCGGGACCGCGGTGGCCGTGGCTTGGGGAGGGGCGGCGGGATCGGCCATGACGTTCGGGTTCCTAGGACTGGAGATCTTCGAGGGTGGGGATGTCTTCTTCGGGATGGCCGATATCGGCTTCCCCATCGCCGTTGCCGGGCGGGGGATCGGGAATTTCCGTGCCGTCGCGGTGGACGTCCCGCAGTCCCACCTTGGGACCTTCGTCCGGGGCCTTTTCCAGGCGGAACTCGATGCGGAAGGTGTCCAGGCGCGCGTCCACGGGGGCATCCCCCTTGTAGCCCATGTTGCCGAGGCGCTTGTCCATCTGGGTGGGATCGTCGACCTCGTCGTTGCGGGAATCGAGAATGGGGCGGCATTGGAACAGGAAAGTGTCGGCGCCCAACGGGTTGGACTTGAAGCCGGTGACGAAAGGATGGCGGGGGAAGTCCTTGGTGATTTTCTGGCGCAGGCGGCTGGACGCGTCCGGGCCCGTTTCGGCGGAGAGGAAGTCCTTGCCCCATTCCACCAGATCCACGTCGCGGAGGAGCACGTCGTCCATGACCAGGAGGCCGTCTTCGGCGAGGGCGCCGTCCCGGGTGGTCCCGGCGATGTGGACGCGGAAGGGCGTATCCTTGGGCATGCGCTTGCCGCGGGGATCCATGAGGCGCATGCTGAGGGTGGTGGGGATGCCGCCGGCGACGCTTTCGCAGGGCATGTCCCCGGCCAGCATATCGTAGAAGCGGCAGGCGAAGGTGTCGCGGGTGTTTTCGTATTGGCGGCGCTGGGCCTGGAAGGAGCGGCGCTTGGCCGCGTCCGAGAAGAAGCGGGCCTTGCAAGCGGAGGTGCCTTCGCCCGCGCGGGGGCAGGGCCAGAGCTTGGGATCGACCACGGTGCCGGGTTCGAAGAGGTAGGCGATCACGCGGCGGTTGGGGGTATTCTCCGTGTTACGCTTGGGCTTGTCTTTCTCCAGGTCCTTGCTTTCCTGGAGCGAGAACATGAGGATGGGGTTGAATTCGCCGCAGCCCTGGAAATCCCCTTTGCCTTTGCCGTCCGCTTTGCGCGCCAGGAAGTCCTGGACGGGATCGAGGGGCTTGAAGTCCGTGCCGTAGAGGGCGTCCATGTAGGCTTCGAAGAGTGCCTTGCGAGTGTTGAGGTCGGCCCAGCCGGACTGGGCCAGGCCTTTCTCTTTCTGGAAGTCGAGGGTGGCCTGGCGCGTTTTGGCGCCGGACTTGCCGTCGATGGCGCCGGGATCATGTTTGGCGGAAAGGAGCATGTTCTGGACGGACTTCTGGCCCCAGTTGTCGTTGCCGGCGGGATGGGAGAAAATGTCTTCCCAGATGGAGGCGTCGCGCGTCAGCAGGCCGTAGACGGCGCGCACGCGCCGGTCGCTGAGGCCCTTGTTGTAGTCGTCCTGGCCCACGGGATCCGCGTGGCCGAAAAGGGTGATGGGGCTGCCGGGATTGACCTTGCGCTTGGCCGCCAGGCGGGACAGGCTCTCGCCCGCGTCCGGACGGATGAAGGAAGAGTCGAATTCGAAATGGTGATCGGGTAGCAGGGAGCAGGCGATGGGCCGCAGGGGCAGTTGGATGCGGCTGGATTCCTTGCCCTTGGCAAGCGGCACGCGGGCCGGAGTCAGCATCCGAAGCTTTCCTTGAGTTTGCCCTGGGTGGGCGCATCCACGTCGCCGGTGGCGTCCAGGCTGTTGTCGCATTGGAATTCTTCCACGGCCTTGCGGAAGTCCGGCTTGTCCGGTCCGTCGCCGGGCCCGTAGCCCATGGCGTCCAGGCGATCGCGCGCGCCTTCGGGTTTGTCGGGCGGATCCAGCTTCTCGATGACGACATTCATCTTCACGGCTTTGGGGTGCGTTCCATCCGGTTGCACGGTGACTTCCGCGGTGGCGGAATCGGCGGGGATGAACTTGGACAGCACGCCTTTATCGTCCGTGGTGAGCTCATGGCTTTCGCCGCCCACCTTGAGGATGCATTTGCGATTGGCCAACGGACCCTGGTAGGCCAGCTCCAGCTTGAGCCGCAGCCAGCCCATGGCGCGGGCCTCGGCCTTGAGGGCGGGGCTTTCCGTTTCCTTGGAATGGGCATGCTTGGCCGTGAACACGTATTCGCACGCTTTGGGCGATTCCCCGTTTTCCTTGAAGGCGGGGATGAACAAAGTCAGCTCGCAGACGGCTGTGCCTCCGGATAGGGACGCGTCCTTGCTTTGCAACAGCTCGCGCTTGCCGCCGGGCTGTAGGGCGTAGAGGCGGATCTCCAGGCGCGTGAGACTTGAGTAGGCCGGCGGGACCTCGGCTTCCACGATGGCGTTGACAGTATCGTTGAAGAACGCTTTGTCCTTGCTCCAGCGCGGCGTCAGGGTGACGGTGATTTCCTTGGGCAGCTTGGGAATTTCCGGCGCCACGGGGATGGCCAGGGAAGGCAGATCCATTTCCCACGGCACCATATGGCTCAAAGGCATTTGGGGCGTGGCGATCTTGTTATACAGCGCGGGCGCTTTTACGGCGAGATTCTGGATGGCGCCCGCGTAGCCGCCCGACTGTCCCGGGACCGCTTTGGCGGAAGCGCCCAGCGATCCGCCGGTCGGTGAGACTGTCTCTCCGGGTCCATGGGACGACGCTCCCGCGCCTGCCGCTCCGCCGCCGGACGATCGGCCCCCGCCGCCAAGGCCGCGGAGCGGGCCCAGCCCGGAATGGGACGGACCGAAGGCGCCGGGTTTTTTTTCGGGAGCTTTTTGCTTGCCGAGCCCGCTACCCGGGAGTCCGAATTTTCCGATTTCCATAGAGCACCGCGGTTCGTGGATTTGCTTGGGGAAAAATACCAATTTCCAGGGCGGGCGCGGCCGTAGGGATTTGACCCCGGCCCATTCCGCATCGACCGGTGGTGTCGGGACCGGATTTGGGAATTTGAAGAGGATCGGGAAAATACTCCCGAAGGTAGCGGATCCGGAGGAACAATGCCCAGGGCCTGCGGCGTCCAAAGTTCCATGACTGAAGTGGTGAATGCGGTAAGCGTGGATAGGGCGCGCCGCGAATTCTTGAAAACATGCATGGGGTTGGCCGCGGTGGCCGGCCTGTCCGGCTGCGCACCCTTGCTGGCCAAGTCCCGGTTGGCGAAACTGCTGGTGGCCGAGCCTTCGCCCGATGAATACCGACCCGTCCTCAAAGCATTGTTGGAAACCGTGCTTCCCTTCGGGCATCCGCAGTTTCCCCTTTCCCGGGAAGCCATGTTCGCGCGGTTCGACGCCTTGTTTTCCCTGGAGCAGGAGGCGCGCCTGGCGCCCATGCGGCGGGGGTTGATGCTGTTCGACGAGACATCCTTGTTTCCGGAGGCGCTGGGGGCCGTGCGGGATGAGGAGCGGCGGGCCTTGCAGGCGTATCCGGCCAATGATCCGGAAATGGTCGAGAGGCAGTTGGATCAGAAAAACGCGCAGGACAAAAAGCTGCTGGATTTCTTTTTGAAGAAGCAGGGCATCGGGGCGGTGCGCTTTACGGAGATGAAGCCCGCGGACCGGAAGGAATATCTCTGGCTATGGTCCCAGAGCGGGTTCGGGTTGAAGCGGCAGTTCTACCGCACGGCCAAGGCCGTGATCATGGTGTCCGCGTATTCGCAGCCGGAGTTGTGGAAGAGCATCGGGTATCAGGGGCCCTTTCCGGATCGGGGCTGAAGCCATGCGGCGCGTGGAGTGCGATATCCTGATTATCGGTTCCGGCGCGGCGGGCGGGGTGCTGGCGGCCACTTTGGCGGAAGCTACCGGCAAGCGGATCGTTTTGGTGGAAAAGGGCGGCCATTTCGGGAAGGAGTTTTTCACCCAGCGGGAATGGGACGCGAATGCGTTGTATGCGGGAAGCGGCGCGCGGGCGACCAGCGATGGATCGATTCCGGTGCGGGGCGGGGAGTGCGTGGGCGGGGGCACCACGGTGAACATCGCTTTGTGTTTCGATCCGGTGCGGGACGTGTGGGAGGGTTGGAAAAAGGATTTCGGGGTGAAGGGATTTTCCTTCCAGCCGGGGACGGACGATTACGGGGTCAAGGACCTGAACATGGCGGATTGCCTGGCCCAGGTGCGCGGGCGCATCAACGTGCATACGCCGCCGGACGATCAGGTGAACGGGAACAATCGCGTGCTGGAAACGGGCTGCCGCGCGATGGGGTTTTCCTCCAAGCATTTCGAGTTGAACATGCGCGAGTGCCGGCAATGCGGTTTCTGCGCCCAGGGCTGCGCGTACGATAGCAAGCAGGGCACGGCCGTTACCTTCATTCCCGATGCCTTGGCCAAGGGCGTGACCTTGGTGCATCACTGCGATATCGAGCGGCTGGAATGGAACAAGACCCAGGGGGGCATGGTGGTCAAGGGAGCGGTGGGAACGGTGCGGGCCACCACGCCCGGGTCCAGGCCCAATGCGATGCCTCCAGGACCGATCCAATTCGCGGGCAAGCTGGTGATCCTGTGTTGCGGGGCGGTGGAATCCCCTTCTCTGTTGATGCGTTCCGGCCATCCCGATCCGTTCGGGACCTTGGGGCGCGGGCTGATTCTGCATCCCAGCCTGCCCATCGTGGGCGTGCTGGATCATGAGATCGGGAATTACCGGGGGATTTCCGGCACCATCTATTCGGATCATTTCCATCGCAGCCACGGCTTCTACCTGGAATGCCTTTTCTCCCATCCCGTGTACGGGTCCGTGCTGCTGCCGGGTTTCGGCGGGGAGCATTTCGAACTGTTGCTGAAGTACCGCAGCCTGGCGGGCTTCGGAGCAATGCTGATCGATGAGGTGGATCCGGAGAACCGCGTGGTATGGGACGCGGCCAAGGGTAAGGCCTCCATCCGCTATCGCCTGACGGAAGGGGACAAGCGGCGGATGCGGTTCGCGGCGAAGACGGGGGTGGAGACCATGTTCGCGGGCGGCGCGCGAGAGGTGCTGTTGCCTTCGGAGGAGCGGCTGGGGCCTTTGCCTTACCCTCGCTTCCGCTCGCGCGAGGAGGCTGTGCATTGTTCGGAACTTCTCTTCACGCCGCACCAGACCACCGTCACGTCCGCCCATTGCCAGGCCACGGTCAAGATGGGAGAGGATCCGGGGCGTTCCATGGTGAACTCCCGGGGGGAATCCCATTTCATGCGGAACCTGATGGTGTGCGATTCTTCCGTGTTCCCCACCTCATGCGGGGCCAATCCCATGCTATCCATCCTGACGATGGCGCGCTATCAGGGGCGGCGGGTGGCGGCGGAGCTCGCCCGTTACGGGCTCTGACCTAAGGGCGGCCTAGGCTTTCCGCTCAGGCGTGCGGAAGGAGCGGATCAAATCCATGAGGGAGTGGTCCTTGAGTTCCGCGAACTCGGTGGCGTCCAGGAAGATGCCGTAGCAGACGCCGCAGGATTCGTACCAGACGTGGTTCTGCTTGACGTCCACCATCTTGATCATGCGGGAACCGTCCTTGGGGCAGACATAGTCTTCGATGCGGCTGGTCTTCTCGAAGTTGCGCTGGTCGCCGATGTCGAGCTTTTCGGAGCCTTTTTTCTTGAGCAGGTCCTTGAGCTCCAGGGCGTCGAACCACATGCCGTGGCAGGACAGGCAACGGTCGATCTGGATGCCTTCGAAATCGACTTTCGTGAACGCGCTTTTGCATTTGGGGCACTTCATGGAGTTCCTTTCGGGGGTGTTTCAGGATCGAAGACGCAGGAAGGTGAAATATAAATAGCCCGGACGATCCAGGCTAGGTGGGTTATCCGGGAAGAGTGTCGCCCGGGAAGCTGCGGCACAAATGGGTTTCGTAGACGAATACGCCCGCTTTGACGCCGGCGGCCATCATATCCTCCGCTCAGACCCGCAGGTCTTCCTGATCAAGCGTCTTCCAATCCGGGTTCTTCGCCAACACCGGTTCCACTTCCCAGGTGAGGAACTCTTCCGTGATCTCCGGGGAGCGGCCCACGAACTTTGCCGGGTCCATCACTTCGCCCAGGGTCCGCGAGTCCATGCCGAACACCGGGTCCTTGGCGATGCGGTCCATGAGATCGTTGTCGAGGCCTTCCTGCTTGACGCGCTTGGCGGCTTCCAGGGAATGGCGGCGGATGGCTTCGTGCAGGTCCTGGCGGTCCCCGCCCTTTTTGACGCCGGCCATGAGGATGTTCTCCGTGGCCATGAAGGGGAGTTCGGCCAGGACGTGGCGCTCGATCATCTTGGGATAGACCACCAGGTTCTTGGAGATGTTCTCGGCGAGGATGAGCATGGCGTCGATGGCCAGAAAGGCCTGGGGAATGGCCAGGCGCTTGTTGGCGGAATCGTCCAGGGTGCGCTCGAACCATTGGGTGGAGGCGGTGAAGGCGACGCTGCCTTCCAGGGCCTGCACGAAGCGGCCCAGGGAGCCGATGCGTTCCGCGCGCATGGGGTTGCGCTTATAGGCCATGGCGGAGGAGCCGATCTGATCGGCTTCGAAGGGTTCCTCGATTTCCTTGAGGTGCTGCAGCAGGCGCAGATCGGTGGAGAACTTGCTGAGCGATTGCGCAACGTTCGAGAGCAGGGACATGACGCGCGAGTCGAGCTTCCGCGTGTAGGTCTGGCCGGAGACTCCCAGACTGCGGGCGAAGCCGGCCTTTCTGGTGACCGCTTCGTCCAGGGCCTTGACCTTGGTATGATCGCCGTCGAAGAGTTCCAGAAAGCTGGCCTGGGTGCCGGTGGTGCCTTTGACGCCCAGGAAGGGCAGGCCTTTGTCGATGAACTCGAGTTCTTCGAGGTCGAGCAGCAGGTCCTGGATCCAGAGGGTGGCGCGTTTGCCCACGGTGGTGAGCTGGGCGGGCTGGAAATGCGTGAAGCCTAGGGTGGGCAGGTCCTTGTATTGGCGCGCGAAGGCGGAGAGGGCGGCCACCACGCGCAGGAGGCGGCGGCGGACCAGGTCCATGCCGGCGCGGGCCTGGATAAGATCGGTGTTGTCGGTGACGTAGGCGGAGGTGGCGCCCAGGTGGATGATGCCGGCGGCCTTGGTGCTTTGCAGGCCGTAGGCGTGCACGTGGGCCATCACGTCGTGGCGGACGGCCTTTTCGCGCTTCTCCGCTTCCTCGAAGTTGATGTCCTTTTCATGAGCCTTGAGATCGGCTATCTGTTCCTCGCTGATGGGGAGGCCCAGCTCTTTTTCCGCTTCCGCGAGGAGGATCCACAGCTTCCGCCAGGTCTGGAACTTGAACTGGGGCGAGAAGACGAAACCCATGCGGGCCGAGGCATAGCGTTTGATGAGCGGGTTTTCGTACTGTTTGGAGTCGGTCATGGGCTGCTGTTCCGGTTGAAATCGTTGTAGTTCGGGCCCAAAAGTAGCTCCTGGGGCGGGGTCTATCAAACCAAGGGAATTGAGTTATTTTCATAGGTATGAGCTCTTCAGAAGTCCCGGACTCAAAACATCTGCTGTTCGCGTACGGAAGCCTGATGCTGACCACCGGCATCGAGGCCGTGGACGCGGCCATGCATGCGGCCGGCGCCTCCCTGGGGCGCGCATTCATCCACGCGCGATTGTATGATCTGGGCGAGTACCCGGGAGCGGTTCCATTGCAACAGGATGAGGACGTGGAGGGGCCGGCGGAAGGCTACCAGGCGGATGAGCGCCACCGGGCCCTGGCCCATGAGGATGCGCCCAAGGTGTGGGGCCGGTTGATCCGCTTGCGGGATCCGGAAGCCTTCTATGCCGTCATCGATGCGTATGAGGGATTCGATCCGGCCAAGCCCATGGAGTCCGAGTTTATCCGCGCGGAGACGGTGGTTTTCCTGGAGCATGAGGACAAGGGGATTGTGAGCCAGGTCTATTTCTACAACCACCCCATCCATGGCCGCCATCCCATCGAGGCCGGCGACTACCTGGCCTTCTGGCATGCCAAGGGCAGGCCCGCGCAGGGGCGCATCGTTCCTTGACCCGATAAGAAAAAGCCGGGGGATGCTCCGTTCCCCCGGCCTTGTCCCCCTCCCTGGCAATTCCGGAAGGATTTATCCATTTTATCCTGAGTGAAACACCTCATCGCCGCACTCCTCCTGACCACCCTCACCGCCCGGGCCCAACCGGGCGAATGCCAGGCTCCAACCCCCGTCCAGCATGCGCTGGAAGGCGGCGAGCACGTGCCCAATTGTCTTCCCGTTACCTACTCCCACTATCCGCCCACATCGGGGAAACATTATCCCGTCTGGGGCAATTTCAAATCCTACGATCTGGTGATCTCGCCCGGGTATTATCTCCACGACGAGGAACACGGGGCCGTGGTCATGCTCATCAATTGCCATACCGCCGGAAGCTGCGATCAGGATCGGGCCCGCCTGCAGGCCATAGCGGACGCCTTTCCCCGGGACTCCCTGTGCGATGCCACCGTCAAGCACCGCCTCGTCATCGCGGGCGACACCGTGATGGACACGCGCTTCGCGCTGGTGGCCTGGGGTTGGTCCTTGAAATCGGATTGCATCGACTCCGCCGCCTTCCGCGCCTTCATGGACGCGCACTACGGTCAAGGACCGGAAGATTTCTGCATCAGCGGAACGGATTTCGTGGGAGCGGGATACTGCGTGGCGCCCCTGGGCCTGGAAGCGCCGGCGCTATCGAAAGCAGCGCGCGCATCTCTTCCGCCGAACACGCTTTGGCAGGGAAGCCTGGACCGGCGCGGATCCCTGAGCCTGGAAGTGGTTTCCCCGGACGGCGCCTTCCTGGCAGCCTACGATCTGGGCCAAGCGGGACCGGGACCGGCGCGGGCCGTATGGGATGCGGCGGCGTTCCGGCGCGGCCATCCGGCCGCGGGCGCGGTGGTCTGCCGGGTCAAAATGAAAAACGCTTCCGGGACCCGCCTGCTGGCCGAGTCCCTGGCTTTCCCCTAGTCTCTCCGTACCAAGACTTCCGCTTCCCTCAGACCTTCACGGCCCCGTTGTGGGTCAGCGCCAGCGGTTCCAGGGCCGCTACCAGGTCCGCGGAGGAGATGGTAGCGCCGAAGACACCCCCCTGCATGGCGATCATGGTGATGGCCGCTTCATGGTGCCGCACGTCCGTGGCCGCGGTGGCGTCCGTGATCATGACGCATTCGAAGCCGCGGTCGTTGCCCTCCCGCATGGTGGTATGCACGCAGACGTCGGTGGTGATGCCGCACAGGATGAGATGGGTGATGCCCTTGGTGCGCAGGATGTGTTCCAGATCGGTGGC
This sequence comes from Fibrobacterota bacterium, assembly GCA_028287505.1. GTDB lineage: Bacteria > Fibrobacterota > Fibrobacteria > UBA11236 > UBA11236 > Chersky-265. The sequence goes on along the minus strand of JAQBPN010000114.1, from coordinate 68,346 downwards.
GTAGAAGCTGCCCTTGCCGGGCTTGTCCACCACGATTTCCCCGGGCATGGGCCGCAACTCCGGGATCAGCTCCCAGCCGGGCTCGCCGCGCACCAGGATGCGGCCCTGGGGACCGGGGTCGCCGATGCCGGCGTTGATCCGCTTGCTGCGCCAGCGCTTGTTGGCGGGCAGGTCCACCAGTTCCGGCCGGTGCCCTTCGCGGGTGTGGATGATCATCATGCCGGGCACTTTCCGCGCCACATCCAGGGTCCGCTTGATGGGGCCGATGGCGGCGCGGGTGAGGCTGATGTCATAGCCCATGCTTTCGACGTAGCCGCCCTTGCCGCAGAAATCCACCTGCATATCGATGACGATGAGGGCGACCTTGCGGGGCTCCACGGCGCCGTCGAAAGGCCATTCATAGGGATCGGCGGGCAATTTGAACTTCGACATGATCATTTCCTCCTGCAACCGTTTGTTCATGCCTGGAAGGCCGCGCGGCCTCCGGCTATTCACCTTTAGCCGTGAAGCGCACGGGGGCCATCCGGTGGACCAGCACCAGGCAACCCTCTTCGCTGCGGACGGCGTGGAAAGATCCGGCGGGATTGTACACGTAGGAACCCGCTCCGTAATTTCCGTGCTCGTCGCCTTGGCTGCCCTGGAGCACGAAGATATGCTCATCGCCCAGGTGCTCGTGCCGGAGCATGTAGGCCCCGGGTCGATAGTGCAGCAGCTCCACGTGGTATTCCCCCGGCCCGCCTGCGAAAAGCGTCCGCATGTGCACGCCCGGACGCAGTTCTTTCCAAGCGGGATCGCCGCCTTCCGGGCCCTGCAGGCCGGTGGTTATCCGAAAGGCTCCCATTCCGCTCAAAGCGCCGCGCCCACGCTAGAGGTACCGCACGGGGGCGCGCCAATGGATCATGGCCAGGCAGCCTTCCTCGCTCCAGACCCGATGGGTGGTGCCCATGGGGTTGTAGAGATAGGCGCCCGTGTCATAGCTGCCGAACTCATCCTCCTGGCAGCCGGAAAGGATGTAGACGTGCTCATCGCCCAAGTGGATGTGCGCGGGCACGGCGGAACCGGGCCGATAGCGCACCAGGGCCGTCTTGTAGTTTCCCGGGGCGCCTTCGAACATGGACATCACCTGTACGCCCGGCCTCAGTTGTTCCCATGCCGCGCCCTGTTCCGCGCCCGTGTTGATCAGCAGCGGCAGCCGATCGCCGGGAAATCCCCTGCCTTCCGGCGGGGCTTCCGGACCTGGCCTCCAGCCGCTCAGGAAGCGGATGGGCCCCAGGCGATGGGTGATCACCAGCGCTCCGCGATCGCTCCAGACGCCATGCCGCGACCCCATCGGGTTGAGCAAATAGGAACCGGCGGTATATTCGCCGGCCGAGTCCCGCACGGAACCCTCGATCACGTAGGTATGCTCGTCGGCGGTATGCAGATGCTCCGGGACCTTGGCCCCGGGAGCATAGCGCACCATGCTGATGCGGTAGCCGTCGTCGGATTGGAACAACTCCCGGACCTTGATGCCCGGGCGCGGCGCCAGCCATACCCCCCGGTTCCAGATGCCGGCGAAGTCCAGGTGGATCCTGATCCGGGAAACCGGGACGTTACGTACCCTCTGTGTCAACATCGCTTCCGATTGCATGCGCCGTCCCTCCCCCTGTGCAGGTTGTTCCTACTTCACGGTCCCGACCACGCCCTTGACGAAGAAGTCCATGCCTTCCAGGTTGGCCATGGCCAGCTCGGTCCCCTTGGGAGCGATCTCGGCGCCGTCCTGCTTGACGATGGGCCCGGTCCACAGCTTGGTCTTGCCGGCCTTGAATTCCTTCTCCTTGGCCAACACCAGGTCTTTGACCTTGGCCGGCACGGAAGGCCCGAAGGCGGTGAGGCCCGCGTCGCCGGCCATCAGATCGCCGCGGATATGTTCCGGCTTCCAGGTGCTGTCCTGCACGGACTTGACGATCTTGGCCATCATGGGGCCCCAGTTCCAGGCCGCGCCCACCAGCCAGCCCTTGGGGGCGAACTTGCTCGCGTCCGCGTGGTAGCCGACGGCCATCACGCCGCGCTTCTCGGCGGTCTGGGTATAGGTGATGGGGCTGTCCACGTGTCCGGTGAGCACGTCGGCGCCCGCGTCCACCAGGGAGTTGGCGGCCTCGGCCTCCTTGCCGGGATCCGACCAGGTGCCGGTCCAGACCACGGTGGTGGTGATGGCGGGATCCACGGACTGGGCGCCGCGGGTGAAGGCGTTGATGTTGCGCAAGACCTGCGGGATGGGATGCGCGGCCAGGAAGCCCAGCTTCTTGGTCTTGGTCATGGAACCGGCCGTGATGCCGGCCAGGTACATGGCGTCATCGATGCCGGCGAAGAAGGTGCCCAGGTTGGGCGCGGTCTTGAAGCCGCCGCCGTGCATGAAGGTGACCTTGGGATATTTCTTGGCCACGTTGAGGGCCGGATCCAGGTAGCCGTAGCTGGTGGGGAAGATGATGGTGCATCCGCTTTTGATCATGCGCTCCATCACGCGCTCCACTTCCGCGTTCTCGGGCACGTTCTCGAAGCTTACGGTCTTGACCCCGGGCATGTTCTTCTCCACGTACAGGCGGCCCTGATCCATGGCGTAGTTGTAGCCGTAGTCGCTCTTGGGACCCACGTAGATGTATCCGACCTTGGTGCCGGCGCCATGCGCGACCGCGACCGCAAGGGACATGCATGCGACGGAGAGAAGGATTTTTTTGACGAGACCCATGGTGGATTCCTTTCCAGGGAGGTTCATTGGGATTGGGAGAAGACCGCGCTCAGCCCGGCCGGCGTTCCGCCTTCTTTGTTCGCGCGCGAGTAGCTGAGCACCAGCACGGCCAAAGAGGCGAGATAGGGAAGCGTATGCAGGAGATGGGACGAGATGGGGACTCCCGATGTCTGCATGCGCAAGGTCAAGGCCTCCGCGCCGCCGAAAAGCAGGGCGGCCGGGATGGCCAGGTACGGGTTCCAGCGCGCGACGATGACGAGGCCCACCGCCACCAGGCCGCGGCCCTGCGTCATGCCTTCCACCCAGTTGCGCGTATAGTCTACGGAGAGGGCGGCGCCGCCCATTCCGGAAAAGGCCCCGCCCGCCATGATGCCCATCACCTGCACCCACGCGGTCTTGAGGCCCAGCGCCTTGGCGGAGGAGAGGGACTCCCCCACCGCGCGGAAGGAAAGCCCGGTGCGCGTGCGGTACAGCCACCAGCCCAAAAGCGGCGAGGCCAGAATGCCCATGGCCACCGTTGGAGTGATCTGCGTGACGAGAGTTCCGATCACGGGAATACGTTCCAGGAAACCCAGGGGCATGGATTTGAAGCCGTTGATCTTCTGGCCCACGAAGGGGATGCCGTAAAAGGAACTCAGGCCGAAGCCGAGCATCCACACGGCCAGGCCGCTGGCGAAGGGATTGGCCTTAAGGCCCACGCATAGGAGCCCGTGCAGGGAGGACAGCGCCATACCGGCGGCCACGCCGGCGATGAGGCCGATCCAGGGATTGCCCGTGGCCAGAGTGGCGGCGAAGCCGGCCAACGCGCCCGCCAGCATCTGGCCTTCCACTCCCAGGTTCACCACCGCCACGCGTTGCGTGAGGATCTCCCCCAGCAGCACCCACAACAGCGGCGTGGAACTGCGCAATGCCGAGATGAGGAATCCGCCCAGGGCCGCATCGAACTCAGACACGATCGCCCCCCTTGCGCGCCTTCAGGCTTCCGGCCGCCAGCACGCTGGCGAACAGGACGCCCTGCAGGACCAGCGCCGCCGAGGACGGCAGGCCCGCGAACAATTGCAGGCTGTCCCCGCTGGCGAGGAGGCCGCCCAATAACAACGAAAGGGGGATGATGCGCAGAAAATCCCCGCCCGCCATCCACGCCACCAGGAATCCACTGAAGCCCATGCCGTTGGAAATACCCGATTGCAGACGTCCCTGGATCGCCGAGGTCTCGCAGATCCCCGCCAGGCCGGCCAGCATGCCGCCCAGGCATACCACCAGGATGGCCTGTCTGCCGTAGCTGAGGCCGATGCCCTCCGCCACGCGCCGGTTGCTGCGCAGCAGGCGCAGGCAGGTGCCCCAGCGGGTGCGCGCGGTGAGCACGTACAAGGCCACGGCCGCGATGAGGCCGAAGATGAGCCCGATATGCGCGCGCGTGCCGAACAGGGCGGGAAGCTTGGCCGCGGCGGGGAAATTGATGGTGGCGGGCCAGCCCAGGTTGTTGGGATCCTTCCAGGGTCCGTACACCAGGAAATCCACGAACAGGGAGGCCACGTAATTGAGCAGCAAGGTGGTGATGGTTTCGTTCACGTTCATGCGCGCCTTGAGGAAGGCGGGAATCAGGGCCCACAGGGCGCCGCCCGCGGCGGAAGCCGCCAGCATTAGGGGCAGCATGGCATACATGGGCGCCCCGGGAATGGCGAGCACCAGGCCCGTGCCGAACAGGGCGCCGAAATAGAGCTGGCCCTCCCCGCCCACGGAGATGAGCCCCAGCCGGGCCGGCAGCGCGGCTGCGATGCCGCAGAGCAGGATGGGCGCGGTCTTGACCAGGGTTTCCGAGAGGGAATAACCGTCGCCGAATGCGCCCTTGATCATGGCCCAGAAGGTGGCCACGGGAGGCTGGCCCACCATAAGGAAGAAAATCGATCCGAGCAGCAGGAAACCCAGGGCCGCGGCGATCACCGTCAGTCCGGGAATGCGGAAGGGCTGCTTGAAGAGCGCCGCCGGCTTGGGCGGCTCCTTGATCAGGGGAACGATCATGCGGTGGGCGACCTCATACCGACCCCGTCGCGGAAACCGCGTGCGCCGCGGAAACCGCGCGCGCCATGGTCCGATCGCCTTCGCCGCCGTGGCCGGTCATGAGCAGGCCCACGCGTTCCCGGTCCGCCTCGGCCGCGGGCAGCACGCCCACGATCCTGCCCCGGGACAGCACCGCGATGCGATGGGCGTATTGCAGGAGATCGTCCAGGTCCTCGGAAATCCAGATGACGCAGGCGCCTTCCGCGGCGTGGCGGAACAGGGCTTCGTACACGGCCTTGGAGGCGGAAAGGTCCAGGCCCATGGTGGGATAGCAGGCGACCACGAAGGCGGGTTTGCCGGAAAGTTCCCGGGCGATGACCAGCTTCTGGACATTGCCGCCGGAAAGACTGCCCGCCGTAAGGCTGGGATTGGGAGGCCGCACGTCGAAGCGCTGGATCAATTCCTCCGCAGTCTTGCGCAAAGCTTTCCAATCGGGGAAGAAGGGAAGCGTGCGGATCTGTTTAAGCGCCAGGTTCACGGAAAGATCGAGATCGGACGCCACGCCGTTAACGGCCGGCTGCTCCGGGATATAGGCGACGCGCGGGTCGTCGGGTAGAAAGCCCGCCTCCCGGCTCAAAGGTTCGCCGTCCAACAGGATCTCGCCGTCTTCGGGAACATGGCGTCCCGCCAGGGTTTCCGCCAGCAGGAACTGGCCGTTGCCGGCCACGCCCGCCACTCCCAGGATTTCCCCGGAGACCAGCTTCAGATCGATGTCGCTCACCTGGGAGGATCCGGATTTGGCCGCCAGCCCCTTGACCCACAGCCAGGGCGCGGTCCCCGAAGGCGGAGGCAAGGGACTGGCTTCCCGGAAATCCCCGTGACCCATCATCAGGCGCACGAAATCGTTCACGTTCTTTCCCGCGGCGGGAACCGAGTCCACCAGGCGGCCTTGCCGCATCACCGCCACCTGGTCCGCGCAGGCTTCCACGTCCTCGAACTTGTGGGTGATGAACACCACCGCATGCCCGGCTCCGGAGAGGAGGCGCACCTGTTCCCAGAGCCTTCGGGTCTCAGTGGGGGTGAGGACCGACGAGGGCTCGTCCAGGATGACGAGGCGCGCCTCCTGATTCAGGACCTTGACCAACTCGATGAGCTGCCGCTCCCCCACCGCCAGATCGCGCACCATGCGCTTGGGATCGATATCCGGCGCCATCTTTGCCAGGCGCTCCAGCATCTTGTCCCACAGAGGGGATTTCCGCCGCAGCCACCACGGGGTTCCGGGATAGGCGAGCATCAGGTTTTCCATCACGCTCAGGGCGGGGATCAGGCTGAACTGCTGGAACACCATGCCTATCCCCAAAGCCATCGCCTCTTTGGGCGAAGCGATGGTGACCGGCTTTCCGTCCACGCTGATGACGCCGCTGTCGGCGCGGTAGAACCCGTAGAGGATCTTCATCACCGTGCTCTTGCCCGCGCCGTTCTCGCCGAGCAGGGCCAGGACTTCGCCGGCTTTCACGTCCACGTCCACGCCATCGTTCGCCACGATGTCGCCGAAACGCTTGGTGATGCCCCGCATGGTGACGTTCATATCAGCTCGCCCTTGGCCCGGCGGATTCCGTCCGGCTCAGAGGTTCCACTGCACGACGAACTGGGGATGGTTCACGTCCCCCTGGCCGATGCCGAGGAAATTGTGGAAGTACTCGTACTCGCAACCCATCAGCAGCTTGTTGGGAGAGCCCCAGAAGTTGGCGACGTCCAGCAAAAGGGTGGGCTGCGCCTGCCACCACCAATCCTGGTCGGGACCTTCTCCCGACATCACGTCGACCCAGCCTCCGAAAACCCCTTTGACGGGCCCGGCGGAGAGCGGCAGCATCCACACGGGATTGATCTGGAAGCTCACGCCTTTGGTGCTCACCTCATCCCGCAGGAAGACGTTCACGAACGCGAACGCGAAGCCGGGGATTTTCAGATCGAATCCGAGGCCGTAGCAATAGGTGGGAGTGAACGAGGAGGGCAAATCGATTTCCCCGGCCAGCAATACGTCGCTCACGGGGCCGAACGACATGTCCTTGCCGGATATCTTGCCGGCGCTCAACCGGCTATGTATTTCGCTATAGCTGGAGATGGCCTTAGTCGTGTCATACTGGGGGCCTTGGTTGATATCGCTGAAGAAGAAGTTATCGCCATAGCTCCAGCCGTTCGCCAACTCGATGGTGAACATCGGAAAGAGCTTGCCTCCTTCAATGCCGCTCCCGAAGAAGTCGCCTTGATCCGCTCCGTATAGGACCTGGATGTCCGGCGCGGCGAAACCGCCCGCGGTAGCCGGTGTGGCGGCGATTGCGACTGATGCCGCCAGTCCCCAGGCGAAAGCCTTGATGGCGTTGTTAACTTGCGTCGAGCTCATGGGATGGATTCTCCTTCTGCGGGATTTGAATTCGCGAAATCCATGCCACGGCCCGCATCGCCAATCGGCGCGGAAAATCGCATGCCGATGCGGTCCCAAATCCGGAAAAAGGGAAACACAAATAGACAAAACGCGACCCATTCGCCCGCTTTGTCATGATTCCTTCCCATTGGGGTCCGGAAACCTGTCAACGCGGCACAGTAACTCGTATGCTACCGTAGCGCGCAGTACTCCGAGAACCCCGGCCGGACCCGGAACCGGATTCGCGGTTTCCGGGTCCGGCACCGGGCCAAAGCCTTGACTTGAAAGGCCCTAGGCCGGCAGGGAGGGACCCGGCCTGGAAAGGAATTGTCATGGGGAGAGACATTCCACTGAGGAACAAAACGGGATTATTGTAAGCAATTGTCACTTCAATACTTGCCTTAAAGCGGACATTCCTCCCAAATCTGCCATTTCAGCCCAGAACCCATCAAAAAACCGGAATGGATTGGGAATTGCTAAAAGTGTCCCAGGGAGACAGCTATGAAACTCGACGGATACAATCCCGGTGACTTCTACGACGAGGTGTTCGAGTCCATCGGGAAGCCGCGGCCCTCCGCGGACTTCCTGGTGCAGACTCTGGCGACAATGGCGGATGGGGAACTGAATCGCCGGCAACTGGCGGCCGAAAAGGCATTCCTCGATCTGGGCATCACTTTCAACGTCTACAACAGCAACGCGGGACTGGAACGGATTTTCCCTTTCGACATCCTGCCGCGCATCGTGGAAGCCAAGGAATGGGAATTCATCGAGAAGGGCCTGCGCCAGCGCATCCACGCCCTGAATCTCTTCCTGGACGATATCTACCATGATCAGCGCATCGTGCGCGACGGCATCATCCCGCTGGAATTGATCCGCTCCGCCAAAGGCTACCTCAAGGCCTGCCAGGGTCTCAATCCCCCATGGGGAGTCTGGTGCCATATCACCGGAACCGATCTGGTGAAGGATGCGGACGGCAAACTCTACGTGCTGGAGGACAATATCCGCTGCCCGTCCGGCGTCTCCTACGTGATCGGCAACCGCCAGGTGATGAAGCGGACCTTCCCGCAGATTTTCGGCGCCATCAACCCGCGCCCGGTGGAAGACTATCCCAGCCGGCTGCTGGACATGCTGCAGTTCATGGGACAGCGCTCCGGAGAACCGCCCTGCGTGGCCATCCTGACGCCCGGCGTCTTCAACTCCGCGTACTTCGAACACTCCTTCCTGGCCCAGCAGATGGGCGTGGAACTGGTCACCGGCGGCGATCTGCTGGTGCGGGACGGTTACCTCTTCATGCGCACCACCCGAGGCTTCAAGCGCGTGGACGTGCTCTATCGCCGCATCGACGACGATTTCCTGGATCCGCGCACGTTCCGCTCGGACTCCCTGCTGGGCGTGCCCGGCCTGATGGACGTATACCGCGCCGGCAAGGTGGCCATCTGCAACGCCCCCGGCACGGGCGTGGCCGACGATAAGGTGATCTACGCCTACGTCCCCAAGATCGTCGAATATTACCTGGGCGAGGAGATCCTTCTGCCCAACGTGGACACCTACATGTGCTGGGTCCCGGAGGAACGCCAATACGTGCTGGAGCACATGTCGGAACTGGTCATCAAGACCGCCAACGATTCAGGCGGCTACGGCGTGCTCATCGGGCCCCACTCCACCAAGGCGGTCCTGGCCGAATGGGCCGATCGCATCAAGGACAATCCCCGCAACTTCATCGCCCAGCGGACCCTGTCCCTGTCCCGCTCCCCCGTGATCGTGGGCGAGGAATGCGAAGGCCGGCACGTGGACCTGAGGCCCTTTGTCCTCTATGGCCGGGACATCTACGTGATGCCGGGCGGGCTGACGCGCGTGGCCCTCAAGAAGGGATCCCTGGTGGTGAATTCCTCCCAAGGCGGCGGCAGCAAGGATACCTGGGTGCTGCCCACGGAACCCGAATCGCAATCGGCCCCCATCGTCGTTTCGGAAACGCAAATCCAGAGCTTGAACGGGCAAAGCCAGTCGCAAGGACCGGTGACCGCGGTGGCCGGAATGGCCGCGAACCAGGCGCCGGAAGCGGGCGTCGTGATCAAAGCCGTACCCACATGCTGAGCCGGGTGGCGGATTCCATATACTGGATGGCCCGATACATCGAACGGGCGGAAAACGTGGCGCGCTACGTGGACGTGAGCCTGGAAGCCTCCCTGGACGGACCCAACAATCCCGGCAAGCAGTGGATGCCGCTGGTGGCCGCGGCCGGGGACCAGGTGTTGTTCCTGGAGAAATACGGGGAAGGCATGGCCGCGCGCGATCGCGGGGCGGCCATCATGCGCTTTCTCGCCTTCGATCAGGATTATCCCAACTCCATCGTATCCTGCGTGACCAAGGCGCGCGAAAACGCCCGCCAGGTGCGCGGATCCCTGGCCCTGGAGGCCTGGGAGCATCTCAACAAGTTCTACCACTACCTGAACTCCTCCGAGGCGCGCCGGCGCGCGGCGGAATCGCCCCACGATTTCTTCACCGAGATCCGCACGGCCAGCTACATGTTCGAGGGCATCGTGGAATCCACCATGTCCCGGGGCGAGGAATACCATTTCCTCAAACTGGGGCGCTACCTGGAACGCGCCGATCAGACTTCGCGCATCCTGGACGTCAAATACTTCATCCTGCTCCCCACTCCCGCGGACGTGGGATCGGTGGTGGACGATCTGCTCTGGGCCGCCCTCCTGCATTCGGTGAGCGGCTATGAAATGTTCCGGCGCCGCCATGGGCGCATCGTCCCGGAGAAGGTGGTGGATTTCCTGGTCCTGGACCGGGAGTTCCCCCGCGCCATCCTGTACTGCCTGGAGCATGCGGAAGAATGCCTTTTGAGCCTTTCCGGCACGCCCATGGGCTCCTTCCGGAACAATGCCGAGAAGACCGTGGCCCGCCTGCGCGCGAACCTGGCGTATACCAACGTGGAAGAAGTCATCAACCAGGGCCTGCACGAGTTCCTGGACGATTTGCAGACGGGCCTGGGACAGGTGGGCGAAGGCATCTTCGAAACCTTTTTCGCCCTCGATACGCAGTCGCAACACCAATTCCAGCAATAGCCGGGCGTCCCGCGGGGGCGTTTCCAACCGGCGTGTACGAGGGCCTGGGGAAACTTGAGGAAAGCCGCGCGGAACCGGGCCGCCGGCGCCGGTATTTGGCTTCGCGGAACGGGCACGGCGGAATTATATTTCCGACCTCGCGGGGGGCTTCCGCTTGCTGTGCAACGCGGGCGGGCCGGAGCCTTTGATTCCGGATGGACATGAATCTGCAGGTGGAGACGGAGGAAGAATGAATACAACGCATTCGCGAACGCGCTTGGGCTTCGATCAAGGCGCATCGGTGGCGCCCGATTCGGAAAAAATCCTTCCGGTCATCCGCCTCAAGATGATGGCCACCGGCCTTGAGCTCCCGGTCAACGGCCACGGCCCGGATTTCATGGCCCATACCGCCGACCTCATCCGCAAGCTGCAGGAGAAGTTCCGCGGCTATCCCCAACCGCTCTGCCCCTTGGATGCCCGCCTGCAGGCCTTCCTGGACATGCACTTCGCGGACACACCCCTTCCCGGCCGCCTCGATCTGCCCTTGCGCACCCTGCACATGGATTTCCACGGCCTGGCGCGCACCCTGTCCATCCCGGCCGAAGGGGACACCTTCGAGTCCGAATACGTGAAGTCCTACCGCACCACCCAGGGGGTGCTGCACAATCCGGCCACCGACAAGCGCACCACCAAAGGCACCTTCCACGTCTGCGAAGGCGGACTGCCCATCGCCGCGGACAAAAAGGCCGTGCCCAAGGTCGCCTTCGCCGGCCTCCTGTGGAACGCCCTCAACCCGCCCGCCAGCCTCCTGGAACTCCCTTTCACCACGGGCTTCAAGCGGCCCGCGCGCGTCTTCACCTCCCTGTTCATCCGCCCGCTGGTCAGCCCGGAAGTGCCCGGCCTGCGCGCATACCGGGACATGGAGATCCGCTTCTTCGCTCCCGGCAGCCTGGTCTCCAATCTGGACTTCGTGGAATCCATCTTCGGCAACGCGGGGGATCCCTACCTGCCGGAGAACGACGCCGGACTGGATCCGGAGCATTTCACCGGCGCCACCGGTTGCGTCATCCTGGCCCCGCACCTGACGCGGGTGCGCAAGAAGGATCTGGGGCTGCCCAACGTTTCCGAGGCCACGCCCCTGCAGAAGAAGCATGGCATGTGCTGGAGCGACCCCGCGGAACTTTACAACGAAGGCAAGGCCTTCAAGGCCACCATCACGTCCAAGGACGGGGTCATCTTCACCATCATCGCGGACAATTACTTCGGGTATTGCAAAAAAGAAGTGAAGACCATGATCGGCTTCGCGTGCAACCTGAGCGGCGTCAGCGAAGAAGAGCATGCGGGCGGCGCCCTGATTTTCCCCAGCTACAGCCTGGGCGATTTCACCCAGCATAACGCGTCCTACATCCGGCAGAAGGGATATTCCTTCAAAGAGGTGAAGAAGCTGATGGGCGATTTCATGGCCATCCATCCGGACGGCTACGGCGTGGACAAGCGCCATCCTTCGGTCATCTACCTGGCCGAGGACGCGGAGATGTCCCTGCTGGATCAGAAGATCGTCTGGAGCAAGGACGGCAAGGCCAAAACCCTGCGCCTGCTGCCCAATCACGTCTACATCTATCCCAGCGGCTACAAAGTGCGCATGGAGAAACACCCGGATGCGCCCACCTGGCGCTTGATCGGCACGGTGGCCGAAGGCCTGTTGTGCCACAAGCCCTGCACCGTGTCCGGCGGGGGCAAAAGCGAAATCTCCAAGTCCATCGCGGAATCCATCCTGTACCGCAGCTTCTACATCCAGGACTTCGGCAAGGATTTCGAGGCCGCGGAGAAAATCATCCATCGCGACTTCAGCAACCGCTTCAAGGTCCCGCCCAAGGACAGGACCAAGCAGGCGCTGGCCCGGGAAATCCTCAGCCCCACCCGCTCCCTGGGCTCGGTGGTGCGCCTGCTGACGCCTTCGGCCGAATACACCGAGGAATACAACCGCTGGCTGCGGAAAATCCCGCCCCATGTGCGGTCCCTGGTCTTCACCATCAAGCGCTTCTACCGTCCGGAATGGGGCGACGACATCCGTTCCCATTTCTCCGTGGACGTCGTGGACGGACGGCCCGGCCATGAGCTGAGCTTCCACCATCGCCGCCTGGTCTCCAGCTACCTGAAGGTGGGCACCGAGGAGCACGGCAACTGGCGCGTGTTCCGCCTGCGCACGGATTTCGTGCCCGCCTACAAGCTCCAGGTGGAGGACGACATCACCGTCTCCGCCGTGCTGCCCATGCCCGCGCGCGCCGCCGCGGCCCACTTGAACGGCAACGGCAAGAAGCCGGGTACCGCGCCCGTTACCCCCGCCTCGCTCAAGTACGTGCAGAATTGCGAGTACCGCCTGTTCCAGCGGCCGGACGACGCCATCGTTCCGGGATTGGATCGCCAGGCCGAAAAGGACTTCTCCGAGTCCAACAATTTCATGTCCAATTACGAGCCGCTTCCCGTGGAGGAGGCGCGCAACATGATGCAGGACGCCATCGACATGGGCAAGTACACGCCGCCCATGCGGCAGGTGGTGGAAAGGGCCTCGGCCCTGGATTTCGGCTGGTTCGTGTGCACCTCCCGGCCGCGCATGACCGACGGCAAGCCCAACGCCAACGTGCGTTACCTGCAGAACCGTCCCGATCTGGTCGATCCCTGGTCCGTGTTCGTGGCCCACACCGGCATCCGGCTCCAGCGCAAGCTCGCCGCCGACGCGCCCGTGGCCAGCCCCGTGGACGCGGTGCTCATCGGCCGGCGCAACAATCCGCCCGATCGGGAGGCCGGCATCAAGCCCCTGGCCGTCTACAATCCCCTGCATTTCCAGGAACTGCCGGAAGCCTTCATGGACTTCATCGCCAGTCCCACCGGCAAATCCCCGTCCACCACGGGCGCGGGATCGGAAGGCGCCCTCACCAAGGGACCGTTCAACGCCCTGTGGCCCACCGCCGATCTCAACGCGGCCATGGTGTCCTTCATCCTCACGGACCTGAAGATTTTCTCGACTCCCGCCGGCCACATCGGCGGCAAGTACCGGGTGGATCATGACATGAGCCTGCTGCTCCCGGAACTGTGGTGCCGGATGACCCCGGAAGAACGCGACGCCGGCAAGCTCATCGAAGGCGGGTATCTCTCCTTGGTCACGGACATCAAGCCCAAGGGAAAAAAAGGCAAGGTGATCCCCGCCGGGCGCCTTGGGTATCGAATCAACACCCGCTTCGTGCACGCCTACCTGGGCCGCATCTTCTCGGATCCCCTGGCCGTATTCCCGCAGGACATGCTGGAACCGGAATTGCAGAACGCGCAGGACTTCGCCGACGGCGTGGAGAACATCGCCGAGGCCCAGCGCGCCGCCGCGCAGTTCTACTTCGAGGACGGCAGCGTGGAAAGCGCGTGCCCGCCCCTGCAGGCATTGCTGCATATCATGGCCAAAGGATCCTGGCACGGCCGCACCCTGGGCAGCCCGGAACTCCGCAAGATGTTCACCGCCGCGGAAATGCTCAAGTCGGATTGGTACCGGGCCCGCCTGGTGCGCCAACAGGAGAAGGACAAGGATCTCTGGTCCCGCCATCGGGATTACCTGAAGGACTTCATCGGCGCGGACGGCAACCGCCCGGCCGCCAACCGCCTGGGACTGAACCGCAGGTTGGCCATGGCGGACAAGAGCCTGAAGGCCGCGGGACGCTCCAGTTATCTGGAAAGCCTGACGGGCACGCTGGGAATCGATCCTGTCCTTTAAAATCGATCCGATACCGTAACGTCGCCGCACCCGCGGCGACCTACCCTCCGATTGCTATCTTGGGCGTTCCAATCGGAAGGATACCGGACATGACGGCTTTGGCGCAAATCATCAATCGCATCCGCGGCCTGCTGGACTTTTTCGCATGGCTCCCCCCGCTCATCGCCCGCATCACGGTGGGCTGGGTCTTCGTGGAATCCGGATGGGGCAAGCTCCATCATCTGGACAAGGTCACCGGCTTCTTTACGGATCTGGGGCTTCCCGCGCCCGCCTTCCATGCCCACCTGGTGGCCACCACGGAATTCGCCGGCGGCCTGCTCCTCCTGGCCGGTCTTTTCACCCGTATCGCCTCGGTTCCCTTGACCATCATCATGTTCGTAGCCATCGCCACCGCCAAGAAGTCCGAGCTTCACGGCTTCTCGGACCTCATCGGCTTTTCCGAATATCTCTACATGGTGCTGCTGGCATGGCTCATCGTATCCGGACCCGGTCTGCTCGCATTGGATTCTTTAATCGCCCGCAAGTTAAAGCGGCTCGATTAGTTCCGATCCCCCCGCGAATGCGCGGAAATCCGCGCTTTGTTTCCGATTGATTTCTCCGTTTCTGGAGTCTATACTCAGAACAGGTTGACCCCGCGCCGTTTACACGGCACCGGGCGCAGGTTTTCCAAATCCATTAGGCTACTCTCCGTCAAAGGAGGCTGCTCATGTATAGCGCCCTTGAAAAGCTTTGCGAAAAAATGACGATTTCCCCGCTTCACAGCGTCCTGGTTTTCGCTTTCCTATGTACCGTATCCGCGCGCGCCGAAACCATCGGCTATTCCGGAAAAGTGATCGACGAGACCGGCGCCGGCGTGCCCTGGGCCCTTATCAAGGTGGACGGCAGCGACGTGATCGGCCAGTCGGGCGCGGATGGCAGCTTCACCCTTTCCGGGAACGGATTGGCCGCGGCCTTCTATGCCGATCCCAAACCGCAGGCGCCCTTCTCCGGGGTCTTCTCCGCTGGCGCCATTCCGGATCGCTATCTTCTGACCGGCCGCGCCGCTTCCGGACGCCACGTCGCCGCGACCCTGCTGCTGTCCGCCCCCATCGGGGACGCTTCCGCCGGCAAGACTTTTCCCTTGGCCAATGCGCCGCGCACCCGGATCGCCGCCGCCGCAGATGCGGATCGGACTCCCCCTCCTCCGCCAGTCCTGTCGAAACCGGCGGCCGCTTACAACCTGATCGTCACCATGGCGCATTACCGGACGGAAACCTTTCCGCAGGCCGCCCCCACCGCGAAAAGCATTTCGCTCACCCTGGCCGCGTCTGCCACGGACACGGCCATGTACGCCGCGGAAAAAAAGCTCTGCCTGGATACCATCAACGCCTACCGGGCCATGGTGGGCGCCAAGGCGGTGACCTGGTCCAAGAGCCTGGAGGCCTTCGCCGATCAGGGCGCCCGCTACGATGCCGAGCGCAACGTGGCCCATGGCCACTTCAGCGCCTACAGCAAGTACGCGGTCCCCTCCGATGCCGAGAACGCCATTCCCGGCTGGCCCCTCAAGAGCTACAAGACCGTGGCCGCCGTGGTCGCGGAGGGCGCGAAGATGATGTGGGCGGAAGGCCCCGGAGGCGGCCATTACGAGAACATCAAAGGCAGCCACACCCAGGTGGGCTGCGGCATCTACGTCACGCCCACGGGCGCGGTGTGGGTGATCCACGACTTCAAGTAACCGCGGCCGGCCCGGGATTCCCTCCCGCGCGCTCCGGCGGAGCCCATAAAAGAATATCTTTACGGCTCCGTGGATCCCTCAGCTAAAAAACCCGAATCCCGTAGCGGCGTGTTGTATGCCTTGGCGGCATACACCCTTTGGGGCCTGCTTCCCATCTATTGGAAGGCCCTGCACGGCATACCTCTCGGCGAGGTCCTGGCCCATCGCGTCATCTGGTCCGCGGTCACCATCCTGCTTTTGTTGGCCGCGCTTAAGCGCTTGCCGGATTTCCTGAGAGTGCTGGCCGACCGCCGCAAGCGCATGCTGCTGCTCCTGAGCGCCGTTCTCATCGGCTGCAATTGGTCCATCTACATCTATGCGGTGTACCGGGGGGAATTGGTGCAGGCCAGCCTGGGCTATTACATCAACCCCCTGATGAGCGTGGGCATGGGCGTGGCCATCCTGCGGGAAAAACTGTCGCCCATCCAGATCCTGGCCGTGGCGCTGGCGGGACTAGGCGTGGTCATCCTGGGTTTCCACCATGACGGATTGCCCTGGGTGGCCTTGGGACTGGCCCTGTCCTTCGCCCTCTACGGCTATATCAAGAAACGCTTGGGCGTGGAGTCCCTGACCGGCCTGGCCATCGAAACCCTGTGGCTGACCCCGGTGGCGGCGCTTTACCTGGCCTGGCTGGCCTGGCATCACGCTCCCCAGGCTTTCGCCTCCGCGGCCGCGCCCACGTTCCTGTTGCTGGGCACCGGAGCGATCACCCTGGCGCCGCTCTTCTTTTTCAACGGAGCCGCGCGCCGGTTGCCTTTGTCGACATTGGGGTTCTATCAATACCTGAGTCCGAGCATCCAACTGGTGATGGCGGTGGTCTGGTTCCACGAACCGTTCACGCGTATGCATGCGATGTCGTTCGGATTGATTTGGGCCGCCCTGGCCCTCTATACGGTGGACGCGATCCGCAAAGCCTAGTCGTAGTCGTTCATATTTCCAACGCCCTGAATCCGATCCGCGCCTTCCAGATCAAGTGGGAATCGAAAAGATGCTCGGCGGGGCCCCCGTGGAGGCGAAGGCGGAAGTCCCTAGGGCTGGACCTAGGGCATATGCTCCTTCGTCATGGCCCGGTACTTTTCCTTGGCCGTTGCGATAGCGGAGGGCGAAGGATTGATTTCCAACAACTCGTAGCGTTCCGTATTTTCGGCGGAATCCACGACCGTGCCCAGGGAATCGGTGAAATAGGAAGTGCCGTAATCGATTTCAGCCTTCAGAAGCCCTACCGAGGCGATCCAGGATTTGACGGGAACGAAGGAATGCATGAGGAAAACATCGCACCGGAACCGCTTGCCGTCGAACGCCACCGTGTCGTTGCCGATCCATTCTTTTTCCAGGGGAAGAGCGCCGGAGGTATCATCCGGGGTACGGATCTGCCATGGCTTGTCCGCGGCGAACGGAAAGACCAGGTCCAGGGTCCTATCGTTGAAAACCGAAGAGTCATACCCCGCTCTTTTGACCAGGCCGAACAGGAACGGAGACGGCAGCCCGTCGCCGGTGAAATGATAGGTGAAGAGGCTGTCGCCATTGCGCACCAGCATCTTGCGGTATTCGTTCACAATAGTCGATTCGGGCAAGAATTGGGATAAAGTGGATTTTACGATTTTTCCCGTCAGGCCTTGGAAAAGCGTGTCCTTTTCAATCTCGATTTCAGCCAGGTTGAAGAGATCGAACCCATAGGTTTTCCCCTGCATCGCATATTCGAGCAGGAGAAGCCTTTTCTCCCCGACCTTGAAGTCCGCTTTGAATTCACCGGCATCGACGGCATCGGGGCCGTTGCCGGAATCCTTGCAGGAAAGCAGAAACAGACATAGGCAAGCAAGCGATATCCCGAGTTTCATCCGTCCTCCGGTTTCAGCGAATTTTCCGATTGAGCGCGCGAAGGAAAGGTATAAAGATTCTTCGGATTTCTACCAGGGGCGGATGCAGACGCAATATAAAAGCGGCGCGACCGCGGCGCACTCAAACCCTGCGGGAAGCGGGTTTCCCGTCCGCGCCAAACGGCGCGCCCAGGAATACCAGTCCTTGGGAGGATCCCGCGCCGGGGATGAATTTACCCATGACCAGACCCGCCAGACAGCCGGCGAGAAGAGCGGAAACCGCGGCGCCGCCGCTGTGCCCGCCCAGGAGGAATCCATCCACGAATTGCCCGACCGCCCAAGTGCCGAAATAAAGCCGCGCGGAAACTTCGGTGCGACGCCCGATCCCGAACGCGCCTCCCACAGTCATCTTGGTGTTACCCCGGGTGAGCGCGAATGCGCCCATCATTCCCGCGATGGCGCCGGAAGCTCCGGTCAGGGACACGCCCAGGAACGTCCCTCCCCCGCGGTTGCAGATCAGGAAAGCCACTTCTCCGATCAGACCGCAAGCCAGGTAGGCTCCCAGGAATGGACCCGTCCCCCAGTGTTTCTCCATGGCCGCGCCCACCAGGAACAGGAACCACAGGTTGAAAACAAGATGCAGCCAATCGACATGGGTGAACAGGGAGGTGGCGAGATTGACCGGGTTGAAGTCGCCGGCTACCAGGGACAGCCGATGGACCAGGCTGGCCTTCTTCATCTTGTCCAGCCGTACCCGCGCTACGGCATCGCGATCGATCTGCATCCCCGCCGCCTTCAGGATGCCGTAATCCTCCGCCATCTCCAACGCATGGATCTGGGCCCGCCCCGTTGCGCAACTGCTGGATCCGAAACGCAGGATGGAGATCGCCTTCGCATGGGCGGCCTGGTCGCGCCAGACCGCGAGCTGGAAGAGGATGCAGACGACGATGACCCCCAATGTCCCGGGGGAGGCAATACCCGGGGACGGGGCATCGGGACCATTGGATTTAATCGGCAAGGGCATCCCAGAATTATCCGGGAGGCGGGGGAAATTGGCCAGCAGGCGGCTTGAGAAGTTAGCGGCCGCTCAGGCCAGAAACTCGCGCACTTCCGGATCGAGCATCAGATCGCGGCCGGAAAGCGGCCGGCGCAGGGTAATGCCTTCCAAAGTGGTGCACCGGCTCAGGGCCACGTAGGATTGGCCGTGGGCGAATGCGCCCTGGCCCAAATCGATGATGACGCGTTCGAAGGTCTTGCCCTGGCTCTTATGGATGGTCATGGCCCAGGCCAGCTTGAGCGGGAATTGCGTGAAGCGGCCCACGGGCTTGGGCACCACCCGGCCGGTTTCCGGATCGAGGACGTAACGCACGCTTTCCCAGAAGGCTTTTTCCACCCGCATCGCGCCCAGGGGTCCCGCATGGGGATCGACGTTGCCTCCGCGCAGCTCCCGGCCTTTGTGCGAATCGGTGGGAATGTGCACCCAGATGGCGTCGGCATCCATGGCCGCCACCACTCCCAGGGTGCCGTTGACCCAGTTGCCCGCGGAGTGGTTCTTGAGGAACATCACCTGCGCCCCTACCTTAAGTCCCAGCGGTTCATCGGTGGGATAGAGGCGCGGTTCGAACTCTCCCTGCACCTGCGCCGCGTACAGGGCCAGATGGGCGGGAAGGTCTTCCAGCTTGCGGGCGTTGACGCGATCGGCCGTGGCATTCGTCGAGGTCAGGGTGATGGTGGGCAGGGATTCCTCGGGCTGGAAGGCCTTGTCCATGCGCACGTTGAGCGCTTCCAGATCCTCTTCCTCCACTTCGCCGGAACGGATGATGTTGAGCAGGGAGATGAAACGCTTCTCCTTCTGCCGGTAGACCTTCTTGAGATCGACGCGATCGAATGGTTGCTTGGAGAAGACGTGGGCCTTGAAGAACCAGGGGCTTTCGTAGAGCGTGCGGAAAGCCTCCATTTCATGGGGCGAAACCACGGGCGGCAATTGGTGCAGGTCCCCGAAGAAAATCATCTGCACCCCGCCGAAGGGCAGATGCCGCTCCGGGCCGAAGCGGCGCAGATGCATGTCGATGGCGTCGATGATGTCCGCGCGGACCATGGAGATCTCGTCGATGATGACGGTTTGCAGCTTGCGCAGGAGTCCGCTGCCGTTGAGGCGCTGCACCGCTTCCGGAAAAAGCACGTGGGGCGGGAAGCGGAAGAAGGAGTGGATGGTCTGGCCGCCCACGTGCACGGCCGCGACGCCGGTGGGCGCGAGCACGACGGCCTTGTGCATGATCTTGCGTTTGATCTGCTGGAGCAAGGTGGACTTGCCCGTGCCCGCCTTGCCGGTGACGAAGAGGCAGCGGCAGCCTTCCTCGACCAGTTCCATCACTTCCTGGAATCCGTCGTTCCATTCCAGACCATCGCCCAAGGGCGAAGGCGCGTCGGAAGCGGAAGCGTCGTCCATGATCAGGCCGGGGTGGAAGTGGAAGGCGGAAGGATTGCGGCCGGAGCCGCGGGAAAAGCGGCGGACTCAGCCCGCAAGGGCATGCGGCGCCGGAGCGGAGGAAGGAGCCTTGGTGGTCTTGCGCCGAGGGGGCGTCCGGACGGCGGTTTCCTCCTGGATCAAATCGAGATCGAGCAAAGGTTCCGGGGAAACGATATGGCCCCAGGTCTCGGCGACGAAGTTGCGGATTTCCAGGGTCAGGGCATCGGTAGCTTCCATGTTAACCTGGTTGGCCAGGGTCAGGTCGCGGGCCTTGGCGTAGTAGTAGAGATAGTCGCCGTCATCGCGGCGTTCCAGGAACATGGTCTCGACCACCATGCCTTCACGGCGCAGGGCTTCCAGGGCGAGGTCTTTCCGGGCGCGCAGGCTGCGGATGAATTCGATCACGGCGGCTGTCTTGCCGGCGCGGATTTTGATTTTAAGCAGTTGGGTTTGGTACATGATGTTTAGGCAAATATAAAAATTCGGGAGGCGAGTCGGCAGTCCCCTCTGCTGCCGCGCCCGCACATCAGGTCCCGGCGGGTTACCGCCGGAGCCGGAACTCCCATCCCCATTATCGGACTAAACCGGGACGGAGGCAAGTGCTTTGGAAACTTGACCCTGGGTCTCCGGGCTTTGGGGAGCCCCGGGGCGCCGCCGGGCGGGGGGGTCAAGTCCCGGTTACGGGTCGGGGAGGGTGAAAAGTGTCGGGATCGGGGTCAGGTTCGGGCCCGGCCCGGGCCCACCAGGGCCCGCCAGTGCCGATCAGACCTTGCGTTTGCGGAGGATCCAGGTGGTCATGCACCGGAGGTTCTGGACATTGACCGACCTCAGGGGCTCCGCCAGCTCCCCATGGAGCCGTTCCGTGGCCAGCAGGAGCTTGGCCTCATTGACCAGAAACCACTCCCCGCCCGTGGGCATGCGGTATTTGCCGGACTCCAGGCGGGTCAGGCGGCTTTCGATGCCGATGGTCGAGGATAGGCGCATGAAGAGCATGCCCCCCGGGGCCGTCACCTTCCAGAGCCCGTCCAGCATGCGTTGGAAATGGTCCTCGTCCTCGGCGAAATGCAGCACGGCGTTGCAGAGGACCAGGCCGAAATGTCCCTCCGGGAAGGTCATGGCCTCAACCTTCTCAACCCGGAAATGGTCGGCGGGGAGGTCCGGCGCCAGCTCAGCGGCCATTTCCCGCACGTGGTCCAGGGCGTCTTCGTCGGCATCGGCGGCGTGGACATCGAACCCGGTCCGGAAAAAATAGGGAAGATTCCGCCCGGTACCGCATCCCGCGTCCAGCATCCGCATGGGCGGCTTGAGGCGGCCTTTGAGCAGTTGATCGAACAGATAAAGGTCGATGTCCCCGAACCAGGCCCGCAGGTCCGGGCCGCTCTCTCGGGGGGTGTCTGGGCCGCGTGGGGCCGAGGGTTCTATGGGCATGCTTTTACCCAAAAAGTTAGCTATTCTTTGCGTTTTCAGTCGCTTACCCCCGCGGACAACGCAAGCGACGGCCAGTCTTTTTTTCACCGGGTAGGAAGCATGAAACACGTCCTTTCGCTTTCCGCAGCCGTCCTGTTTTTGTGCGCGTGCGCGCCCGGTCCCAAGATCGATCCCATCGCGCAGTTCCGCGGATCCATCGACTCCCTGCCCGAAGCCTGGAAGGAAGAGCCGGTGATCGTCCTCTCCGATTCCATCTGGCTCACCCTGCAAACCGGGGAGGCGGGCAACCACGCCCAACGGCGGCAATCCACCTGGTACTACATTAACGTCCGCAATCCCAACCTCATGGAGCAAATCGTGCTGGCGGATTTCGAGAACATCGAAGGGCCGGTTTCCGTTTCCGCCTCCGCCTATTACCCGGACGGGGAAAGCTGGCGCCAACCGTCTTATTCCGTGCGCCGCGAACGCTCGAGCGAAGGGGACTATCCCTCCACCAACCGCTTCCTCAGCGGGTTCACGCTGCCCCGCTATCTCAAGGGCACCGTCATCCGCCTGGACGTGACCCGCGACTATACGCGGCCGGAATTCCTGAAAACGGAATTGCTGCGCGGCGACTACCCCTGCCTGGCCAAGACCCTGATCCTTTCCACGCCCCCCGGATCCGATCTCCGCATCGGCCTGGAGAACCCGGAAGGCATTCCCCTGGACAGCGCGCGCTCCGCAAGCGAAACCGGATCCTTGTTCTCCGTGACCGCGCTCAAGCTGGCCAAGCTGGATTCCCGCACCATGCCCCGGGATCCGGAAACCTGGTTCGCGGCCCTCCACTTCAGCCTGCCCCCGCGCGGCGCCCGGTCCTACAGCTGGAAGGAGCTGGGGGACGATTACCTGTCCAGCATCAAGGAGTCCACCGCCATGACTCCGGAAATGGAAACCCTGGCCGCTTCCGTCACGGACAAGGATCCGGACACGCTGGCCACGCGCTTCCTGGTCTTGCTGCGCACGCGCATCCGCTACCATTCCGACGTGGACAAGCTGCACGCCTTCGTGCCCAGGCCGGCGGGCCAGGTCCTTTCCAAGGGCTACGGGGACTGCAAGGAGATGTCCACCCTGATGGCCCTGTTGCTCCGGAAGAAAGGCGTGCACGCGGGCATGGCGCTCGTCTCCCCGCCCGGCACCTTCCAGGTGCGGGAAGCCTACCCCACCCTGGGCGGTTTCAACCACATGGTGGTGTGGATCGAAACGCCCGGCAAACCGGTGCGCTTCTTCGATCCCACCGTGAAATACGGCGACCCCAACGATTCCTATTTCCCCATCCTCGATCGCACCGCGCTGCTGCTGGAGTCCGGCAAAAGCCGCCTCACCAAGGTCTCGGCCGCCAAGGGCTTCCGCAACCAGGTGTCCACCAACTCCGCCATCGTCAAGGACGTCTCCGGGAAGGATTGGCGGCTGGAAGGCAACATCCGCCTGGAAGGCCTGTGCGCCTTCAACCTCTTCCCCATGCTGGAATCCGCCCGCGGCGACGAGAACATCCCCTTCCTCAAGGAGTACCTCAAGGAGGCCTTCGGCGTGCAGGCCACCCGCTGCCGCGCCTCCTCCAATCCCGATCAGTCCTCGATCGCCATCGATTACGGAGCCTCCTTCACGTCCAATTACCTGGCGCTGGACAAGGGCGGACTGCTGGTCAACCAACCCTCCATCTACGGGGGCGAAGTGCGCTATACCACCCTCGACCTGGAAGGCCCGCGCCATTTCGAGCCCTTGGAACAATCGGATGCCTGGCAGGTGCCCGCCGGATTCGGAGAGTTCAAGGCGGACGGCCTGGATCACGACATCGGCAACGGCAAATGGAAATGCGACGGGACCACGCTGAAACGGTCCTACGCCAACCGCAGCGTGGAAGTGGGCGCCGCCGAGCGCTCCCGCGCCGCCGAATTCGTGCAACGCAAGACCCGCTTCGCGCGCGCCACCCTGTGGCACAAATGAGGGCCCGGAAAGGATTCCCGATGAAACGGATCGGCGCCCTTGCGGCCTTGGCCCTCTTGGCTCTGCTGGCCCTGCTGGGCGGTTGCGCTCCCACCTCCAAGCCCATCCTGCTGAACGAAAACCCCGCTCCGGCCGCGCAGGAGACGGAATGGTCCAAGTACGGAGCCTACTATCTCACCGATGAGCTGTTCGTGGAGGAATCCTACCTGGACAATCCGTTCGCGCGCACCACCACGGCCAGGTTCATCGTGAACAAGAAATTGAAGATCCTGACGCGCGACGGCGTGGAACAGGGCACCGTCGAGGTTCCCTACTATTCGAACTACGTTTCCAGGAAACGCCTGGCCGCGCGCGATTCCAGCGGACGGGAAATCCCGCTGGATACTGCGGGCATCATGCGCGAGTATTACAAGACCGGCAAACTCATCTTCCCCAACGTCACTCCCGGATGCCTCCTGGAAATCCACCTGGAGTTCGAAACCCAGCAGCCGGTCACCGTTTTCGAACACTGGCTCTCCGGCGGAATCCCCGTAGCGCACGGCCGCTTCACCTTTTCCCATCTGGACCGCTTCAGCTACGACTTCGCCAAGTACGGTCCCCTGCAGGACGGGAAGACCCAGCGCGAAAAACCCGGCGAGAACCTGAACTACCAGACCTGGGAAGTGCGCAACGCCCATCCCCGCAGCCGCCTGGAGTTCCAGGATGAAATCGACGTGACGGAACCGCGCGTCAGCCTGGTCCTGCGGCATTTCGACGGCTTCCCGATCATCACCACCTGGGAGGCCTTGAGCGAATCCTATGAAAAGACGGCCTTGAGGCCCTCCTACTTCAACTCCACCAAGAAGCTGAAGAAAAAGACGGACGAGCTGACCCAAGGCAAAAAGAGCGACGGGGAAAAGGCCCAGGCGGTTTTCCAGTGGGTGCAGGACAACATCTCCTACCAATACAGCGGCCTCTCTTCCATCGATCCGGACAAGGTCATGGCCTCCGGCCAGGGCAACATGTGGGAGCTGGCGGTGGTGCTCCGCGAGATGTTCAACCACCTGGGCCTCACCACCAGCGTGATGGTCACCCGGCCGCGCAGCATGGGCGGATTCGACCCCAAGTTCGAAACCCCCATGCAGCTCAGCGTGCCCTTGGTAACGGTGGAAGTGGACAAGCGCACCCTGCTCGCCTTTCCCTACTCGCGCGGCGCGGCGTTGGGCGAATACCCGGACGACTATTTCGGACTGGCGGCCTTGTCGCTGGCCGACAAGGACTCGGCCAAGGTGCCCGATTTCGCCGGGGGCGCGTCCTATTCCCGCAGCACCTACCGCATCGATCCCGGATCTCCGGACGCCGATCAACAGCTGGACCTGGAACTGGGAGGTTACCTGGCCTTCACCATCCGGAACGCCCTCCTCCAGGAAAAGAAGGATGAAGTCAAGGACGTGTTCCAGAGCCTCCTGACCAAGCTGGGGACGTCCAACGCCCTGAAAACCTGCCAGGTTACGGATCAGAACGCGCGCGGCAAACCCATGCTCGCCAAGCTCACCTTCGTGAATCCCAACCAGGCCGTGGAACGCAAGGGCGAAACCCAGGTGAGGCTCAACCATATTTTCCGCAACTACTTCGCGTCCTACGACACCACCCGCGCCGCGGGATTCAAGAATGGCCTGGAAAACCAGACCCTGGAACGGATTGAAGTGGCCAAAATCCCCGGCAGGAAACTGGAGGCCAACATCCCCTGCGCGGACGCCTCCAATTCCCTGTTCAAAGTCACCTGCCGCGCGGAAGAAACCGATCAGCAGTTCGTCTTCACCCGGGACATGACCTTGCACAAGATTAAATTGAGCCCGCAGGAAATGCGTATGTTATATCCGCAGATAGTGGAACTCAACCGCATCTCGGAGGCCCGTGTCATCGTACGCAACGAAACCGCAGCCAAATCCCAAGCCGCCCCGGGAAAGCGCAAACCCACCATCCCGCGCTGAGCGCTTGACCCCAGCCGGACAGCCATGAACCCTTTCCTGCCCAACGCCGCTTTCCGCCATCCCCGCGGCTGGATGATGGCCATGGATTGGTTGGACCTGCTCTTCATGCACTGGCCGGTACCCGCCGAATCCCTGCGCCATCTCATCCCCGCCGGATTGGAATTGGATCTGTTCCAGGGCCAGGCCTGGATCGGGGTGGTGCCGTTCCGCATGGGCGGAGTCCGGGCGCGCTTTCTCCCGGAGTTTCCCGGGCTCTCGGCGTTCCCGGAACTGAACGTGCGGACCTATGTCACGCGCGGCGGGATTCCGGGAGTGTGGTTCTTCAGCCTGGATGCGACCAATCAGATAGCGGTGCGCGGAGCCCGGCGGTTCTTCCACCTGCCTTATTTCGACGCCAAGATAACCGCGCCCCGTCCGGACCAGGAAGTCCACTACAAAAGCCGCCGCACCCATCGCGGCGCGGCCCCGGCCGAACTCGAAACCGTTTTCTCTCCTACCGGCCCGGTCTACCGCGCGGCGCCCGGCACCTTGGACGACTGGCTTACCGCGCGCTATTGTTTCTACGCCGCCGATGATGAGGGTGGGATCTTCCGCACCTCCATCCACCACAAGCCCTGGCGGCTCCAGCCGGCACAGGCCAGGATTGTCGCCAATACCATGACGGAGCCCATCGGAGTGAAGCTTCCCGCGATTGCGCCCCTGCTCCACTTCTCGGAAAAAACCGAGGTCGTGGCATGGTTTCCGGAACGCGTGGACTAGTCCTTACATGAACTCCCGCGCGGTATTCCTTTCGGTCCTGTTGATCTTAAGCAGTCTGATCGCAAAGTTCGCCCAGAACAGGCTTTGGAGGGCTCTCGTTTTTCTGGGCATGATACTGACGGTTTGCGGCTGCAAAAAACCGGAATCACCGATTCCAAAAAAAATGGCTCCGTCGGAAAAAACTCCGGTAGACACGGTTGCCCCGGAAAATGGACCGGACAGGATCCTGGTTCCCAACAACCCGAAGTGGATTTATACGCCATACGACTCGACCTCCTATGACGACAGGATTGGCTCCGACTATTTCCCGATTTTTCAGCTTAAAGGCGGGAGATTTTTTGCGGTGCGCGGCTACTTCACCATACGTGAAGGGTACAACAAAATGAGCCTGTCCGAAGGAGACGGCTGGTGCGAATTCGAAGGGGCGCTGGAGGAATCCCCTGAAAAAATCATTCTCCGGGCGGACAAGGAAAACTGCCTCACCGAGTTGGTGATCAAAAATCTCACGGGGAAGAAAAAGGCTGAACCGGTTTTCGAATTGAAGGGACCCATCATATACACCGGTCTCGATTCAATCCCGTTCTATACATTGGATGGACGCTTCTATACCTTTGAAAGCAAATCGCCATGGAAGCTCTTTGGCCATGAATTCGATTTTTCCAATGCGGGGCCGAAGAAGTGATGGGCGGTTTTTTTCGGGTGATGCCGATCGCCGCCATCTTGACGGGCTGCACCGTCCTATCGAAACGACTGGTCGATTCCCCGAGCGCGGCGGGTGGAGAAGCGATCCGGTTCAACTATTCGCACGGAGGAGTCCGCGATGGTTCTCCGCCCGATGCGATTCGTTTGACAGCGAAGGATGATACCACGATTTGGCTGACGGTCCTGGCCCGCCCGGTCAAGCGGAGGGCCACTTGGACCGGAATCCTCGTGCCCATGATCCCGGTGTATTTCCTCCGGCCCGTCTCCTTCTACGATGCCCCGGATACTTTGCTGGAGATGAACCTTTGGATCAAAGCGGATGCCCCGGCAAGCCTGGTCAAGGATTCCGTCCGGGTTGAAATCGGCGGAAGGGAATATGCCCCGGTGTCCATGGTGGAATTCGCTTCCGAACAAAGCGGATTCCCGCTTCGCCCCAAAAAAGGGAATTGGTATTATCCCGATGCGGATTCCGGGAAGGTGAAATCGTACCAATTGAAGTTTCCGATAATGGGGAAGACGGTTGCCCGTTTCAAGATGGCGGTCAGCATCCTGGATCCGGATCTGAAGTGGATTCATTTCCCCGCTATTGAATTCTCGAGAAAATGGCAGAGCATGGTTTCGTTCGGGCCTTGATTGGATTTTGATCTTTACCGAAGCAGCGGATCTCCTGCACTCCGGCCCGCAACAAAAACATAATTTGTTTCTTTTGGGAGAGTTCCCATGGACACCTCCGTTCCCAATCTCCTTTCGCCCGCTCTGGACGGGGGGGGCGAAATGGGCTCCCTTATCCGCGCCATGGATTGGGACCAAACGCCTCTCGGCCCAATCTCCGGCTGGCCCCCGAGCCTGCTGGCGGCGGTAAGCATGATCCTGACCAATCGGCTGGCCATGCATATCATCTGGGGTCCGGACCTGATAGAGATCTATAACGATGCCTACAGGCCCATTTTGGGATCCAAGCACCCGGCAGCCTTGGGCCGGAAGGCGGAAGGCAACTGGTCGGAAGTCTGGGACTTCTATGGCGCGCACCTGAGAGGATTGCGGCTCAGCGGAAAAGCCACCTTGTACGAAAGCCAGTTGTTTTCGGTCCTTCGCCATGGCTTTCTGGAAGAGTGCTATTTCACCGCCAACGATAGCCCCATATGGGACGAGTCCGGCGGGATTGGCGGAATACTCAATTGCGTAACGGAGACGACCCAAAACGTGATCTCGGAAAGGCGCCTGAACCTTATCCAGGCTTGTTCGGATCCCGCCTTTTTGGGCGGCACCGCCCAGGAAACCGCGGACCTGGTATCCCAACGACTGGAAGCGGAACGCCTCGACATTCCCTTCTCGCTCCTCTACTTGCTGAACGAGAGGGGAAACGATGCCGAGTTGGCCGCCTGTTCCGGGATTGAACGGGATGGCTCCGACCTCCCTATGTCAGTGCCGCTTTCCGATTCCACCGGGACCTTTTTGCCATTGGCCGAGGTCGCCAGCGCCCGGCAACCGGTATTGGCGGAAAAACTCGCAAGCCGCTTCCGCCCGCGGCCCGGCGCGCCTTGGCCGGAACCCTGCGACCACGCCCTGGTCCTGCCCCTCAAAGGCGGCTCCCCGAACGTGCCGGCCGGCATCCTCGTCCTCGGCATCAGCCCCAGGCTCCCCCTGGATAAAGCGTATCGGGAATATCTGGAGCTGGTTGCCGATGGCGTCGCCAAGGCCTTGGCCGACACCCGGGCCCATGCCGAAACGGATCAGCAACGGACCTGGTTGCATGCCCTGTTCATGCAGGCGCCGGCCCTGATCTGCATCCTGCGCGGGCCGGAACATGTCTTCGGTTTCGCCAATCCCCTCGTTTACAATCTGGTCAACAAAACGGATCTGATCGGCAATCCCGCCAGAACCGTCTTTCCGGAATTGGGATCCCAAGGCACATTCGAAATCCTCGACCGCGTCTACCAGGGCCAAGCCTATACGGCCCAGGAACGGCGGGTCGATATAGACCGGGGCAAGGGCCCGGAACCCCTCTATTTCCGCATCACCTATCAACCGATGCGGAATGCCCAAGGGGATGTCGAAGGCATATTGGTGTTCGGCCTCGATGTGACCGTGCAGGTGCTGGCGCGGCAGAAGGCGGAAGAAGCCAGCGCCGATTTGGCGGCGCAAAAAAGCATCCTGGAGGCCATCGCCCAAAGGGCTCCCCTGCCCGTTGTGCTCGAGACCGTGACGCGCAATGCCGAATCCCTGTTCCCGGATGCCAATGCGGCCATCCTCCTGGTTTCCTCCGATGGGCGGTTGGTAAATGGAGCGGCGCCGGGCCTTCCCGGAGAATATCTCCGGGCCATGGAAGGCTCTCCCGTCGGCAGGGATGCGGGCTTGTGCGGCACCGCCGCCTTTACCGGGGTAGGCGTGATAGTGGGCGATATCGCCTCCGATCCCAAATGGAAGAACGGCCGCGACCCCGCCTTGGCCTACGGATTCAAAGCCTGCTGGTGCCTTCCCATCCTCTCCCCTTCCGGCACGATCCTCGCCACCTTCGCGCTTTTTTTCCGGGAACCCCGGCATCCGGCCTACGGGGAGTTGAATCGGCTCGCCACCCTGACCCGCACCGCCTCCCTGGCCATAGAACGCAGGGCCTCTGAGGAGTCCCTGCGCCGTGCGCAAGATCAGCTTTTGCAGGCCCAGAAGATGGAGTCCATCGGCAAATTGGCGGGCGGCATCGCCCATGATTTCAACAATATCCTGACGGCCATCAACGGGTACAGCGAGCTGTCCCTGCAACTGACGGATGAGACCTCTCCCGTGAGGGAATACCTTTCCGAAATAAAGAATGCCGGGGCGAAGGCCGCGGACCTGACCCGGCAGTTGCTCGCCTATTCCCGCAAGCAAGTGCTCTCGATCAGGATCGTGGACCTGAACGTCCTCATCCTGGATCTGGGGAAGCTGCTGAAGCGTCTCATCGGCGAGAACATTGAACTGGACCTGGCGCTCGATCCCGCCTTGCGGACCATAAAGGTCGACCCCGGCAAGATCGAGCAGGTGGTGCTGAATCTGGCGGTGAACGCCCGCGACGCCATCGGGGCCGGAGGGAGGATAACCATCAGGACCCGTTCAATAACGGTTTCCAAGGACAATCGGTCCCTGGCGCCCGGCTTGTATGCCATGCTGGCCGTGCAGGATAACGGGACCGGCATGAGCGCGGAGGTCAAGGCCCAGGTATTCGAACCGTTTTTCACGACCAAGGCGTTCGGCAAGGGATCGGGGTTGGGATTGTCCACCGTGTACGGCATCATCACCCAGAGCGGAGGGCGCATCTTCATAGAAAGCGAGCCGGGCAAAGGCTCCATCTTCACCGTGTACTTTCCCGTGGCCGAAGCCGGAGAGCCCGCGGCTCCCGCCGCCCCGGCCGAACACGGCGCTTCCTCCCGGGACGAGGCGACCATCCTGCTGGTCGAGGATGAAACCTCGGTCAGGCGGCTGGTCAAGCAGGTCTTGACGGATCAGGGTTATCGGGTTCTGGAAGGGAAGGACGGGGCCGAAGGATTGGAAATAGGCCGCGGCCATCCGGGAACCATCGACCTGGTCATTACCGACGTGGTGATGCCCAGAATGGACGGTATCCAGATGATCCAGCAATTGCGCCTGTTGCGTCCGGACGTGCGCGTGCTGTTCATGTCGGGGTACATCGAGACTCCGGTGGTGCAGAACGGGGTTACGCCCACCGACAGCCATTTCATCCAAAAGCCCTTTCTGCCGCATATGATCCTGGACGAAGTGCGGGACCTTTTGAGCGCCAAGACCAGGTAAGCCGCCGATTGATTTTGCCGCAATCGATCCGCATAAAGGGCGTTGGTAATTAGATTCTGTCACACCATGCATATCCATACATTTCCGAAGTTCAAGCCGCAGCGCTTCATGCCGGGCTGTCTGCTTTTTCTGCTTTCCTTCAGCGTCTGCCGGGCCCAATGGGTGAATATCGCCGAACCCAAAGGGGGAGCGGTCCAATCCTTTACCGCGATCGACGGTAACTTATTTGCCGGGACCAGCGAGGGAGTATCCCGTTCCGACGACAACGGCGCCTCCTGGACTCCGGTCAATTCCGGATTGTCGGCCGCCATCTGGTCCCTGGCGGCAAGCGGCGCCCGTCTTTTCGCCGGGACCTGGGGCTCCGGCCTATACCAATCTCCGGACAAGGGAACTTCCTGGATCAAAACCAATTCCGGCATGTCGGACTCCATCGTCATCCGATGCATCGCATTCAACGGCGCCGACCTGCTTGTCGGGACCGATCGCGGCCTCTTCCGCTCCTCGGACAAGGGCGCCAGTTGGACCCCGGCCGCCGGATTTCCGGCATTTGTCTCGATCACTTCGATAGCCGAAATCGGCGCCGACTTCTTTGCGGCCACCTGGGGCTCCGGCATGTACCGTTCCTCCGATAACGGCGCTTCCTGGGACCTGGCCAGCGATGGATTGCCCGCGGCGCCGGAGATCATGGCCATAGTGGTCAGGGGGACCAATCTGTTCGCGGCCATCGGCAACAAAGGCGTGTATCGCTCTTCGAACAATGGCGCGTCCTGGACCCGAACCATCGCGGGAATGACGGATTCCACCCGGATCATGTCGCTCGCCGTAGGCGGCGGTTTTCTTTTCGCCGGGGCGCTTGGCGAAGGCGTCTACCGCTCATCCGACGACGGAGCCGGCTGGGTTCCCGTCAATACGGGATTGCCCCGGGATTGCCGGACCAATGCCCTTTTTATCAACGGCGCCGATTTCTTCGCCGGGACCTTTGATGGACTCTGGAAGCGGCCATTGGCGCAGATGACCTCCTCCATCCTTCCCCATCAAGACGCCGCGGCATCCGGTTTTGATGGGAACCTTGGCAGGGTTATCCGGGCGGGAACGAAAATCGGTTTCGAAGTCGGCCATCAAGGCATGGTCGATCTCAGCGTGTATGATACGAAGGGAAAGAAAACCGCCACCCTGATGCATTCGGAACTGAAGCAAGGAAACCATGAGGCCGTCTTCGACGCCGAAGGGTCGCCCGAAGGCATCTATTTCCTGCGTCTTGCTTCAGGCGGATTGAGCCATACCCGCAGATTCATTTTTGGAAAGTAGCAGTCTCTGTCGTTTCACATCTTTCAGTAAAGGGGAAAGCTGGGCAAACATGGCTCCTCACGGCACGCACGGACTCTTAGGCACTCCGGATGACATGAATCCGAAGCCCAAAAAGGACACTTTCGTCAAGCCCAAGCAGGGGGGCGTGGGCGGAAAGCCGGGCGGAGGACGCGGCGGCGCAACTCCGGGAACGCCGGCGGAGGCGGAAGCCGAACCGGAAGCCATGGTCGAACCGCCCAAGCCTAAACCGGAAGAACCCAAGGTCACGCTCTCCAACTTGAAGTGGGGAGAGCAGAAGCCCATTTTCAACGAGAAGATTTCCGTCAGCGTCCAAGGCGTGGTTCCGGATGAGATCGCCCATCTTTCCAGGATCGAGTTCAAGCTGGTGGCCTTGCCGCCGGACGGAAAGCGGGAGGAATTCCGCCCGTCCCAAAACGGCAATCTGGTGGGAGGCAAGGCGACGGCGGAGTTCACCCTGTTCATTCCCGCGTACCGGGATGCCGGAAAGCTGCCTGACGAATGCAAGTATGTCTTCACCGCCAAGCACAGCAAATCCAAGGAAGAGGAAAGCGCGCCCATCACCGCCAAGAAGCGGTTCGCCACCAACGTCCGCTTCGAAAGGGACGAAGGCTGGATGGGCGCGCCGGTCAAGGTCATGGCCGACACGGGGCTTGCCGACGACACCGAGGTGACTCTCAAGATTACCCTCAAGACCGAGAAGGCCATCGAGGTGAAGGTCAAGGCGAAGGCTGGCAGGTTGGAATACGCCTGGTCTCCTTGCCTTTGCGGCGTGCGCCTGGTAGCGGGCGCGTTGCCCGCGGAAACCGAAGCGTCGGCTGAATATTCCCTGGGCACCGACAAGGAGGCGGCCAAGAAAACCTTCAAGCTGAAGCTGGTGATCGCCGCCGATGCGAAAACCTTCAGCCAGGACTATACCTGGAGCGGTTTCGGAGTGCACAGCGAGTTCACCCAGAAAATCGAAGGCGGCGTCCACAAGGTCCATGTCAAGAAGAAGGTCCGCAAGGGTTGGTACGGGACATACGTGAATATGAGCCGCGCCGCGGGCATTACCGGGCGCGCGGGGTATCCCCGCGACAAGTACCGTTGGGCCAAGACCGACGGGGTGGGTGAACTCCCCACCAAATACCATAACGGAACGGCTTGGGTGGACATGCCCGCCGGATTCGTCCCCACCGACAGCGAATATTGGAACGCCACCTTCGCCAAAGAGGGAACCCATTTCGAATTGCGGGGCAGAACGGGCGTGAATTGGCCCGAGGCTTTCGCCGACTATGATTTCAATAAGACCGCCTATGCGAAAAAACGGGCCGATTGGATCAAGGACACGCACGACCGCTTTACGGAAAAGGCGCTACTGCGGCCCAAGTGCTGCCCCAAGGGCGTGGACGACGGAGGCTGCGGGTACAAGCTGGAGCTGACTCTTGAGTTCGAAGTGGTCACGACCTGGGAAGCGCATTCCATCGCCATGTGCGCGGGATATTTCCGTTCCGACGCGGCGACTTTTTCCCTGGAAGATGACGATATCAGCATGGCGGCCCATGAGACCGGGCATC
This sequence comes from Fibrobacterota bacterium, assembly GCA_028287505.1. Classification (GTDB taxonomy): domain Bacteria; phylum Fibrobacterota; class Fibrobacteria; order UBA11236; family UBA11236; genus Chersky-265. The sequence continues at coordinate 34,826 of JAQBPN010000114.1, read as the reverse complement.
TGGTAGGGCTTCCGGACGAATACACGGGTGGAGCTGTGGACCTCACCACTCCCGACGGCGACGGGCTCGTCGGCGGCATCAATGAGGACAGCATCATGGGCCAGAACATGACCAAGGTCAAGAAGCGCCACTACGTGAATTTCGCGGAGACGGCCAAACAACTGCTGAAGTCGAAAACCGCCGTCGACTCCGAGTTCATCGCCATTTATCCCAAGGAGAATCCATGAAAGGCTTGGCCGAGGCCATCGAGGCCGTCCGCAATCATCGGCAGGATTCGCTCCCCCGGGCCGCCATCGCGTATGCCGTGTTCTCCGGGAGGAACGTCGGAGGAGTTCCCGAACGGGAAACCCGCCTCGAAATCAAGGGTAACGGAGAAGCTACCCTGTTCCGGCGTCGGCCCGGCGCCGACACGCCCGTCTTGCCGCCGGGGCTGTTCCGCGGCCGGGTGGATCCGGAAGCCGTCCTCACCTTTCTCGATCTGTTGGAAAAAAGCGGCATCGACACCTTCCGCGCGGAGCCGCCCTCTCCCCGGGATTTGCTGCGCAGGCTGCAGGTGGTCGCGGACGGAAAATTCTTTTCCTTCCAATGGGGTCCGATGCCTCCGGACGCCCCCGAAGCCATTGAAAACATGCTGGCCGCCCTGAGCGTCTGGGAAGCTTCCGCCTGCCCGGATCCCGCATGGCGTCTGGAGCTGAAGGTAACGTCGGCGCAATCCCAGGCGGGCAAACTGAAGGCGCGCATCCAGGTCGAAAATCCCGGTCCCGAAACCATCCATCTGGCCCACCCCGCGAGCCCTGTCGACCGGGGCCTCTTGGCCCTGACCTTGCGCTATGGAGCCAGGCCGCCGGAGGCGCCCGGCGTGACGTCCCTGCCCATCTCCATCAAGACCACCCGGGCGGCGCTTCCCGCCCTGGACAGCCTGCAACTGGTGCCGGTCAAGGCGGGCTCTCCCCTGGTGCTGGATGTGGAATTCCCCCTGGAGCCGCTGGACGAAGGCCGCCCTTTGGGCATGCTCGCCCTGGAGCTGTATCTCGCTTCCGACACCCTGGCGGGCCTGCCCGTTTTCAACGGCGCCGTCTTCTCGGAGGAATTCTCCTGGTAACGCCCAAGGTACACTGGATAGCCCTCTTGGCCGGGTCATTTTTCATGGCCTGCCAGGCGAAGCCTCCGTTGCGGCCCGCGGCAGGCGGCTCGCTTTGCATCGGACGTTACGTCGGGTTCGGCCAGAACACATCCTCGCTCTGGTGCCGGCAGGATTCCTGCTTCGCCGTCCGCCATGCCCGCAACCAGGTCGCCGCCGCCCTGGTGGGATACTATGCGGGAGCCATCGCTCCGGAAGGCTATGTCCGGGCGCGCGGACTCGCATCCAAAGTGGTGGCGAAAAAGGATTGGAAAATGATGGCAGGCTCTCCCTCGATCCGCATCGTTCTGGACGATACCCTGCAACGGACCGTTTCCTCGCACCCGGACAACACCGATCCCCTGGAAGCCCTCGAAGACTGGAAGGATGCGATGCTGGATACGCTGGAATCCCATCCCCTCTGGACCGATTCGCTGGCGCTGCAAGCGAACAAAGGAAGGGATTCCGCGGCTTTACGCCTCACCTCCGGCAAGTCCCGGGAAGCCTGGTTGGGAAACAGCCCGGACATCAAGGTTCTGTTCGGAAGCAAGGACGCACAGGCGGACTCCCAAGTGACAGTCGCCGCGGCCTGCGCCAAGAACCTGTTTTCCGGCGGCCGCTGCCTGGTGGCCCTGCCCAAAGGGACGCGCTGGGTGAAGGCCATCGTCCGGGGATCGCCGCAGGATGGAACGCTGGGCGCTGGAAAAACTTGTCTGGAGGGGCGGTTCGAGTTGGCGTCGGAGTGGGTCGCAATCTCGGAAAGCCATTAGAACTTGCAAAGACTATCCGGTTCCCTTTTCATGTCCCTGTGTCTTTTGATGTTAATCATCCTCGTGCAATGCACTCCAACCGGTGAAACTTGTACGGGATGCGCCTCCCCCGCGCTATCCATCGTCACCGTGAATGCAAGCGGGGACACGCTTCTGCCTCGGAAAATCAAAATGATTTCACCGGACTCAAGTAATGTATGGTTCGATACATCCGGCTCAAGGATGGCAATCTATGGAAATCCGGGTGTCTATACCTTGGACATCCTTTATGCGGATGGTGGAATCGTCCCATTGAAAAACGTGAAGGTCAAACAAAGCCCCCGGATGACTTGCGATCACCCGGTCCCGGAAAACTTCCTGATCAAAAAGACCGATGCATTGAAGAAGGGAACCGCGGGCCAGACCTATGATATCGTCAGCCAAATTTCCGGAGGAGGATGCGGCTGAACGCCCCCCTTTTCCCGGCGCGCCTATAGGCGCAACCCGAACAACCCCACCAGCCCAATCACGATCAGGTAAATCGCCACGATATAGTTGAGCAGCCTGGGCATGATCAGAATCAGGATTCCCGCCATCAGGGCCAAAAGAGGTTGCAGTGAGATTTGAACGTTCATGGAATGGGCCTTTGCAGAGTGTAAAAGGGAAACGCGCCCTAACGGCGCATTCCTATATATGGAATCGATTTCTGAAGACCCAAGTGCAAGGGCTTTTTTTGTGAGGTTGGCCAATCCTCTTCGGGAATTAGCCAACCTCTAGAGCCGATTCCCGAACGCATTTCCCCTCTTCGCCAGACAGAGAGGATTCCCGGGGACAGAAAGCCGCGAGCGAGGTTCAGATGCAAAGCAGGCTGAGGAGCGGTGCCGGGGCACCGCGACGAGGCCGATGCAGCAGATGGGCCTCGATCGCGGCTTTATGCCCCGGGAATCAGTGGTGGTGTCCGCCAGGTCCATGCACATGGCCATGGCCCAATTCATCCTTCGTCGCGTCCCGCACGCCCACGATGGTCACGTCGAAGCTCAGGTCCATGCCCGCCAAGGGATGGTTGCCGTCCACGATCACCCGATCGCCTTCTATTCCCACCACCGTGATGACGCGGACGCCGTCTTCGCTTTCCGCTTCAAGCTCCATCCCCACCTTCAGGTCGGCAATGTCCTCGAAGTTTTCCTTGGGGATGATTTGCATCAGGGCTTCGTCCCGGGCGCCGTAGGCTTCCTTGGCGGGGATTTGCGCTTTGATGTTCTCGCCGGTGGTTTTGCCTTCGAGCGCTTTTTCCAAGCCCGGGATGAGATGTCCCTGGCCCTGGATGAAATGCAGGGGTTGCTCTTTGGTGGAGCTGTCCAGGACTTCTCCCTTGGCATCGGTCAGGGTGTAGTCGATGGAGACGACCTTGTTCTTGGAAATTTGCATGGGTTGAACTCTCGGTTGGCTGTTGGTGCTTTTTCTGGCCGGAAAGAAAATAAAATAACTCTTTTCATCCGGCCGTGTTTTTAGTTTTTGGGTTTTCCCGGTCCTTTACAACCCCGCCCTGGAGGCCCCATGCCTATCACCGAAACCGCCAGGAAGCGGCTCCTGGAGCGGCTTAACGCAGTCGCCCCCGTATCGGACCGCCGCATGTTCGGAGGCCTGGGGCTGTATTGCGCGGGCCGCTTTTTCGCCTTGATCGACGACGATACCCTGTATTTCAAGGTGGACGATATCAACCGCCCGGATTACGTAAAGGCCGGGATGGATCCCTTCATGCCGCCCGGAGCCGCGAGCGGGAGCAAAGGGTATTTCCGGGTGCCGGACGAGGTGATCGCCGACGGCAGGAAGCTGAAGGCATGGGTGGTGAAATCCGTGGCGGCCGCGGAACGGGCGGCGGAGAAAAAGGGGACGAAAAAACCTTCGCTTGGAAAGAGGGCTGCCCGCCGGAATGGGATGCCGCGGGCAGCGCGCCGGAGCTGACGGGCATGTGCCCGTAGCGGGAGGCTCCGGCAAAAAACATTTCCCTACTCCGAGAAGTTGAAGGGCACGGTAACCATGTCGTTACCTATGGCCTTCACCGCCTCAAAGCGCCAGGACATCACCTTCTCCAGAACCTGCGCGTCGAAGTCCGGCGCGGAGGTGGTGCTTCCAGCCAGGCCGACGTCCACCACCTGACCGCTGGGCGCTATGGCGAAGCGCAAGGTGATCTTGCCCGCCATGCCCGGCCGCATTTTCAAATGCATGTTGTACAAATGCCTGAGGCCCGGCGAATGGGATCGGATGACCGCCAGGATGGAGGCGGTGGATCGCGAAGTCGTATTCTGGATTGCATCGATCTCGACCATCTTGTCGGCTATGTTGGACTTCTTGAGAGATCCGGGAATCGGCGCATCCGGAAGGCCCGGCAACTCTATGCCTGTCCCGTCTTTATCCCCCGTCCCGCCCTGGTAGTAGGATTCGTTGTACTCGTTGCTTTGCCTGCCCAACCGTCCGCCGATACGGGTCTTGTCCGTCCGGGTCAGGCTTCCGAACTCTTCCAGCTTGTTGAGATCCGTGTTGCGCACCGATTTGGGAAGGAGGCTGTAGGCGCTCCCGGATCCTAATCCCTTCAGGGCGCCGATGACGTTCACGGCCAGGACTCCCGGATTCTTGAGCGCCGGCTTGCGCGTTTTCGCCTTGGCGGTTTCATGGCCGGGCTTTCCGGGTTTGAGATTGACCCTGGCCTGGCGCCGCTCCCTGATGCTTCCGTGGTAGTTCGCCAAAGGTTTGATGAGAATCCTTTCGTCATGATGTTTGTTCCCGGGCCATACCGGAGCTACGGGATCGCCTCGATCGAAACCGTCACCGAAGGGAGGAATGATTATCGTGATGGACAGGGCATAGACCACCAGGGCGATGCCGAACATGGATCCGGATCCCATGCAGCCGAACAAACGCCGGTCGTTTTCGATTTCGAATCGCTCCTGATAGGGATCGATTTTCTTTTTTCCGAAAAAAGGCAATACGTTCTCACCGGACATGCGACGTCCTCCTGGGGGTAGGTTTTACAAAGACCTGATCAAGGCGAAGGCGAAATGCGGGAATGGCGATGTCGCGGAGTCGAGGCGCCGGCGGATCCGGGCGAGAGGCCCTGGATAAACCGGTACGAAACGTTCCGCTCGATCCCAATATATCCCCGGTAACCTGGGCGCGCCGGGTCTTTCCGCACATTAATTTCCGGACGGGTTGGACCGCCAGGCCCGCTGGACACGGGTTTGCGGCCCATCCACCGGCGGCGTAGCCGCATGCGGTGTTTTATGTCGCCGCCGTAATTTGACGCGGGTTTGGGAACGGGTCGGCGCTTTATCCTTTACACGCGGTATCGGTTTGCATAGAATCTGTTACGGTTTCCGAGGCGGTCCCCGGAGACAATCCAAGTTCGAACGGAAGGAGCGCGCCATGGGCGTCATACGATCGGCCAGCGTCGGCATCGCTTTCATGGCGGCCTATTCGGGCCTGGCAGGCACGGCGTCCGGCTTTCAGTCCGCGGACCTCTCCGGCATCTCCGTTTTTCCCGCGGACAATTATTGGCATTGGGACATTTCCAAGTTTCCCGTGCATCCCAACTCCGCCAAACTCGTGGCTTCGGCGGGAACGGGAACCAACCTGCATCCGGATTTCGGATCGGTATACGCCGGCGCTCCCTTCGGCATTCCATATATCGTGGTCGACAAGAGCCAGGCGAAGATCCCGGTCAACTTCGTGGACTATGGAGATGAAAGCGATCCGGGGCCCTATCCCATCCCGCTCAACGCACCCATCGAAGGCGGCAATCCCCTCAAGGGCGATCGGCACGTGCTGGCCATCGACAAGGACGCGAAAATCCTGTATGAACTTTCCGTTGCGCAACCCCAGGCCGCCCGGTGGGACGCGTCCTGCGGCGCCAAATTCGATTTGACCTCCAATGCCTTGCGTCCGGAAACGTGGACCTCCGCGGACGCGGCCGGTCTGCCCATCCTGCCGGGCCTGGTGCGCTACGATGAAATCGCGCGCGGCGTCATCGATCACGCCATCCGCATGACGGTGGACGTGAGCCGGAAAAGCTATATCTGGCCCGCGCGCCATCAGGCAGGTTCCACCACCAGCCTGGACGCGCCGCCCATGGGCCAGCGCTATCGCCTCAAGGCGGCATTCGATACGGCGGGTTATCCGCGCGCGGCGAAAATCGTCCTGACCGCGCTCAAGAAGTACGGGATGATTCTGGCGGACAACGGAAGCGACTGGTACATATCCGGGGCCCCGGACGATCGCATGCCCGATGACGAAATCGACGCGCTCAAGAAGGTGAAGGGAAGCGATTTCGAAGCGGTCCAGAGCCTGGACGACAAAGGCAACCCCCTCACGCCGGGAAGCGGCATCCTTCCCCGCATCGCCGCGCGCAGGTTCGCGGAGGCGGGAAGCGGAACGGTTTACAGCCTGCTCGGGCGCTGGCTGCCATTGGACGCGGACCTGGCCGCGGCGCCGGTGATTCGATCCAAATCCCTGCTGATGCCGGTCGGGCCGTAGCGCCGGCTCAGCCCTTGCCGTCCCACTCCGCCATGAAGCGGTCGAGGAACTCCGCCATGAAGCGATGGCGCTCTTCGGCGATGGCCTTGCCGGTGCGGGTGTTGAGGAGACCCTTGAGCCTGAAAAGCTTCTCATGGAAATGATTGACGCTGGTGGAACAGCCGTTACGGTATGCGGCCTGATCCAGGCCTTCCCGAGGCGGCAGGTCCGGATCGTGCATGGCATGTCCGCGGCTGCCTCCGTAGGCGAAGGTGCGCGCGATGCCCAGGGCGCCGAGAGCGTCCAGGCGGTCGGCATCCTGCACGGCCTGCAGTTCCGGCGACTTGGGGGCAGGAGCGCCGATCGTGCCGTCCAGTTCCTTGCCGAAGGAGACCCGCTCCAGCACGTCTTCCAGGCGGGCCCGCAAAGCCGGGGGCAAAGCGCACCCGTCCAGGAACTCCCCCAGTACCCGGAGGCCGGCTTCGGGCGTATCGTTCAATTTGGGATCGGCGATGTCGTGAAGGAGCGCGCCCATTTCCACCAGGAAGGGATCGGCCCCCGCTTCGGGGGCAATGCGCAGGGCCAGGACCCGCACCCGGTGGATATGATGGAAGTCGTGGCCGCAGGCGTTGGCCTCCAGGCGGGCCCGTACAAAGGCTTCCGTGCGGGCCAGCAGGCGGGTTCGTGTTTCCGGGCCGATATCAGGGGTATGCGGGGTTTCGCTTTCGATCATGGGGAAAAGATAGCCATCCCGGCCCCGGAATTTACGGAAACAAGTACCCGGATAAAGGCGATTTGCTTAAATTAATAGTATTCCAGGCGTTACATCGGAGGAAGGTTTCCATGGGTTATAAAGGCAAAAGCAATTACGACGAGCGCGATAAACTTTTCCAGCAAAGCATGGACGGCAAACCCGTAAACCGGATCGAGGTCAAGAAGAACCTGGATTCCCTGTTCGGCGGAACCGGCAAAAACAAAGAGAAGCTGGATCGATGCGTGAACGGGCATACCTGGATCCGCGATTTCGACCGCAAGAACAAATGCGCCTATTGCAAGATCCTCAAGCCCGCGGAATAATCCGCGTCCAACGCCTTGTCCGCGCCTTTTGACGATCAGCCTCTCCTTCGCTTGATCCCCGCCCCTTAAGGAAATATCTTGGCCCCAGCGCGCGGGCCCCGGTCCGGACGCAGCTCGCGGAAGGAACCCTTCATGGCCGAACCGAAACTCGTCTCCATCAATCCCGCCACCGGCAAGGTCCTGGCCGAATACCCCGAAATGGATGGAGCCGCAGTGGGGGCCGCCTTGGCGGAAACCCAGGGAGCCTTCCAGGAGTGGCGTCAAACGGGATTCGCCCACCGCTCCGGCCTCATGCGCAAGGCCGCGGCCATCCTACGCGGGGAAAAGGACGGCTTCGCGGCCTTGATGGCGGACGAGATGGGCAAACCCGTGCGCGACGGCCGCGCGGAGGCGGAGAAATGCGCCGCTGGCTGCGAGTACTACGCGGACAACGCGGAGAAATTCCTGGCGCCGGAAAGGGTGGCCACGGAAGCGCGCTCCAGTTTCATCGCTTTCAACCCGTTGGGAATCGTTCTGGCGGTGATGCCGTGGAACTTCCCCTTCTGGCAGGTGTTCCGCTTCGCCGCCCCGGCCCTGATGGCCGGAAACGCCGGCGTCCTCAAGCACGCGTCCAACGTCCAGGGCTGCGCGGCGGCCATCGAAGGGGTATTCCTGCGGGCGGGATTCCCCCGGAGCCTCTTCCGTAACCTTCCCGTTACCGGGTCCCGGATCTCCGCGATCCTGGAGGACGGGCGGATCCGGGCCGTGACCCTCACCGGCAGCGTGGAGGCGGGACGCTCCGTGGCCGCCAAAGCGGGCGCCCTGCTCAAGAAGTCGGTGATGGAATTGGGCGGCAGCGATCCCTATCTCATCCTCGCGGACGCGGACGTCGATCTGGCGGCGCGCACCTGCGCCAAGAGCCGGTTGATCAACGCGGGGCAGAGCTGCATCGCGGCCAAAAGGTTCCTGCCCGTGGATTCCGTGCGCGCCGCTTTCGAGAAAGCCTTCGTCCAGGCCATGGCCGCGGTAAAGTCCGGCGATCCCCGGGCCGAGGAAACCGTCATGGGTCCGTTGGCGCGCCTGGACCTGCGTGAACAGTTGCAACGCCAGGTGGACGCCTCGGTCGCCAAGGGCGCGCGGTTGCTCCTGGGCGGCAAGATCCCCGAAGGGGCCGGCGCGTTCTATCCGCCCACCGTCCTCACCGACGTGAAACCGGGCATGCCGGCCTTCGACGAAGAGATGTTCGGACCGGTAGCGGCCGTGATACCTGTGCGCGACGAAAGCGAGGCCTTGCGGGTGGCCAACGGCGGCAACTTCGGGCTGGGCGCGGCCGTGTTCACGCGCGATCAGGCCAGGGGCGAGCGCATCGCGGCGATGGAACTCGAGGCCGGCAATTGCTTCGTCAACGGTCTGGTCCGGTCCGATCCCCGCCTCCCCTTCGGCGGGGTGAAGGACAGCGGCTATGGCCGGGAACTGTCCCATTTCGGGATCCGCGAATTCGTGAACATCAAAACCGTGTACTCGGAGTGACGGAATCCCGTGGAAGCGGGACCCCGCCGGCCAGGGAATCCGCCTCGGCGGCGCGCCAGGAAATGACCACTTTTTTTTCGCCCCACGCGCGGGCGGCCTTCACGTCCCTGCCGAAATAGATATCGATGCGCTTGCGCCACCGCGCATCCATCTTGTCCAGGACCGCGAACTCGCCCTGGAGGCCTTCGATCCGCACCTTCACGCCCTGATCCAGGCCCATGGGAATGAGATCCCGGGAAACGGCGATGGCGCGCAGGCCGGGAAAGAGGGAGTCCCCCCAAGCGGCGTTGCCGGGCCGGGAGTCGGTCTGGCTGGGGAGGGAATTGTAGGCGGAGGCGGTAACCAGCAGGGAATGTTCGGGATTGGTTACAACCGGGGGCCGGGCAGGGGGCGGGTCCCGTTTTTCCCGGGCGGAACCCGTCAGGCCCAGGATGCACAGGATCAGGAAGGTGGCGGCACGCAATGCGCCCATAAAGGGAATCAACGTTTTTCGGCGGCCCGATACAATGCTGTGCGCGCGGCGGGGCGCGGGGATTTCCCGGGGACCGCGGATGCGTCCCGGATGATCGCGCCCAGGTTTCGGCCGGAAACGTCGAAGCCCGGAGGGGAGAAGGCCGCGGTTTTATCCGCGCCGCGCCGCAGGAGAGCGGACAGGCGGGTGGATCCGCCCTGGCAGGCGAAATCATCGAACACGGTCTTGGCTTCGGCGGCATCGTTGTGGCTCAGGCTGACCAGGGCCAACTGGGAAGCGGTCCCGGTTCCCTGGGTCTCGAATTTCTCGGCGATGGGCAACCAGGCCCCCTGGGCCTGGTTCCTGTACCAGGCGGAGAATTTCGTTCCCGCGCGCGCCAGCCGGATCCAGACGGGATAGGCGGAAACGCCCACGTCGGCATGCTTGTCCAGGGTGCCCACGGTGCCGGCGGCGTCATAGAAGACATGGTAGCCGTTTTCCGGGGTAACATCCACGATAACATAGCCGCCCTTGGAAAGATCGCCCGCGTCATTGGCCGCCAGAATGCCGGCCTGGGCCCAGCCGTTGGTATTGGTCTGGGATTCGATTTTCACGGACACGTCGAAATCGCCGGGCGCCGCCGCCCGCTTCACGCCTACGAACTCGTTGATGGCCTGGAAGACGTCGCTGCCCTTGCCGGCCAGTTCCAGCTTCCCTCCCGCAAGCCGGGAGGATCCGCCCGTCTCGCCGTCCGCATCGAAAAAGGTCCATGCGGTTCCCAGGGCGGCCGCGGAAAAGTCGTCATCGCAGGCCGTGGGCGCCGATCGGGCACTCAAGGTGGAGAGGCCCAAAAGCGCGGACAAGGCGATGCGACGTATGCTGGACATGGACACTCCCGGTTTCCCAAAAGGTAAACCGGGACGGCGAATGGGGTCTTACGGGAGCGGCAAGGTTCGGATACTTCCGTTCCAGGGGTGATTCCGTCGCCGGGCGATCCCGGGGGGCCTCAATGGCGCAGGATGCCGGCCGCCTCCGCTTCCGCGATCTTGGCGTCCGCGGAAAGGCAGTCTTCGCAAGCGGCGGAATCCAGGGTGACGGTGAGCTTCACCACCGGACGCTTTTCGGTATACGTCACGGTGCGCGATTGCGTGCGCTTGCCCCAATAACGCCTGGGATAAGGAGCGTAGGGATCGGAGCGTGTTTCGGATTCCCGGACGGTCTCGCGAGACTCCTTCTCGCGCGTTTTGTCCTTGTTGATCCGGAAATAAGGGAAGTTCTCGTGTTTGGCTATTTCGGCCGCGCGCAGGATGGCATAGTTCTTGGCCGTCAGCTCATCCTGGTCCGGGGACCCGTGGAACATCACCTCGTAACGGTTCCTGGCGATGTTCACTTCCGTGTAACCCAAGCCGTTGTCGAGCGGACGATAGGGGTTGGGCGCGGCGCAGGCGAACAGGATGCAGGCTGAAAACAGGACGGCGGTTTTTTGCATGCCATCAAATTACTTACCGCCGGGCCGCAGGCAAACAGGCTCCCGGGGGAATCCCGGAGTCCGACCGGTCCGCGAAGGGGGCCCGCAGGTCAAATCGGGCCCGTATAGCGTTCTTCGATCAGATCGCGCACCGCCGCCAGGGACTCGGAAGGCGATATGCCTTCCAGGGCCGCGGCCTCGATGCGGGCGGTGGCTTCCGCCAGATCCTCATCCTTGATGGAATCCCGGAACCAGCGCGAATAATCCCCGGCCCGCAAATGGTGCAGCCAGGTGGCCTCGTCCACGCCCTCGGCAAGTTGCAGGAAGATCATCAGGTTCTGCGCGCGCAGGTTCAATTTGCCCTCCGGGCCGCGGAAGTGGAAATGCTTGTCGGGACCGAGTTCTCCCTGGGAATATTTGCGCATATGCCTGCGCTGCTCCCTGCGGGGCGGCAGGCAGCGCAGTTTGAACGGCGGCCCGGGCAGGTCCCGGCGCCAGGCCAGCGCTTCGCCGGGCTGAAGACTGAAGGGAGGGGAATCCGGAAGGGTCTGGCCCAACGCCCGGGCATAACGCTCCAGGACGTCGCCGGCGTCCCGGCCCAGGGCGAACAACCAGTCGATCTGTTCCAGCACGGCGCGGTTGATATGGTCCGGCTCCACCGTGACCAGGAAAAGCCCGCGGGAAGCCCCGGGAGGATTGAACGGGGAGGCGCCGTGCAAAGACGGCAAAAGGTGGTGCGCCTCGTCCGCCATGATCCAATGCGGGCGGCCTTTGCGGGCGCGGAGCGCGAGGAGTTCCGGGAAAAGCGCCTGGAAGAAATCCGGACGATCGGAAAACGGAATGCCCAGGGTGGAGACCACCACGTTGCGGCCGGAGCGCTCCAGAACCCGTATCACCTCGGAGCGGTTGGGCGCATATTTCGCGTCCCCCAGTTCCACCGCGTCTTCCAGGCCTTGGTAGTCCCCTTCCGGATCGAATACGCAGAATTGATAGCCGGCGTCGTGCAACCCTTCCAGGAACGCGGAGGCCAGCGTGGTCTTGCCTCCCCCGGAGGATCCCGCCAACAGGATCCCGCGGGAATACGGATCCACCCGCACGGCCGATCCGTCCTCGCGGTGGCCGAGGATGATCCCATGCCTCTCGAGGCGCGGCGCCCACTCTTCCAAATCGGTGGCGATCAGGCGGTTCGCGAGCTCGGTCACGCCCTCGCCGCTTTTCCCGATAGTGGTCAGATCGGCGCGCTCCTTGAGCCTTGGGAGGGCGTTCGCCACGGCCACGGCGCATTCCGCCGCGTCGAGCATGGCGTTGTCGTTTTCGGCGTCGCCCACGGCCACCAGATTGTGGCGGGATAGGCCCAGTTCCTGCAAAGCCTGGGACAGCCCCGCGGCCTTGTTCACCCCGCCCGGCAATATCATCACCGCGCCCTTGTTGAAGATGACCTGGTATTCCAGGCCGAACTCCCTGATGGTCTCGAGCACGGCCTCCTCATGGGGCTCCCAGGTGGCCAAGATCACCTTGCCCCGTCCCAGGGGAGTTACCCCGCGTTCGCGGAGCGCGGTTGCGAAAGCCTCCGGCGGAGGCGTCCCGAGAATCCGCTCCTCCCCGGTTCCCGGGCGGACGACCACGGCCCCGTTCTCCACTACCAGGCAATCGAAGAGATCGGTTTCCGGGAAAACGGCAAGAAGATCCTCCAGGATGCGGCCGGTGACCAGAATGAGTTTGCGTCCCGAAGCCTTCAGGCGACGCATCGCCTCCAGGGTGGCCGCCGAGACCGCGCCGTGGTGGGCAAGGGTTCCGTCGTAATCGGTGGCCAGGGCATGATAGCGCATGCAGGGAAAATCCGTTCTGGCGGGAGGGAGGTCAACTGGGGAAAGAGCCTAGTAGCGGATTGGGTGTTGATTTGAGGCTGTGGAGCATCTAGCAGCGTTTCGTCGGGCGACGGGCGTCGGGCATCGGGCGTTAAGACAAAACCGGGAGTTCTCAGGGTTTCATTGGATTGTGTTTTTCTTAACGCCCGACGCCCGACGCCAAGGGGCGTAGCGTTTGAGCCAGAGGGCGGCCCGTACGCCCGACGAGATCATGCTTACGGAGTTATATGCTTCAATCCACCCCGCTCTTTTTCAATAGGGCTTTTGGTCTACAGCGGCATGAACTGGATTTCGGTGCCCTTTTCCTGGGCCAGATCGATGGGAACGGGTTTGATCTTCCGCTTGAACTTGTCCATCACCAGCACTATTTCCGGCCTTTCCTTGTCGTTGAGATTCGTCTTGGTGACGATGCCGATATGCCCGACCAGGAAGGGACGGGCGGCTTTGCAGACCACGATGCGCGTGCCCACGGGGAAGATGGGAATGAGGGTGATAAGGGCGTTGACCACATGGGAGTTGAGGCCCTTGCCGGCCTCGTCGATGAGCTGGCGCATGGCATTCAGGGGCGTCATGGGGTCCCCGGAGCCGGGACGGGGCGAGATGGCGGTGATATAGGTATCCGCCACGGCGGCGATCTGGGCGTGGCGATGGATATGGCCGCCGGCGTTACCCAGGGTTTTCTGGGGCATGATATCATCGCCCTTGAGCTGGCGCGGGTAGCCACGGGCATCCAGACGCTCGTGGTGCTGGTAGGCCACGTGCGCGGTGTTGATATTGACTCCCTCATTGGCGCGCAGGATGGCGAACCCGACGGCGGGATGCTCTTCCATGAGATGGGTTTCCTGCAGGCTCCAGGGACCCTTCTTTTCGTGCAGGGCCTCGGGCACGATGATCATGCCAAGGTCCATGAGGAAGCACCCCAGGGCCAACTCCTGTATGTCCTGCATGGCATACTTCAGGCGGGAGGCGATCATGGTGGCGGTGATGGTGACGTCCAGGGCATGTTGGTGGAGATAGCCGTCCTTGGTGCGCATGGAGGCCAGGTTCACCATCAGCGGCTCCTGCCCCAGGATGGAACGGATGATCTGGTCCACGATGACCTTCAACTGCTCCGTGGCCACGATGTTCTTGAAGCGCCCGGTATCGGCGGTGAATTTGGCGAGGTTCTCCAGAGCGAAATCCTGCGTCTCGCCTATTTTCTCCAGCAAGCCCATGTTGTCCTTCCAAGCCTGCTGGGCCTGGAGGGCGAGTTGATCGTTGACGTTGCCGGAGGGAAGGGTTTCATCCCCGTCCACGTGCACCCACATGGAACGCATGTGCTGGCGCTTGCACCTTTGGATGACCGTTTCGTCGAGGACGAAACCGGCCGCCAATTGCACGCCGCTCGCCCCGCCCAGCACCGAACGGGCGACCACCATTCCCGGCCCGACTTCATCTATGGGGAGTTGGATCATTTCGGAGCGGAATCCTCGGGGCTTTCGGCCCCTGGGCGGCCTTCCGGGAATTGTAAGGCCCGCCGGGCGGATCGGTCAATGGAATTTTGGGAAGTCCGGGAACGGCCGGGGCGGAAAAATCACGCGATGGGAAATCCCAGAGTCACTTCCGTCCCTTCGCCCTCGCGGCTGGCGATGGAAATGTTGCCGCCATGGGCTTCCATGATGCGTTTGCAAAGGCTCAGGCCCAGGCCATAGCCCCCGGTTTCCCGGGAACGGGAACGGTCCACCCGGTAGAACGGCTCGAAGAGGCGCGGCAGTTCGTCGGCGGGAATGCCCACGCCTTTGTCCTTGATGCGCACCAGGACCTCCGCGCCCGTCTCCTCGATGCGCACTTCCACCGGAACGTTGCGTCCCTGGGAGAACTTCACCGCATTGTCGAGGATGTTTCCCAGCACTTTGCGCACCCGCGCGCGGTCCACGTTCACCACCGGACCCGGACCGGAACGGGAGGAAACCAGCCGGGCTCCCGGAACGCGCAGGTCCGCGTCCGCCACGGCTTCTTCCACCAGCACGCCCAGATCCATCGCTTCCAGATTGAGCTTGCCGTTGGCGCTGTCCAACCGCGCCGTCTCGAGGATTTCCGAGATCATGGTTTCCATTTCCCCCAGATCATCGCGGATGCTTTCCTTGGCCGTGCCCTCCGGGGCCATTTCCAGGGCCACCCTGATGCGCGTCAACGGCGAGCGCAATTCATGGCTGACGTCCAGGAGCAATTGCTCGCGGGAGACCACCATTTCCTGGAGGCCCGTGGACATGGCGTTGAAGGAACGGCCCAGGTCCCCCAGTTCATCCCCCGTGCAGACGGGAACCTGGTAGCCCAACTCCCCGTTGCGGATGTGTTCCACGCCCGCGGTCAGGCTTTTCAAGGGCGAAAGCAGGCGGCGCATGACGATGAATGCGCAGCCGAGCACGCAGGAGAGGATCAGGATGAGGACGGCGAGGTATTCGCCGTGGCCGTCCACCATCTGCTTGAAATCCGAGGCGAAGAGGAACCGTCCCCGGCCCTGGGCCACTTCCACGAAAAAGCGGCCGTGGTTCCAACCGGTTTTGGCGCCGGCGTCCGCGGCCTCCCCTTCCAGGGGCGGTACGTCGCGGCTCCAGGACCTGCGTCCGTCGTAGCGCGAAAGTTCCGACCCCGGCCGGCTTTCCCACGTCCCCGCCTGGCCTTGTCCATCCGCGCTCTGTCCGCCTGGACCGGGTCCGTCCGCACCTTGTCCCATCGGGCCTTGGTAGCGGATCAATAGGGAATATTTGGAGGCCAATTCCCGCGCCTTGGCCGTATCCGGCGGCGAGCCGATTTCCGCGGCCAGGGAATGGGCGTAATGGATCACGTTGCGCGCCATGGCCTCGTGGGAATGGAGGAATGACAAGCGGAAAAAACCGCCCACGCAGATGTTGACCAATACGCCCGCAGCCACCAGGACCAGCAGGAGCTTCAACATCAGGGAGCGCCGGTGGCGGCGCCGGCCCGCGTCGGCGGGATCCCAGCAATGCCGGTTCCACCGCTGGTAACGGCGCCCGCCCGCGTCGGCGGCCTCCGGTTTTTTTCCGTCCCGTCTTTCCCGCTTTTCCCTTCTAAGCCGCATGTTCCCCGCCGGTTCCGTCTTCATCGCCTATGTACATGTAGCCGGAGCCCCGCACGGTCTTGAGGTAGGCGGGCTTTTTCGGATCGTCCCCGAGCTTCTGCCGCAGCCGGCTGATGAGCACGTCGATGGAGCGGTTGTAGGGCTCCCATTCCATGCCCTTGGTGCGATCGAGGATGTAATCCCGGTCCATCACCTTGCCCGGGCTGCGCGCGAACAGCGCCAGCACTTCGAATTCCATGGCGGTGAGATCGACGGACTTCCCGCCCACGGTGGCTTCCCTGCGGCGGAAATCCAGTTCCAGGGAGCCGTGACGCAGCTTGTCCGGGGCCACTGCGCCGCCTCCGCGGCGGAGCACGGATTGGATGCGCGCCACCAGTTCCCTGGGTTCGAAAGGCTTGGGCAGATAATCGTCCGCGCCCAGTTCCAGGCCCAGCACGCGGTCCGCGACCTCGCCGCGGGCGGTGAGCATGATGATGGGCACGGAATAATCGCGCCGGATTTCCCGGCACATTTCGAAGCCGTCCTTGTCCGGCAGCATCACGTCCAGGATGACGATATCGGGAACCTCCCGGCGCAGGAAACGGATGGCCTCGTCCGGATGCGCCGCGGACACGCCTTTCAAACCGAACTTGGCCAGGTAGTCCGTGAGGAGCCTGCCGAGCTTTTTGTCATCGTCGATAATCAAAACGGTTTTCATGGCGGTCTTCCGGGGGGCCTTGGTTTCCTGCGTGGAAAGGTACAGCAACGGCACTCTATCGGCAATGCCGTTCGAGTTTTTCCAGCTTGGAAGCCAGTTTTTCCCGCTGGGTAGAATCCAGCATGTCGTGGAACTCGACGAACTCGGCCACCATGAAAGTCCGCAACTCCTTGATTTTGGCTTCGCGTTCGTCCAGGCTCTGGTTCACCTTCGCCACATCCACCGTGCTTGCGCGGATCTGGCCCAGCGCCATTTCCCGCAATCCCGCATGTACGCCCTTGAAATCCGCCTTGCGGGCCAGGATGTCCGTCTTGATCTTGTCGAGCTTGGTTTTCTGTTCGGGCCTCAGGTCCAATTCCTTGGCGATGCGCTTGGCGATGCGCTTGGTGATGCGATCGGCCTTTTCCTCCGGGCTGGCGTTCCAGCCGCAATGGCGGCCCCGGCATCCCGCCAGGAACATGGCCCCCGCCGCGATGGCAACCACCGGAAAAGCGAAGCGAAGAAAGCGTCTGATCATCATTTGAATCTCCTTGTCGAAAACCGGCTACCCGCCGGCGAAGCGCCGGTCCCGCCGGCTACAGGAAGAAGATACAGGGCCAAGGTAAGCCTTCCGTATGCGCCATGTAACGGATTGTAACGGTTTTTCCGCCCTGCCGCGATGGTTGTAAGGGTCGGGCGCAAAAGGTTTTTTCATTAGAGAACATGGAGGAACGACATGCCCAACCGGAAAAATACAACCCCGAAAGCGTCGGCCGGCAAATCCACGAAAAAAGTCCGGTACGCTGTGGTCGGCCTCGGCTATTTCTCGCAATCGGCCATTCTGCCCGCCTTCGCCCATGCGGGCAAGAACAGCGAACTGGTTTCCCTGGTTTCCAACGATCCGGAGAAGCTCAAGAAGCTGGGCAGGAAATACAAGGTGAAGAGCACCTACAGCTACGATCAATTTTCCGATCTGCTGGCCAGCGGGGAGGTGGACGCGGTCTACATCGCCCTGCCCAACGACCAGCACAAGGACTACGCCGTGCGCGCGGCCAAAGCGGGCCTCCACGTCCTGGTCGAAAAACCCATGGCCGTCACCGAGCGCGACTGCGAAGAGATGATCCGCACGGCCAACGAGCATCATGTCAAACTGATGACCGCCTACCGGCTTCACCTGGACGCGGCCAACCTGAAAGCCATCGAGACCGTCGAGTCCGGCAAGATCGGCGAACCGCGTTTCTACAACAGCGCCTTCGCCATGCAGGTCAAGGAAGACAACATCCGCATCAAGGCCGAGCATGGCGGCGGTCCCGTCTACGATCTGGGCATCTACTGCATCAACGCGGCCCGCTATCTTTTCCGGGACGAACCGTACGAAGTCACCGCCGTCAGTTCCAGGAAGAAGGAAGACCCCCGCTTCAACGAGGTGGACGAAATGGTTTCCGCCATCCTGCGCTTTCCCGAGGACAGGCAGGCCGCTTTCACCTGCAGCTTCGGGGCCGCCGATATCGCCTATTACTCCGTGGTGGGCACCAAGGGCGAAATCTGCCTGGATCAGTCCTACGACATGGCCTTTCCCTCCACCTTGTACACCACGGTGGGCGGCAAAACCCAGACCAAGGAATTCGCAAAAAAAGATCAGGTGGCCGCCGAATTGATCTATTTCTCGGATTGCGCGCTCACGGGCAAGGAGCCGGAACCCTCGGGCCTGGAAGGCCTCGCCGACGTGCGCATCATCCGCGCCATCCACGAATCCGCCCAGTCCGGAAAACCCGTGGCCATAGAGCGCGTGGAAAAACGGACGCGACCGTCCAAGGATATGGAGATAAACCGGCCGCCCGCGGAAAAAACGGAGTTGTTCCACGCGGACTCGCCCACCCAGGACTGACCCCCGGTCCGGGATAATTCCCACGGCCCCCTGAGTCCCCCTCAGGGTGAGGCCGTCCCGGACCTCGCCGGTTGGCGGCCTACCGGAGCACCGGATGGCGGCCACCCGGCTTTACTACTTTATCCCTCCATGTCCGCCAACCCATCCGTCCTGTCCGAAGGTCCCGTGATCACCTACGCCATCATCGCGCTCAACGTGGCCGTTTCCATGTGGGCGTTTTCCGCCCTGAAAAAAGGCGGAGGCGGTTTCAGGCGTTTCGTATTCTCGCCTTTCGAGGCCGCCCACGGCCGCAACCTGTCCGGCATCTTCCTTTCGCAATTCTCCCACGCGGACTTCTGGCACCTTTTTTTCAACATGATGACCCTGTTCATATTCGGCAGGGTGGTGGAAGCCGCCCTGGGCATCCACATGCTCACCGTCTACGCGGCTTCGGGCCTGGCCGCCACGGCGCTGGTCTTCATCCTGCGCCGGAACAATCCCGATTACCGGGTGCTGGGCGCCAGCGGTTCGGTCACGGGAATCCTGTTCGCCGCCATCGTGCTCAATCCGGAAATGAGCGTGTACTTCCTGGTGATTCCGGTGCCCATTCCCGCGCCCATCTTCGCCGTGCTCTACATCGCCTATTCCAGCTTCCTGCTCGATCGCCAGGTGGGCAACGTGGCCCATGAGGCCCATATCGGCGGAGCCCTCACCGGTTTCCTCCTGGCGGGCCTCCTGTACCCCTACCATTTCGGCCCGATTCTCGAGCGCGCCCACCGCCTGCTGCCTTGAAAGCGGAAGTTTCCATGCAAGGCCCCTGGCGCCAAAGCCTGGCGGCCGCGCGCGCCAACCTCCTTCCGGGCCTGGTGCTGCAAGCCTTCGCCCTGGCCCTGTTGCTGGCCTATTATTTCCACGGGCCGTCCCATCATGCCATGGACATTCTGGCCGGATGGAAGGCGCGCTGGGGCTGGCGCTACAGCCTCATCGCCACCGCCCTGTTCGGCGGCATCATCCCCTATTCCTATTTGCGTCTGGACAGGCGTTCGCGCGCGATCACGCCCTTTTCCCACGGCGTGTTCTATCTGTTGTTCTGGGCCGAAAAAGGCGTGGAGGTGGATCTCTTCTACCAGGCGCAAGGCTGGCTGTTCGGAAACGACAACGCCGCGGGAACCATCTTCCGCAAAGTCCTGTTCGACCAGTTCGTCTACAGCATCCTCTGGTCGGCGCCTTGCGCTCTCATCGTTTTCTTCTGGAAGGACGCGGGATTCAGTTTCGCGCGCTTGCGCGAGTTGCGCTGGCTCCCGTTCCTGCGCGAGAACATGCCCAAATCGGTGATAGGGATGTGGGGCGTATGGGTGCCGGCGGTCACCATCATCTACAGCCTGCCGCCGGCGCTGCAAATCCCGCTCTTCAACATCGTGCTGTGCTTCTACGCGTTGCTGTTCGCCACTCTCAACCGCGGGAACGCGGAGACTGCCTGAGAAGCGGTCTCTATGAGACCACTTCTCAGGCTCGCCATCACGCCAACCCGAACAGGATGGAATTCCCCCGCTTGCCCAAGGACTTGACTACCCCCATCCGCGAGAGGCAATACGTCATGCGCGCGATGCGGAAATAGGGCTGCTTAAGGGCCTTGGCCAACTCGCGGTTGGTGGAAGGGCCCGTCCAGCCCGCCGGCAACAGCTGCAGGAAATCCCCGCCGCTCCGGAACAGGGTGCGGGAGGCCACTTCCAGCAGGATATGATCCTTGATGCTGGTCCCCTTGCGGCGCCAACTGCCCTTCCCATCCTCGCAGCGCATCTCCTCTTCCTTGATCAGCACCACCTCCACGGAAAAACGGGGATTCAGGATCAGGTGGGGGAAGCTGACCAGCTCATCGAACAAATCGTAAAGGCTGCCGCGCTTGGGGGACTTCCGCCGGCTCAGGAACGTCTCTCCGTCCGCGCCTATCTTGGTGATCCACTTCTCCACCGCCACCGGATGCACGATGCGCACCGATCGATCCGCCAGCAGCCGTTCCAGTTTCCGCTTCATGCTTCCGAAGCTGCCGGTCTGGATTTCGATGACATCGTTACCGCGCCGGATATCCACCCAGTACTCGCCCACCTTCTCTTCCACGCAATCGCCCGGCTGGGTGTACAGGCGTTTCAAATGCGCGTGCAGGGACCGCTCGCGCAAAGTGCCGATCAGGCCGGACACGGTCGGGGCGGGAGGGTTGGGGCCGGCCTCCTCGCGGAGAGCGGAGGGAAGCGATGGCGAATCGAGATCCATTAAGCCAATAGTAGCCAATATAGCGGGGCGGCGCTCCTGTTGGCGCCGGGAGCTTCCGGAACGGAAGTTATCGCAGGACGAGATCCTGCTTCACTGTCTGGGTCAGCACCCGGGATATCTCCGCGGGACTGAACGGCTCCCCACCCTCGAAGGGCCGCGCTTCGATCTTGTAGGACAGTTCGGTCTGGGCGCGCGACTCCAGGCTCGCGTCCAAGGCGATTTTGAATCCGCCGTCCACCACGCTCACCCTGGCGATCTGGATGGTCTGGAGAAGCTGGGACTTCTTGGCGTTTCCCTGTTTCCCCCATACCCTGATGAGCAGATCGTAGTCGCCCGTCGCCTTGGAGCTGCCCATGAGCCGGCCTTCCACCATGGATACGGCGAGCGCCGGCATGCAGGAAAGCATGGTGAGGAAAGCAATCGAAGTGATTTTGAGTCCCTTGGCAAAACGCATAATACCTCCGCTAAGAAAGGCTATTGTTACTCTTATTTAACCGGGGGTCAACCCAAAAAATGCCCCGAAATGTGTCAGAAATGGGCATTCACGCGATTGCAAGGCGATGGCCACGGTCTCGATTCGATACGATCGGAAATCCCAAAAGAAGCGGGGCGGGCCGGAGCGGCGCGGGTTGCGCTCCAAGCCCAATGCGGGTCCATTCCTCAATGATGCGCCGCACTCCCGAGACTCCACTCATTATAAAATTCCCGGACCCGGCTGCCTGTGACGGCGCTCACAGCCCAGGGGTCGCGCCGGCAGATCCTCCACGTCACCCTGTTTCCGCATAAAAACGCCTGAATTTGTGCAATCCGTTTGGCTGTGGTAAAATGGAAGGGGCGATTTTATTTTGGGCTTGGGAACCGATCCCGGAAACCCCAACGACTTTCCCGGAACCTTCCCGGAACAAAGAGGCAGCCATGGGTACCTTGCAGGAACTTCTCGATCGGCTCTGGCGCGACTACAGCGCGCTCAATCCCCAGGCCGGACGCATCCACGGCCTCCTGGAAGCCCGCGGTGAAACCATCGTCAACGACCATATCGCCTTCCGCACCTTCGCGCACCCAGGCATGGACATCCAAGCCATGGCCGCATCTTACGTCGCACTGGGCTACGTCCCCGGCGGCAACTACGTCTTTCCGGAGAAGAAACTGACCGCCGTCCACTACCGGCATCCGAATCCCCTGAATCCGAAGATATTCGTCAGCCAAATCCACCTGGACCAACTCAGCGCCGGAGCCCGCTCCATGTTGCTGGGCCTCATCAACCAGGTCCCGCCGGAATTCCTCTCCCGCCCGGACTGGTCCGCCGGCGGACGCCCGTGGAACCTGGACTTCACCACTTACGAAGCCCTGGAACGGGAAAGCGAATACGCCGCCTGGATGTCCGCCTTCGGCTTCCGCGCCAACCATTTCACCGTCTTCGCCAACGCCTTGCGCACCTTTCCCGATCTCACCCGCCTCAATCAATACCTCAAGGCCCAGGGTTTCCGCCTCAACGCTTCCGGCGGCGAAATCAAAGGGGCCCCGGACATCTTCCTGGAACAATCCTCCACCCTGGCCAATGAGGCCGAGGCCCCCTTCCGGGACGGAGTCCGCAAAATCCCGGGTTGTTATTATGAGTTCGCGCGCCGCTATGCCATGCCCAACGGGGAACTCTTCCAGGGCTTCAACGATAAATCGGCCGACAAGATTTTCGAATCCACCGATCGCAAATCCCGGTGAGGCGCGGTTCAGGCCGATAGACCGAGGATGCGGTAAATCCCCCGCCTGGCCGCTTCGCACTCCTTGGGTAAATCGGGATCGGCAAGGTCCCGGGGCAAGAGCCTATCGCGGTAATGGGACTCCACCCAGGTCCGCAGCCGCCCATACAAAGCCTCGTCGAATTTCACGCCGGGGGGAACCTGTTCCCATTCCCTTGCGCTTAGCGCCACGCGCAATCTCAGACAGGCGGGACCGCCTCCGTTGCGCATGCTTTGCCGCAGGTCCGCGTATTCCACCGCCGTGATTCCCAACCCCCGTCCAGGCAGGGCTTCCAGGTATTTCCGCGTCCGCGCGTCCGCGCGGCATTCCCGCGCGGCCAACAACAGGACGCCTCCGTCCGGCAACGTCAGGACCTGGCTGTTGAAGAGATAAGTGGCCACGGCCGCGTCCAAGGGCACCTCGCGGGCCTTTACCTCGATGATGCGCAGGCTGCCGGCGTTCATGGCGGCGTATTTGCGCCGCATCTCCCGCAAGGCGTCGGACTGGTCCCGGAAGGCCGCCTCATGGCAGAACAACAGGTCCCCGTTTCCCACGGAGATCACGTCATTGTGGAACACGCCGGCATCGATGGCGGCGGGATTCTGGGCCAGGAACAACACACGGTCCGGATGCAGGCCGTGCAGGCGCGCCACCGCTTGGGAGGCTTCCAGGGTCTGGCGCGGGAGAAACTTGCGCGTTACCTTGTCCCCGGCCTCGCCGCCGGAGCCGGCCGCCGCGCCCAGGGCCCGGCAGCCGTAGACGAAAATCTGCAGTCCCGGGGTTCCATGGGAGGGCGCCAGGCGGATATGGTTGGCGGCGCCTTCATCCCCGAAATGGCGGCCGGGAGGCAGCGGATCATGATGGACGAAACGGCGCCCCGGGAACAGTTTTTTCAGCAGGGCGGCGGTGTGGGGCGGTTCCACGCTGCGATGGATCTGGCTGGAGAGGTTGGCGGGCGTGAAGTGCACGCGTCCATCGGCGCTGTCCGCGGAAGGGGAAACGGTGGCGGCATTGGCGGTCCACATGGCGGAAGCGCTGTAACAGGCGGCCAACAGGACCGGATCGGCTTTTCCGGCTTGGGAAAGGACTGCCCCGTCGCTGCCGCCGAACCCCAATCCGCGCAGCCAGCCCACGTCGGGACGGGCCTGGGGCGGGAGTACCGCCTGGGCTACCCCCAGGGCCGCCACCCGGCGCATCTTTTCCAGGCCTTGCAGCGCCGCGTCCCGGGGATTGGCGGGTTTGCGCTTGTTGGCCTGGGACGCCACGTTGCCGTGGGCCAGGCCCGCATAGTTATGGGTGGGCCCCACCAGGCCGTCGAAGTTGGCTTCCACGGCGCCCACAGGCACCCCTTCGCTCACGGCGCGATCCCGATGGGCGGCTGCGCCGGAGCCACCGCCTTTTCCGCCTCCAGGGACGCCATGGGATAGGCGCAATAGTCGGCCGCGTAGGACGCGCTGGGCCGATGGTTCCCACTGTCCCCCACGCCGCCGAAAGGCAGCTTGCCGCTGGCACCCGTGGTCTGCCGGTTCCAGTTCACCACGCCCGCGCGGATGCGGTCCCGGAAGATCTCCCACAAGGCCCGCTGATCGCTGACCAGGCCCGCCGCCAGGCCGTAGCGGGTGCGGTTGGCTTCCTCCAGGGCGGCGTCGAAACCGTCCACCCGCACCACCTGCAGCAACGGCCCGAAGAATTCCTCGTCGGGACGTTCGCGGGCATCGGTCATATCCACCAGGCCCGGGGTCAGAAAGGCGGAGGCTGCTTCCGCGACCCGTCCATGCGCCGCCTTGCGCATGGGAACCAGGATCCGCCCGCCCGCTTTTTCCAGAGCGGCCTGGGCTTCCAGAAGACGATCCGCCGCCGATGCGGAAATCACGGGCCCCAGGAACGGTTCCGGCTTGTCCGCGGGGGCGCCCACGCGCAGGCGCGGCAGCAGGGCGACGAGCGCATCGAGATGTTTTCGCCCTTCCGGACCTTTGGGCAGGATCAGGCGGCGGGCGCAGGTGCAACGCTGTCCGGCCGTGATATAGGCGGATTGGGCGGCCAGATAGGCGGAAGCTTCCGCATCGGCGCAATCCCAGACGATCAAAGGATTGTTTCCGCCCAGCTCCAGGGCCAGGATGCGGCCGGGATGATCCGCGAATTGGCGGCTGAGGGCCGTCCCGGCCGCGCGGCTGCCGGTGAAGAACAATCCGTCCAGATCCGGGTTGGAGGCCAGGGAAACACCCGTGTTACGTCCGCCCTGGACCAGGTTGAGCACGCCGGCGGGGAGGCCGGCCGCCTCCCAGATCTCCGCGGTCTTCTCCCCCACGCCGGGAGTCAGTTCGCTGGGCTTGTAGACCACGGTGTTTCCGGCCAGCAGGGCGGGGACGATATGGCTATGGGGCAGATGCCCGGGCAGGTTGAAGGGCCCCAGCACGGCCACCACTCCATGGGGCCGGAAGCGTTTGACGGCGGTGAACCCCGCCTGCGGGAAGGACGCCTCCGCGCAGCGTTCCCGGTATGCGTCCAGGGAGTTGGCCACCTTCAGGATCATGGTCTCAGCTTCCTGGCGGCTTTCCCACAGGGGCTTCCCGGTTTCCAGGGAAATGGCTTCCGCCACGGAAGCAAGGTTCTCCTGCAATTTTTCGGCATAGCCCCGCAGGTAACCGGCGCGTTTCTCCGGGCCCAGCGCATTCCAGGCCGGAAAGGCGGCCCGCGCCGTCCGCACCGCTTCGTCCGTTTCCGATGGAATGGTTTCCCGGCCGCTCCAGGCGGACAGGCCGGTGACGGGATCGGTGGAGTGGAATTCCGCTCCTCCGGCCGCGCGCCAGATTCCTCCGATGTGGTTTCCCTTGCTCATGGTCCCGCCTTGTCCGGAGGCCGCAATGGGGCGATGCGCACCGCATCGCCCTTCTTGAGATCCAGCGCCAGCGCCGTTTCCCGATCTATTTCGATCCCCTTGCCCGGCACCATGGCCAAGGGCGCGGTCGTGGCGCGGAAGCCCTGGGAATAGGTGTTGGAAATGATGTACAGGTCCGAGTCGATGGCCTTGTTGGCCACCTTCCAGATTTCATGGGTGCGGCTCTCGCGCACGGTGCGGATTTCATCGGTGGCGCAGCTCACGATGGGGCCCGCCTCGAAAATGTCCACCATGCCCGAAAACGCGAAACCTTCGCTTTCCAGCAGTTTGACCGCGGGAACGCTTTCCGAATGCACGCGGCCAATCACGTCCTGGGCCACCTTGGGCAGAAGCGGAATGTAGATGGGATGCTTCGGCATCAGGTCCGCGATGAATTGCTTGTCCTTCATCACCAGCGCGTCCGCCTTGGGGAAATCGATGTCGAAGAAATGCCGGCCCAGGGCGTCCCAGAACACGGAGCCGCCCTTCTCGTCGATGACGCCGCGCATTTCCGCCAGCACCACCGGATCGAAGAACTGCCGGTGGTCGGCGATGAACATGAAACGGCTCAGGGACAGCAACCTTCCGTTGGCGCCCTTGCGGAATGCCGGGGACAGGAACAGGCTGCCGATTTCGGAGGGCCCGTTGTGTTCCTCCACCAGGTGCAAAGCGCTGATGTCCTTGCGCACCTTCAGCATCTTGGATTCCGCCACCGTCGATACGATGCGGTAGGAATAGAAGGGTTCGAATCCGCCCACCTTGGAAACGATGCCGGCGGTGCCCACCACCTTCCCCTTGTCCAGATCCTCCAGCACGAACAGATAGGTCTCGCCCCCGGGCTTGTCCGCCATGCGCGAGAAGCCGCGTTGGGATTCCTTGATGCGGCGCTTGAGCAAGGGGCGATCATGGGGCAGGGTGGTCAAACCGAAACTGGTTTGCGAAGACAGGTCCATCAGGGATTCCAGGTCGTCGGCATGCACGGGACGGATGATGACCATGGATCAGGCCTTGCCTTTCCCGGCCGCGCCGGCGGCGGCGACGGAAGCTTCCGAGGCCGCGAACTCCACCAGCACGCGCTCCAGGATGGGAAAAGCCGCATCGATATCGGATTCCTCGATGCCGCCCACCGGCAACAGGAAACGGGCCTTGGCCGGAATCCCGCCGGCGATGAAGCCGATGACGCCGGCGTCGAAAAGCTTCCGCAGGTACCTGGCCACCTTGTCCGGGTCGCCCCCCAAGGGCGTGAACGCGATCATGCCGCCCATGCCGTAGGGTCCCGCGGCCAATTCCGGATGGCGCCGGGCCAGGTCCTTGAGCTTGTCCGTGAACCTGCGGCTCAGGCGCATGATCTTTCCGTCCGCGCCCAGAAAACCTTCCGTTTCCATGTACTC
Source organism: Fibrobacterota bacterium (assembly GCA_028287505.1). Classification (GTDB taxonomy): domain Bacteria; phylum Fibrobacterota; class Fibrobacteria; order UBA11236; family UBA11236; genus Chersky-265. The sequence goes on along the minus strand of JAQBPN010000114.1, from coordinate 8,173 downwards.
CAGGATGACGGAGGCGGAACGGATGGCCACCGAGGGCGCCGTGAAGGTCTGGCTGACCAGTCCCGGCTTGGGTTTGTACTCCGCGCGGATCAAGGTCGCGCAGGCCTGGCTCAGCTTGCCCAGGGTCACCACCTCCACGAATTCATCCAGGCCGAAATGCTGGAAGGCGAAATATTCCGAGGTGCGGCCGAAGGTCTGGATCTCGTCCGCCAGAACGGTCACGTTCGCCGCGCGCAGGACCTGCATCAAGGCGCGGAAGAACTCCGCGGTCCCGGGCACGTACCCTCCGCCTTCCCCTTGGATCAGTTCGAAGATCATGCAGGCGTGCAGTCCCGGATGCCGGGTCAGATGGTCCTTCACTACGGCCACGGCCTCGGCCGTGCTTTCCGCCGGGCGCGTCTCGTCGTAGAAGGGCACATAGTCCACCGCCAGGGTTTCCGGTAAGCCCTGCCGGTAAGCGGCTTTGTCCGTCACCTGGGACATGGCCAGGGTCCGGCCCGCGAAGCAATGTTCGAAGGCGAGCACGCGATGGGCCGGGAACTTCTTCTGGAAAATCACCTTGAATGCGTTCTCGTTGGCCATGGCGCCGCTGCTGGTCAGGAAACCATGGGCCAGCTTGGCGCCCTTGCGGTTGGCGGCGGCCAGCAGCCGGGCCAGCAATTCCTCGCTGTCCGAATTCTGCTGCAGGTTGCCCTGCATCACCGTGTTCTCCAGGGCCGCGTCCACGCCCGCCTCCAACAGGGAGGGATGGTTGTGCCCCATGTAATGCACGCCGATGCCGGTGATGAAATCGTATTTCACGCTGCCGTCGGCCAGTTCCACCAGGGCCCCGCGTCCCATGCCGCTGCCCAGGTAGGGATAATACAGGGAGGCGCCCCGGTTGGCCGCGAAACGCGCCAGGGTCTGCTCGTAGCCTTGGCGCAATTCCGGATCCGGCGGGCGGATGCCCGTGAGGGCCGCCTGGTGATCGCGCAAGGTCTCGCGCAGGAGACGTTTCGCCTCGGTTACCCTGGGATCTTCCGCCATGGCCCGCGCCGCCAGCTTTGCCACTTGACTATCCTCCTCTTCCGGACCCGGCGGCCGGCCACGCCAGCTCGCCGGAACCCAGCCGCATCAACAACAGCGCCGTCAGCCGCGCCCGCTCCGGCAGGCTGTCCAGCGCCAGCCATTCCTTGGGACTATGGATGTTGTCGCCCCTGGCGCCCAGGGTGTCCACGTTGGGAAGCCCCGCGGCCGCCAATTTGTTCCCGTCCGAAACGCCGCCGCTCGCCTGCCAGCGCAGATCCATTCCCAGGCGTCCGCCGCACTCGGCCACCGCCTTCAGCAAATCCAGGGTCCCGCCCTCCAACGGCTTGGGCGGCGACGTGAAATACCCGTGCAGTTCCAGGGAGTAGCCTTCCCGGCTCGCGAACCCGGCCGCCAGGCCGCGCAGGAAATCCTCCGCCGCCGCCTGATCCGCGGCGCCGCCTGCGCGCAGATTGAACCGCGCGATGGCAAGGTCCGGGACGCGATTCAACGCGCCGCCGCCTTCCACCCTGCCCACGTTCACGTTGAGGCCCGGCCGTTCCCTGCCGAACCGATCCAGTTCCACGATCAACTCCGCCATGGCATGGATGGCGTTGCGCCCCAGGTGCGGATCGCGGCCGGCATGGGCGGCCCGTCCCCGCACCACCGCCGTGAAATTCCCGGACCCCTTGCGCGCGCCCACCAGGTTTCCGTCCGGCAGGCAGGGTTCGAAAAGCAGGCCCAGGTGGTTCCGGCCCGCCGCCTCTTTCAGCAAAGGCAGGGATCCCGGCGAGCCGAGCTCCTCATCGGGGTTGAGCAGCACCTCCCAGCCCACTCCGGCGGAAAAGGGGCTGGCTTCGAAAGCTTCCAGGGCCTTGAGCAGGATGACCAGGCCGCCCTTGGCGTCCGCGGCGCCGGAGGCGTGCAGGACGCCGGCTTCCAGACGTATCGCCGCATCCGCGGCGACATCGGAAACCCCGGCGGGGCCGCCGTAGACCACGTCGTAATGGATCCCCAGGAACACTTGCAGGGGCGCGTCCGGACGTTTGCGGAAGCGCAGGGCCTGGCCCAGGGGAAGAAAGCAGGAGCTCCCCTGAGGGTCGATGGCGGCTTGAGGGGGCAAGGGCAACTCTTCGCAGGTCCCTCCGAGGGCGGCGAAGGAGGTTTTCAGCTTGGCGGCCATGCGCGCCAGGCCCGCCGTGTCATAGCTGCCGGACCGCACCTTGACCCAATCGGCGACAAGATCCGTCATCGCGGCGGATTGCGCCGAAAGGGAGTCGAGATATGGGGCGTAGCGATGCATGTTCGATGGGCCCGCGGCGGATTCCGTTCCGCCGGAACGGGCCTTCCGTCCTTATCATATCCATGGTTCAACCGTCGCGCCGGAACGGCGCGGAGCCGATACCGTCTCAAAACTATAATTCAAAAAAATCCCAATAAAGTCAAGCAGCGCAGCGGCTGTCGGAGGCGGAAAAATGGATCGTGGATCGGGAAGTCCGGATATGGGAAGAGCTCGGTGTTTAGCCGAGCCTCCCGCACCGGGTTTTGATTTTATTGGGGAGGTACCGCATGATTATACCCGCCCCAGCGCAGGCCCCTGTCCTGCTCACGAAATCGAGTCTAGAGGGTGGCGCGGGGAGTCGTCCAGTATTTTTCACCTTCAATACCGAGCAATCGGCGGGAAGGGAAAAACCGGCTCATTCCAGGGGATTTCCGGAATCGGAGGTGGTCCCGGCGGCGGCGCGCGCCGGGGCCTTGAAAGGTTTGGCGGGTTTGGATTCCGGAACGGTTGCGGCCCCGTCTTCCAGGCTGCATGGGAACAACTGCAACGCCAGCGCGTAAATGCGATCCCCATGCGGACCGCCTTCGTCCGATTCCGCCAACTCCCGCACTTCGGCGCGCAAGGCGTCGATCCGCTCTTTGATGCGCTCGCAACCCCGCTGGGAAATCGAAAAGGAGATCACGTTGAATTGCCGATCCGCGGGGGGGATGCGATCCAGGTTCTCCAGGGCTAGCCGGATGAAACCTTTGTTGTGCTCACGCGCCGGGTTGCCGCGGAAGGCCCTGCCGGTGGCCAGGTGGCGGTCGTTCACGGCGTAGCCGTTGGCCAGCTTCTTGATCAACCGCATCTCCAGCAACGCGCGGATGGCCTCCTCCACCTGCTGCGGAGACAAAGGCGGGAAGATGTTTTTGGCGATGCGGGCCGGGCTGTTATGGTCCTGATGCAAACCGAAATAATGCCAGACCACGCTGTAATACCACTGGGCATGGAAGCGGAGATTGGCTTCGTTGAGGATGCGCGCGCGCGAGCCGTGGAAGCGCGACAACTGCGCCTGATAATGGCTTTTCTCATCGGCCGATCTCGACTGGTTGAACTGGATCAGCAGTTCGAAGTACTCCATTTCCGCCTGCTCCAACCCCATGGCGCGGCCGAACCGGAGCCGCAGATTCTGGCTGAGATTCTTGCGGCCCTTGATGACCGCGGAAATGAAACTGGAGCTGGAAAGCGCCAACCCGGGCAGACGCGCGAAAGTGCGCAGGGAGAATTCCGGATCCCGGGATTTCCGGTAGGCGAAAAAATCCTCCAGATAGATCCGGTAGTCCAGATAGGTGAAGATCCTGGGCGGTTCGGCCAATGCGGTGGATCCCATGCGATGATTTCCTTGCGAATCGGGGACAATCCAAGGTGCGCACCAAAAGTACGCACTTTAGGACATGATCGGCAACACCCCGATGCGGGCTAAAATTATGATTTATGGGTAATTCCAGTGTCCTGGGGATGGGTCGTTGGAATTCCATTTTTCATTCGGTACGCATGCTTTTTCGTCTTTTTCCGGACTTCCCCAGATCTCTGATGGGGGTTTTCTTTTGAACTCGGTTATAAAGGGAGATGCGGTAACGCTCCAAAAGCGGTAAAAGCCCCTCCGCGCCCTCCCCGGGTCAGCGGAAGGCGGGAAAGGCGGCCGAGTCCGGGCCGCTCCTCGGCATCTCCCCCATATTCCAGGGGCCTCTCAAGAGAGGCCCCTCTTTTTTTCAGTGTTTTCAGGCGGGGGGCGTATTTATTTAGCTTTGACTTGAGAGACCCGCCTGTCGGGTCGGGGACTTGAGCTTCATGTTTTCACATCTCGACGCAGACAACCAGCCGACCATGGTGGACGTGGGGGGCAAAGCCCCTTCCCGCCGCGAAGCCGCGGCCCAGGCCCTGGTGAGGCTTCCCAGGGAAGTCCTGGCCCAATTCAAGGACGGCGACATCGCGGGCAAAAAAGGCCCCGTGTTCCAGACCGCCATCATCGCCGGCATCATGGCCTGCAAGAAGACCTCGGAACTGATTCCCCTCTGCCATCCGCTCGCCCTGGACGATTGCAAGATCCGCATCCGCCTGAACGAGCAGCAGGAAGCCGTCATCGAATGCCGCGTGTCCTGCCATCAAAGGACGGGCGTGGAGATGGAAGCCCTTACGGGCGCCACCATCGCCGCCCTGACGCTTTACGATATGTGCAAAGCCTACTCCCATGACATCGTAATCGGGGAAATCCGCCTGCTGGAAAAGTCCGGCGGCAAATCCGATTTCCGCGCCCCATCGCCAGCGCGGGATCCCGTCCCGGTGCGGGACCCTGCGGACTGATCCAGACAAGGAAACCCGGACCATGGATTCCGCCGCATCCGATTCCCCCGCCACCGCCCCCCTGTACGGTCTCGTGCTGGGCGGCGGACGCAGCACGCGCATGCGGTCAGAAAAAGCCTCCCTGGTCTATCACGGCAAGCCGCAAACGGAGCATTGCCTGGACTTGTTGAAATTCCATTGTGCGCAAAGCTTCCTCTCCTGCCGCAGCGACCAGAGCGATCAGCCCGGCTTCTCCGGCCATCCGCAAATCCACGACACCTTTTTCGACATGGGTCCCCTGGGCGGCATCCTTTCCGCGCTCAAGGCTCATCCCCACGCGGCTTTCCTGGTAGTCGCCTGCGACCTGCCCTTTCTCGACGGGCCCAGTCTGGCCGCCTTGGTGGCGGGACGGGACCCCTCCCGGATCGCCACGGCATTCGCGGGCCCGCAGAACGGCCTTCCGGAACCTCTGTGCGCCATCTATGAACCGGGATGTTACCCCCGCGCGCTTCTCCTGCGGGAACAAGGCATCTCCTGTCCGCGCAAGGTCATCCTGAACTCATCCAACCGGATTTTACCGGCCCCGGACCTGCGCGCCCTGCTTAACGCCAACGATCCGGAAACTTACCGGGACGCTCTCAAAACCCTCGCATCCTGACCTAAGCCCCGCAATCGCCGGATTCCGACTATTCGCGGCTGTGGCTTCCCATCCCGGCGTGGTCTATAATAAGAGCCGATGTGCCATCCGTTCCTCCGCCGCATTCCGGTCCTGGTTTTTCTGTTCAGCGCCCTGGGCCTATGGGCCCTGCCCGTCCGCGCGGACGACATCCTGGGCGACGACATCAACGAAGAGGAATCCCACGACTACAACGGCATGCCCAAGCTGCGCCTGTCCCTGGAAACCGGCTACAGCCAGTGGATGTACAACCCCGACAATATCACGTCCGACTACGACGGATTCCTGAACTCCCTGGAAAGCGGTTGGAATACCGCCGCCGAGGTGGCCTGGTTCCCATGGCCCAAAGGAGGAATAGGCGCCAACTGGATCTGGTTCCTGTCCAAGGCCAAGGGGAACAACCTGCTCCTCGACACCACCAGCGGCGTGCACCATAACATGTCCGAGCGCGCCTCCTTCGTCTACTACGGTCCCACCTTCCTGAGCCGCTTGCAGTTCGGCCGCTTCGGCCTCATCGTGGCCGGTTTCGGAGGCGGGCTCCTCTATATGAACGATACCTGGACCGACAACGGCAAAGAGGCCGTGGTCAAGGCGACCACCTACGCCGCGGTCGCCAACGTGGGTTGGGATTATTCCTTCTACCGCTTGGTCAGCTTCGGCATCAACGGGCGGGCCCTCCTTTCCAACCTGAAGGAATACACCTACAACGGCCGGAAAGTCTCCATCAAGCAACCGGACGATCCCCACTACTGGGCCAACATCTCCTTGACCCGCTTCGAACTGGACGCCGGCATCCGCTTCGGCCTCTAAGGCCGACAATCCCATACCGGCCATCCCCGGCCTCCGGAAGCTATTTTTCAGGCCGGGGGGCATCCATGAAAAAAACCAAACCCGTCAAAACCCATCCCATCCTTTTTCCGTTCGCGCTACCTATCCTACTCACCCTGGCAGGATGCGAGAGGCATGAAAGCGCCACGGGTTGCGATCTGGTCGCCAACTTCAATTATTGCTTTTCCATCGATGGCAATATGGATATCCCCGACTCCCTGCGCATCGTCCGGACGGATTCCCGCGGACAAAAATACTCTCTGCCGAACCAAGAAAACTTCGGTCCGCCCGGCAATTGCATGCCCGAAACCCAGGGCCGTACGAGTATCCAAGTCTACCGCGACACCACTCTCCTCAAGGAAATCGACGACATCTTCATCCGCACCGTCGACGGATGCCACGGAGCCGACACCCTGATCGACATCCGCCTCTAGGCCACACCGCACCCCGCCAATCATTTCCATTTGATTTTGAATAAAGTGGGCCTGCCGGTCTTCCCTTCGGGGCGCGGCCGGGCTGCGTTGGGGCGCATCTGCGCAGGCACAAAGCGCAGCCGTTAAGCGTGGTGCAGGGGCGCGTCGCGTGAATACACGTAACGCCTAAGCGCATCAGCGCCCCAAACCGTTGTCACCAGGGAATCGAAAGCTTAAAAGGCCGGAAGCAACGGAGAGGCTGAAAGCGACTGCCGGAGCAGTCTTAAGCCCCAACGCAGCCCGGCCGCGCCCCGAAGGGCAGCGCGCCAAGCGCGCTACATATCCTGCCAGAAACGAAAGTGACTCGTCTCGATATCATGCAGACTAGGCATCGGGAAGAACTTGTACTTGTCTTGCGACGCGAACATGAATCCGTGCCTGATCATCTTGAAGGAAATCTGATCCAACGGACAGAACAGCGCCAGGCCCTTGGTCTTCTTCTCCGGCTTGATCTTCATCTGCAGGATGGCATCGCGCAGCTTGGAGGGATGCAGGAACGGGAACGGCGCCTGCATGAAGGGATTCTTCTCGAAATTGGCGATGAACTCGTCCACGTTCAGATCGATCTGGGAATAGAACAGCTTGGGGCAACCCTTGGTCTGGCCGGGCTGGGTGATGAACTTGCCGAACTCGGGCATGTCGTAAGGGCTGATGACCAGCATGGACAGGGGCGCGATCTCGGCGAAGGTGCGCAGGAAGCCCTGGTGATGCACCTTGTCGTATTCCTGCGGCTTGAGCTCAAGCACGTGGGCTTCCGAAGTCGAGATGTACAGGCTCTTGATGCTGTCGAAATCCATATGCTCCATCACCCGGTAGGAGCAGATGAACTTGGTATGCTTGGGCGTGCCGTCCTCATGCGGGATCAGGCGCTCCAGGCTCCCGTCGATGTCGAAATACGGATGCCGGAAATTGATGTCGATATCGGCGAAGACGAGCTTGCCGGAATAATGGCGGATGGATCCGATCAGGTAATGCCGCGCGAAGGCCTCGGGGGCCAATTGGGACGCGACCAAGGCTTGGTTCGGATAGAGGATTTGATAGAGCCGGTTTTCATAGTGCATGATCAGTGACCCCAGAAGAGTTTCAGCATGGGGGCGATGACCACCGACATTACGCCCATCAGCTTGATCAGGATGTTAAGCGAAGGCCCGGCCGTGTCCTTGAAAGGATCGCCGACCGTATCTCCCACTACCGCGGCCTTATGGGCATCCGAGCCCTTACCCCCGCCGACTCCGCTTTCGATGGTCTTCTTAGCATTGTCCCAGGCACCGCCGGTATTGGACATGAATATAGCTAAAGCCACTCCCGAGGCCGTTACGCCCGTGAGGAAACCCATCAACATCTCCACTCCCCCCAGGAACCCGACGGCCACGGGCGATAAAATCGCCAAAAGGCCGGGCATGATCATCTCGCGCAAAGCCGCCGTGGTGCTGATGTCGACGCAACGGGCATAGTCCGGTTCGGCTTTATCCTGGAGCAGTCCGGGGATGGTCCGGAACTGGCGGCGCACTTCCTCGACCATGGCGAAGGCGGCGCGGCCCACGGCCATCATGCACATGGATGAGAACAGGTAGGGCACCATGCCGC
>JAQBPN010000089.1 GCA_028287505.1 Fibrobacterota bacterium | reverse complement strand
ATACCGAATCCAATTCTTCTTTTCCTTTTTACGCGTAAGAATGATTTTATGGATCCGCCCAAGGAGGATGAAATGTCGATCACGGCGACCGGTCTGGAAACCCTCGAAAAAACGGTGCAAAAGACCCAAGAATGGCTCAAGGAAATCGAAACCGAAATGGAATGGCGGGATCGCCATTTCGCCTTGCAATCCCTGCGGGCGGTCCTGCACGCCCTGAGGGACAGGCTTCCCATCCGGGAAGCCATCGACCTGGGCGATCAATTGCCCATCCTGGTCCGTGGATTGTATTACGAGAGTTGGGATACATCCATCGTGCCGGTCAAAGACAAAAAGGTGGAGGATTTCCTCGCGCATATCCCGCCCTACTTTCCCAAGGATTCCGACCTGGATCCCGAACGCGTCACCCGGGCGGTTTTCCAGATCCTGAAAAGACATGTATCCGAAGGGGAGATAGGCCACGTGCTTTCGAATTTTCCGCGCGCCCTCCGCGGATTATGGGGTTGATGGTCCGCCCGGGAAGATTGCATGCAACCAGGGTTTTGGAAGCACAACCGGCGGGCGGTCCCGGCCATGGCGGCGCTGATCTGCATTCTATCCTGTCGATTGTTCGAGTACAGTCCTTATGAAATCCCTACCCGGGATCGCGGCGACGGGTGGATTGCCGGGCAGCTGGCCAGGATTGCCGGGACGGACGGAAGGGAAAGGATGTTTTCCTTTGCCGTAATCTCGGACATCCATGACGCCTATGATGAACTGGAAGGTGCGGTCAGCAGCATCAACGCCGACACTTCCATCCGGTTCACATTCGTTACCGGCGATCTGACCCAGTATGGTTTGAATAAAGAATTCGAGTGGGTCGACCAGCGCCTGGAACGACTGCGTGCGCCCTATTTTCCCGTCATCGGGAACCATGACGCGCTGGCCAACGGCGCCGAAATCTTCAGGAATCTCTATGGGCCCTTGGATCACTCCTTCACATACAGAGGGGCGAAATTCATCCTCTTCAACGACAATATCTGGGAGTTCTCGTTGAACCTGCCAGATACCGCGTGGCTGGAATCGGAGCTTTCAACCTCGGATTCCCTCCGGGTTTTTCCCATCGCCCATATCCCTCCCTGGGGGGATCAAATCACCCCGGTCATGGAAACCATGTTGATCGACTTGTTCAGCAAGCACCGCGCCGCCCTGTGCATCTTCGGCCACCAGCACCACTACCACCTGGGATTGCACGACGGCATCCGCATGCCGTACGTGATCGCGGACAACGTCGCCGACCGGAATTACGTCAAGGTCGCCGTAGCCGATTCCGCAGTTTCGGTAAAGAGGATCTTCTATTGACTTTTCCGCGGTCCTCTTTTTTGCCTGGGATCATCCTCCTCGCGTTTTTCCGGACGGAAGCCAGCCAGGCGAATCCGGTTTTTCCGCCCGCATACCTGCGCGCGCAATTCGCCGGAAGCCAGGGCCTGTTTTCATTGGGAGGCGGCCAATCCTTCCTGGACGGATTGATCGAGCCGGATTTCGATTTCGGGTATGTGCCCCAATGGGCGGGCGGGGAGAGCATCGCTTCCGTTTCCCAAACGACCACCATCTCCCTGTTCCCGGCCGATCTGGGCGCCTCCGGGACCCTATATCGCGCCATTCTGGGGTATTCGGGCCAAATCGCGCTGGGGGACCATTACTTCCTCTACGGAAAAAAATACGTCGGATATTATTGGCCCTCGGCCCTGCATTTCCGCTTCTTCGCCGGAGCGAAATATTTCCGGGGTTCCGTTGCAATCCCCAAGACGACCGGATGGGCCGGATGCGTTCAAATCGGCGCCATCGATTCCGATTGGCTGGCCTATTTCGCCAATCGCAGCATCGGATTGGGGGACATCCTCACCGCCGCCTTGGCCCTGAACGTGTATTTCGGAAGCCAGGATCCCAGGCATGCCTCTTCGCGGGCCCGGAACGGTTCGCGTGATGTCCGTATCCCTTGAATTTAATTTTACCCGCCCCCCGGGCCGGAAACCTTGGTCCTGCCTTGTCCTTTCGTAGTTTACCTCGGATGAAGCTGACACATCTCCTCTGGCTGATCCTTCCAGGCATTCCGGCGATTTCATCCGCCGCCATCGCCCTGGATTCCACGCATTCAAAATCCGTCCAACCCTATTCCCTGCATCTCGGCCTGGATCTCCCGCTTGCCGCCGGCATCCTTGCGATGAACGTCCATTCAGGCGCCTTGCTGAAAAACGAACGCAAGGAACCCTTGGACCTGCAGGCGCTCCACGCCGGGGACATACCGGGATTCGATCGTTGGGCCATCGGCTTCAATTCCCCCACCCTTTCCGCCCTCAGCAGCGGACTGGCCTGGTCCCAATTCCTGATTCCCGTGGCGGTGAACGCCTGGGATACCTACCGCGGCCAGCAACCGTGGTACGGAGCGCTTACGGACGCGGTGATCCTGGAGGAAGCCTTGATGCTTTCCAATTCCCTCAGCAGTTATGCCAAGAGCTTCCCCCTGCATTCCACACCGGTGACTTATGACCCGCGGGTGAGCGAAAGCGAAAAGAGGACCCCCCAGAACGTCAGCAGTTTTTTCTCCAACCATACAGCCACGGCATTCACGACCGCCGTTTTCACGGGCTACACTTTTCAGCTGCGGCATCCCGGGTCGCCGCTGGTACCTTGGATTTGGGGAACGGGGCTTACCATGGCCACCGGGGTAGGCGCCCTGAGAATCATGGCCGGCAAGCATTTCCCCTCGGACGTTGTTGCGGGAGCGGCGGTCGGCGCGTTGAGCGGATATTTCATGCCCAGGATGCATCTGCGAATAGGTGCGTTAAGGAAGGGGACACCCACCGACGAGGGCGGGTCTCATGCCCTACCGGCCAAAAGGACCATCGACGTGAAGCTGGGCATGACTTTTCCCGGAGGCGGGACCACTCCGACTCCCACCGTGAACGTCGACTTCTAGGCGGGCGCGCGCCGGCCCGTTTTGGAACCTTTCAGCCTTTTCAGGAATTTCTCCACGGGCAGGGTATTGAGGATATCCTTCTTCTCCGCCCAACCCCGGCGCGCCAATCCAATCCCGAAGATTTCCGGATAGCGGAGTTCGGCCGCGCTATGGGCGTCGGAGCTGATGACCAGCTTCACGCCCATCTCCACGGCGCGTCGGATGTGTTCATCCTTGAGGTCCAACCTGCCCGGCTGGGCGTCTATTTCCAGGACCGTGCCGGTCCGCCGCGCCGCCGCGAACACGGCCTCGGTGTCGAAGTCCACGGCCTTCCTGCGCCCCAGGTGCCGGGCGCTGGGATGGAAGAGAATGTCGACATTGGGGTTCTCCATGGCGCGGATCATGCGGCGGGTCATTTCCTCCCGGGGCAGATTGAAATGGGAATGGATCCCGGCTCCCACCACGTCCAATTTCGCCAACACTTCGTCGGCGATATCCACGCTTCCGTCGCGCCGGATATTCAATTCCGCTCCGGCCAAAACCCGGATGCCCCGCATGCGCCGGTCCAGGGCCCGGATCGCTTCGGCCTCGAGCAAGAGCCGTTCCTCATCATTGCCCCGGGCCATGGGCAAATCGCGGGTATGATCGGTGATGGCGATGTATTTCCGGCCCATCCTGCGGGCCGCCTCCACGATGGCCTCCAGGGAATCGGCTCCGTCCGTCCAATCCGTCTGGATCTGAAGGTCGCCGAGCAAATCCCCCTGCTCTACCAATCTGGGGAGACGTCCCTCCCGGGCCGCCTCTATTTCGCCGCGATATTCCCTCAATTCCGGAGGGATCCAGGGAAGCCCGACGGCCGCGTATACGGATTCCTCGGTCTCCCCCGCGATGCGGGATTTGCCCCGGAACACGCCGTATTCGTTTATCTTCAGGCCCCGTTCCAAGGCCAGCCGCCGGATGGCAACGGTGTGATCCTTGTTGCCCGTGAAATACACGAGCGCGGCTCCCAGGCTCTCGCGGGGAACCACGCGCAAATCCGCATCCACGCCGGCGCTCAGACGCACCAGGGCCTTTGTCACGCCCCGGGCATAAACGGCGCTCACTCCGGGCATGGAAACGAACTGTTCCACCAGCTCCACGGGATGGTCCGTCACCGCCAGGATGTCGATGTCGCCGATGGTTTCCTTGCGGCGGCGCAAGGAGCCCGCGAACACCAGTTCCCGGACCGCGCCTTCCACCCTGAGATTGATTTCAATCCGGTGCGCCAACGCGAAGGCCTCGCCCAGCGGAAGCCTGCCTGCATCCACTCCCAGGAACTCGATGCCGCGGATCAGTTTCGCCTCCGTCTTGGCCCCGAAGCCCGGCAAGCCCCGGATGGCGCCCGCGCGGGCCGCCCTGGCGAGATCGTCCAGGGTGCGGATGCCCAGTTGATCGTGGAGCACGCGTATCGATTTCGGACCGAGGCCTTCCACGGCGGACAGTCGCACGATGTCCACCGGCGTTTCCCGCCGCATGTCTTCCAGCTCGCCGATTCTGCCGGTAGCCAACGCTTCCTCGATCCGTTTGGCGATGCCCGCCCCCACAGCGGGCAATGCATCCAGCGCCTTGAGGCCTCCCTCCCGATGGATTTTTTCCAGGGACTCATCCAGCGCGTCCACGGTGTGGGCGGCCTTTTCGAAAGCCTGGGGCTTGAAGGGAATCTCCTGCATCTCCAGGCGCAAGGCCATTTCCCGGAGCATGGAGGCTATTTCCGCGTTGGCAGGGCCGTTTTCCCGGCGCGCGTTCCCGTTCTTGGCTTTGGGCATGATTCCAAAATCGCTATTCCGCGGAGGCCAAGAAAGGAAAAAGCCGTTCAAGCCGCGCCCGGTATGAGCAATACGGCCGCTCCCTGGAAATCCGACGCCAGCATGCGCGCCAAAGCGATATTGGCTTCCGCCAGGGGAAAAGGATTGATCTTGACCCGGAAGGGCCCGGCCGCCGCAAGCGCCATGAATTCGCGGATATCTTCGCGTGTGATGTTTGCCACGCTTCTTATGCAACGTTCCTGGTAGAGCGAGGAATAGGGGAATGCGGGCAGGGTATCCATATGCACCGCATTGACGGCCACGGTTCCGCCCTTGCGCAGCTTTCGCAAGGCTTCCACCGCCACCCGGCCGGAAGGCGCGAACGTGATCGCGCCATGCAGAGGTTCGGGAGGATTGTCCTCGAGCCGGCCCGCCCATGCGGCCCCCAAGGACAGTGCGTGGCGACGGTGGGCATCGTCCCGGCTGAAAACGCAGATCCTGCAGCCCATGCGCAAAGCGATTTGCAGGGTGATATGCGCCGAAGCGCCGAATCCGAACAGACCCAGGATCTGCCCCGGCAGCACACCGGATAGCTTCAGCGACCGGTATCCGATTACGCCGGCGCACAAAAGCGGCGCGGTATCGGGAGCACTCAGGCCTTCGGGCAAAGGGACGGCATGGGTAGCCGGGATCACCATGGCTTCGGCATAACCGCCATCGGCGTGCATCCCCGTGAACCGGATGCGATCGCAGAGGTTCTCCCGGCCGGTAACGCAATATATGCACCGCCCGCAAGTCAGATACAGCCAAGTGGCCCCGGCCGTGTCCCCGACCCGGAATCCTTCCGCGCCCGGCCCCACTGCGTCCACGCGCCCCACCGCCTGATGTCCGGGAACGAGGTCGGGCTTTCCGGGCTCCAAATCACCGGATACCAGGTGGAGATCGGTCCGGCACACTCCGCAGGCCAGCACCTTGAGCCTGATTTCTCCCGGCCCCGGAACCGGTTCCGGAATCTCCCGCGGGATCAAACGACCTGGGCCGGCGGGGCTCCCGCTCTCCAGGACCATGGCTCGCATGCCCGCTCCCTCCCGGCCCTCTCCGCACCTCACACCGCGCCCCGCGACTGCGCGGCACTCATGGAAGGGCTATAACAGGAAAATAAATCCCTGCGCGTAGCGCTTCCATTCACCTGGCGCAAACGGTTGTTTAAGATCGAATGCGGAGGTCCACATGGCACAACGGATTTACGGGGACCGGACGGAAGCGGGCAGGACCCTGGCGCCCTTGCTCAGGAATTACACGGGACGGAAAGACGTGGTGGTCCTGGGATTGCCCCGGGGAGGCATTCCCGTGGCATTCGAAGCCGCCAAGGCCCTGCGGGCGCCTTTGGACACCTTTCTGGTGGGGAAGCTGGGGTTTCCCGGCCAGGAAGAATTGGCCATGGGAGCGGTCACTTCCGGAAGCGCATGGGTCATCAATCGCGATCTGGTGCGGCGGGCCGGATTGTCGGACGGGGAGTTGGAAAAACTGGCCCGCAAGCGGCTCGCCGAATTGGAACGCAAGGAAGCCGAGTACCGACGGGGCAGGCCTCCCATGCCGCTGGAGGAACGCACCATCATCCTGGTGGACGATGGCGCAGCCACAGGCTCCTCCATGCGCGCCGCCTTGCTCGGTCTGCGCCAAAGGCGGGTCGCCGGCATCGTAGTGGCGCTTCCGGTGGCCTCCCGCCAAGCGGTGGCGGAAATCATGAAGGAAGCGGACGACGTCATCTGCCCGCTTACCCCGGAGCCTTTCCAGGCCGTGGGCCTTTGGTACGAGGATTTTTCCCAGGTGAGCGACAAGGAAGTGGCGGAACTCCTGGACGAGGCGCGGAGTTGGCTGGGGAAGGAATCCGAAGCGGACACCGGTCCCGTCACCCGATCCCCTTTCCCCCGCTCGCGATCCACCCTGCGCATCCCCGCGGGCACGGCCACCCTGTCGGCCGATTTGACGCTCCCGTCCAATCCGGAAGGGTTGATCCTCTTTTCCCATGGCAGCGGCAGCGGCCGGCTCAGCCCGCGCAACCGCCAAGTGGCCGAAGCTTTGAACCGGGCCGGATTCGCCACCCTGCTCATGGACCTGCTCTCTCCGGATGAGGACGCCGTCGATCGCGGCACCGGCGAGTTCCGATTCGATATCGGATTGCTGGCAGGACGCCTGGTGGCCGCAAGCCATTGGATAGCGGCCAATCCGGATTTGTCCCATCTCAGGCTCGGCTATTTCGGAGCCAGCACCGGCGCGGCGGCCGCGTTGATGGCCGCGGCGCGCCTTCCCGATCTGGTTTCGGCGGTGGTGTCCCGGGGAGGACGTCCGGATCTGGCCGGTCCGTCCCTGGACGAGGTCGAAGTGCCCACCCTGCTGATCGTGGGCGGAGCGGATGAGACGGTGCTGGAGCTCAATCGGGAGGCCCTGGAATCTTTGCATGGCGGAAAACGGCTCGCCGTGATCCCCGGGGCCACTCATCTCTTCGAAGAGCCGGGCGCCCTGGAGGAAGTATCCAGGCTCGCGGCGGATTGGTTCACGATGCACCTCGCGTCCGAAACCGGATCCCATCGCCCCCACCGCCACGGTTCCTGATCCCCCCGCCGGCCCCCTTCCCTACGGCCGCCGGGGAGGATTCATCGCAGGGACCGGTATTGCCGGACAGGATTCTTGGCCAGGACTATCTGCCAGAGTTGGGTCTTGCGGACCCTGAACCCGCCCGCGCATTGGAGCAGGTAGTACCGCCACATGCGGCGGAAGATTTCATCGTAGGATTTGGAAAGCTCGGGCCAGTGCTTTTGGAAATTGTCATGCCAGGCGCTCAGGGTCAGATCGTAGTCGGTGCTGAGATTGTGCCAATCCTCCATCACCAACACGCCCTCCATGGCGGCTCCGATCTGGGCGATGGAAGGCAAATGGGCGTTGGGAAAGATGTATTTGTCCATCCACGGATCGAATTCGAATTCGGAGCGGTTGTCCCCCACGGTGTGCAAAAGGAAAAGGCCGCCATCGTCCAGGCAGCGCGCCGCCACCCGCATGTATTCCCGGTAGTTCTTGTAGCCGACATGCTCGAACATCCCCAGGGATACCACGCGATCGAAGCGCTCATCCATGTCCCGGTAATCCCGAAGCAGGATTTCCACGGGCAGGCCCCGGCATGTTTCCTTGCCCAGTTCCACCTGGTTTTCCGACACGGTGATGCCCACCACCTTTACGCCGTACCGCTCCGCCGCGAATCTGGCGAAGCTGCCCCAACCGCAACCGATGTCCAGCACGCGCATTCCCGGCTCCAGCCGGAGTTTCCGGCAAGTGAGATCGAGCTTGGCTTCCTGCGCCTCGTCCAGGTTCCTGGCGTCCTTCCAATAGCCGCAGGTGTACACCATCCGCTTGTCCAGCATGCGGCGGTAGAGATCATTGCCGATTTCGTAGTGGTTCTTCCCCTTCCCCATCGAGAGAATCCGGGTCTGCCGGTTCAGGAATTTCGCTTTCAGGGCCGCCAGGATCAGGGTGAGGTTGAGGTTGGGATGGAATCCTTTCCGGGCCCTGAGGATGCGGGCGAAGAATTCATCGATGGCGTCGCAATCCCACCACCCCTCCATGTAGGATTCCCCCAGCCCCAAAGATCCTTGGGCCATGATGCGCCCGAACACGCGGGGGTTATGGATGCGGATGTCCCAAGGACGGGTTCCGTCGATGCGGATATCCGCGCGATCCAGCATCTGTTCGATGATGCCGCGTGGGGGAAGCCGAGCCGGAAGATGTTGCCCGTTGCCGGGGGCCGCCTCCGTGGACATGGGTTCCGGAGCTTGCAGGGTCTCGGGCATTTTCGGTTTCCTTTCCATTCCGTGGATTCGGCGTCCTTTTCCGGCGAGAAATAATTTCTTTTCCGCCGCCCGGGAACTTCTTTTTTTAAAAATGCCCGGTCCAATGCCGGCATGGGTTCCAAGCGGATGCCCAAAATGTTTCGGAAGCGGATCCCGTGGTGGAATTATATTGGAAAATCCGGCGTTTTTTCACTGAAGGGCTCTGGAGCATCCGTTCGGATTCCCGCTCCTTCCTCCGCCGAACCCTGCTGAAATACCTGAAAATCCTGGTGCTCGCCCTGCAAGGGTTCAACCGGGACCAGGCGGGATTGCGCGCGTCGGCCCTTACCCTCTATTCTCTGCTTTCCATCGTGCCGGTGCTGGCGTTGTTGTTCGGCATCGCCAAGGGATTCGGACTGGAAACCCGGTTCGATGCCTGGCTGCTTTCCCATTTTCCGGAACAACAGGATGTATTGAAGCAGGCCGTGGAGTTCGCGCGCCGCGCCCTGGACAACGCCCAAGGAGGCCTGGTCGCCGGTGCCGGCGTAGTCTTCCTCATCTACTCGGTCATCAAGGTCATCGGGAACATCGAACAGGCCATGAACCATATCTGGTCGATAGCCAAATCCCGTTCCTGGACCCGGAAGTTCAGCGACTACCTGTCGGTGATCCTGATCGGTCCGTTCCTGGTCCTGGGAGCCAGCAGCCTGAACGTTTACGTCGCCACCTGGATCAAGAGCGCCGCCGAAGCCGCGCCTTATTCGCGTTTCCTGGGTCCCGTGGCCGCAACCATCCTGCAGTTCCTTCCCCTCTTGCTTCTCTGGGGGCTGTTTTCCTTCCTCTATATCTTCCTGCCCAACGCCAAAGTCAAACCGTTTTCCGGATTGTTCGGCGGCGCCATCGCCGCTTTGGTGTACCAATTGGCCCAAAGCCTTTACATCCGTTTGCAAGTGGGGGTGTCGCAGACCAATGCCATCTATGGAAGCTTCGCCGCCCTGCCGCTGTTCATCATCTGGCTGCAAATCAGTTGGAACATCGTTCTCATGGGCGCGGAAATCACCCAACAGCATCAGAACTTCAGAGGCAACGAACTCCGGCAACACGTTCCCAATCTGAGCTTTCTGGCGATAAAGCGCATCGGTCTGGCTCTATGCGGAAGGATATGCGAACGGTTCGGGAAAGGAGAACTCCCGGCCACGGCGGAACAATTGGGAGCCGACCTGGACATTCCCATCCGGATCGTGCGGCAGATGCTGGAGAAGCTGACGGCGGCCCGCCTGATCCTGGAAACCGATCCATGGGACGGATCGGAAGCGGCCTATGTCCCGGCGCGGGATCCCCGCCTCCTGACGCCGGCGGCCATCATCAAGGCGTTGGAAATGCTGGGAGAGGATTTGGAAGAGTCCGGAGCCGGTCTTGCCGAAAATCCTTACACCGCGGTGCTAGACGAAATGGACAGATGCATGCAGAACGTGACTCCGGTGCCGCCGTCCGACGCCGGAAAAGGCGATGGAAACCTGCGCGCACGGACCCCACGCCGGGTCTGGGCCTGGTTTTCCTGGTGAGAGACCGGCCGGCTTGCGCCTTGTCCACAGGGAACGATTTTAAAGAATAGGGGAAGCCCATCCGGCTTCCAAAGGAGGGAAAAACCATGAAGGTAAGCGATATCATGACAAGCGACCCCGCCTGCGGCGTGGGGGAAAATTCCCTGGTAGAGATTGCCAAGCTGATGAAGGACTGCGATTGCGGCGCGTTGCCCATCCTTGAGAATGAAGCCAACCGCAAGCCGGCGGGTATGATCACGGACCGGGATATCGTGATCCGGGCCCTGGCGGAAGGCAAGGATCCGTTCCTGACCCAGGCGGAGGAGTGCATGACCCCGTCCGTCATCAGCGTCAGACCGGACGATGACATCGATGAATGCATCCGGTTGATGGAAAAGAACAAGGTGCGCAGGATCATCGTGGTCGATTCCAAGGGAGCCGTGGCCGGGTTGGTCACCCAGGGGCAGATTGCGCTCGCAACCGGCAAAGCGGTGGCCGGCGAAGTGCTCCAGGAAATTTCCAGGCCTTGACTGAATGTAAAGACCTGAAACGAAAAAGCCCCTCCGGAAGTTTTCTGAAGAAATCAGATGATTCCGAAGGGGCTTTTGGAGCGGATTGCGGGACTCGAACCCGCGACCCTTTGCTTGGGAAGCAAAAGCTCTACCAACTGAGCTAAATCCGCATGTCCCGGAAAACAGTTCCCCGGGGTGGCCCATAATATAGTGAGATCCCCTGTTTTCGTCCGGTTGGAAAGCTGAAATTTCCAAATTCGCTGGGGTTTATTACTTTGTTGCCAAACCAAGGAAAATCCGGCTCATGGAATCTACTCTCGTCATCATCAAACCCAACGGCGTCAAAGGCGGCATCATCGGGGAGATCATCTCCCGTTTTGAGAAGTCCCGCCTGTCGGTTTCCGGCCTCAAGGCCAAATCCCTGACCAAGCAGGAAGCCGAAGGCTTTTATGCGGAGCATAAGGAGCGGGGCTTTTTCGGCGAGCTCGTCGGATTCATGACCTCGGGACCCGTCATCCTGATCGCCCTCTCCGGCGAAAAGGCGGTCGAAAAGGTGCGCACCATCAACGGCGCCACCAACCCGGCCAATGCATCCGCCGGCACCATCCGTCACGACTTCGCCCCCAACACCGGCGAGAACATCGTCCATTCCTCGGATTCGGCCGCCAGCGCCGCCCGGGAAATCGCCTTTTGGTTCGAGAAGAGCGAACTCGTCTCCTATCCTGCCTATTCCTATCTGAAGTAGTACCCTACCTGAAATAAAACCGAGCACCGCCCGATTGGGGCGGAATCCGAGCGGGGCGCCTTGATACTGTCTTTCGGCGATAAGCGACCCGACCTGGGACCCAGGGTCTTCCTGGCCCCCAGCGCGGATATCATCGGCCAGGTGCGCCTGGACGAGGATGCTTCCGTTTTCTTCCAATGCGTCCTGCGCGCGGACATCAACCACATCACCGTGGGCGCGCGCTCCAACATCCAGGACCATACCACCGTGCACGTGGCCAGCGATCTGGGGACGTCCATCGGGTGCGACGTGTCCATCGGACATGGGTGCACGATCCACGCTTGTACCATAGGGGACCGCGTGCTGGTCGGCATGGGAAGCATCATCATGGACGGGACCCGGGTGGGCGATGATTGCCTGATCGCGGCGGGCAGTCTGCTGTCCAAAGGCAAAAGCTTCGAAGCGGGATCCCTGATCATGGGCAATCCGGCCAAGACGGTGCGCAAGCTGAGCGACGAGGAAATCGCCGGTCTGGCCAAGCTCGCCGCCAAATACGTGCACGTCAAGGACGTCTACCTGAATACCCGTGCATGGCCTGGCTGAAACCCTTCGGCGTCTTCGCCCTCATCCTGATCCTGTGCGCCTGGATCATCAACGCCTACGTTGTCGTGAAGGCCAAGGCCCGCATGTATACGGATCCGGCGGCCATTCCCCTGGTGGACGCGGTGATAGTGCCGGGCGCCAGCGTGTACCGCTCCGGAAGGCTTTCCCCCGTGCTGCAACAGCGGATGGAAGGCGCCTTGAAATACCTGGGGCTTCGCAAAGGAGCCAAGCTGGTCCTTTCCGGCCACGCCATTCCGGGCGGGTACAACGAGACCACGGCGATGCTCGATTTCGCGCGCCGCAACAGCGTCCCGCTGGAGGACATCCTGGTGGATGAGAAGGGGCGTTCCACGTATGTTACCCTGCTCAACTTCCGCAGGAGCTCCGGGATCCGCCGGATCCTCATCGTGAGCCAGGACTACCACCTTCCCCGGGCGCTGTACATCGCCCAATCCATGGGCTTCGACGCCTCCGGCCTGGTGGTCAGCGAAGACGGGATATCGTCGAGCATCCCTTCCCGGGAATATTTCACGCGCCTCAAGGATTTCATCCTGCTCCGGATTTCCCGGTGGTTCAATGCCGACTGAAGCCATGGCGTCGGCCGCCTCGGGCGCGTCCATGACGGCGACGCGCCTGTCGATCGCGTTCCTGATCAATCCGATATCGGGAGGCGGGGTCGGCAAACGCGTATTCAACCAGCTTCCGGAAATCATGGACTCGTTCGGATTCCAACGGGGCGACTGGAAGGCCGAATTGACCGAAGCGGGGCGGCTTGAGGAACAGACCGATTCCCTGTTGGCTTCGGCCCGCAAGGTCATCGCCGTGGGCGGGGACGGCACCATCGGGTTCGTGCTGAACCGCCTGCGCGCCCAGGATCTCCGCGATACCGAGATAGGCCTCATCCCCCTGGGAACCGGCAACGACCTGGGGCGGGCCCTGGGCATCTTCCGCATCTACAACGAACGCGGCCTGCTGGCCTGC
Source organism: Fibrobacterota bacterium (assembly GCA_028287505.1). Classification (GTDB taxonomy): domain Bacteria; phylum Fibrobacterota; class Fibrobacteria; order UBA11236; family UBA11236; genus Chersky-265. The sequence goes on along the minus strand of JAQBPN010000089.1, from coordinate 47,165 downwards.
GTCAAGCGCCTGCTCAAGGCCCAATGCGTCCGCTTCGATCTCTGGGACCTGAACGGCCGGTTGACCATGGCCTCCTATGTCAGCCTGGGAATGGACGCCGCCGTCCTCCATGATTTCGACGTGGCCCGCAAGGCGGGGAAGATTCCCAAGGGCAGCCTCTTCAACAAGCTTTTCTACGTCAAAGCCTTCATGCAGCGTTCCACCCAGCGTATCTCCGGCAAATGCACGCTGGTGATGAAAACCGCCAAGGGCGAAGAGCGCGTCGAACTGGAGGGATCCATTTGTTGCGTGGTGGGCAACATCAACTCCTACGCCGCCGGAGCCCGGGTCTTCCCCACCGCCCGCTTCGACGATCGCATGCTGGAAGTGGCCGTGTTCGACAAGCTGTGGAAGTTCTCCCTGCTGGTGGGCATGACCCGCGTGCTGCCCCGCTTCGCCAAGTTCATGGGCCGGCATATCCGGCTCTACCGCGCGCGCAGCGTGGAGATCCTGGGCGGAGGCGGCGAGTACTGCCAATTGGACGGGGAGGACATCACCGGGTTCCTGAAGGAATCCGGACGGTTGGTGATCAAGCGGTCGCGGCAGGTGCAATTGCTGGACCTCCGCAGGTCTTTTTTCAGCCTCTTCTAGACGCCTCTTTTAGACTCTTCTTCCGGACCCCTCTTCCGGACTCTTCGGGCGGGCCTAAAGCTTGGCCAGGGTTTCCACGTCGTCGGTCACCAGGCCGCGCACGCCTTGGTTCAAGGCCGCGCGGAAATCCTTCTCGCCTTTGATATCCCAGATCAGGAAGAGTTCCGGACCGGGCACGCCCGCGGCCTTCCGCGTCAGCAGATCCAGTTCGGACGGTTTGACCCTGGCATGGCGCGCGGCCTTGTCGGCGGCGGCGGCGCTCTCCCGGATGTATTTCCGGAAAATATCCCACGAGACGGAGAAATGCCGGATGGCCACGGCGGTCTCCGCGTCCTTGCCGGAATGGACCTCCTCGAAGCGCCGGTAATCCTCGAAGATGCCGGCCAGCACGGGAAACAATTTCTCTTTCGCCACGTAGCGCAGGATCCCGCCGTGAAAGCTCCCCAGAAAGGTATCCGGATGGGCCCGGGCCGCAGTCACCATCCTGGCGCATTTCTCTCCCAGCATTTCCACGTAAGCCCGGTTCCCGGCCACGGCCTTGGGGATTTTCAGCTCCAGGTAGAAGGGCATGGATCCGAATTCGGCCAGGAACTGTTCCAGGCTGGGAATCCGATAGACGCGCGGCCCGCCCGGGTTCCCGCTTCCCGCTGCCGCCGGACGGGCCGGCATCGAAAGCGTCTGGAGGTCCTTCCAATCCAGGTCGAAGACATTGTCGCGTTTTCCGGCCAGGCGTTTGCAATCGTCGTCATGGAATACCACGGGCACGCCGTCACGGGTGAGCTGCACATCGAATTCCACCATGTAACATCCCGCCTCATAGGCGGCCCGGAAGGCTTCCAAGGTGTTCTCGACGTGATACTTGTGCCACCCGCGATGGGCCACTTTCCAGAAAGGCGTCATGCCGCCTCCTGCGCGGGCGCGTTCCCCGCCGCGATATGCCGGTTGTTTTTCAGGAATGCGGGATAGTCCGCATCGGGCCCCAGGTTCTGGGCCAAGCGGGGCGTGCGCGCGGCCAGCACCGCTTCCACGCGCGCGCGGTTCTCCAATCCGGCGCCCCGGGTGAAATAGGCGTCCGTGCGCCTCCGGAAGAAATCCTCCGCCGTCCGGGCCCATTCCCGCTCGACGGAGAATGCGACTTCCCCCAGCAGGAGTCCGTAGGGGCCGGGCAGCCTTTCCTGCCTGGCGGGATCGGCGGCGATGTAATCCGCGAGCTCCAGGGAGCGTTTTCCGTACCGTCTCATCCAGGTTACCGCCACGGCTTCGTCCGCGAATCCGTAGGCCTTCAAGGCCGAGCGGATTTCGTCCCGTTCCGCGGCGTCGGCCCAGGCCCCGGGCAGCGGCCGCGGCTTGATGTCCCGCAGTTCCGTTTTCCCGTCCAGTACGAATTTCAGGAATTCCTCCGCGAAGGTCCGGTGGGTGGTGTATTTGCCGCCGACGGCGGAAAAGACCCCCTCCTGCAGACGGTGGAATTCATGCTCGCGGCTCAAGGTGATGGTGGAACCCTTGGCGCTGCGAGCCAGCGGCCGCAATCCCGTGATGGTGCAGAGGATGTCCGGCCGCCAATCCGGAAAATAGATGCGCGCCAGGCGCAGCAGCTCTTCCACCTCCCGATCCTTGGGGACGGTGGGCACGGGGGGATAAGGACCCACTTCCGTTTCCGTGGTGCCGATAAGATGCTTTCCCTTCCAGGGGACGATGAAGAAATAGCGCTTGCTGTCCGGCACCGGCAGGATGAAACAGGATTGCGAAGGCAGGCCGTCGGCGATGAGGTGGATGCCCTGGGAGAGGCGCACCTGGGCCGGGCTCTTGGGAAACACGATCTTGGCCACCTCGTCTGTCCAGGGACCCAGGCACAATGCGAGTTTCCGCCCGCGGAAAACGGTTTCCCTTCCCGTCAGGCGATCCAGCACGGTCACTTCCAGAACACCGTCCCCGGCGGGTTGCACCGCTTGGAAGGATTGGTAATTGTGGATCGCGGCGCCCAAAGCGTCCGCGTCCACCAGGTTCTCCATGACGATGCGGGCGTCGTCCATGACGCAATCCGAATACTCGTAGGCCCCGCAAACCTCATCGGGCAGGAAATGCGGTTCCTTCCGCCGCAATTCATCCGGCGGCACCCAGCGATGGGGATCCAGCTTCCGGTCCCCGGCCAGGAAATCGTAAAGGGTGAGACCGGCCTTGATTCCGGGTCGGCCGTGACGGCCCAGACGGGTGCGTGGGAAGAGAAACCGCCTGGCCTCCACCAGATGAGGGGCCAGTTCCAGCAATTGCGCCCGTTCCCGCACGGCATCGCGCACCAGGCCGAAATCGAAGGTTTCCAGGTAGCGGAGGCCGCCATGGAGGAGTTTTGAGGTATTGGTGCTGGCGCCCTTGCCGAAATCCCCGGCTTCGAACAGGGCCGTGCTCAGGCCTTGGAAGGCCGCAAGGCGGGCCAAAGCCGCGCCGTTGATGCCGCCGCCGACAATGATTAGGTCGTAATCCACTCTGTTGGACCGGTCCTTCCCGCGCTTATTTTCCTATTTTTCCTGTCTAATTCATCATTTAAAAAACAGTTATTTCCACCCTTTGACCAGGCCCAACCCTTCATGTTCCTAACCATCCGCATATTCCCGGTATTGGCCGCACTGGCCATTTCGTCCGCATTGGCAGCCGCCGCACCCTCCACCCCCCAATCGACCGAACCGGCCGCCGCCGCCCCGGCCGCGGCGGCGGCACCCGCCATCGCGGCTCCCGCCGCTCCCGTGACGCCCGCCGTGGAGGCCACGGCCCCCGCGAACGCGGACGGCAAATCCGATTCCGCCAAGGCCCCGGCCGCGAAATCCGCCGGCAAAGCCTCCAAAGGCAAGTCTTCGGCAACCGCCAAAAGCGGTCCCAAAACCCCGGCCAGCGTGGTCATCACCGTCGGCCCCAGCAAAATCCGCAGGCGTCAGATTGACACCCTGGTGGACCTGATGGTCAAGGTCAAGCGCGCTCCCGCGGAAATGGATCCCAGGGAAAAGCAATACCTGGAAAGGATGGTCGCGACCAATCTCATCGGGCAGGAGTTGCTCGATCTGGAAGCCAAGCGTCTCAATGTCGTGGCGGACGATAAGGCCATCGATTCCCTGGCCAAGGTCTTCAAATCCAATTTCCCCAACGACGAAGCCTTCCGCCACGCTTTGAAGGAAGCGGGCGATTCGGAGCCGGGCCTGCGCGAGAAAATGGCCCGCCAGATCAAGGCCGACAAACTGCTCAACACCCAGGTGAGCCCGGTGGGCCGCCCGACCCTCAAAGAGACCCAGGACTTCTTCACCGCCAACAAAGCGGCCTTCCCCATCAACGATTCCCTGCGCGCCTGCCAGATCGTGTTCCTGGTGGACAAGAACGCCGGCTCCGCCGAAGTCTCGAAGCGCAAAGGGGACCTGGAACAGGTCCGCGCCGGGTTGGCCAAGGATTCCGCCCAATTGGAAGCGCTGCTGACCCGCTTCGTCATGAAGGCCCGGGACATTTCCGACGGCCCCGAGAAGAAGGACGGGGGCGATCTGCAACGCTTCCTGCCCGGGGATTTCAATCCCGAATTCAAGAAGCAGGTCTCCGGCCTGAAGGTGGGCCAGATGTCGCCGGTTTTCCGCACTCCCCTGGGATGGCACCTGGTGCTGCTCACGGAGCGCAACGACGGCAAGTTCGAAAGCTACCAAATCCAGGTGATGCGCGCCCTGATGGCGGAGAAGTCCGCCAAAGCCGGCAAGGGCCTCAAGAAATACCTCCAGACCCTGGCCGACCGGTACAAGGTGAATTACCTGGAAACCGCCTATCGGGACACCTCCCTGGCCGGAGTGTACGAGCCCTGAGCGCCCGCTCGCTGAACGCACGGCAAGCACCATGATCGCCCAAGACCAATTGATCGGCACCCGCTTCGAAAAATGCGTGGTGGAACGATTGATCGGGCGCGGAGGATATGGGCTTACCTACCTGGCGTTCGACGAGGAACTGCAGGAACACCGCGTCATCAAGGTTTCCCAGGACAACGGCCTGGACGAGGCCTCCCGGCGCCGGCACCTCAAGACCTTTCTGGAAGAGGGCCTGATCCTCAGCCGGCTGAAGCATCCGCAAATCGTGACCCTGCGCGGCCAAGGCGACAAGCACGGCCATCGCTACATGATCCTGGATTATATCCAGGGATTCAGCCTGCGGGCGCTGTTGGACATCGTGGCGCAGCGTCAATCCGAACTCGGTTGCGCCTGGCAGGATCTCATCGACCCGGTCACGGCCTCGGCCTTGATCCTTTCGGCCCTCTATCCGCTCGAATACGCGCATCGCGCCAACGTGCATCTTCCCGATCGCGAGATCTTCGGCGTGGCGCATCGCGACATTTCCCCCGGCAACCTCATTCTGGGCGTCAAGGGCAATGAAAAAGGCCGGCTGGTATTGATCGATTTCGGGACGGCCAAAACCGCCCTCACGGAAAACGTCACCGTGGATCAGAACCTTGTCGGCACCATTCCCTACATGGGCAAGGCCCGCCTGCAAAAGGCGAACAGCCCGGAAGAGAAGGCGCAGTACCAGGATTTCTGGAAGGACTTCCGCGAGACCCAGCACGATATCCATGCCATCGGAGTCTTGTACTACCAATTGCTGACGGGCCGGCTTCCCTTCTATGGGGAGACTTCGCCGCAGATCATCATCAAGATCCTGGATCCGGAAGTCTATTCCCAATGCCATCTGGAAATAGCCTCGGCGCATTCGTTCGCATCCGGCGTGCTCCGGAAATGCCTGGTCTACCACGACTTTTCCGTGCCCTTGAGCGAGCAGCCCTACCAGTACCCGGACGCGGCTTCCATGCGGCCGGACATGGAAGAGGTCTTCCACACCCTTTCGGGCGGACGGACCGTGAACGATATCCTGATCGGTCTGGGCAAGAAGCTCGCCCACCCGGAGCTCCTGATGCCCGTGGACGGGCGGCAACCCACCGACCAGGCCTCCAGCGGGGTAATGCCCACGTTACTGCAACCCTTGGATTACGCCTCGGGACTTCGCCATCCGGCCAAGCGGCGCTCCCCGCTGGTCTACGTGGCGGCCTCGGCGGTCTGCCTGGCGCTGACCCTGGGAGCGGCCTGGCAATTCGGACCGGGCCATTCCCGTCCCGATGCCGCGCTTCCCGCCGCCGGCATGACGAACCCTCGCACGGCGACGGCGCAGAACGCGGAACGCGAAACGGGCGGCCATGAGACCCTGGAACGCTTGGATGGCCCCACCCAGCCCGCAGGGTCCAAGGTCCGGCCTTTGGGCGACCGGACCTTGGGCGTCAAATCGGAAAAAGGCATCGCAACCGCGGGCGCCAAAGCGGGTTCGCCGCATGGAACGGGGCCGGGCGCCAGAAGCGGAGAAGCCGCCAGGGCGGCGGACGCGGCCAGACTGGGAGCCTTGGCGGGGCTGGGCACGGAAACCGGTGACAACGTCGGGGATGCGGATTGGGGGAAAGAGGGCTTTGTCCGGGTGCAAACCCTGGTCCGGGAGGAAGACCCCGCTGCATTCGAGAAAATCTCGGCCCTGCTCGCCATCAAACCGGAATCCCCGGATTTGCGCCTGCTCAGGTCCCAGTTGATGCTGGCGCGGAACCCCGCCTCTCCGGACGCGCGACGGGATCTGGTCTCCCTGCTGTCGGCCCGTCCCGAATTCATGCACCCCAGCATTTTCCATGAACAGGTCATGTATCTGCTGTGGCAAACCGATGCGGCCACCTACGAAGCCCAAAAAACCCCCGGGAACCGCATCAATGTGCTGAAATCGGCCAATGCCTACATTTCCGAGTTCCAACCCAATGAGGCCTATCAGCTGAAGGTCAAGGGGATCCGGGATCGGCTCCCCCATTAGGGGAGCACCCTGTCCCGGTGAAATCCGGGCGATTTCAGTCTTTCCCTTTAAAATTCCCACAGCTTTTGGTAACTTTATGCGCCTGTTTTTCCGGGATCCGTCGTAGTCGGTTTCCCATGTCATTTAGCAGATAGAGATAAAGGACGACCATGTACTCAGTTATCGAATGCGGTGGGTTTCAGCATAAAATCACCGTGGGAGAAACGCTTAAGGTTCCCAAGATGGAAGCGAAGGTCGGCGACGTCGTGACCGTTTCCAACGTACTCCTGTTCGCGAACGGGGACAAAGTCCAAATCGGCGCACCCCTGGTTTCCGGCGCGGCCGTGAAGCTGGAAGTGCTCAACCAGGGCAAGGGCGACAAGGTCCTTTCCTTCAAGCGCAAAGCCCGCAAGCGCTACCGCCGCATCGTCGGCCATCGCCAGCTCTTCACGGAAGTGCTCGTGACCGAGATCGCCTCCGGCGCCGACAAGTCCAGCGTTGACGAGAAGGCCAAGGTGCGCGCCCGCGCCCGCATCAAGGCTCTCGCCGCCCAGAAAGTTCAGAACGTTCCCCTTACCAGGGCCCAGAAAGTGGCCGCTGCAAGCAAAGAAGGAAAGTAAGTCATGGCACACAAAAAAGGTCTAGGCAGCACCCGTAACGGCCGCGATTCGAATCCGAAATACCGCGGCATCAAGAAATTCGGCGGAGAAAAGGTCATCGCCGGCAATATCATCCTGCGCCAGAAGGGCACCCGCTGGCATCCCGGACTGAACGTCGGTCTCGGCCGCGACTACACCATCTTTTCCCTGATCGAGGGCGTGGTCAAGTTCGAGCGCCTGGGCAAAGACCGTCAGAAGGTCAGCGTCTATCCCGCCGTTACGGCGGCCGTCGCGGTTCCCGCCTAACCGGGCCGGACTCGCGGGCAGGGCCCCGGCGGATTTGAAGGACCTCCCCCGGGAGGTCCTTTTTCGTTTCCGGCCGGCCGAAAAGCCCCAGGGAAACGGAAAATGGCCCATTTTTGTAGGACAATGGACTACCTCATGAGACTTGCAGACCTTAAGTCTTTCCAATCCGATTCTTTATATCTTACTCCGGCGATGCGCTTTATGAAAGCTTGGTTCTGGTTCTGTCTGGGCGCGATCCTGTTCGCATGCACCCCCACCCCGGACCGGACGAACTTCAACTACCTCCGCAGCCCCAGCTTTTTCCGGGCGGACACCACCGGCACCAACGATTCATTATGCGGTGAGCCCAGCCGCTTCAAGGACAAGGATGCCTGCCTGGCCTCCAAGAAATATCAATTGACCTGGTCCCGTCCGGAGGACACCACCAACCTCGTGGGCTACCGCATTTACCTGGACACCATCGGCGACGGGGGGAAACCCTGGAGTTACATCCGCGATCATGCCGAACTGGCCAGCATCGTCGTTCTGTCCCAGGCCCCGAAGGATACCCTGGTTTTCGCCTTCGAAGGCACCGGCGCCCTGGTGCAGGATACCTTGAGGCATGGGATCAAGAGGGTCTTCCTGATCGATTCCCTCCACCGATCGGAAGATCGATCGGGCAAGCTGGTGTTCGGTCTGGTGCCCGTATACGGCGGCGACGTGACCCCGGGCCAACCCCAGTTCGCGTACTTCAAGACCACGGACAAGGATCCCCCTGATCCGTTCCATCCCAGGGTCAAGCCCATGGCCAAGGAAATCTCCGTAGCCTGGGAACGTCCCACCGACCGGGTGAGCTTTTTCGATCCTTCCCAGGATACCGGGCTCATCCGCGGGTACCGCGTCAGCCTGACCCTGCAAGGACGGCCTTCCCTCGAAAGGAAGCTGGCGTTCAAGCCGAAGGTGATCTCCTACCTGATCGGGGAAAAGGATATGACCGCTTCGGTAACCGATTCCCTCAACAACGATACCCTTCCCACCACCATCGTGTTCCGGCTGTCCGACTCCAGCCGGTCCGCCAAACGAAGCGTGCCGCTGCCGTCGGACAGTCTGCACCTGGTGATCGGAAACCTGAAACCCCAGGATACCCTGCAATTGTTCCTCTACGCCATCGACAGCAACGGCAACCAGAACGACACGGCCATGGAAAAGGTGACCGTGCATACCACCGATACCACCCAGCCCTCCAAGCCTGTCCTTTCCACGGACTCGACCACCCACAACGGATTCGTGGTGAAGTGGGTGGCTTCCCGGGATTCCACCCAGGAAGGCGAAAACCGCCAGGCCGGTCCGCATGCAAACTTCAATATCCAGAAATACCAGCTCACCCGCATTCTGCTGCGCCGTCCCGGGGAAAGGACCACCGGCCTCGATCGCATCGACTCCACCATAGTCCCCGTGCCCGCCGATTCCTCCAGGGATTCATTTACGGTGGCCATGAAATTCCTGCCGCCGGGAACCGCCTTCCGCCTGAGCCTGACCGCCGTGGACAATTCCGGATTCGAATCGGATACGGATACCTTGACGGTGGCCACCGACTCGGTCCGCTTCGCCGAGGGGGACAGCACCATGACCTGCCCTGCCGGCTTCATCCCCATTCCCCGCGCCAAATTCAAGATCGGGGACGACAGCCCCGCGGCCTCCATCGATGAAACGCCGTCCCGCGTCTTGACCATGGGCTCGTTTTGCATTGAACCTTACGAACACCGGGATTCGACGTCCAAGCGCTTCGTCTCCAACGTGACGTTTGAACAGGCGGAAAAGATCTGCGCCGACATCAATCCGGATTTCGGAACCGGACTATGCTCCGAGGCCGAATGGGAGCGCTCCTGCGAAGGCCCGGGCGCCGACAGCGCCTCGCTCCTGCACGGCATCCAATCGGAAAACAAGAATGCCTCCATTCTCCAATCCAGCTGCAACCAGGCGACCAACGACTCGGCCATGGCCATGTCCTTCGAGCTCCGCAACTCGGTCTGCCTCACCACCGAGGGCGTCTACGATATGGCGGGCAATCTGTCCGAATGGGTGCGGGATCCTTATGCTTCCAATGCCTATGCCGGCATCAAGGACTCGGTGATGGACCCCGACTTCACCTTCGCGGATACGGCGTTGACGGACTCGTCGGCTATGTTCCGAAAGAGCATCCGCGGCGGCAACTACCTGAAAACGAATTTCCCCCAGTTGTCCACCACCCAGAACTTGGCGCGCTGCTCCAACCGCGATTTCGCCCAGCAGGTGCGGCCTCAGTTCCGGGATGAATGCAAGAACGCGGACAGCGTAAAAATCGCCATAATCTACGGGCCCGGATTGGAGGGGCATCGCTGCATGGCTTTGGATCCAAGCCTGGAGTTGGGCAAGATCACGGACATCATCCCATCACTGAAAGACAGCAGCGAACTGCTCGCCTTCATATCCGGCCAGTCGGAGCCGCAACACATCAAGATCGTCCTTCCCGACACGGTATTCCAGGGGAAAAGGCCGGTCTCCGCTCGCCTCACCACGCGCTCCCTGGCCGTGGTCACCTTCGAAAACGTGGCCGTGCCAACGCGCGTCATCAAGGATACACTGGATGCGAACGAGATGAAGGATACGTCCCAGTCCTCCTTGGAGAAAATCTTCAAGCGCGAGGCGGGCAATTCCCAATGGTTCGTGCAGAAGGATCAAACGGGGAAATTCATCGTCCAATACCTGTATGCCTACTCGGTTTTGGGCACCAAACCCGCCAGGGACTTCTACTCCAGCCGCGCGATCGGATTCCGCTGCTGCAGCCGGGCCAAAGCCTCGGTGCATTCCATCGCCACCGCCAATCCTTAGCGCCCCGACAGCCCCCGGTGCGGACTAGCGCACGGCCTTCCAGATCTTCTTCGGCAGCGAACTCACCAGCATGCGTTCCACCCCGGCGACGGGCGCCCAGGCATAGCCTTCGGGCAGCGACCGGGTCCGCGCTCCCGCTTCCACCCGGCCTTCCACGATGCGGAGCCGATAGCGGTGATGGGTAATGCTGTGGGTCACCGTAACCGCCCGGGGACGGAGGGCCGTTTTCGGCAGTCCGGGAAGGCCCGCCCGCCAGGCCTCGCGCAATGCGGGCAGATCCGCCACCGGGAATAGGGGAAAAGTCAGCAACCCGGCCAAGCGTTCGGCTTTGCGCGGGGTGTACAGCAATACCTCTTCGCCGTCCTTTCCCTCGCGGAATGCGGCCACCGCGAATCCGGCCACGTCCACGGAGTCTTTGCGGGAACGGGCGGGCGGAAACCTTTCCTGGGCCGACGTCTTGAAGGCGGCGCAATGGGCCGACAAAGGGCAGCGGGCGCAGTCGGGATTGCGGGGAGTGCAGATCAGGGCGCCCAACTCCATCAGGCCTTCGTTGACCAGGGCCGCGTCATGGGCTTCGACCCAGGCGCGGGACAGATCCCAATAGGCCTTTTTCCCTTCCTTGCCGTCCGGCAGGAAATCCAAGGCGTACAGTCGGCTGAATACGCGCACCAGATTCCCGTCCAGGATGGGCTCGGGACGGTTGAAGGCCAGGCTGGCGATGGCGCCGGCGGTGTATTCCCCCACCCCCTTCAACCCCAGCAGATCTTCGCGCCGCCAGGGGAACGCGCCGCCATGGTCTTCCATGACCTTGCGCGCAGTAGCCAATACGTTACGGGCCCGGGAGTAGTACCCCAGCCCCGCCCACGCCTCCAGGACCTCCTTTTCGGCCGCTCCCGCCAGGGCGGCCACGTCCGGAAAACGCTCCATCCAACGATGATAATAGTCCACCACCGTGGAAACCTGGGTTTGCTGAAGCATGATTTCCGAGATCCAGGTCCGGTACGGATCGCGACGGGGCGAAGGCAAAGCATCGCGATCGGACGAGACTTGCGGATGAGCCGCTTCCCGCACCACCAGGCCCGCGTCAGGAACCTCCAGCGCTAGGCGCCAGGGCAGATCCCGCTGATTGGCCTGGAACCATCGGGCCAAGGCCTTGGCCGGTTTCACGGCGGAGCCGATCATAAATCCGCCATTTCCCCCACGACCTTGTCGATCTGCTTTTCGGAGTTGTAGACGTGGGGGGCGAAGCGGATGCGGCCCAGACGTTCCGCGGCTACGATGTTGCGGTCCTTCAGGGTCTTGACGGCCGAGCCGGAATCCAACCCGGGACGGGAAACCGCCACGATGCCGCTGGCCTGTTCCGGGTATGCGTCCGACGCCACCTGGAAGCCGACACCCCTCAAGCCGTCGGCGAGGCGGCGGGACAGGGTCCCGATGCGATCCCGGACCCTGTCGAAACCGATGTCTTCCAGGTAGGCAAGGCTGGCGTCGAAATGCACCCAATCGGTCATGCTCCCGGTGGAGATGGCGAAGCGATCCGCCGAGGGCTTCCAGGCATGTTTGTAGGGCAGGTATTCATAATCATGGGGAACCGATTCCGTGCCTTTGAAAATGGGATTCAGGGATTCCAAATGATCCCGGGAAACGAACATGATGCCGAGGCCCAACGGGCCAAGCAGCCATTTCCAGGCCGAGAAAGCCATATAATGTATCCCGCAGGCATGCACATCCAAATCGACCAGACCCACCCCCTGGGAGCCATCCACGACCCAGGTGATGCCCCGCTCCGCGCAGAGCTTTCCCACGGCCTGCAAGGGCACGGGCATGCCCGTGCACCAATGCACGGCCGACAAGGAGGCTACCCGGGTCCGGGGACCTGCCGCCGCCGCGAATGCGGCGGGGAAATCCCCTGGACTGGACGTCATGGGCACGGTCCGCACCTGCACCCCCTTTTCCCGCCAATGCTCCCAGGGATACACATTGCTCGGATACTCGCTCTCCAGAAGCAGGATTTCATCCCCCGGGTCCAAGGACAGGCCGTGGGAGATGAAATTCATGCCTTCCGCGGTGTGGTGCACCAAAGCCAGTTCTCCCGGTCTGGCGCGCAGGAGGGTTTCCAGACGATGATAAATGGAGGCTTTCACGCCGGTGTAGGAAAAGCCCGTCGCGGCGGTACCGCGGCGTTGGTATTCATCCAACCAGCGATTCACGGTTTCCCGCACGGGGTTGCCCATGGGCGTGGTCCCGCAATTGTTCAGCCAGATGAGGTGTTGGTTGATGGGAAAATCGGACTGGATTTTATCCCAATCCGGGGATTTGGAGGTATCCATAATGAGTCCCAAGATTTCCGGAAAGGCCCGGCGCTTCGCCGACTGGGCGCCGGCCGGCGAAACGCCGGGCCGCGGTTATGGCGTGGGTTTGGCTTCCGCGGAGTTGCCGCCCTTAGGATCGCCGTAAACCTTCTCGACCTTGTCGGCTTTGAACGTGACACCGGTAATGAGATTGCCCTTATTGTTCACGTATTCCCAATTGGTGTCCCCGCCGGTGGTCCGATCAGGGGCCCCATAGAGCTGGAAAACCATTTCCCTGGCCATTCCCACTTCCACGAAGCCTTCCAGAAAGGCCTGCTTGACGTTTTCCGGGATGCCGAATCCGTTTTGGATGATGTAATCCTTGCGTTCTTCGGAGGGAAGCCCCCGGGAGACCAGGGGCCTGGTGTAGTTGGAAGCGCACGCCGCTAGGACGACCAGGCAGCCTGCGGCCAGAAATACCGGACGCAAGGCCCCCCGCAACCCTCGGAATGGGAACCTCGGGGCGAGCGTGTCTTTCGGTACCGAATGGCCGGATAGCTTGGTGTTCATGCAGTCCCTCCAGGAATGATTGCTTTCGTCGGCCTGAAATATAGGAATAGAACCGCATCGTATGAAGGGAAACCGATCCACTACGGCGCAGCCACGTTAATATTTTTAGATTTTGCCAGCAGACGCATCACCAGGGGTGGACTCAGTTGTATTCCCGCTTTTCGGTCCGTAACTCCATACGCCTGGCATTGCTGGCCGCGGCCTTGTTCGTGCCCGGCCTCCGGGCCGATACCATCAAACCCCTCCTCTTCGGACCCTTCTTCATGAACCAGGTCAGCATCATGGCCAGCCCGGTCGGGTACGACTACGTCCTGACCAACGGGTTCTACCATTTCCAGGTGGGCTGGATCGAGCCCCTTTCGGAGAGTAATAAAGGGCTTTTCGGAGAGACCTATTTCGAGACCAACGGAAATCTGAACATCTCTCCCTTCACCTCGGACGTGGGTACGACCTTCAACCTGAAGCCCATCCGCTACCTGGAGTTCGGCCTGAGCTACAACCGGCTCGTGTTCCACAACTCCATGCTCGCTTTCGCCCGGCCCGGAGACACCCCTCCCCCGGAAAAGGAGCTTTACACCCCGGACAAGATATTGTCCGCCGACAAGAGTGTTGGGGGCGCGGACATCTTCGCTTATCAGGCCAACCTGACCTTCGACATCGGCAAGACCCAGCTCTATTTCCAGGCTTCGAGGACACTATGGGACGTCGACGCCAAGGGCAAGGATTATGTATTCGAATACGAGGACGAGCTTCTGATCCGCACCGGGGATCGGGTAAACTACGGTTTGGCCCAATTCTCCATCGACCTGCGGCCCTGGTCCCTGTTCCGGACCGTTTCCTTCCAGGGCTTCGACCTCAGGGATCAGTATTGGAACACAGACCACACCTCGTCGGAAAAAAACCTGGTGTCCGTCGGCATCACCGGGTTCCGGATGGGAAGAAATCCGGAACACCAACGTAGAGGCCTGGATTTCAGCGTGGGATATTGGACCGCACACGACCAAATCCCCGAAGGAGACGTGGCGAAGTCCATCGTCCTGCTGGCGGATTGGAAGTGGAACATCCACTTTCTGAAAATGTGAAGAGCGCCCCTCAGGGGCAATCGGGGAAGCCCGGAGTCAGTTGCTGACTTCTTCCGGGCTCTCGACGTCCGCATCGTCCGGACCGGCGCCTTCCGAAGCGGCTGGAACCACCAAGGGCCGCTTGGCCAACAGACTCAAACCGTTCTTGGCCCGTTCACGTTGCGCTTGGGGCGACTCCGTGAACGAGAAGTTCTTGAAGCACATCTGCAGGCTTGCGGTGGAATCATTGTCCGCTACCGACATATCGGTGACCAGCCACTTGCCTTCCATCTCCTTATAGCATTTGACTTCCAGGGTCTTGAGCCTTTCCCCATGGGTACCGTAGAAGGTCATGGCCTTGACCAGCACGGGGCTCTTTCCCAAGGTCACATCGATGCGGCTGTAAAAGGACTGGAACAATGGTTTCAGGGTCATGGAAATCTGATAAGCGCTGTCCGTGATCTTCACTCCTTTGCAGGATGAGTATTCCAGGAAGAAATCCGCCGGCAGCTTAAGCATGTCCTCATAGGTGAGCAGGTTGCCGAACACGCCCTTTTTCCATTGGCGGTTGGCGATGCGCCGGACGCGACGGGAATTGTCGTCGGTGACCCATTGCTCCTTGCCGAAATTGAGGCTTCGGTATTCGAACGCCTTCTTGGAACCGGAGAGGCACATCTTCCGTTCGCCCACGTCGTCGGCGAACTCGGCCCAACCCGACAGGGAGTCCTTACCGTCCGCGAAATTCTCGTTCACCATTTCCAAGGTCGCCTGGTAACGTCCGTGGTACTGGTTCTCCAGGGCCTGCATAAGCAGGGGACGGGCCACGTCATCATCCGTTGCGCCCAAGGCGCAAGCCGCCCCGGACAAAAACAGCCCGCAAACCAGGCTTGGGAATCTATTTCGGATTGGGCGCATTAGGGTCGGTCGGGTTTGGCGTTAGGAATGAAGCGTTTCAGTAAATTATATAATTCGGCGCGCCGCCGTAACCGCTCTTCCGGTCCCGAAAGCGAGAAAAAGCGCCCGGTTTTACGGCTTTTTTACCCGCCCGGGAACCACCCTGTTCCGAATCCCGTCAAAACGGGTTTCCGTCTCCGGGGAGCGGGCCGATTCGGCAATTGTCTGCCGGATCGACAACGCGACATGGAGACACTGGAGAAGCATTGAACGGCATGGGAGGAATGGTCGGCAGCCTTACAAGCATAAGGCTGCCGACGGGACGAGGAATGGCCATCGAGCAGCGAGGCGCCATCCCTTCGACGTTTGACGGAGCCGGTCATCCCTGGGGATGAAACCGGAATCCGTTCAACTGATCAAGGCATCGCCGTGCGGCAACGCCCGGTGAGACCCTTCAGGTATCGCCTTGCGCGGTGATCTCGATATTGTCCCAGGACTCGCCGTCGCTGGAGGAGACTTCCTTACCGGACTTTGCCTCCGCCTTGCTGGTAGCCGCGGTCTGCCGGATCTTGGCTTCGATTTCCTGGGCCATGGCCTTGTTCTCTTTGAGGAAGTCGCGAGCCTTCTCGCGTCCCTGGCCGATACGTTCCTTCCCGTAGGAGAACCAGGTTCCGCTCTTCTGGATGATTTCCATTTCCGTCGCCATATCCAGGAGACTGCCTTCCCTGGAAATCCCGCATCCGTACAGGATGTCGAACTCGCATTGCTTGAAAGGCGCGGCCACCTTGTTCTTCACCAC
This sequence comes from Fibrobacterota bacterium, assembly GCA_028287505.1. Taxonomy (GTDB): domain Bacteria; phylum Fibrobacterota; class Fibrobacteria; order UBA11236; family UBA11236; genus Chersky-265. The sequence goes on along the minus strand of JAQBPN010000089.1, from coordinate 31,333 downwards.
CTTCACCTTGGTGCGGTTTCCAATGACCTCCTCGCCTTCCTTCAGCGAGGCGATCTTGCGGATATCCAGGCGTACGGAAGCGTAGAACTTGAGGGCATTGCCGCCGGTGGTGGTTTCCGGGTTGCCGAACATGACGCCGATCTTCATACGCAACTGATTGATGAAGATGAGGCAGCAATGGGACCGGTTCAAAATGCCGGTGAGCTTGCGCAGGGCCTGGGACATCAGGCGGGCCTGGAGGCCCATATGGGAATCCCCCATCTCGCCGTTGATTTCGGCTTGCGGAACCAGGGCCGCCACCGAGTCCACGACAATCAGGTCTATGGCTCCGCTGCGAACCAGGGTTTCACAGATGTCGAGAGCCTGTTCGCCCGTATCGGGTTGAGAGACCAGAAGGTTGTCGATGTCCACGCCCAGCTTGCGGGCATAAAGAGCGTCGAAGGCATGCTCGGCATCGATGAAGGCCGCTACACCGCCCGCTTTTTGACATTCGGCGATGGCGTGCAGGGTCAGGGTGGTCTTACCGGAGGATTCGGGTCCAAAAATCTCGACTATTCTTCCCTTGGGCAGGCCGCCGATTCCAAGGGACATATCCAGCTGGATGCATCCCGTGCTGATGACGGGGATGTCCACGATTTCCTGGCTGCCCAGGGTCATGATTGAACCTTTGCCATGGTTCTTTTCGATCTGGGCCACGCAAGCGTCGATGGCTCTTTTCTTGTTGGCGGCTTCTTCGGAAACGACCTGAGGTTTGTTGGCGGGTTTGGACATGAGAAACTCCTAGGGAAGGGAGGGTTTATGATAATGATATGAATTACTGCTCATTTGTGCAAGGGCATTTTTGGATATGCTATTCATTGCGCTATTTGCCCGGAAATCAACAGTCTAAGCTGGTTCAGGGCATTGTAGGCCGATCGCCAGCGGATGGTATTCCTATCGCCCCGCAGCTTGAAAAGCCTGGCCTTGGCGAACTCCCGGGAGGCTACCGCAATCCATACGGTGCCCACGGGCTTTTCCGGAGTGCCGCCGGTGGGTCCGGCAACGCCGGTAATGGCCACGGCGTAAGTGGCGCCGGATTTCTCCAGGCACCCGCGCACCATAGCCAAAGCCGTTTCTTCCGAAACGGCTCCGGAGGATTTCAGGACGGCGGCATCCACACCCAGCAAATCGGATTTGGCCTGATTGGAATAAGTGAGAAAACCGCGGTGGAAAACTTCCGAACTCCCGGAGGTTTCCGTAAGGAGAAACCCCAACCCGCCGCCCGTGCAGGACTCGGCCACGGAGACGGTCGCCTTTTTGGCGAGCAACAGTTTCACCACGGCCTGCGGCAGGGTCGCGCCCTCACGATCGACTATGGCTTCGGAGGGGATGGCATTCAGCATTTCCCGCCAAAGTAGATCGAGCTCCGCGCCGCGCCGATCCCGATCGGACGGGGCGCACAGGCAGGACAAGGTGAGGCGCACGCCCCGTTCCCCGGGGAGGCTAGAGTACCGGAAATGATCGGGCACGGTAAGCGGGGCGAAGGCCTGGCGTTGGGCGCTTTCCGACCAGCCCCAGGTCCATACGGTCTTTTCGAGCAGGACCCCGTCTCCCTGGAGTCCGGGAAGCAGATGCAAGCGCACCATGGCGTCCAGTTCGGAGGGCACCCCGGGAAAAGCGAACGCCGGGATCCCGTGGGCCTCGAATGCGAACCCGCAGGCGGTACCGACGGGGTTACGTAACGGCCGGGTTCCCTCGGGAATGGAAGCCTGGATGCGTTGGCCCCAGGGCATTTCCGCGGCCGGCTTGCCGAAGTATCCGGCGAGGTATTCAGCGAGCCATTCCATGGCTTCGGGGCTTTCGACCACGGGACGCTTCAGGAAACCGGCCACCGCCTGGCGCGTGAGATCATCCCGGGTAGGGCCCAGGCCGCCCGTGAGGATGAGCATGTCGGGCTTCACCAGCGCTTGGGGCCCCATGGCCCAGTCCAGGGCGCGCGCCAAAACCTTTTCGTCGTCGCCGATCACCAGGTTGAAGGGGATTTCATGACCGAGGGGAGCCAGGATGCGGGCCAAATCGAACTGATTGGAATTCAGGATCTTCCCGCCCAGCAGCTCGTCCCCGATATTGATGATGCCGACTCTCATGGATAAAAATATACCACCTCACCGGGGACAGTAAATGTCACCCTTGAGGATAGGCCGGACCGACCGAGTTCTTTGTACTTTTTCCGCTCGGAAGCCAAGCCATGCCAAAGTCAGAGAAACCATCCCCCCTACTCTTCCTATCCCTGCTCTTGGCAACTCTTTACCGGCCCATTTCGGCCCAAGGCCACAGCGGCATCGTCGAGATTGACACCTTGCCTTTGCGCGATTGGAGCGGCACCACCGAGCCGCTTTCCTATTCCAAGGCCGTCACGCTTTCCGCCCTGCTGCCGGGCGCCGGCCAGATATACGGTAGCCACCCGGTACGGGGCGGTTTCCTCATCGGCATGGAAACCCTGCTGGGCGGGTTGGCCCTCTATTCCGATCTGGTGGATGTCCCTCATTGGCGGAACCAGGCCAAGGACGCCCTCGACTCCGCGGACGCCCTGTTCATCAGGGAGAGCCGCTTTCCGGACAGCGCCGCGCTGCTGGGACCGCAACGGGCCAGCCAGGTGGATTTCGCGCGCAAACGATCCCAATTGGCCTCCCAACAGGAGGATCTCGCCAACTCGCAAATCGCCTGGGCCCTGGGATTGCACCTGTACGGTATTCTGGATGCCGCGGAAATCGCCTACCTCAGCCGCCATCGCGACACGAAAACCCGTTCGGTGCGCAGGGCCATGGCCTACGGAATGCTCTTTCCCGGGGCGGGCCAACTGTATAACAGGCGGTATGGCAAGTTCGGCATGCTGTGGATGACCTTGGGCGCCAGCGTGGTTTCGGCCTATTCGCGCCAGGAAATGGTCGGCCTTCTCAACCAGAGATTGAAAGTCGCCCGGTTGGAAAAAAACACCGGGGATATTACGGAACTGGAAAAGGATCGCACCCTATACCGCAAGCGCCGCAACCAGTATTTCTGGGCCATGGGGCTCTTTTACGTTTATGCGGTGCTGGACGGGATGGTGGACGCCTCCCTATCGGATTTCGATGCGCCCCAGAAATTCGCCGTTACCGCGGGACCGGAGGGTTCCCTGGCCTGCGAATGGCGGATACCCTTTTAACACAAAAATGGGTTAAGATTCGGCGGTAAATCTTGATACGGGGATCGTTGTAGGATCGCTCCGTCGGGCGTACGGGCTGCCCCCTGGTTACAACGCTGTGCCCCTTGGCGTCGGGCGTCGGGCGTTAAGAAAAGAAAAGCATGCAAGAGCATGCACCGTGACTTAGTCAGGATTCTTTTTTTCTTAACGCCCGACGCCCAGGCACGCTTCGTGCCGGGTCGCCCGACGCCCGACGGGATGCGGTTCGGACACTGCGGCGTCAAATATCCAAAATCAAAGTCCCGCAGATTTCTTCCCTATTCCGCCCCGTGACGCTTGAGGAACGCCTGCCATTGCTCTCTCAGGTAGGCAATGCCTTCGGCCGGTGTCTGCGCGCTTTCGAGATATTCTTCCAAGCAGTCCGAAAGGGTGGGCGGTTCGATATGCCGGATCCAGCGATCGAGCCTGAAGTCGAAATAGATTTCCCGATGATCCAAATCGAAATCGTCCGGGAGCTTGGCGGCCATGGCGAGGATTTGCTGCGAGGACAGGCCGAATTCGGCCAAGGGCAGCAGGAACTCCGGCAGCCGGTCCCGCTTCCCTTTTAGGCCTCCCGGCGACTTGGAAAGGCCATCCAGGGCCTGTTCCAGGGCTCCGGCCTTTGCCGCGTCCAGGCGGCGCAGTCTTGCCTCCACATCATGATTGTCCAGGCTGAATTTCCGGTTTTCCATTCCCTTCCAGAATACCATTGCCTGCCCAGGGAGAGCCAGCACGGGTCTGGAGGCGTTTTTCCGGGGAAATGAAAAGGCCCCGGGAAAATTTCCCCGGGGCCGGATATTCACAAGGTCCGGGCAGGATTAAAGACCGGCTATCGTCGACTTTTCCGCGACAAGGATGGCGCCATCCGGTCCCAGAAAGACCTTGGTGGGAGCCGCCTTGGGCGCCAGGAAGACATAGATCCTGGTGCTGTTATTGGCATCTACGCCCGTGGTATATGTACCGTCGCTTTGCAGGGATTCCGGATTCACCACCGCATCGGTCACGCCATTGGGGCCGGGAATCCTCACCTTGTTGAGCTTGGAAACCAGCAGGCTCCTCAGGTTGTCCACGGTGCCGATATAGGGAACGGGCTTGGCGGTATCCTGGGGAGGATTGTTGACCACCGGCGGCACCGTGTCCTTGGGCGGATTGTTGACCACGGTTCCCGAATCATTGGGCTTGGGGAAAACCAAAGGCATTCCGTCCTTGATGAGGATCTTGGATGAATCGCCCTGAATCGCCAACACCAGATACTTGCCGGTGCCGGCCGCGTCCATGACGATCACGTTCCTGGTATTGGGCTCGACGGTTATGGATGCGGGATTGATGGTCACTTTGCCGGAAACGGTCATCGTGCTGTCCTTAACCAATCCCACCTGGTTGTTGGACGAACCCAGGGCGACCGTCAGCATATCGAGCGGTCCCTTGTACAAAGGAGCTTTGAACCCGCCGACGGCCGGACCGCAAGGGCCTTTGGCCGGATCGCAGGGTTGGTTGCAGGGACCCTTGGCCGGGTCGCAAACAACCTTGTTGGTATCCACAGGGCCGCAAGGGCCTCTGGCGGGATCGCAGGGCTGGTTGCATACCTGCTTGGTGGGATCGCAGACCGGGTTGTTCACGATGGGGCCGTTGCCGCAGACCATGGCGCTCTTGCCGTAGTCGAGGGTCACCGGGCGGATTTCCACGACGAAGACGTTCGCGCGGACTTCACCCTGGTTGTCGAAGGCCTTGTCCAAACGATTGGGAACGCCGGCGGCGAACTGGTCTTCCATCAGGAAAACCAGGTTGGTGGAGCCCATGGGCAATCCCATCGAGTCCGCCATGAAAGCGGCCTTGGCGCCGGAGGATTCATCCTTGGCGGGAATCGCTTCCAGCGTCAGGACCACCTGTCCGCACATCGGGGCCATGGCATTGGCCACATGCAGGGAATCGTTCTTCACGCGATACACGCGACCGCCCATGGAGACGTAGAAGTAGTCGCCGGACTTGATGGCGGCCCTTTCCAGGTACATCTTGAAGACGACCGTGCCGGCCATGAAGGACTTCTGGAAGGACGTGCCGGGATTGTTGTTCACGGGGGGGCAAACCTGGCCCGCGGGGCAAGGGTTGGTATTGCAAGGGCCCTTGGCGGGGTCGCAAGCGTTGGGATCCGTGGTGCAGGGACCCTTGGTAGGGTCGCAGGCGGGAACATTGTTTACGGGCTGGGCCGTGAAACCGTTACCGCTCTTGTCCTGGGCGATCCATCCTTTCATGGTGCCGGTGATGCCGTCGGTGGACGGAGTCATGTCCGCCTTGAGGCCTTTGGCGTTCAGCTGACCGGGGATGCTCTTATGCACTCCCGAGGAATCGGATTCCTGGAAGAAATGGCCGTCCACGACCCAGCTTCCCTGCTGGTCATAGACGATGCGGCCGCCCACTTCCGAGCGCTTGTAGCTGTTGTCGGCGGCCACCACCTTCTTCTCTCCGAAGAATTCGTAGCTGCCGTCGGCCTGGGGGCGCACACTGAGGTTTTCGATCACGGCCAGGGTATCGCCGAACTCATCCACCAGGGTGACCTTGCCGGCCGCCAGGATGATGAGAGCGCCTTCCTTCACGCCCGCGGGGGGCATGCGGTAGGTTACGGCGTTGTTGACCGGGTTGTTGACGGGATTGTTCACCACGGTGCCGGTATTGTTGCCGGGCAGGTAACGGGAGACATCTTCACCGCGACCGCTGGCCGCGAACTGACCCACATAGGGGCCGCTGCCGAAGTTGACGGAGCCTTTGGCCGGGGCCGTGATCATGTCGATAGGACCCATCAACAGGGACGAGATGGCGTCATAGTGGCCGCGCATGAGCAAGGCCCTGCCGGCGTCCGGACCGTTCTTCAGCAATGCGACGGGGATGTAGACCTCGCCGGCGCCTTCATTGAACATGGTCCTGACCGAATCGGTGAGGGTATCGCTGCCGATGACGGCGGTATAGGTCACCCACAAGGCCTTGGCGGTATCCGTATACAGCTTGAAGGTGATGTTGTTGGTCTGGGTTCCCATCTGGAACTTGCCGGCGAACACGCCAATCGGGGCGCTGGTGCGCGGGCGCGTGCCGGGGTTGTTCTTGGCATCGTTGGGATTGAAGCCCTGCATCATTTCGATGTCGTCCGGGAATCCGTCGCCATCCGTATCCTGCCAGGGGATTCCGGCCGCGATGAGCTTGGCGATCTCCTCTTTCACGCCCGCTTCGGTGGCCTTGTTGGTGACCATGGCGAGCGTGCCCTTGGGATCCAGCATGGCTTCCAGGAAGTCGGCCAGGCCGTCGCCGTCCGTATCGGTGCGGAAGTCGGGATAGGAATTGCGATCCCGGGGATCCGTCTTGTACTTGGCTTCGATGCCGTCGGGTATGCCGTCCATATCCATATCGCTGAAGCTGTTGCCGACGACGGGCTGGTTGTTCACGAAGGTCTGCTGGGCCGATTGCAAAGCGTTGAAAGCCGCATCGCCCTGGGGGAAGGCCTTACAAGCGAAGTAACCCTTGGTGGGGCCGAAATCGGATTCCGCGTAGAAGCGCTCGGGGAGGAAGCCATTGGCCAGGAACTGCGTCGCCGAAGTGTCCTTGATGGCGATGGCTTTCCAATTGTACACGCCGCCGAAACCCTTGGTCGCATCGAAAAGGGAGGTGATGGAGTTCTCGAACATGGTCCGATCCCATCCGGGCAGCCTGAGGTCCGCCACGCGGCGGAGAATGGAAGTCGCGTTGTTGCCTTCGGGGATTCCCGAACCATTGAGCACGAAGGATTCTTCGGCGCCCGTATGGTTGGAGGCCTTGACGAAAATCAGCGCGCCTACGGGCTGGCGGCCGAAGCAGAACTTCGGATCTTCCGCGATGCCGACCAGGTAACCGCCGATGCTGTCATGCGCCGGTCCCTTGAACTTGAATACGACCTTGCCGTCCGCGCCCTGGGCGTCGTTCTTGAGCGGAGCGGTCAGGGTGATGGGAAGTATTTGCTTGATCTGGAAATCCTTGGTGTCCACGGTCTTGTTGAAGTCCTGGACCGATACCTTGGCGGGCGAGACGATGGAAATCACCAGCCACTTGGAGCCGTCGTTAATGAGGACGAACTTCAGGATCTGGTAGTTCGTATCCGCAGCCAGGCTAGTGCAGGCCATGTTGCCGTCGCGGAAGTTCGTCCGGCTGTATTTGGAATAGTCGATCATCTTCACGGCCAGATTGGCGGTGTCGCCATTAAGGGTGATGGCATTGTCCACCTTGAACTCCGTGCGGGATTCCAGCTTTACCGGTTCCAGCACCACGGTGGAAGTCTGCTTCAGCAAGTCGGCCATGAAGCGCAGGTCGCCCTTGGCGGCGTCCATGTTGACGGGGCCGTGGAAGCGGGTCATGTCCGGGCCGAATCCGTACTTCTTGCCTTTGTAGGTGAAGCGGGGGCCGGTGGGATCCCAGATCAGGTCGGAAGGATTGATTTGCTTATGATCCAAGCCGAAGGCGGCCGGGGATTGGCCGGGGTTCACGTAGGCGCTGACCCAGATGACGTCATCGGCGGTACCGCCCTCGGCGCCCACCTTCCAAACGTTCATGTGATCTTTGCAAGCGGCAGCGGAAGTGTCGAATACGGGACCCATGATGCCGGCGGCCAAGGCCTGGCTCTCGCCCACATCCGCGCGGATCTTGTCGAGGAATTCGCCTTTGGAACGGATGCTTCCGTCTTCATCGTAGAGGCGGAAATTGGGATGGAAGGCCGCGCCGAAGCGGCCGATGTCGCCGGACAGGTAAGCGTCGAACGCGCTCTCAACCGCCAGCGCCACGTCTTTCTCCTTTCCGGAGTTGTCCTTGGCGGCGCCTTCGAAGTCCTTCACAATGAAGCTGAAGGAGGAAGCGCCCGCGAGGGCCTGGCCGGAAAGGTCCGTAACGGAAACGGGGATGGAGACGGTGTAGGTCGTGCCCACGGCCAGGGGTTCCTTATGGATGAATACGGCGCGCGCGCCGGAAACTTCCCAGTAGCCGGTCACGGCCGGAACGATGGTCGCCCCCTTCAGGAGGGAGAAGGTTTCCACGGGACGGTTGAAGCTGACTCCGGGATTCTGGATGGGCTTGATGGATTCCTTGTCGCCGGGAACGGTCGAGACGACGGCGAACTTGACGGCGGCCAGCTCGGCGGCGGCGGCGGTCACGAAGGTGGCCTTGTATTCCTTCTCAAGCGGGTTCTTGGCCAGGTCCTTCAAGGTGGTGGGCAGGATCAAACCGTATTGGGCGCCCGTGGAGAGCGAGGCGATGCTTAGGGTGAGCTCCTTGCTGTCGCCGCTCCAGCTCATGGTCATGGTCGATGTCTTGACGGTATCGGCGAGCACCATGGAAGTGGACGTGTTGGCGGTATCGATACGGCCCAGGATCACACCCTTGTTGGCGGATTCACGGTTCATGGGTTCGGAGAAGGTGATGTTGATCTTGGCGTTCTTGTCCGGCACGGAGCCGACCAGGAAGATGCCGTCGCTGTTGGAGGAGTTGGCATCATAGACGCCGGCCACGGTGGGCGCGGTCACGTCTTCGATGGCGGTGGCGGTATCCATATGGATGATGGTATCCGCTTTGGGATTCATGTTGGGAATGCCCGTGGTCACCAACTGGAAGGTCTCAAGGTCGAGATACACTGCGAAACCGAAGTACTTGCCTTCGTTGAGCACGCAGGTATAGTTGCCCAAGGAATCCGTCTTAAGGGTTGTGTCGGCCGCGGTCGTGGCCTTCAGGGAGTTGAAGATCAGGATGGTCGCACCGGTCAGGGGAATTTCCGTTTTGGTCAGGAGGCGGCGTTCGCCGCCGGCGTTGCTGGCCTGCTTGAGCAGACCGGAGGCGACTGATTTGCCTTCGCCGGTAAGGAAGCCCGTGACCACGCCCTTGCCCTTGCCGGCATTCTGCTTGACCAGGGAATCGAGTTTGCTAACGACTTTCTTCGGATCCGTGTTTTCCCCGGGACCCGGAGGAGCCACGACCTTGGAACTGCTCGCCTTCTGCGAACAGCCCAAAAATGCCAGAGAGAGGGCGCACACCGCCGTCACCATTGATTTTCCGAAGATGCGGAAGGCGGATTTATGGGTTCCCGACCCCATAAATACAGCCTTGAAATCGTTACTGCTATCCATTGCCGAGTTCTCCATATTGGTTTTTCCGTGACCGGTATCTGACCTTTAGACCAAGTCGATTTTAGAGGGTGGTCCGGATTACGGCAATCTTTTTTGCTTATTCTTTGACCGCCGATCCGGGAGGATGTCTTCGCGGTTCCAACCTCCGTGCTATCGATCACCGCAAGGAGAAATTTCCTTGACAGCCGGGAATCCGGCCCGGCGGCCGGACAAAACCGTCCGACTGCCTCAATAGGAGGGTAGAGGGCGATTTTTCTAAGTTCAGGCTTGCACTTTTTGAGGCCGGGCCGCTGCGGCTCCGCCCTCGGTGGAACAACTCAGGAGGATTACGTGACGGTTCAGAGCATGACGGGATACGGCAAGGCCGATGCGGTCGGGGCGGGTTTTACCGTGACCGTGGAATTGAAAACCGTCAACAACCGGTTCCTGGAATTCCAAATCCGGGCCTCCAAGAGCATTCTCCACCTGGAACCGAAGCTGAAAACTGAATTGGGAAAGCACATTTCCCGCGGAAGCGTGACGTGCCATGTCCAATATGAAAGCGATGGTCCCGGCGGCGGGGGCCTGGCGCTCAACGAATCCGTGTTCAAGGCCTATTCCGCCGTCATCCGCGACGCTCAGGCGCGCTTGGGCACCCCCACCGTGCTGGACATCGCCGACCTGCTGAAGATCCCGGACATGGTCACGTCTTCCGAGGCCGCCGAGTCCACGGACGTGGCCGTGGAAAGGATCCTCCCCGTTTTCGAACGCGCCTGCCGCGAACTCGTATCAATGCGGGAAAACGAAGGCCGGGTCCTGGCCGCCGATATGGAGGGACGCATCCGGGCTTTCTTCCCCGGACTCGAAAAAGTGAAAAGCCTGGTGCCCGTGCGCCAGCAGGAATACGTGGCCAAGATGAAGGCGCGCGTCCAGGAACTGATCGGGGATACGGTCCTTTCCCAGGACCGGATGGTCACCGAAATCGGAATCATGGCCGAGCGTCTGGACGTGACCGAGGAAATCGTGCGGCTGGAAGCGCATCTTCATCATTTTCTGGAAACGATGGCGTCCCACAAGAGTCCCGGCAAGCGGTTGGGATTCCTGCTGCAGGAAATGCTGCGCGAGGTCAATACGCTGGGGACCAAGAGCCAGTTTTCCGATATGCAGCACCTTTGCGTTGCCTGGAAGGAAGAGCTGGAGATTGTTAGGGAGCAGATCCAAAACATCGAATAGTGCCCGAGGGTGGGGACGGGTGCGCCTGTCCGGGCTAGCGGCTTCGGCAAGTCACCGCCGCCCCCGTTGTCCTCCGGCTGGCCGACTGTCCGATGCTTCGTGTCTCACTAGCTCACTCACACATTAGCCGGTCGCTGTGAGGTTTGTTTTCAGGAAGAGTGTTCGCGAGCTAATCCGTCGGCCATCCCGGTTTTGTTGCCTCCGCCTGATACGCCCGGCCACGCGCCCCGCTCCCCACCCGCTGTCCCACGCGCAGGGGTGGACTCAAACCCAATCGACAGACTCTAAGTACCGATAAATACGAAGATGGGCTGCGTATCTGGCAAGGGTGTCGGGGGTCCCCAGAGGTTCGCGCGCATCGGCTACGGAGTGGGCCGAACCGGTTTGACGCTAAGATATCCTGCCGACTTAGGGATGGCGAACCCCCAGCCGTTGTCCATTTAATCCAACATGTGATGTCCAGACAACATGGAACCAAGACGCCGCAACGCTATCGTTGGATGTGGTAACGTATATGTTACCCCAGAAAGATCCTCCGGAATACGCGCATCGCGGTTTTGGGAACCGCGATGCGACGGAGAGTGATGTGATTGGCTTGGAAGGACGCTAGACGGTGGGGGCTATTTTGGCCTTGATGTCCAGGGTCGTGCCGTATTCGGCTTTGAGTTGGCGGTGGACTTCGTCGAGCGAGAGGGGCGTGGTGACCAGATCGATCTCCAGTTCCCGGGCGCGCGAGATTTCCTTGGGCTTGGGATGGTGGCCGTTGGAAAATACGATGGCCACTATGTCGACTTCCTCGGCGACCTCCATCAGGCGGATGTGCACGAGGTTCGTGACAAGCATGATGTTGGAAAGATCGTCGGTGAGTTCGTTCAAATCGGAGCCTACGTAAACGAGGTCCACCGAATCATGGATTAGTTCAGGATTCACCAAGGCTCCCTTGATGGTTTCGATCATCGAGCGCAGGTCCGCTTGCATATACCTTTCAGCCTTATGGCAATTCGTCGACCGTCCCAAAAAGTATTAACAGGCGTGGGGAAATAGCAAGTTTAAACGCGCTATTCCGCTTCCCGCCCGGAATAATCCGGCTTCCGGCCCCCGGTCTCGGGTCCGGTCCTCCCCGGACGGGAGGGGTATCCCCCCTTTTCAGGGGTGTCGGACCGGTTTGCGGGGACGGGCGGGACCGGGCGAGGTTCAGGCCGGTGGGAATTGCCTCATCGCCCCAATTGGACTAGATTTTTGCCGTTGCTTGTTGACTAACCGGGTCTATTGCTCTAAGTTAAGGGAAAATCATGGAGAATCGAATGATTTCAAGGTTTAAGAGCTTTGTATTGCCCGTGACTTTGGCCGCCGTAATGACCGCCTTTGTGGGTTGTGCCGGTAGCAAACACTCGTCTTCGTCCTCGATGGACTCGAGCATGGGCAGCGCGGAACCCGATAAGAACCAGAAGCTTGAGGACGCCCGCCGTTCCGCCGAGGACGCCGAGGCAAAGGCTCATCAGCTTCGCGAAGAGAAGAACAGCAGCACTGCCAAGTCCGGAAAATAAAGGAGCCTTATTGTTCTCCTTTAATCTTCCCGCCACGGATGACGAAAAAATCCAATTGGCGGGCGAGGGTGAAACGAACTTCATCCGGCTTGAACGGACTTACCACGTCAAACTCCTGACCCGAACTCCCGGCATCACCATCCAGGCCGGCGAGGAAGCCCAAGTACGCAGCGCCCGCGCAGCCGTCGAACGCATGCGGGACGCCCTTCGCACCGGCCATCAGCTTACCGACTTCTACGTGCAGGAGATCCTCGCCGGAGGCAGCGCGAGCGGCGGTTCACAGGCTGCGGAGGAAAAGAAGGGCGATTTCGCGCCCCACCTCGAGAAGCCCATCCTTATTGATCGATTCGGCAATCCGCTCCAGCCGAAAACGCGCGGGCAGGCCAGATTCATCAACGTCATCAAGCAGCACGACATCGTGCTGGCAGGCGGTCCTGCGGGAACCGGCAAAACCTTCCTCGCCGTGGCCATGGCCGTTCAGGCCCTGGAAAAGAAGCTGGTGGAACGCATCATCCTAGTCCGTCCCGCGGTCGAATCCGGAGAGAGCCTGGGCTTTCTCCCCGGCGCCATCGGCGAAAAGATCGGCCCTTACATGCGGCCGCTTTACGACTCCCTGAGCCTCATGCTTTCCGCGGAAAGACTCAAGGAATATTGGGACAGCAACTCCATTGAGATTGCGCCCCTGGCCTACATGCGCGGACGCACCCTGGGCAAGAGCTTCATCATCCTGGACGAGGCCCAGAACACGTCGATCTCCCAGATGAAGATGTTCCTCACACGTATCGGCATCAACAGCAAGGCCGTGCTTACCGGGGATGAGACCCAGGTCGATCTCGACAAGTTCGAGAAGTCCGGTTTCGCCCACGCCCGGAAAATCCTGGCCGGCATCGAAGGCATCGGCCAAATCGAGCTTACCGTCGAGGACGTGGTCAGGCATCGCCTGGTCCGTGACATCATCAAGGCCTACGAGAAGTCCGGATTCCCCACATAGGAATCAGAGCGGTCTTTACCCTTTGGTCCCTCGTCGGGCGTACGGGCCTTCCCCCTGGCCCTGATGCTACGCCCCTAGGCGTCGGGTGTCGGGCGTAAAGAAAAACCAAGATCAGTCGAATTCGGGAATCTCCCCAGTTTTTTCTTTACGCCCGACGCCCGTCGCCCGACGCCCGACGAAATGTTGTTCCGGGCGCTGCGGAATCAAATCCACACAAATGCTGATCCGCAAATCCGCCTATACACCTTGAACAAAGTCCCATTCTATCTTATTTTTCCTCATCCCAAGAAAAACGGGACCGTTTCAGAAGGCAAGATGCAAGGCTTTTTCACCAAGAAGAATTACTTAGGAATCCTCCTTGGGGCCGTTTTGCTCGCGATCGGTTTTTTCCTCTTGGGCAGAGGGCCGGCTGATAATAAACTAGCCCTGAACGTTGCGCCTTTCATCCTCATCCTCGCATTTGCGGTGGTTCTTCCCATCAGCATCCTGATGGGAAAGGGTAAGGAAGACAAGAAGTAAGGTTTCGGGCGTTTAGCTCAGTTGGTTTAGAGCATCTGCTTTACACGCAGAGGGTCGGGGGTTCAAGTCCCTCAACGCCCACCAACTAACACGGAGTGGTAGCTCAATTGGTTAGAGTACTAGCCTGTCACGCTAGGGGTTGCGGGTTCAAGTCCCGTCCATTCCGCCACTAACCCGCCTCGGGCCGGAGACCTTCGAAAAGAAGGCTTCCGGTTCCGGGGACAGGGTTATTTTTCCCCACGATTTTTTCATCCCCGACATGAAGCGTTTCCGCGGCCGGCGCGCGGCCCGATGATCATGCATGCAGCATTCGCAGCAAAGCCCCGCAAAATCTTCCCTATCGGTCGTAATTTCGGCAGGTAGTGGTTCTAATAACTAATTTACGGTAGCCATGAAAAAATGCCTGTTACCCCCCCAGGAGCTACATCTCCTGGAGAATCTGGAAAGCGTCGATCCCTTCTCGAAACTCGGCTATCACCATGTCACGGTGAACCGGCAGACTTCGGGAGTCATCCGGGTATTCAATCCCCAATTCAAGAAGGTGGAAATCCTCTGGGATGACGGAGGGTCGCTGAGCGGCCTTGCCGAATGCGAGTACGGCTCCGGGACCGGACTTTTCGAGTGCCTTTTTCCGGACCGGCTGGAATTCTTTCCCTACCGGATCCGCGCCACCTACCACTCCGGACAGGTGACGGAATACGAAGACCCCTACTCCATTCTTCCCGTGCTCAGCGATTATGACGTGTTCCTGTACGGCAAAGGCACGCATTACCAGATTTGGAAAAAGCTGGGAGCGAACCAGATCCAGCATCAGGGGCATCAAGGCGTGCATTTCGCCGTGTGGGCTCCCAACGCCCGGGGCGTAGCCGTCATCGGGGACTTCAACGGATGGAACGGGCGCAGCCATATGATGCGCAAACTGTCCTTCTCCGGCATCTGGGAGACTTTCATACCCGGATTGAGCCATGGACAGGCCTATAAATTCCTCATCCACACCCTGGGCGGCGCCAAGGTGGAAAAGATGGATCCGTACGCGAAGGAAGCCGAATTGCGGCCCCGCACCGCGGCCATCATCACCGATCCGGCGCCTTACACCTGGAACGATCAAGCCTGGAACGGAATCCGCCCGCAGGTGCAAAGGGACAACAAGCCCATCTCCATCTATGAGGCCCATCTGGGATCATGGCAGAAGAATCCGGGCCGCGAATCCGGATTCCTGACTTACGACGAGCTGGCGGATCGCCTGATTCCGTACGTGACGGGAATGGGCTATACGCATCTGGAACTGATGCCCGTCCAGGAGCATCCTTTGGACGAGTCCTGGGGCTACCAAGTCATAGGCTATTACGCGCCCACCAAACGCTTCGGCACGCCGGCGCAGTTCAAATCCTTCGTGGACAAATGCCATCAGGCCGGACTGGGCGTGATCCTGGACTGGGTCCCGGCCCATTTTCCATCCGATCTCCACGGATTGGACTTCTTCGACGGCACGTCCCTTTACGCCCACGAGGATCCCCGCAAGGGCAGCCATCCCCAGTGGGGCACGCGCATTTTCAATTACAGCCGGCACGAGGTGAGCAACTTCCTCATCGCCAACGCCATCTATTGGATGGAGGAATTCCACATCGACGGATTGCGCGTGGATGCGGTGGCTTCCATGCTCTATCTGGACTACGCCCGTGAAAACGGGGCCTGGATTCCCAACCCGGACGGCAGCAATACCAACCACGAAGCGGTGGAATTCCTGAAGCACCTGAACTCGGTGGTAGCCCAGCATTTCCCCCATACCTTGATGATTGCGGAGGAGAGCTCGGCCTTTCCCGGCGTCACCCATCCCCTCGATCATGGCGGCCTGGGATTCCATTACAAATGGAACCTGGGGTGGATGAACGATTTCCTGACCTACCTCTCCAAGGATCCGTTGTTCCGGCGTTACCATCAGGGCCTGCTCACCTTCGAGATGTCCTACGCCTTTTCCGAGCGCTTCTGCCTGGTGCTGTCCCATGACGAAGTGGTGCACGGCAAGGGCTCCCTCCCCAACAAGATGCCCGGGGACGATTGGCAGAAGTTCGCCAACGTGCGCACCGCATTCGCCTACCTCTTCGCCCATCCCGGCAAGAAGCTCCACTTCATGGGCCTGGAAATCGGCCAATGGCTGGAATGGAATCCCGGCGTTTCCCTCGACTGGCCTTTGCTGCAGGTCGAACGCCATAAGGGCCTGCAGATGCTGGTGCGGGACCTCAACACCATCTACAAGCAGGAACCCGCTTTGTATGAACTGGATAGTTCCTATGCGGGCTTTCAGTGGGTGGATTTCCACGATCAGGACAACAACATCGTGGCCTTCCTCCGCAAGGGCGAACCCCGCGAAGGCGGGGGCCCCCAGGAAGTGATCCTCTGCCTCTTCAACTTCAGCCCCATCCCCCGCCACAATTATCGCCTGGGCGCGCCTTTGGATGGCTTCTACGTGGAAGTCTTCAATAGCGATTCGCAGGTTTACGGCGGCGGCAACCTGGGCAATATGGGCGGCAAGCGGACGGAACCCGTTCCCATGCATAACCTCCCCTACTCGCTGGAGCTGACCGCGCCGCCCCTGGCCGCCTGTTTCTTCAAGTTCCAGTCCGATCCGCCCCCGCCTCCGCCCTTGCGCGGCTGAGGGACCCTCAGGAAACGGTTTGCACCGGACGCGCCGCTTGCGGCCGATCCGGACGAATCTATCTTGAAGTGCCCGGCCTTGGCCGGCAAGGAGGAACGCCGTGGCGGAAACCGATTTTCCCAAGCTTGCGAACCCGCGGGTCGAAGCGATCCGGGTCGAGGCGACCCGGATCGAAACGTCCTTGTCGCGTTTCGGAAGCACCCGATCCGCATTCCCCGCCGCCGTTCTGGCGGCCTTGCTGTTGACGGGCTGCAGCGCTTTCGACGCCCTCAAGCAAAGGCTCGGCATCCTGGGCGTCCGCTTTTCCGTGGACCGCCTGGATGTATCCCATCTGGTCTACCCGTCCAACCTCCTCAGCGCATCCCTCGACCTGTTTTCCCGCGACAAATCGTTCCTGGGCCAGTTCGGGGTGGACGTACGCGTGGACATCAAGGCCGCCAACTCGCATGCGCAACGGGCGGTTTTCGACGGCGCCAACGGCCACCTGAGGGTCTTGAACACATCGGCGTCCGACCCGAGCGCCATCGGCGCCATACCCGCATTCTCGGTGGGCCCGGGCGCCGACACCGTGGTACCGGTAACCTTCCCGCTACGCTTGGACAATCCGGTCTTTTCCAAGGCCGCCTGGAAGGCCATTGTGGAGGGCAAGGACATCCCCTACAAAATCGATGCCGAGATGAAGCTCTCCCTGATGGGTGCGAACGCCTACGGCCTGCCCCAGGCGCTCGAGTCGCGTGCCGTGACCTTGAATGTGGCGAAGGGATCCGTAAATGCCAGAGCGGCTGGATCGAATGCTTTGGAGAGGTTCCTTAAGCTTTTGGACGCCGTACTATGAAGCGGCCGCAGGGCCGGACGCGCGGAAATCCCCGCGGCCGGCGCCGGTGAATCAGAGCCCGAGGCCCTTCAGCACCTTTTTGCCCTGCTTTTTGGCCTCGTCCGTGCCTTTTTTCTTCTGTTGTTCCGCGGCGGCGTCCAGCTTCTTCTTTTCCTCGTCGATTCTGGCCTTGGCGGCCGCTTCCGCCTTGGCCTTTTCGGCATCGGCCTGGCCCTTCAATTCCAGTTTCTTCTTGTTAAGCGCGTCGCTGAGCGCGCTCTTGGCGCCGGAGGTGGCTTCCGTGGCCATGCGCTTGGCATCCAGGGTGAAGCTGGGTTTGGACAAGGTGCCGCCTACCAGGAAGTAAATCACGGCGCGGCCGGCCTTGTCCACCGGGACCAGGCTGGCGCCTCCCAGCGCCGGGATCTGGCTGAGCTTGGCCACTTCCGAGGCCAAGGCGCTGCCCGCGCCCAGGACGCCGGAACTGAGATTGGGGGGAAGGTGGCTTTCCAGGGAAAGGTCCAGGGTATTGTCGAAGCCGATGGCTCCCGCCGCCATGATGCCGCCCACCACGGATTCGGAGATGCTGGCATCCTTGACCAGGAGCTTGCCGTTGGCGGCCTCCAGGTCCGATTTGAAATTGGAGAAGGTGAACTCATGGAAGGCCAGGGACTTGCTGACCTTGGAAAGAGCGTCCGATAGGCCCTTCACCAGTCCCGTTTCCATCAGCTTGCCGTCGTTCAATGCGAAGGCGATCTTGCCGGCCAGGTTGTCGGCCACCACCTGGGGCGTGCCGTGGGTCCTGACGTCCATGTTCAGGTTGAACTTTCCGAAGATGGTGCTGTCCGCCCGGGAGAGGCTTTTCATCAGGCGGTTGCTGCCGGGCAGGTGGTCGTTCAGACGGGAGATGAAATCGTTGGCTTCCACGTGGTTCACGTCCAGCTTGAGGGCGACGTCCGCATCGCTGGTGTCGTGCAAATCCGCTTTCAAGGAGGAGGTGAAGCCTCCGGAGTAGAGGGTTCCCTTCATGGCCGTGGTCACTATGCCCCCGGCCAAGGTGGTTTTGGAGGAGTAGTCGGTCATGGCCAGATTCATGAGCTGGGTCTTGGCAAGCTTCACGTCGACATCCGCGTCCAGCTTGGGCAAGCTGGGCCAGGAGGTCATGGGAGCGCTTTCCTTTTCCGGTTTCTTTTCCCCGCCCGGCATCAGTTCGTCCAGGTTGAGGAAGGAGGACTGCACGGCGATTTTGGCCTTGGTCCTGGCTCCTTTGGCGGCCTTGGGCATCACCATGGCCAAATAGTTGGCGACGGTGCCGTTAACCGTGAGATCGGAAGATCCGATGTGCACGCTCAGGTTCTCGCCGATCTTATCGTTGTCGATTTTGACCTGGCCGCTCAGCTTGAGGGGCTGGGGCAAGGGCTTGCCCTCCGCCGCCACGTTCTTGAGGTCCACGGTGCCGGCGGCGCGCAGGTTCTGGGGAGCGTTGGGATCCAAGGGCCCTGCGGCCTTGATCTTGGCCTGGACCAGGCCTTCCGCCTTCAGTTCCTTATCCACCATGGCGAGCTTCTGCAGGAGCGGAACCAGCTTTCCGATGTCCAACAAGGCGTTCACGTTGAAATCCTGCAGCATGGGAACCGGTTTCCGGAGGGAGGTCACCAGGCCGTCCATGGAAACGGGATTGCCTCCCAGGTCGAAGGCGAACCGTCCCAACTTCAGACTGTCGCCCGCCAGGTCCAGTTCCAGATTCATGTTTTCGATCCCGGCGGGAAGATCCTTATGGCTGACGCCGCCGTCGCGGATGGTGAAATGGGCCATCACGTCGGGCATGTTGACCGAGTCCAGGGCGCCCTTGATATGCGCCTCCAGGGCCGCAACGCCCTTGGCGCTGAGCTTGGGGATGTCCGGGGAAAGGCTGGCGGGCACTTCCTTCAACACGGACGCCAGCCGGATGTCCGGAGCGGAAAGGCTGAAGTCCAGCACCGGGGGCTTGGTCATGAATTTGGTGGCCTCGCCCTTGACGGTGGCGCGGATGTCCTGGAAGCCCAGTTCCAGGCTCCTGACCTGGAGGCGTTCCCCGGGCAGGTTCAGGTGGATGTCATGGCGGACGGTAATCTTGATGTTACCCTTGCGCAATCCGGAAGCCGAATCCGAGACCCTGATTTCCGAAATCTCCAGCTTGCCTTTGGTGTTCACGTCTTCCAGCCGCTGATCCAGGTCCAGGGAAACGCTCTGGTTGATCTTGTCCAGGATGAGCTCGCGCCCGCTCTTGAGATCGCGGTAACGTACGCGCCCGTTCTCGATCATGAAGGACTTCAACGCCACGGCGGCGGGGCTCTCGATCGTCTTCGAGGTGTCCTTGGCCACCTTGGCGGTATCCGCCGCCTTGCCGATTCCCTCAAGATTGTTGTGCCCGTCCTTGGAGACCTCATAGAGGATTTCCGGATCCACCAGCTTGATTTCATTCACGACCGGGGAGAATCTCAGGAGGGACAGGAAGTTGATGGAAAGCGCGAGCTCGCGGAGCTTGATGCAGGGATCCGTGGAAAACCCCGGGGCATTCGCGACGTTGATCTCGCTGACGGAAAGCTTGAGGTTGGGAAATACCCGGATGGAAACGTCCTGCACGCTGACGTCCCGGTTCAGGGCCTCGGAGCCGTGCTTGTGCACCAGCTCCTTGATTTTGGCCGGGGGAAACGCGATCTTGATGGCGAAATAGGCGCCCAGGCTCAGGAGGAGCACAAGTACTATGCCCGCGAGAATGATTCGTTTTAGGACCTTCATGGAACGGGCTCCTTGCCTGGATGGGAAAACGTAAATCTAGTTTTTGCGGGGTGAATTGGGAATTCTCGCGTTCCGGAATGGCGGTACGAAATGCCGGAGCTCCCGCTGCCCGCACGGAACCGGCCAACAAAAAACGCCATCCCCTGGGGGATGGCGTTCATCTCGCAATGGAAGCGAAGATTAGATGGTGGAAATGGAGACGTCGAAGTTGGCGTTGGCCAGCTTGTCCGTACCGACGATGGCTCCGACCTTGACCAAGCTGATTTTGCCGCTGGTGGTCTCGACGAGGAAGAATTCACCGCCGACGATTACGTTGCTCGGAGAAGCGGTGCCGCCGTCGAAGGCGACTTTGGCGGCTTCCTGATCCGCGGGAGCGGCCGAAACCTTCACGATTTTGGTGTCCTTGAGGGACGCTTCCGTATAGGTGTTGGTCAGGTTGATGGAGTTGGCGATACCGGCGAGGCGGGCGGCTTTGGGATTGTCCATGTGGAACGCACCGGCATAGAACATGAATACGAGGTCGATGCTGCTCTGGGCCGCGTTGGCCTGGGCGGAAGTCAATGCGGTCTTGGTGTCGAGATCGAGCACGGATCCCAAGGCGGCACCCTGAGCGCCGGCGGCGATGGTGGTGGCCGCGGGGAATGCAGTGTGCGTTCCTGTGGCGGTCGAATCGGTCTTCTTATCATCGGTCAAGCAACCGGTCACGGAAAACGAGCTCGCAACGATCAAAGCGCCGGCAACCATTCCACCGAGAGAGATTTTCTTCATTTTTCCCAAAGCCAACATGCAGTACTCCTTAAGTTTTTCGGTTGATAAAAATCAACCGGTTCATTATGCAAAAAATAAATATAAAAGACAAAGTGCAATAGGTAATTAATGGTATTTCCCGCTCTTATATCAATTCCCGCACTGTCTGTAATTGGGAAGAATGCCCCCGTAATCCTTTGATCCAATGCTCCTGAACGATAGCCATTCATGGTTACCAAGAGGGTGGTTAGGATGAAAATGTTATAACTCCCGATTCAACCGGAATTAATCCAGTAATACAATTCGGAAAGTTGGAATGTAGGAGGAATCGCCAGGAGTGATGTGATCCGCGTCAGCCGCCTTCAAGCTTGCGGATTCGGTCCCGGAAATGGGCGGCCTTTTCGAATTCAAGATTCGCGGCAGCCTCGCGCATCTCTTTGCGCAGGGCTTCGACGTCGGGGTTTCCCTTGGGCGCGGACCCATCCCCTTCGGCTGCGACATAGGCGGCATCTTCCTCGGCGACCATGAGGGCCTTCAGGTCGATGCTGTAATCCACATCGGGAACCAATTGCAGATGCTTGTGGATTTCCCGGACCACACCGCGCGGGATCATTCCCGTCCGGCGGTTGGATTCTTCCTGCTTGGCGCGCCGTTTGTTGGTCTCGTCAATAGCGTAACGCATGCTCGCGGTCATCTGGTCCGCGAAGAGGATGACCCGGCCATGGAGATGACGGGCCGCCCGGCCTATGGTCTGGATCAGGGACCGGTTGCTGCGCAGGAAACCTTCCTTGTCGGCGTCCAGGATCACCACCAGGGAGACTTCCGGCAAATCCAATCCCTCTCTCAAGAGATTGATTCCGACCAGGATATCGATGGTCCCCTCGCGTAACTCCTTGATGATTTCGCTGCGGGTCAAGGTGTCGGTATCGGAATGCATGTACCGCACCTTGAGGCCGGCCTGTTGCAGGTATTCCGTCAGATCTTCGGCGCTGCGTTTGGTCAAGGTGGTGATCAGGATGCGCTCGTTCTTGGGGATGCGCAAGGCGATCTCGTTCAGGATGTCGTCGATCTGGCCCTTGGTCCGCCGCACTTCCACTTCCGGATCCAGCAGGCCCGTGGGACGGATGATCTGCTCCACCACCACGCCGCCGGACTTCTGCAGTTCGTAGTCCGCGGGCGTGGCCGAAACGAACAGAGTGGCGGGAATCTTGCCTTCGAACTCGCTGAACTTCAAGGGACGGTTGTCCAGGGCGCAGGGGAGCCGGAACCCGTAATTGACGAGGTTTTCCTTACGCGAGCGGTCACCGTTGTACATGGCTCCAATCTGGGGAACCGTTACATGGGATTCGTCCAGGATGAGCAGGTAGTCGTCGCCGAAAAAGTCCATCAGGGTGGAGGGCGGCGTTCCCACGGCGCGATTTTCCAGGATGCGGGAATAGTTCTCCACCCCCGGGCAATGCCCCACTTCCTTGAGCATTTCCATATCGTACATGGTGCGCTGGCTCAGGCGCTGGGCTTCCAGAAGCTTGTTTTCGGAGGTGAACTTCTTGAGGGTCTCGTCCAGTTCGTGGCGGATGTCCCTCAGCACGCGATCCATTCCCTGCTCGCTGGTCACGTAATGCCGGGCCGGATAGATCAGGATGGAGTCCAACTGGGCTTCTTCTTCGCCCGTGATCAGATTGATGCGCCGGATCTTTTCCACCTCGTCCCCGAAGAACTCGAAGCGATAGGCGAAATCGTCATAGGCGGGATGGACTTCCACCACATCCCCGCGCACCCGGAAGGTCCCGCGGCGGAAATCGAAGTCGTTGCGGCTGTAGTAGATGTCCACGAACTTGCGCAGCAACTCGTTGCGCTCAATGGAGTCGCCCACCTTCACCTCGACCATCATCTTACGGTACTCGGTAGGGGTTCCCAACCCATATATGCACGAGACGGACGAGACCACCACCACGTCTTTCCGGGACATGAGGGACATGGTCGCGCGCAGGCGAAGCTTGTCTATCTCATCGTTCTGGCTGGAATCCTTCTCGATGAAGGTATCGCTGGAGGGGACATAGGCTTCCGGCTGGTAATAGTCGTAATAGCTGACGAAGTACTCCACCGCGTTCTTGGGGAAAAACGCCTTGAACTCCTGGTAAAGCTGGGCCGCCAGGGTCTTGTTGTGGGAGATGATCAAAGTGGGTTTGGAAATCTCCTGGATGACGTTGGCCATGGTGAAGGTCTTGCCCGAACCGGTCACACCCATCAGGGTCTGGAATTTCTCCCCGGCGCGGAAACCGGCCGTCAGTTGTTCGATGGCCGCGGGCTGATCACCGGCGGGAGCAAAAGGGGCTTCTAGGCGGAAGATGGACATGGGTAAGAATATAGGAATCGAGGCTGCCGGAAGGTGGCAGGTGCGGGTAAGAGCGATCGGGCGATTGGAGTGGGGATTTGAGGCCTGGGAGCCTGGGGCGGCATTTCGTCGGTCGTCGGGCGATAAGAAAAAGCCGGGAATTCCCGGAATTGCATTGGTTTTGTTTTTTCTTAACGCCCGACGCCCGACGCCAAGGGGCGTAGCATTGCAATCAAAGGGTGGCCCGGTCGCCCGACGAGGGACAACAATGAAATGGGCCGCAATGACCCCACAGGTGGAGAACCAGAGAGAGGGTCTCAGGGAATCTGCGCGAGAAGCCGCGTGGCGTCGAAGGACTCCCTGGATTCAGGATAGATGGCCACCAGCTTGGCGGCGGTCGCCTTTTCCTTCTCGGGATTCTTCGATTCGCGGTAAACCAAGGTCAGCTTCCAGAGGGCGTTGGGGACGGCGGGGCTTAGGTCGGCCACTTCCTTGCCGGCCACTTTTTCCATGGGACTGGCGGTTCTGCGGCCGAAAGTGGAGACGAATTTCTCCAAGGTTTCCGCCGCCAGGGGGTAATTCTTGTTTTGGATGTAGCTGGAGGCCAGGCCGTGCATGGCGCCGGAGGAAATCAAGGGCTGCTTGGTATTGGCCAGGTCGACAAGGCTGAACGCCCTGATGGCGTCGTCGTACTTGCCCTTGGAATAGTTGATTTGACCCAACATGAGGTTGGCTTTGTCCTGCACCAGGCGGGAATGGCTGGTTTTCACGAACGCGGAGAGGAAGGTTTCGGCGGAATCCAGCTTATCCTCGCTGTAATAGACGAAAGCCGGGCCGAGTTCCTTGTTTTCCTTGCCTTGTTGTTCCACGCGGTCATTGTTGTACCAGGCGAAACCGGCAACCACTACGGCGATGCCGAGGAGGACGTAAACGGACTGTTTGCCGAAGCGAGGCCAAAAGTCATCCATGAACCAATCGACAAGGCCGACTTCCTGAGCGGGAGCTTTGGCGTCTGGTGTTTGCTTGAAAAGATTCATCCGGGCCTCATGGTATCGCAAGTGTCGAGGCGGAATCGCCCCCTTAAAAACGGCTATAAAACTTAGCTAACCCCCCCTCCCCGGTCAACCGGCCTTTGGTCTTGGCCGCACTCTTGTGGTATAATCGGACCGGCAGCAAACCAGGGGAAAGCCAAGGAAATGCCCTTCGATCCGCAAGAAACGGAAGACAACCAGAACCAGGATCTCCTCTCCAGGGAATTGGTGCTCAGTTCCCTCGTCCACGAGGTGACCCGGGTGATGCATTCCGCCGCCACCCTCGACCAGGCTTTGGAAGCGTTCCTGTTGGGGATCACGGAACTGACCGGGGCCCAAAACATGGCCCTTTTGGGACTCAAGGAAGGCCAACCCTATCTCCATCCCACCCATGGTCTCGGGCTTTCCCGGGAAGTCATGGATCGGATCAGGATTTCCCCCGCTATCGGGACCGTGCACACCGCCCTGATTTCCCATCGCCACCTTTTGGTGGAAAATCCGGCCGCGGACGATCCGTTCCGGGTGACCGGCGCGGAAAGCTATCTCATCATGCCGCTCACAACGCGCATCGCCGAGGCCACCCCGGACATGCCTTCCTGCATCCTGCCGATGGGGGCCTTATGGCTGGACACCACTCCACCGGGTCCTGAACTGACAGGCCAGACCATTTCCCATCTGTCCAGCCTGGCCCAGCAGGCCGGCCTGATGATGGAAACCTGGCGGGCCCAGAAGGAGCTGGCGGTCGCCAACACGGAGCTGAAACAGACCAACAGCAAACTGAACGAAGCCTACGCGGCCCTGAGCAAGGCGCAAAAGCACATCGAGAAGGATCTGGACCGGGCCCGCGTCATCCAAAACAACCTGCTGCCCACCTCCTTCCCCAACCACCTCTTGCGCCGCATCGCCTCCAAATACATCCCCGCGGGGATGGTGGGCGGGGACTATTACGATTGCTTCGAGTTGCCGAGCGGAAACCTGGGAATGGTGGTCGCGGACGTTTCCGGCCACGGCATCGGCGCCGCCCTGGTCATGTCCATGTTCAAGGTCCTGCTGCGCACGTTCTCGATGCAGGACGGGATTTCCGGGCAGGACGCCTCCCCCTGCTCCGTCCTCAACAAAATCAACGCGACGTTCATGACCCAGCAATTGGGGGCGGCCCAATTCGTCACAGCATTCTATGCCATCTTCGACAAGGGTTCGCGACGGCTTACCTATTGCAATGCCGGACACGTGGCGCAACTGGTGCAGCAGGATCCCGCGGGCGCGCCGAAGCCGGACGGCCTTTTGGAAATGCCTTCCCAGGGGCTGGTGCTGGGAATGTTCGCCACCACCTTCCTCAGCGATGCCAGCATAGACCTGGCTCCGGAAGCGCGCGTATTCCTCTTTACGGACGGGATCACGGAAGCCCACGGCATCAACGGCAAAATGTTCGGAGTGGAACCCTTGCGCGATCTGGCCTTGGTCGCCGGATCCGATCATCCCGCCGCGTTGATCGACTCCCTGATGAAACTGCGATCCGACTACCTGGGGGGCTCCACCCAGGCCGTGGGCGAATTGGCGGACGACGCCACCCTTGTTATCCTTGACGTGTGAACGAATCGGCGCCTTTCCTGCTTCGTCCTTTCCCGGAATGGGAAAACCGGGTGCGCGCCGCATTCACGTCCCGCCACCTTGCCGTCCGGGACCCTTCCCTACCCAATCCAGCCGCCGGCTCTCCGCCTTCTCCCGCAGGAGCCAGCACCGGGGCTTACTCCGATCTCAACCTGGGATTCCTCAGCGGAGACGATCCGGAACGGGTCGCGCGGAATTGGAAAACGGTCCTGGACGCTGAAGGTTTGGCGGAGAAAACCCTGGTGATTCCGCGCATGGTCCACGGAGACGTATTCATCGACGCGGATGGGCTGACCGAAACCGGAAACGTCCGGGAGGCGGAAGGGCCGGAAGTCGGCGAGGCCGGCCTGCGGCGACTGGAACCGCAGGGGGCGGATGCCCTCTTTTCCCGATCTTCGCGGCGCGTGCTTGCCGTGACGATGGCGGATTGCCTGACCGCCCTCATTTTCGATCCGGCCGGCGGGACTATCGCGGCCGTGCACGCGGGATGGCGCGGCACACGGGCCCGCATCCTGGAAAAAACCCTTCGTTTCCTCGCGAACAGCGGCCGCATCCGCGCGGAAAGCGCCTTGGTGGCGTTCGGACCCTGCCTGAGGCCCGATTCCCTGGAAGTGGGAGCGGAAGTGGCCGCCGGACTGGATCCGGAATTCGTAATCGGGAAAGCCGGCAGATTTTACTTTGATATGCCCGGGTGCAATCGTGCACAAGCCATTGCGGCGGGCGTACTAGTGGACCACATCCGCGATTCAGGGGGATGCACGCTGACCGAACCGGAACGTTATTTCTCCTATCGCAGCGATGGACAGGCTTCCGGACGCTTGGCGGCGTTCATTTCCCTGGTGGAGCCCTGAGGCGGCCGGGAGTCCCGGAATCCGTTGCAAAAACCATCCGTTTTACTTATTGTATCGGCATCGACGATCCCTATTTTCCGGAGGAATCATGAAGACAATGTGGATTAGAAGCTTGGCTTTGGCCGCGACCGCGGTGGTTTATTCCCATGCCATTTTCGGAATCGGCGGCCAATGGGCGCCCGCGCTCGGCTTGGAAGTCAAGAGCAGCAAAAACAATATCGCCGCCACCAGCACCGACAGCATCTCCATCGACCAGGCCTCGGTTTCAGGATTGAACGGCATGGGCCTGAAAATCTGGATCGACGCTTTGCCGTTCATTGATCTGGAAGCGAGCAGCAACTTCCAATATGGATTGTACGATGTCACCGTCAACGGTCCCGGAACGCAGACCACCCCGCTTAAATTCGATCTCGGAGTGCCTATCCTGGACAAACCCGGATTCGCCCGTATCATGAGCGATGTCACCGTGCTCTATCCGTTCCTGAAATTCCCCCCGCTGGTGAGCCTGGTCAAGGTCTATGCGGGCGCAGGCATCACCCATGTGCTGGCGACGGAAGTCCTGAATGCCAAGTTCGCCAAAAAAGCGATCAGCAAAGCCACGGCGAACGGGACCAATCCCGGCGCGGCCGATACCCCGGAAGAGGTTTCGTCGATTCTCATCGGCGCCATCAAGGACGAAGGGCTCAAGAGCGGCGTAGGCTTCCATCTGGAAGTGGGCGCCAAGGTCAAGCCGCCGATCATTCCCCTCGCCGCTTTCGTCAATTTCAAATACCACTTCCTGAGCTCCATGCCCTCGGCCGTTGACGGCAACAGCCTGACCATGGAATTGGGCGGCGCCCTGGCTTTCTGAGCCCCGGACAAGCAGGTCGCAAAATAAAAGCCGCGGGTCTCGGGACCCGCGGCTTTTTTGATGCCTATCCGGAAAGTTGACGTACGCGGTTTTACCGTGCGAACCGCTGCCTCAGCGGGCGAACACGCTGCTTCAGCGTGCGAACACGGTCTTACCGCGCCGGTTCCGGCAGTTCGATGGCGCGCGCCATCAACACGTGGCGCGGCAGCAGGTTGGCCTTGCCCTTCAGCTTGATGGCCCGGATGATTTCATCGAGCATGGCCTGGGTGCACAGACTCTTGCCCGTTTGCCGCGGGGTCTTGCCCCACAGACTCACGCGCGGCTGTTCGTTCCAGATGCTTTCCAACACCCATTCCAATTCCGGAATGGCGATGGTCGCGCCGGCCAGGTCCTGGACCATGCGGGAGAGCAGGCTGCCGCTCAATTCCCAATCGTGCAGGAGGGCGGGAAAGGACCAGGAATCCTCCAGCTCCTTGTCGAGATACTCTTCCCAGCGCACCAGGGCTTGGAGATAGTTCTCGCTGGGGATGGGCATGTCCACGCAGAAGTCCATCCAATGGGCATGGGCCCAGATCTTCTTTTCCAACGTAAAGGCGGAAAGCCCGTTGGGACAGAGACGCATGCAAGTGAGACTGCGCGCGCGCAGTTCGTTGCCGGTGTAATAGGTGGGCGCTGTGAGCAACACCGCTTCGGCCACGTTCACGTTGATCGAACGCAAGGGAGCGCGATGCACCTGCATGAAGCAGGCATCCTTGGACGGTTTCAGGGGCGAAGTCCACCAGGCCAGATAATCGTTGGGGCTGTAAAGGATTTCCTTCCCGTTGCCAAGGTCGCGCCCGTAGAAGCGGACGCGGTCCTCATGCATGCCCATGAACTCCACCAGCGCGGTTTCCGCCTCGCCCAGACGCAAGGCCAGCACTTCTTCCAGCTGCGTCGGGAACTCGGTTTCCTTCATGTAGATCTCGTAAATGCTGCCGTCGGGCTGGGGCACTTCATGGAGGAAGTAGGACATGAAACGTCCGAAGGTGGACGGATAGTCGTTGGCGGGATAGGACCAATGGTAGCCGCGGCTGTCCAACGGTCCCAGGAACGCGGCGCGATGTTTTTTTTCTTCGAACCGTTCGGGCTGGGAAAGTCCGAAGGTGCACAGCTTCTGCCACTCCAAGCCCAAAAGGTTGGCTTGCTGGGAAACCGGAAATTTGTATTTGCGCTTCACGGCGAATCCTCTTCCCGACCGCGCTGAATGGGCGCGGAGGCGGGTGTTCCTTGAGGTTACAACGTGGCCGGAAAAACCGTAAAGGGGTGATTGGGAAGAGAATCCGAAAGGCGGAGCATAAAAAGGGGAGGGTTTGGAAGAAACCAAAAAAGCCCCAAGTGGATTGGTCCGGGGCCGTTTTCGGACCGCGATTTCCGGCTTATTTCAGGCTTTGGGTTTTCGGAGTTTGGCTTTGACTTTTGCCCGGCCGCCCTCAGGGAAGGTACGGCCTGAGGTTGATGCGTTCTATGCCCGCATCGGTGCCCATCCAGAGCTTGCCTCCGGACAGGGCCATGCTCAGGACGCGCGTGCCCGGGATGCCGTCCTCCAGGCGGAAATCCGTCCAGAGTCCTTTGCGCGTATCGTAGGCCGTGACGCCGGTGGTGAAGGCGATGTAGAGCATGTCGCCGTCGAAGCGGAGACGGAAGGGATGGTCGCGCTCCAGAAGCACCTTTTGGGCCTGCTTGCGCGGTTTGACCATCACCCGGTTTTCGTAGACCCAATACATCGAGGAGTCGTGATAGGCCATGGAGGGAACGGAAACCAGGGACGCTTCCGGAACGTCCTTGCCGGAAACGTCGTTGAGGGTTTTCCAGGCGCCCTTTTGGAACACGATGAGGCCCAGGCGGGTGGCGGCCCACAGGTCCTTGTCCTTGGAAATCAATTCATAGACCTGCACGCCTCCTTGGATGGGAAGCTCCCCGCCCACGGTCTTGATTTCCTCCTTGTCCGGATCCTCCAGGTAGCCCACGCCGCGCTCCGTGCCCACGAAGAGCTGATTCTCATGCACGTGCAGCGCATTGACGCGGACGTCCGTGCTTCCCATCAGATGGTTGTAGTTGCGGAAAAGTCCCGTGCGGGGATCATGGCGCACCACGCCCTTGTTGGTGGCCAGCCAGATGTAATCGCGCCAAACCGTCACGTCCCTCACGCACCCATCCCCGAAGCCGTATTCCAGCTGGGCCGGATAGGTTTTCCACCCGTTGAGATCGGCCTTGGACCTGACCAGGGCGCCGTTGCTCTGGGAAGCGATTCCCGTGGACACATCCGATGCCGGATAATCGCTCCGGCAGGAGCCGTACCAGATATTATTGCCCTCCGGATAGATGACCGCGGTGGCGGGATAGTCCAGGCCGAACCAGAAGGAGGACGCCTGCTTGCGGCGCGCGGACCCGTAGAACGGGCCCAGGCCGGCCGTCAGGACCCACAGATTGTCGTAGTCGAAAACCTTTCCCATGACGATGGGGGCCCGCCGCATGTATTTGTCGCGGATGGCGTCGCCCAGGAAGAAATTGTCCCCGTCCAGGGTGAGGCCCGTCAGATCCGCGCCCGAGGCCCCGTCCCCGGCGGCCTGGTAATCCGCCAGGGCCGCATCCGTGAAGCGCCGGAACACGGGGTTGTATTCCATGGTGCGTCCGCCCTGCAGAAGCAGGTAGAGCTTGGATCGCGCCTGGGAATAGCGGATGGCCTGGATGGCGTTGCCCGTGAACAGATTGTCCATCCACGACGACCGGCGGTAGTCGTACATGAGCACGCCGCCCTCGGTCAGGATGAAGGCGTTCTTGGAATCGCCGACCACCTGGGTCGGGAACTTGTGGGTGGAAAAGAAAAGAATGTCTTGGGTCTGGAGATTGGCGGCGGGGCTAATGGCCCAGGCCAGAACGATTGTCGCGCAGATTTTGCGAATACTCATCCAGGATCCCTTGCAGGTCGAAGCCGCTGAAACGCTGTCCGACAAGATCCATATCCCGGCGCAATTTGGCAAGTTCCTGCTCGTCGTCCACCAGCAAAAGCTTGAGCGCCTGGGCTTTCAGGCCCGGAACCTCCAGGCCCAATTCCGCGAGGATGGCCACGGCGCGGGCGTTGGATTCCACCGCCTCCCCCCTGCGTCCCAGGGAAAATTGGCAGATGGCGGATTGGTTCAGGCAGCCGGCGACCTTGGCCAAACGCCCATGGTCCCGGTAATATCCCATGGCTTCGCGCCAAAGGGTGTCGGCCAGGCCGTATTCCTTGCGGGCCATGGCCGCCATCGCGTCCAGCGGGGTGGCCCGCTCGCGTCCCAGGCCTTTACGGAAGGTCTCGTATTGGGAAGCCCATACCGAGGGCTCCCTGGATTGGATCAGGTAACGCATGCGATCCAGCCCCATGGAGGTTTCCCGGGCAGGATCCCCCTTGGCCAATGCCAGGGCGGAGTCGACCAGTTGGGAAGCGACGGGGTAGCGGCGCTGTTGGAATGCGAGTTGGGAGCGCTTCCAGAGCCAGAGGGACTTGATGGCGCGATCGCGGGTGTTGATTCCGTCCAAAAGGCGGGCGGCTTCCATTTCATCGTTGGCTTCCAATTCCAGATCCACCAGGTTGAAGGTCGCCTTGGCAATCCACTCGTCCTTGCCCTTGAGCACCGCATCCTGCAAGGCCTTGGCGAAGAACATGCGGGCCAGATCGTATTTGCCGGAATAATAAGCGGACAGGCCGCGCTCGGCGTATTTGGGCGAGTCGTCCGCGCGCACGATGGACGGAAGAGCCGTCTGGAGCAGGCAAAACGACAATAGCGGAATCCAGGAGCGGATGGAAGCGCGAAGCATCACGGCCCCGCCTCATTCAGGAGCACGGGATACTCGCCCTTTTTTTCCATCTTGCCGCGGATGAACCACAGGCTGGAAACCGAGTTCATGAGGTCGCCGGCGTGGTCTATCTTCCCCGAGCCCTGGTGCCTTGTCTGGTCCATGCGCCGGAGGATGGTTTAGCCCTGGCCCGCAAGCACGTTGGCGTGCACGCTCAGCTTTTCCGCCTGCTCGGCGGT
>JAQBPN010000059.1 GCA_028287505.1 Fibrobacterota bacterium | reverse complement strand
CTCCTGCGGGAATCCCCTCCCCCGCCTCCGGACGCGGAAGTGGAAGACGACCTCCTGCGCCATCGCGTCCTGGCGGCGCTGTTGGAAGCGTGCGCGCCCATCGGCGGCAAGGTGGCCCAGTATCTCCAGAAGCGGCGCATCTTCAAGCGCACCTGGGACGGCCAGAGACTGCGGATGATCGACGACTATGCGGGAGTGAGCCGGAAACTGGAAGCCGCTTTCGGCTTGGCCGATCTGGAACGCGCCGGCTTCTTCAACGCGGCCGGCCATCTCCGCTTCTACCGCCACAAACTGCTCTTCCCCTACCTGGACCCCCAGGGCCGCGCGGTCTACATGCAGGCGCGCGCCATCGAGACGGACGCCAAGCCCAAGGAACTTTCCATGGCCGGGCACATCCCCCTGCCCTACAACTCCCGGCTCCTTAACGGCGAGCCCGGCCAGATTTACCTGTGCGAGGGGGTAATCGACACGTTAACCCTGATCGAACAGGGTTTCCCCGCCGTGGGCGTGCCGGGCGCGGCCAACTTCAAGCCCGCCTGGGCGGCTCTTTTCCGCAACAAGTCCGTGCATGTGGCGTTCGATCCGGACGCGCCCGGGGAATCCGGGGCGGCCAAGGCCATCGAAAAGCTCCAGGCCTACGGGATAGAGGCCCGCAGGCTCACGCCACCGGCGGGAATGGATTTGAACGATTGGTTCCGCAAGGGTTGAGGCCGCCTCCGGACCCGGTGGGACCATGGAATCTGGTCCTCTCCGGGCGCCGGAAATAGGTATTCTTCCTGGCATGGGTCGATTCCTCACAGCGTTTTGCGCGACCTTGGTATTGGGGGGCACGCTCGCGCGCGCCAACAATCCATTCCAACCCGCCGCCCATATCGATGGGGAACAATTCAAGCTCCCCTGGGACGGACCCGGCGCCGCCACGCTCAACCCAGCCCTGCTGGCCGGGACCCGGGTGTTCGATGCGCGCACGGCCTTTTACTTCGCCATCGCCGGAAAATCCGGATCGGATTTCTATCAGGCATCGGCCCGCGTTTTCGCTGGGCTCTCGGCCGGCGTAGCCGCCTCCCTGCAGACCGGAATCATCCTGGAAGAGTCCGACATCATCTTCGAAAAATCCACCTACACGCCCATGATCGCCTACCGTTTGGACAGCCTGGCCGGCTCGGGATTCACCCTGGACCTGGGCGCGGCCCTTCCCAGGCATGCCTGGGTAACCTTCGGCACCGTGAAAAGCTCGGCCTATTCCCTGGACCTGGGCGCCCGCCTGCTCTGGCCAAATCTGGGCAGGGCCGGACGCTTCCGCACCGCGCTGGGGGTACGGAACCTGTTCGCGGGAGACATCGGCCTGCCGCCGGACTTCCGCGTCGGCTACGGCGGGCTTCGCCCCAATTACGATCTCTCCGTGCTCTGGAGCGGGCTGGCCGGATACGTCGATCTCTATTCGGAGTTCAACCTCCACGAGCAGCCGGAAAAAAAGGTGGTGGATTTCGACGAGGGCGTTCCCTTCGTGAAATCCCTGGGCATGGAGCTCCATCCCATTTCCATGCTGGGCGTCAAAGTGGAACGCACCTGGCTGGAAACGTGGACGGCGGGATTGGATCTGAGCATTCCCATCCGCAAGGTTTTCGTGATCGGGGCGGAGCTGGATCTGTCCCACGATCTGTTTTTCACTGCGCATGATCAAGGGCGCGGGTTCATGTGGTCACTGGCGCTGAACGCCGGGATGTAAATGAACCCCTATCCTAGAATCGCCTGCGCTCTTTCCTTGCTCGCCCTCTCCTCCGCGGAAGCGCAGCTCAGTGTCCGACCCTACCGCCAGGAAGCCGACATCGAAAGCCGGCAATTCCAACTCCCTTGGGACGGGCCGGCCGCCGCAGCCTTCAATCCCTCCCTGATCGCCGAGACCCGCAGGTTCGATATCTCCACAAGTATGTTCTCGGCGGTCTCAGGGAAAGGCGCAACCCGGGTCCAAACCGGAGCCGTCAGGGTTTACCATGGACTCTATGCGGGCGCCGGATGGTTCGAAAACGGTTCCACCATCGACGGCAGCACCGCCCTCTATACCGAATCCATCCTCACGCCCATGCTCGCATATGGGTGGCATGGAATCGCCGGTTCCGGATATTCGCTGGACTTCGGAGCGGCCTATGAAGTCCTGGATATGAACGCCTTCGGCGCGGTCAGCAGCACCGTGACCGCCCTGGACTTGGGGCTGCATTTGCTGTGGCCCTCGCTGCCGAACAAGCTTGGCCGGTTCCACAGCGGCCTGGCCCTCTACAACCTGGACAATAGCGGAGTCCGATTGCCCGACGACAACGGCGGCAAGTACTACCCGGGATGGTACGGGGAAACCTCGGTGCTCTGGAGCGGCCTGGGGGACTGCGTCGACCTCTTTTCCAGCATGGCCTTCTATGGATCCTGGGATCGAAGCGAAGGCCCCGAGCCGGACCGGTACTATTGGAAATCCGCCGGCGTCGAGGTGCGTCCCATTCCCATGGTCGGCCTCAAACTGGAGCATACCTGGCTCGGCTATTGGACGGCCGGAACCGTCCTTCGCTTCGTGGTCAAAGAGGTCCATTTCGGAGGCGAGCTGGACCTGTCCCACGACAAGCTTTCCGCGCAAGACGAGGGGCGAGGGTACGTCTGGGCGTTCGCCCTGAATGCGGGTATGTAGCCACGTAGCAGGTATTGCCTGGATTTCCCTTGGACATCGGCGCGGCCTGATCGGGTCGGAGCTTTATAACAACCAAATATGGTTATCCTTTCGGAGAAGAAAGGATGTACAGACGTAAAAAAGGGCGGCCCATAGGACCGCCCTCATGATTTAATTGCGCTCCGGGAGACCCCGGTGGCGGATTACTCCAGTCGCTTGGACGCGTTGGAGCTGTACTTCTTGATCAACTCTTCGCCCACGTTCTTGGGAACCGGAGAATACTTGAGGAACTCCATCGTGAATTCCGCCTTGCCCTGGGTCAGGGACCGCAGCTGCGTGGCGTAGCCGAACATTTCCGCGAGGGGGACTTCGGCGTTGACGATGGTGAAGAGCTGCTCTTCGACGGATCCGGTGATGACGCCGCGCTTCTGGTTGATCTGGCCCACCACGGAGCCTTGGAACTCCGTAGGGGTGGACACTTCGAGCTTCATGATGGGCTCGAGCACCTGGGGCTTGGCGCGGGCGTAAGCCTCGCGGAAGCCGCCGCGGGCGGCCAACTGGAAAGCGATATCGGACGAATCGACCGGATGCATGGCGCCGTCGTTGACGACCGCGCGCACTTTGACGATCGGGAAGCCGATGATGGAACCGAAGCCCAGGCAGGCCTTGAAACCTTTGTCGCAGGACGGGATGAATTCGCGGGGAATGGACCCACCGACGATATCGTCGACGAACTCATAGTCCGGCGGTTCCGGTACTTCTTCCGTGGGGACGATGGGTTCGATATAACCCATGACCTTTGCGTACTGGCCCGAGCCGCCGGTCTGCTTCTTGTGGGTGTAGTTGAAATCGGCGCGCTGGTTGATGGTTTCGCGATAGGCCACCTGGGGGCGGCCGGTCGTGAGTTCCACGCCGTATTCGCGGCGCATGCGCTCGATGTACACTTCGAGATGCAACTCGCCCATGCCGGAGATGATGGTCTGTCCGCTTTCTTCGTCGAGCTTGACGCGGAAGGTCGGATCCTCTTTCGTGAAGCGATTGAGGGCCTTGGACAGGTTGGCCAGATGATCGCGGTTCTTGGCTTCGATAACCAAGTCGATAACGGCGTTGGGAACGTGCATGGAGGTCATGTTGACTTCCAGGGTGCCGTCCGTGAAGGTGGTGCCGGTGGCGCAATCGATGCCGAACAGCGCGACGATGTCGCCGGCTTCCGCGCTCTGGATTTCGCCCATTTCATTGGCATGCATGCGGACCAAGCGGCCCACGTTGTGCTTCTTCTTAGTGGTCATGTTGAAGATGGGCTTGCCCTTGTCCACGCGGCCCTGATAGACGCGCAGGTAGGTCAGCTGGCCGAAGCGGCCTTCTTCGAGTTTGAACGCGTAGCCCACGAAAGGCTTGGTCGCGTCCGAATACATCTCGATTTTCTCTTCGCTCTTGGTGGTGATGTCCAAGGCCCAGTTGGAAACGTCGTACGGGGACGGCAGCAAATCCGTCACGCCGTTGAGCAGCAACTGCACGCCCTTGTTCTTGAAGGCGGAGCCCATGAACACCGGGGTCAGTTCCATCTTGATGGTCGCCGCGCGGATGACGTCCTTCAGCAGCTTGAGAGGGATTTCCTTCTCTTCCAGGACCAGCTCCATGAGCTCGTCCGAAAAAATCGAAAGGGCGTCGAGCATGATGGTCCGGCGCTCTTTGGCCGTGGCCACGAGATCGTCCGGAATGGGAACTTCGGTGATGGTCTCGCCGTTGGCGCCGGAGAACATATAACCCTTCATGGTCATGAGATCGACCAGGCCGGCATGCTTGTCTTCGAGGCCGATGGGAATCTGCATCATCACGGCGTTGTGGCTGAGCTTGGTGCGCAGCTGTTCCGTGACGCGGTAGGGATTCGCGCCCGAACGATCGAGCTTGTTGATGAAGGCCACGCGCGGCACGTTGTACCGGCGCATCTGGCGATCCACGGTGATGGACTGGGACTGCACGCCGGAAACGCCGCAAAGGACGAGAATGGCGCCGTCGAGCACGCGGAGCGAACGTTCGACTTCGATGGTGAAGTCCACGTGCCCGGGGGTGTCGATGATGTTGATGTGGGTGCCGTCGGCTTCCGCATGGTCCAGATAGTAGGGCGACTTGGTCCACTTCACGCGGGTGGCCGCGGACTGGATGGTGATGCCGCGTTCGCGCTCCAGGTCCATGGAATCCATGGTGGCGCCGACGCCGTCCTTGCCCTTTACTTCATGAATCTGGTGAATCATGCCGGTGTAAAAGAGAATACGTTCGGTCAGAGTCGTTTTGCCCGAGTCGATGTGGGCGCTGATGCCGATATTCCGCAGATTATCTAGAGGTCTCATGGCTGTGTTTCCAAAATAAAGGGTCGAAAGGAGCCGACCAACTTAGTAAAACGGGCGCATTTGCCCAAGGGAGGCATGGGTAAGGCGCCAAATTCAGACGATTTACCGGGCCGGCTGCCTGGATACAGGTATCGGGAAGTCCCAATAATCTACCAATCTTGAAAACCCGGGACTACCGGCCCTCGGTCCGGCCGGGGGACCCGGGCGGGAGGCCCGGCCGTGGGGAAGGTCTCAGGCCGGGGTCGGCTTGGGGCCCTTATTGAGGATGATGTCGAAGAGCTTGTCCCCGATGCGGTACCGCTCGTCCATGATATTGATCAGTTTCTCGATCTCGATGATTTCCGTCTGGGTCATGGCGTCCAGGGAGTCCAGGATGTTGGCAAGGAAGCCGCTCCCGCCCGGGGACTGCAGCTGGAAGCGCTTCAGGCGCTCCCGGTAGATCCGGATTTTCTGATCCGTTTCCAGCCGCTTTTTCAGGAACTGGGAACTGCTGATCATTTCCTCCAGGAAATAGGTGAGGACGATTTCCTCCTCCAGCACCCCGAACACCTTGTCCACCCGGTACATGCCCAGCTTATGGCGCTTGAGGCCGCGGATGGCGTCGGCGGCGTGCTGCAACGTCAGCTCCAGCTGCTTGATATAACCCTCCAGCTGGCGGACCATTTCCTTGGCCTGGAAGGGGCTTTGCCGGGACAGTTCCTGGAGCTTGCGGAAGAAGGCATGCGCCCTTTGGTAATTCTGGTTGCGCATCTTCCCGAAAAAGGGGCGGTTCTTGATGAAAATGTTGGCGAACATCGGAGCTCGGCCTCAGGCTTTCTTCTTGGGTTTGCGGTCCATCCACAGCATGATGATGTCCACGACTTCCAGGCCGGAAAAGGACACGGAATCCTCCAGGCTCTGCTCGTAGAACTCGAAATCGCCTTCGGCCAGATCCATCATCATGAACATGGCGTCCATCCCGTCCTTGCCGCGGTAGGAATTCTTGTAGACGCGGCCATCCTTGAGCACGATGCGCCCGGTGCGGCGGCCGCTGACCAGCTCCAGGATGCCGGATTTGTGGCCCAGGGCGAGGTATTGCAGCAGGTCATGCAACGGAGTCTGCGCCAGGTTCCCCTGCAGGGCGTTGGCGCGGCGGTCCGCCTTGAGCGCGGGTTCCGGGGCCGAGCGCAGGATGGCGGGGAAACGATCGGTCAGGCGCTGGACCATGGCGACGTCCATGCCGCCCGACCCCTGGCCGGCCGGCCCCCGAGCGGCCGGCGACAGGCGCCGGCGCCACAGGAAGAAGCCGCCCGCGGCCAGAGCCGCGAGCCCGAATGCGGCCAACAGCCACATCATGCCGGGGTACCCGAAATGTTACGTTCCGGACTGGCGCCTGGATACAGTGGCCACCCCTTTCAGCTTGCGGAGCAGGGTGATGGTCTTGTCCAGCTGCTCCAAGTCGGATACCTGGATGCGGAAGCGGTTGCGGACCTGATCGCGCACGGTCACGATGGAGGCGCGCTGCACGTTGATATGCAGCTTGGAGAACACGTCGGTGATGTCCCGGAGCAGATCGGGCCGGTCCTTGCCGGCGATTTCCACCACCACCTCGAATTGCTGGCCGGCTTCCGTCTTCCATTGCACGGGAATGATGCGTTCCTGATCCTTCATCAGCAGCATGCCTTCCGGGCAGTTGGAGCGATGGATGGACACTCCCCTTCCGCGCGTGACGTAGCCGAGGATCTTGTCACCGGGCACGGGATGGCAGCAGGTGGCGTACCGGATCAGCATGTTCTGCATGCCGGAGACGAGCACGGAATTCTCGGACTTGGGCGGCCGCTTGAACGTCAGGCGATCAAGGACGCTCGGCTTCTTGCGGTTGGGGTTCAGGTCCTGGACGAAGGTGGAGATGGAACCCAGGGTGATTTCCCCGTGCCCGATCTTCTCCCACAGGATCTCCCAGGTCTGCACCTGGAACTTGTCCGCGAACGGCTTGAAGTCGCCCTGGATGTTGGGCGGGATGTGGGCCTGGCGGAATTCACGTTCCAGCATTTCCTTGCCCAGCTGGATGCTGTGGGCGATTTCCTCGGTGCGCATCCACCGGCGGATGGCGCTCTTGGCCTTGGTGGTGCTGACCACGGAAAGCCAGTCCTTGGAAGGGCGCTGGGAATCCGACTTGAGGATCTCCACGCGTTCGCCCGTCTTCAGTTCGCGGTGCAGGGGCACCACGTTGCCGTCCACCTTGGCGCCGATGCAATGCAGGCCGATCTCCGAGTGCAGGGCGAATGCGAAATCCAGGGCGGTGGCGCCCTTGGGAAGCTGGATCAGATCGCCCGTGGGGGTGAACACGTAGATTTCCCCCGAGACCAGATCCCCGCGGAAATATTCCATGAACTCATGGGAGTCCGTGAGGTCCTGCTGCCAGTCCAGGAACTGGGTGAGCCATTTGTTTTCCTTGCCCAATTCCTTGGGCGAAGCGCCTTCCTTGTAGCCCCAATGCGCGGCGATGCCCTGTTCGGCGATCAGGTCCATCTCCTCGGTGCGGATCTGGATCTCGATGGGCTTGCCGCCCGGACCGATCAAGGTGGTATGCAGGGACTGGTACATGTTGGACTTGGGCGTGGCGATGTAATCCTTGAAACGGGATTGCAGGGGCGTCCAGATGGAATGCACCAGGCCCAGCACGCCGTAGCAATCCCCCACCGAGTTCACGATGATGCGCAAGGCGTAGAGATCGTAGATATCCTCGAAGGTGCATTGGCGCGTCTGCATCTTCTGCCAGATGCTGTAAAGATGCTTGGGACGCCCGAACACCTTGCCTTCCAATTCGGCCTTCTTGAGCGCGTCCTTGACGGGCCCCAGGATGCTGCGGATGTATTCCTCGCGCTCCAGGCGCTTCTCCACCACCTTTTTCACCAGGTTCTTGTAGGCGTCCGGATTCAGATGCTTGAAGGCCAGGTCTTCCAGCTCCCACTTGATCTTGGCCAGACCGAAGCGGTGGGCCAGCGGGGAATAGACTTCCATGGTCTCGGCGGCGATGGCCTTCTTGCGATCCTCCTGCATGTAGTTCAGGGTGCGCATGTTGTGCAGCCGATCCGCGAACTTGATCATGATGACGCGGATGTCCTTGGCCATCGAGATGAGCATCTTGCGGAAGGTCTCGGCCTGTTGATCCGCGCGCGACTTGGATTTGATGGCGGAGATCTTGGTGACGGCTTCCACCAGGAAGGCCACCTCCTCTCCGAAGATGGATTTGATCTCCAGGGTGGAATGCCCCGTATCCTCGACCACGTCGTGCAAAAGTCCCGCGGCGATCGTGACCGTGTCCATGTTCAGATCGGCCAGCAGCTTGGCCACTTCGAAAGGATGTTCGGCGTAGGGCATGCCGGAGCGGCGGAACTGGTTCTTGTGCGCGATCATGGTGAAATCGATGGCGCGCTGGATCAGATCCCGGTTGAAGTTGGGGCTGCGCTCGCCGATATAGTCCAGGAGGTTCTCTTTGGCGCGATCGAGGCTGCGTTCGATTTCCGGAGCTTTGATGTCCAGGTCCGTGCCGGTGCCGTCTTCGGGAAAGGCCGCGGCCACCACGGGAATGGGACCCGGGTTCCTCCCGTCGATTTCGGGGGCCGTATCCGGTTCGTCCATCACGGCGGGAAGGGCGCCTTCTCCGGCCACCAGTTCCGGAACGGCATAGGCGTCCGCGGCGGGTTCGGATTCGGGAACGGCGGACGGGCCCGGAACGGAGGCCGCGCGGGGCTCGTTCGACTGGGCTTTTTTTCCGGATCCCTGCTTCTTGTCCATGATCGCCATTGCCTTACCGCATCATGCGGACAGGTCCGAAATCCTCGCCGAAGGAGGTTCTTTCTCCGGGGAATTCCAGGCCGTGTGGTCTTACTAACATAGCACCTTAAACGGGGAAAATCCAAGAAAAAAGCCTTCCGGGGATCCTGGAAGGCTTACAATCACGGCAATCCGCCTTCAGGTCCGGCTCAGGACTTGCCCTTCAGCCGCTTCAGGTTGGCGATGGCGGAATCCGCTTCCCCGATCAGGAATTCCAGCTCGGAAGCCTTGGCCATGGCATCGCTGATCTTGTGCTCCTCTTCCGAGACGTTCCGGATTTCGGTCTTGAGATCGTCCACCATGAGCCGCAGATTCTGGATCTGGCCCTGGGCGTCCACGATGACGCTGCGCTCCTTGGCCAATACCTTGAACTTCTCTTCCACTTCGCCCATCACGCCCACGATTCCCTTCACGGATTCCTGGGTGTCGAGCACCAGCTTCTCCTCGGCGCGTAGCGTGTCGATGGTTTCCTGGACGGACTTCATCATCACGTGCAGGGATTCCACGGACTTGCGGGCGTCGTGGATGACGCTCTTTTCGGTGCGCAGGATGGCCATGCGGCTTTCCACGTCCTCCACGGCCTTGATCACCTCCTGGATCTTGGCGTCGAAAGCGGACATGGCGGTCTGGCGCTTTTCCAGCGCGGACATGTTCTGTTCCATGGTGATCAGGAATCCGTCCACCTTCTTGAGGCGTTCTTCCGACTGTTTGATGGACGTGTTGTGCCCGGAGATGGTGGACAGACCGGAACCGATTTCCTCCTGGAGACTCTTCAGCTTCTCCTTGTTGCTGGCGAACTGGGCCAGCATTTCCACGTTCTCGACCCCGATCTTCTCGAGGCGTTCCTCGAATTCCCCCGCGAACTGCCGTTGCGATTCCAGCGATTCCCGGAACCGGATTTCCTGCTTGTCCGCGCTTTCCTTGTGCTCGTTGATGCGGCCGAAGGAGTCTTTGACATCCTGGCCCAGCCGTCCCAGCTCCCCGAGGCGGCTCTCGATCGAACGCAGGCGATCCCCGTGCTGGTACAATTCCTTGGTCTTCACTTCCAACGCCTGGGCGATGTCCTCGGTCTCGTCGATGCGGGCCGCCAGCGCGGCCAGCGAGGGCTGCCGGGAAATCTGCTCCTGGATCTTCATATCCGTGCCCTGCACCAGGGACTCCAGCTTGCCCATCTTCCCTTCCAGTTCGCCGAAGGTTTCCAGCTTGCCTTCCACGTCCCGGATGCGGGAGTTGGTCTGGCCCAGGAAACGGTTCAGGGTATCCACGCGCTCGCCTACCTGGCCTATCTCATCCTGCCTGTGCTTGAGGAACTCCAGGTTGTTGATCACGGTCTCCGACTGTTTCCGCGCCTCTTCCGCCAGGCCGCCGATGGAAATCATCTCGGCCCGCTTGGCGTCCAATATCTCCATGGCGCGCAGCAATTCGTTTTCGCCCTGTTTGATTTCGACGACCTTGCGCTCCACCTTCTTGAGCTCATCGCCCAGATGCGACGCGACGGACAGATCCTGCTGGAATCCCTTCACCCATTCTTCGAGCTTGACGATCTTGCCTTCCAGCTTTTCCGCGGCGTTCCATTGTTTGTGGACCTTCTCGACCTTCTTGTCCACGCCGTTGAGGGTTTCCTGGAAACCGTCGATGAGCTTCTTGGTGGTTTCCAGCTGGCCGTTGTTCTTGAGAATGGTATTCATGGTGGCATCCATGCTTCTCACGATGTTGGCGGCTTCCTTGGCGCGGTTGGACGCCTCGTCGATGTTCTTCTGGCTCTTCTGGAACTCGGCCAGCTTCTGCTGGAACTCTTCGCCCAGCACAGCCATTTCCTCAACGCTTTTCCGGCTGGCTTTCAGCGAGTTCTCGAACCGTTCCACCTGCTGCAAGGCCGTGTGGCTGTCGCGCAGACGGCCTTCCAGGGCCTCGATATTGGTCTGGGTCTTGGCGATCACCTTGTTCTGCTGCGCCATCTCGCGCATCTTCTCTTCCATTTCCCAGAACAGGGCGTTCAGGCGGCCGGCCTCCACGTTGGCGCGCTCCACCACCATCCTCTGCTTGCCCATGGACTGGAGCTTGGAATCGATCCAGGCCCGCTGGGCGTTGACCTGGTCCATCTTTCCCTTGAGATCCGCGAACTCTTTCTGCTTGGCGGTCATCTCCTCGACCTGTTTGGCCAGGGCCTTGGTCTGGAGGGTCAGTTCGGAAACGGCGGATTGCATGCCCTTGGATCCTTCACCCGCTTCCGAGAAGCTCTTCTCCAATTGGCGCATTTCCTCCAGGGAAGGGAGCGGGCCCACCACGGTCGCCACCGGGATGCCTTCCCCGTCCTTCCATTCGGACAACACCGCGCGCACGGCGGTCTTCAGATCGAGCTCCGGCTTGGCGGTGGTCTTTTCCGAAAGCAGGCGGTAGAGGGCGTCGTGGCTGCGGCGCAGCTCCTCGTTCTCCTTGGACATCTTGTCCAGGTCCGCGCGCATGCGGATATGTTCCGCCATCAGGCCGGCCGTTTCCGCGGCGGCATCGGAGGAGTCGGACGTGGACCATGAGGATTCCATCGATTCGTTATCGTCTTTACGGTTATCCATTTTTGTTCCTCATGCATTCACTCGGTGATGATCAACCATCCGGCGGGGCCGGATTCCATCCGCAGGGTCTTGGGTCCGGAGCTTCGTTGCGGCCCCTGGGGGCCTTCGGCGAGGTAGTCCTGGCGGAAGGACACCTTCACGCGGGAATAGCCTTCCGACTCGATTTGCGGTTCGATGATTTCCATCTGGATCTTGGATTTGGACTCGAAGATCCTGGCCTTGCGTTCCACGAACGATTCCTTGCCGCGCCCTTCCCGGTCGCGGAAGTCTGAGTCGTAGTTCGCGGCGTAGGCCTCGATGTTGCGGCTGCTCCAATCCTCCCGCCAGCGCTGCAGGCGGGCCAGGACGGCCTTCTTGTCCTGGGGGGAAAGCGTCTGCATGGCCAGCTCGGGGAAATCCTTGGCTTCCTTGGCCACGTAATCGGCGGCCTGCTTGAGGGCTTTTTCCCGGGCCAGGGTGTCCGCATGGGTCTTGCGCCCATAGGCGGAGAGGATGGAAGGGTATTCCCGGTCCAGGCCGGCCAGATCCATCTGCTTGGCGGGGTCCGGCGCCAGGGAATCGGGAAGGATCAGCAAAGGCGTACCGATGTCCGCATAGGCGGACAGCGCGAGCACGTCCTCGTTTGCGAGGGACAGGCAGCCATGCGTATAGGAAGGAAGCTTACCGGCGTCCACGCCATGGATCCAGATTCCCTGGCCGGTCTTGCCTTCGGCCTCGTCGCCGGGGCGGGGGTAATTGAGGGTAAAGACCAGCGGACCGTACATGGCGCCTTTGGACGGACCGGAAACCAGCCCGGTGATCCAGAACCGTCCTTCCGGAGTGCGCATGTCGCCGGCGTCCGACTTATCGCCGGGAGCGCGGCCGATGGCCATGGGAAAGGCGGCCTGCTTTTCCCAATGGGTGTCGGCGCGGTGGTAGACGTAAAGGGTGCGATCGCGTTTGCAGGCCAACAGGTAGGATGCGTTCCCGGAAATCCGCGGGATCTTCGCTTCCGGCGGCTCGGCCGCGACCGGTGCCAGGGCGGGAGCGGCTTCCGGTTCGGCGGGTAGTATCGGCGCGGAGGCCTTGGCGGGAATGGACGCCATAGGCAGAGGGGACGGCGGAGCCGCCAGGGACGACGGGACCTGCAGCCCGGGAACGGCGCGAAGCGCGGCCAGTTCCGCGAGGGGATGGCGGGAGACGTACCGGTATCCCGCGGCGACCGTCGCGGCGATCACGGCGACAAACAGGAACAGGATCAGCTTGCGGATGTGCGATCTGCGGATCACGCTCGGCAGGAACGGGAATCCGCCGTCGACGAGAGGATCGTAGAAAGCCCTGGCCGTGGAACGGTTTCTCCGCCAGACGGTGAACTTCACGCCGGCGAAATGGAAGGATCGTCTGACGACGTATCCGGGTCGGATGGACATGCGCATATCGATGTCCCATTATACAGTTTGGGGAAGATCGGGCGCAATTTGAATCTTGACGCGCTTTGGAGGACCGCCGACACTGGCGACTTTTGGGAGGACATGCGTTTTGGCCCCGTGAAACGGGGCTGAAACGCATGATGCCGGTCAAGGAAGTATCAAGGAAATATTGCGCAGGCGGGGGTTGGAAACCGGCCGCCCCGGATCCGCCCCGGGAGGGGCGTTCCGGGCGGCCCGGATGGGTCGAATCAGCCCAGGCAGATGTCTTCGATATCGGTGCTCCAGCCTTCCAGCTGCTTGATGCGGCTGGGATGCTGCAGCTTGGCGAGCGCCTTGGATTCGATCTGGCGGACCCGT
The DNA here is from genome assembly GCA_028287505.1 of Fibrobacterota bacterium. Taxonomy (GTDB): domain Bacteria; phylum Fibrobacterota; class Fibrobacteria; order UBA11236; family UBA11236; genus Chersky-265. Next base: position 1,799 of record JAQBPN010000059.1, on the reverse strand, counting down.
TCCCGCGAGATGCGGTACTTGTCGCCGATTTCCTTCAGGGTCTTCACCAGGCCGTCGTCCAGGCCGAAGCGCATGCGTACGATGGCCTGTTCCTTGGCGTCCAGGGAGGAAAGGACGCCGTCAATCTGCTTGCGGAGCATGCGCATGTTGACGCTCTGGGAGGGCTTTTCCGCGCTCTTGTCCTCGATGAACTCGGAGAAGGTGTTGTTCTGATCGCCGGTGACGTAATCGTCCAGGGAGATCGGGTCCTGGGACACGTCCATGGCCAACTGCACCTTCTTGATGGAACAGCCCACCTTGGTGGCGACTTCCTCCGGATTGGGATCCTTGCCGGTGCTCTGCTGCAGCTCGCGGCAGACGCGCATCACTTTGCGGACGATATCCAGCATGTTGGCCGGCACGCGCACGGTCTTGGCCTTGTCGGCGATGGCGCGGGTGATGGACTGCTTGATCCACCAGGTGGCGTAGGTGGAGAACTTGTAACCCTTGGTGTAATCGAAGTTTTCCACGGCGCGGATCAGGCCGCTGTTGCCTTCCTGGATCAGATCGATCAGCTCCAGGCCCTTGGCGGTGTAGCGCTTGGCGATGGAAACCACCAGGCGGACGTTGGCCTCGACGATTTCCTCCTTGGCGCGGTCGCGGACCACTTCCCATTGCTTGATGCGGCGGAGCCTTTCCAGCTCCTGCTCGGAAGTCCCCTGCTCCTCCTTGTACTTGCCCACCAAGCGGTCGATCTGCTTGTGGTTGAGCTTGAAGGCCACGCAATCGTTCACCAGGCGCATTTCCAGGTTCTCGACTTCCGAGGCCAGCGCCTGTTGATCGCCGCCCTCGGTCTGGACTTCCTGGTACTTGAGGGTCATCTCTTCGAGCTTGGTGTAATTCTTGCGCATGCGCGTGATGGCGGCGATGGCCTTCTCCTTTTCGGAGTCGTAGACCTTCGGATCCGTCCAGGCATCGTTGTCGATCTGGAGGATTTCCTCGATGCGGAGATCCTCTTCCAACACCTGGCGGCCCAGGTCCAGGACCATGGCCACCATGTTCTTGGAGCGGAAGATGATGGCGCCGATGCGCTTCTGCACCTCTTCGATGCGCTTGGCGATGTTGATTTCCTCTTCGCGGGAAAGCAGCGGCACCTTGCCCACCGAGTTCAGGTAGACCCACGTCGGGTCGTTGTAGCGGGCCAGCTTCTTGAGATTGTCCGGCTTGGTGGGCTTGCGGGCCTTGACGACGAACTCGGAGACCTGAACCTGCTGGTCCACGAAGAATTGCCGCAAGGTGGCGTATTCCTCGTCCGATCGGGACAGCGCCTTGATCTGGTTCTCGGCGATGAAGCCCTGGAGCTTCGCTTGCTTTTGCAGCCTTCTCAGTACCTGCCCGTCAAGTTCGTTCATATGGCCCCGCCTTTGCTTTTCGTTTGAAGCTCGTGTATTCGTTTTGAAAATCCCATAAATTTAGCTTTATCTTTTTCCATAGTTCGCTGCTTAAATAGCCAGCGCAACTCTAATGCATGGAGAAGGTCGTTAAAATGCTTTTGCTCCTGAATGGAGTCCATTCCTTCCATGAGACGAAGACCCGCCAAGGAATCTTTTTGTTCCTGAGACAGGCGTCCCACGAAGTCTTTGATAACAAACCCTCCCGTTTCTTCAACAAATGCGAGGAAGTGATCCACCAATCCACGGACAATATCTACTTGAAACCAAAGTAGATCGACATTTTTCAAAGCAGCTTGAGAAATGGTAGGAGAAGATACCAGTAGTTGCAAAAACTGCCATTCTGCCAGCGCCTCTTCCCGAGGTCTT
>JAQBPN010000016.1 GCA_028287505.1 Fibrobacterota bacterium | reverse complement strand
CCCGCCGCGCGAACAGCCGGGGTGGGTCCATGCGCCCGGGGCCGAATCGGGCGGAGGGGGAAGGAGCAGCGGGGACATTCAGCATGGGTTCGCGGCTGGCGCGACAAAGTCACGAGGCACCCTTCCGCGAACCCATGCGGAGACCCCGAAGCCGGGGAATGTCCCCGCTGAAAGACCACGCAGCACAGCCTCCTTCCCCTGGAGCTCGTCTGAGGCCCCGGGCGCATGGACCCACCCCAGCGACCTACCGCGCGCCGAAGAGAGCCGTCCCCACCCTGATAAAATCCGCCCCCTCCTCAATCGCCACTTCGAAGTCTCCGGACATGCCCATGGAGAGCCAGGCGAGGTCCTTGAGCGGCCCGCCGGGCCTGGCGTGGACCTGGGCCATGGTCAGCATGGCCGCCAGTTCCCGGAAGCAGCGCCGGGCTTCTTCCGGGCCCGCGGCCCCGCCGGAGGCGGTTTCCAGGGGGCCCATGGTCATCAGGCCCACGATGCGGAGATGCGGCAAGGGGGGCAGGATTGCCAGGGCCGGGAGCAGGGCTTCCGGTTCGAAGCCGCCTTTGGCCGGTTCGCGGGACGTGTTCACCTGCAGGAACACGTCCCGGCGGATTCCCATTTCCCCGGCGATGCGGTCCACCGCTTCCAGCAGTTCCAGGGAATCGATGGAATGGAGGGTGGTGGCCAGCGGCAGGATCTTGCGGATCTTGTTTTTCTGCATCCGCCCGATGAAGTGGAGTTCGTGCCCCAGGGTATCCTTGGTGTTACCTTGCCATCCGTCCGGGCCAGGAAGGGCCGGGACCGGAGGGGCTCCCGGGAGGGGGAATTTTTCCAGGGCCTCCTGGACGCGGTTCTCCCCGAAGTAGCGCGCCCCCAGGGCCAGGGCCTCCACGGCCATTTCCCGGGGATGGTTCTTGCTCACCCAGATCAGCCTGACGTCGGCGGGATCGCGGCCGGCCCTTTCGCAGGCGGCGCGGATGCGCCCGCTCACGGCGAGATGGTTTTCCTTCAAGGCGCTCATGGGGGTATCTTACCGGGAACGGTATTACCGGGGTTTCTTGCGGGACTTGGCTGCGGAAGCGGGGGCTTTCCCAGCGGCCGGTTTTCCCGCGGCAGCGGGCTTTCCGGGGGCTGCAGGGCGCGCCGACGGTTTGAACAGGGCGGCCAGCACGTCGTCGATCTGGTCCACCTGGGTTATTTTCAGGCCCTTTTTCGCCTCGGGCGGGAGTTCGCGCACTTCCGGGTTGTTCTCTTGCGGGACCATCACCTGGGTCACCCCGGCCTGCAGGGCCGCGATGGCCTTCTCGGGCAGGCCGCCGATGGCGTGGATCTTGCCGACCAGGGACACCTCTCCGGTGAAGGCGATTTTAGGATCCACCTTCTGACGGGTCATGGCCGAGACCAGGGCCAGGGTGATGGCGATGCCGGCGGAAGGCCCATCCTTGGGAATGGAACCTTCGGGCACGTGCAGGTGGATATCGGTCTTGTGGAAGATTTCCGGATCGACCCCGTATCGGCGGGCGCGTTCGCGCACCAGGGTCAAGGCGATCTGGGCGGACTCTTTCATCACATCGCCCAGTTGGCCGGTCAGATGCAGGCGGCCCTTGCCGGAAAGCAGGGTGCATTCCACGCGCAGGATTTCCCCGCCCACGGGAGTCCACGCCAGGCCCGTCACCACGCCGGGATTCGAGGTGTCCGGAACCATGCGCTCCTGGCGGATGGGAACGCCCAGGTAGTCCAACAGGCTTTCCCGGGAGATGGGCCCGGGCTTGCCCGGCTTGGAGGACTTCGCGGCACTTGCGGACTTGGACGGCTTCCGGTCCTGGAAGTCCACCACCTCGCGCGCGCGCTTGCGGGCTATCTTGGCGATTTGCCGGGACAGTTGGCGCACGCCCGCCTCGCGGGTGTATCTCCGGATCAGGGTGGACAACACCTTATCCTCCAGATCCAACTGCCCGTTCTGCAGCCCCGAGGAGGCCTTGATCTTGGGCACCAGATAACCTTTGGCGATCTCGAGTTTTTCCGTATCGAAATAGCCCGAGATGCGGATCACTTCCAGGCGATCGTGCAAAGGGGCCGGGATCTGTTCTTCCACATTGGCGGTGGTGACGAAGAAGACCTGGGAGAGATCGATGCCGATTTCCATGAAATGATCGATGAACTCCTGGTTCTGCTCCGGGTCCAGCACTTCCAGCAATGCGGAAGCCGGATCGCCGCGGAAGTCGCTGCCCATCTTGTCGATCTCGTCCAACAGGATGACCGGATTCATGCTTTGGCTTTTCTTCAGGGCCTGCACGATGCGGCCTGGCATGGAGCCGATATAGGTGCGGCGATGGCCGCGGATTTCGGCCTCGTCGCGCACGCCTCCCAGGGAAATGCGCACGAACTCGCGGCCCAGGGCCTGGGCGATGGATTTGCCGAGGGAGGTTTTGCCCACGCCGGGCGGGCCCACCAGGCAGAGGATGGGAGTGGAGTGGTGCTTGGAAAGCTTGTACACGGCCACGTGTTCGAGGATGCGCTCCTTGACCTGCTTGAGCCCGTGGTGATCGCGATCGAGCTGCTTCTTGACGTTGTGCAGATCGAGATTGTCCTTGTTGTACTTGTTCCAGGGCAGGCCCAGGAACCAGTCCACGTAGGTGCGCACCACGGAGTATTCCGGCGAAGACGGATTGAGGTACTCAAGCCGCTTGAGCTCCGCCGCCACGCGCGCCTGCACCTTCTCGGGCATGGCCTTGGCCTTGACGGAATCCTCCAACTGCTTGATCTCATGGTTGACCGGAGGCGAAAAGGATCCCAGTTCGAACTGGATCTTGCGCAACTGCTCGGTCAGGAAATATTCCCGCTGGCTCTGGGCGATGCCGGCCCGCACTTCGTGCTCCAGGCGGCGGCCCATCATGGTGGTGTCCACCTCGTTGCGCAGGTATTCCTGGATCATGTCCAGCTTGGTTTCCAGGGTGGGCTCTTCCACCAGCAGCTGTTTCAGCTCCACCGGGATCTTGAGATGGCTGGCCATGCCGTACACCTTCTCTTCCGGGCCGGAGAGCCCGTCGATGAGGTCCGCCACGCCGCGGGGCAGGTCGGGATTCTGCGAGAGATAGTCCGCGAACATAACGCGCGTGGACTCGATGCGGCGGCGCGCGGTCTCTTCCTTGAGGGGCGCGGCGACGATGGGCTCCAGGTTGGCCATGATCAGGGAGGGCAGGGTCTGCCACTTGGTCACCTGGGCCACGCCCAGGGCTTCCACCAGGATTTTGGAAAGATTGTTGGGCAGGGAGAGGGACGAAGCGATGCGGCCCACCACTCCGATGGTCTTCAGGGTATCCGGCGACACATCATCTTCGGAAGCGGTTTTCTGCAAGGCGAAGAGTGCCAGTTGGGACTGGCTGTCCATGGCCCGCATCATGGCGGACAGGGATTGCGGGCGGCCGAGCAGGATGGGCGTCACCGTGCCGGGAAAGAGAATGATATCCCGCAGGGGGATGACGGGAAGTCCGTCCGCCAGGAGCTGGGCCCATTCTTCCGCGGAGGCGGCTCTGGCCTTGTCCGCGGCTTCGGCAGCGGCCGTGGAAGCGGCGGAGGCCGCCTGGGAATCGGCGGATTCCACCAGGGCGGATTTTGCTTTGGAAGGGACTTTGGCCAAGGGCGGCTCTCCTGGAGGGGATGGGATCTAAATCAAGCAAAATTCATCTTGGGGGGGAAGTGCATTACGGGAAACAGGGCGGATTTATGCAAGCGGGACGCGCCGGATCGGCCCAGGGAGGATTGCCGTCCATGGCGGCGTGAACCGGTAATGTCCGCGGAAACCCGCTTAAGCGGGATTGGAAACCGGCTATGCGAGCGGAAACTCGCCTAAGCGAGTTTGGAAGTTGGCTAAGCCAACTTCTTTTTGTTCTTCTTGAGGATGAGCATGGGCTCTTTTTTGTGCTCGACCACTTCGCGCGTGACCACGCATTCGGCCACGTCCGTGCGGGAGGGCAGTTCGAACATGATGGGAAGCAGGGCGCTTTCCATCACCGAGCGGAGGCCGCGGGCGCCCGTCTTGCGCAGGATGGCGCGATCGACGATGGCTTCCAGGGCTTCCGGCTGGAACTTCAGGCGGATGTCGTCCATCTCGAAAAGCTTGGTGTACTGCTTGACCAGGGCGTTGCGCGGCTTGGTCAGAATGTCCAGGAGCGCCTCGCGGGGCAGCTCTTCCAGAGCCGTGATGACGGGCAGACGACCGACCAGTTCCGGGATGAGGCCGAATTGGATGAGATCGTCCGGCTCGACCATCTTGAGGATGGCGCCAATCTTGCGATCCTTCTTGGACTGGGAGGACGCGCCGAAGCCGATGCTGGTTTCCCGGGTGCGGCGTTCGATGATCTTGTCCAGCGATTCGAACGCGCCGCCGCAGATGAAGAGGATGTTCTTGGTGTTGATCTGGATGAGGTTCTGTTCCGGATGCTTGCGTCCGCCTTTGGGCGGGACCGCGGCCACGGTGCCTTCCAGCAGCTTGAGCAGACCCTGCTGCACGCCTTCGCCGGAAACGTCGCGCGTGATGGAAGGGTTGGCGCTCTTGCGCGAAATCTTGTCGATCTCGTCGATGTAGACGATACCGCGTTCGGTCAGCTCCACGTCGTAATCGGCGGCCTGGAGCAGGCGCACGATGATGTTCTCGACGTCCTCGCCCACGTAGCCGGCTTCGGTCAGGATGGTGGCGTCCACGATGGTGAACGGGACCTTCAGGAACTTGGCGATGGTCTGGGCCAGCAGGGTCTTGCCGGATCCGGTGGGACCCAGGAAGAGGATGTTGGATTTTTCCACCTCGACGCCGTCCGCGCCCGCGCGGGCCGCGATGCGCTTGTAATGGTTGTACACCGCGACGGCGAGCGAGACCTTGGCGTCATCCTGTCCGATGATGTGCTCATCGAGATGGCGCTTGATGTCGAGCGGGCTGGAAGAAGGCGCGGTGCCGGTCGCGACCTGGGTGTCCTTCTGGGACTCCTCGGTCAGGATATCATTGCACATCGCAACGCATTCGTTACAGATGTGCACGGAGGGGCCGGTGATGATCTTTTCCACCTGCTCCGCGTTCTTGCCGCAGAACGAGCAGCGGATCAACCCATAGCCATTACCGGTCCTCGCCATATCCTTAAGCCGCCGCTTTCTTCTTCCGGTTGAGGGGATTGAAGATTTCATCGACCACGCCATAGGCCACGGCCTCTTGCGCGGACATGTAGAGATCCCGCTCCGTGTCTTTCTGGATCTGCTCGGCGCTCTTGCCGGTGGCTTCCGCGAGGATGCCCAACAGTTCTTTCTTCGTTTTGATGATTTCCTTGGCGTGGATCTGGATGTCCGAGGACTGTCCCGTGGCGCCGCCGCTGGGCTGGTGCAGCATGACCTTGCCGTGGGGCAGGATGAAGCGCTTGCCCTTGGTGCCGGCGGCCAGGAGAAGGGCTCCCATGCTCATGCAGGAACCGACGCAAATGGTCTGGACATCGGGCTTCACGTATTTGATCACGTCGTAGATGGCGAGGCCGGAAGTGACCACGCCGCCCGGGCTGTTGATGTAGAGAAGAATGTCCTTGTCCGGATCTTCGTATTCCAGGAACAGCATCTGAGCGACGATGGTGTTGGCCACCACGTCGTTGATCTCATAGCCGATGAAGATGATGCGTTCCTTCAGGAGCCGCGAATAGATATCGTAGACCCGCTCGGAGCGTCCGGTTGTTTCGATGACTGTAGGTATATACATGCGCGACCTATCTTCCCGAGGTGAAAAATGAGTTTATGGTAATATACATATCTCCATTTTACCCGTTGCACAAGAAAGAAGCCACCCCTTTATGGACCGGGCCGAAGACTCGGCGGGGCCGGCCACGTCCCGTTGGGTTTCCTTCCAGTAACCGCGGCTTGCTCCGCAAGCCGCTAGCAGATTGGGCAAAGCCCAATCTACGTGCACCGTAGTTACCTTGCGCAACCGGTGAGCTTTCGCTCACCCCTCGCGCTTGAATCCAATCACGAAATCCAGGGTCTTTTCCGACTTCAGCTCTTCGCGGATGTCGAGGATCTTGCCGCTCTTCCTCAAGGAGGCCTTGAGGGTTTCGAAATCGGTGCCGTACTGTTCCGCCATTTCCTTCAGGCGGGCGTCGACCTCTTCCGAGGTAGGCTTGATTTTTTCCTTCTTGGAAATCTCCTCCAGCAGGCGGTAGCGGCGGATGTTGAAAACGGCTTCCTGTTCCAGATCGGAATGATCATGGCCGTGGTCGTCGTTGTCGTGCACGTGGCCTTGTTGTTCCAGCTTATAACGCACGTAGTTCTGGATGCGGGCTTTGGGGATTTCGAAAGGATTCGTTTCCATGAGGCGGCGCATGGCCTCTTCATAGGCTTCTTCCTTGGCCTTTTGCATGGACTGCTTGGTCAGATCCTCGCGGATCCGGGCGCGGAAGATGTCCAGGGTGTCGAAACCGAACTTCTTGGACAGCTCATCGTCCAGGGCGGGAAGCTTGATCTCCATCACTTCCAGGATTTTCAGCAGGTATTCCGAGTCCTTGCCCGCGAAATCCGCCTGGGCATAGTCGGCGGGGAAGGTGAAGGAAACGGTCTTCTCGTCGCCGGCCTTGGCCCCAATCAGGGCGCGGTCCATGGCGGGCACGCTGCTGGTGCCCAATTCCATGCGGAACTCCGGGCGCGGGGGCAGGGGCTTGGCCTCGCCGCCGATGGTGATGCTGAGATATTGCGCGACCACCACGTCGCCCAGGACGGCGGCGCGGTCGACTTTGATTTCCTCGGCCTGGCGTTTGCGCAGGCCCGTCAACTGGTTCTCCACCTCGTCGTCGGAGATGTCCGCGCCATGCACGGGGATGTCCAGCTTGTAGTCCTTGACATCGACGGGAGGGTCCACTTCCAGGATGGCCTTGACCAGGATGGGCTTGCCTTGTTCGTTCTCCAGCTTGTCGATGCGGCCGGGGGCGATGCGTTCGATATTGTGCTGCGTGCACGCTTCCTTGAGGACTTCATCGATCAGGGCTTCCAGGGACTCCGCATTGATCGGATCCTTGAAGCGCTTGGCGATCACTTCCTTGGGCACGTTGCCGGGACGGAATCCGTTGATGCGGACTTCCTTGCTGTATTTTTTGACCTTCTGGTCGAAAATCTTGTCGAGGCGCTCGCGCTCCACTTCGATTTCGAGCACGCGCTCGGTAGTTGTCGGTTCGCTGATAGTCACTTTCACTGCATCTTCCTTTCCAAATCGTGCCGCCCGGTCCGGGCGGTTTTCCATTCATGCCCGGCATCGGCAGGGTGGCCGTGTGCCGGGCGGTTTAAGCCGGGCGGCGAAGCGCCGCGTGCGGAGTGGTGCGAAAGGGGGGAGTCGAACCCCCACACCGAAGTGCCAGATCCTAAGTCTGGTGCGTCTGCCAATTCCGCCACTTTCGCTCTGTTCCGTCGCAAAGGCCGTATCAGGGCCCGCTCGCGGTATTGTCCTCGTCAACGCGCACCAGCGCGTTTCCTCGGACGGCTTTGCGATCGGGCCCTGCTACGGCCTTTGCGCCTGGAACAGTCTCCCCTTTTGAAGACGAAGACTTCCGTTGGTTAAACGGAAGAAGCCGTCTCCGTGAATACGCGCCGCCTTGGGGTTGAGACCGGGGCGGCGTTTCTGTTTAAAGACCTTCCGTTATTCCTACGGGTGGTCTAAGTGCAT
>JAQBPN010000015.1 GCA_028287505.1 Fibrobacterota bacterium | reverse complement strand
CCTACAAGGGCGAATATTACTCGGAATCCGAACTCGTCATCGTCAAGTGAAAGGCAACCATTAATATGCTCACCATCGAAACCTTCATCGCCAACTGGCGGAAGGAAAGCCAGATCTGCATCAACCTGTTCGCGAAGATGCCTCCGGGCGGTTTGGACTATCGACCGAGCGCCGGCCAGCGCAATACGGTGGAACTGCTGCGTTACCTGAGCTACGGACCCTATAACGGCGTGGTCAAGATCCTCGCCGGGGATTGGAGCAAGGGCCGGCCTACCGCGGAAGCCACCGCGGGCATGCCGGCTTCGGACTTTCCCGAGCGCATGGCCTGGCAGTCGGAAGCGGTGGCCCGGGAAATCCGCTCCGTGCCCGTCAGCACGCTTCTCGCCGAAAACATGACCATGCCCTGGGGCGAGGTACTGAAGCGGGGCGAAGCCCTGTTCATCCCGATGCGCTGGCTGGTCGGTTACCGCATGCAGTTGTTCCTGTACCTCAAGTCCGCGGGCGCGACCCAGTTGAACACGTCGGATTGCTGGCGCGTTCCGGCTTCCGAAGTCACGGCTCCCCCCAAGGCCGCGTAATGCCTGCGACTCCTCCAGGGCAGCGTCGCTACGTGTGCATGCTTTGCATGTACGTGTTCGATGAGGCTTTGGGGGATCCGGATTCCGGCATCGCCCCGGGCACTTTGTGGGAGGATATTCCCGATGATTGGTGCTGCCCCAAATGCGGCGCCGCGAAAGAGTATTTCGAACCGGAAGCGCGCTTCGAAACCCCAAGGTAGCTTGGGAAACGGACGGAAAAATTCCCCGGGACCACCGTCCCCGGGGAATTGGGCCGAAGGGCCTTAAGTGGGCTGGTAACGTTCCTGGGTCGCCTGGGCCTTGATGTCCTGGGCCCCGTTTTTCATCTTGCTGAGTATCTGTCCCGCCTTGTCCTTGATTCCGGAGCTTTCCAGTTTGCCCATGAGGTCCGCTCCGCAATTGCTGCAGAAGTGGGCGACCTCTTTCCGGTTTCGGTACAAGGTGACGCCCAGCAGGGCCGCGGCGGCGCCGATGGCCATGAATGCGGCGGGCGAAGTGTCGGATCCCCTGGTCCACGGCGTGCGGAATTTCATGTCCTGCACCTGGTCCTTGATTTCCGCGATTTGATCCTTCACTTGATCCAAGTCCACGTTTTTGAAGAAGTTTTTCATTGCCCGGCCTCCTTTGGCGTGATGCCAAGACTATCCCGCGAACGGCGGGGTTCCGTTTCGAAAATACGTTCCAACGCGGAAGGCTGCTATCAAAAATCGAGGCGGATGTTGCCGGCTTCGACACCCCGGCGGGTCAGGATCCGGGGCCAAAGAGCGGCGCGCATGGCCGAGGCGGTGGCGGCGGAGATGATTCCGGCCTTTTCCAGGGCGCGCGTGAAGACGGGCCAGCGCGGAAGCTGGGCTCCGTCGACCACTTTCATGGCGAATCCCAACCCCAAACCGGGCAAGGCGGCGCAATGCAATCCATTGGCTCCCCCTTTGGTCACGAATGCCGATGCGCCATTTTCAGGGAGAAAGGGACGTAAATCCGGCTCACCGGTGTGGCCGCCCGGATTTACGGTCATGGCGCGCAGAAGGCGCCCGGCCGGACCGGGTTTTCCGGCCTCTTTGGCCAATCGCGCGAAGCCCAGGGCCATGTTGTAGATGGGCAGCAGAAAGGTGGGCGCGGAGCACCCATCGATGGCCTGATCCAAGTGCGCCGGGTCGGCGGCGCAATAGTCGCAGACGGTGGCGAGCAGCCGTTTCTGCCACGGATGGTCCGGCTCAAGGTAGGTTTCCAAAGGCAGACGGAGATGCTTGCAGGCGGTGAGCATCCCGGCATGTTTGCCCGAACACATATCGGCGAGCGCTTCCGGGCCGGCCCCGCGCGCACCGCATCCGAGTTGTTCGGGTTTCAGGCCGCTTTTGGCCAGGAGGGCATCGACCTGGGATACCTGCTCCGCGCCACCCAGATGCGAACCGCACACGATGGCAAGGTCGCGGTCATCCAGGCCCGCGGCGTCGGCGGCGCCGGAGGTGAGCATAGCCAACGCCTGCAGCGGTTTGGCGCAGGATCGGAAGAATGCCTTCGCATGCGGATCGCCCAGGGACCAGATCCGGTTTCCCTCCGCGTCCACCAGACAGGCGAACCCCAGATGCTGCAGGTCGACTTGGCCGTTGCGGGTTACCGTAACCAACGGTACCGACGCGTCTCTCAGGGAGTCGCCTTCCTTTTCCGGTCCACAGGTCATTTCCATTTTCGTTTCCCATCCGAAGGCTGGAGATCCGATGATACAACGCCTCCGCTTGCCTGAAAAGGGAAAATACAAGGAACGGCGCCGCTCGGCGGTTGCCCGCTGCGGAGCGATCGGCTAATTTAAACCACGTCGACGCCGCCGGAGGCGGAAGTCGATGCCGCCGCGGGCGGGAGAACCGGGAGATTCCATGTCGCTATCGTATCGGGCCTTCTCCTTGGACGCCGTGGGCGAGCCCTTCAAAATCAGGCAGATGGATCTGCCCGGCCTCAAAACCGGGGAAGTCGCCGTTCGGCTTCAGGCCGCATCCCTGAACCACCGGGACCTTTGGATCCAGAAGGGCCAATATGCGGGATTGAAGTTCCCCATCGTACCCGGGTCCGATGGCGCTGGAACGGTGGAAAAGATCGGCTTCGGCGTGGACGCGGCCTGGCTCGGCCGCAAAGTGGTGATCAATCCCAGCCTGGACTGGGGCCCCTCGCAGGAAGCCCAGGGAAAGGATTTCCGGATCCTGGGCCTGCCCGATCCCGGAACCTTCGCCCAATTCGTGAAGGTGCCGGCGGCCAACCTGGCCCCCATGCCCGCGCATCTTTCCTTTGAAGAGGCGGCCAGTCTGCCTTTGGCGGGGACCACCGCGTACCGCGCCCTGTTCACCCGCGGCCGCATCGCCCCCGGAGAAAAGCTGCTGATCACCGGTATCGGCGGCGGGGTGGCGTTGTTCCTGCTGCGATTCGGATTGGCGGCCAAGGCCCGGGTTTTCGTGACCTCGGGTTCGGATGAGAAACTGGCCAAGGCCATGGAATTGGGCGCGGAGGGGGGCGTGAATTACAAGCATGAGAAGTGGGCCGAGAGCTTGCTTGAAAAAGCGGGCCACTTCGACTGCATCATCGATTCCGCGGGCGGCCCCGGTTTTTCCAATCTATGCGATCTGAGCCGGCCCGGCGGGCGTCTGGTGTTCTTCGGGGCCACCTTGGGGAATCCCCAGGAGGTGCCTCTGCGCAAAGTGTTCTGGCGCCAGCTCAACCTGTTGGGAACCACCATGGGTTCGCCCCAGGATTTCGAGGCGATGATCAAGTTCGTCGCGCATACGGAGATCCGGCCTGTTATCGATGGGGTGTATCCGTTTGAGCAAGCTGACGAGGCCCTTCGAAGAATGGATGCTGGGGGGCAGTTCGGGAAGCTTGTTCTCAGGATCTCCGAGTAAGAGGGCGCCTGGCCCCGGGGCGGGGTGCGGGGCTCGGACGCTCCGCCCTAAGGCTTTCCGGCTCGGTGGGTCGGATGAATCCGGGCTGATCGATGGGGTGGGGCGAATATGCCCAGGCCCGCAAACGGACGCAGCCTCGCCATGGGTCGCGCGATCGCGGGCCTGGGCTTCCGCCCGAATTCTGCGCCAAGCGGGCTCCGCGACTCGCCCCGCACCCCGCCCCGGGGCCAGGCGCCGTCGGCCACAGGGGATCTTGACCACAGCTTCACAAGTTCTGGGACTTTCGTGGGTCTTCACACGGGATCTCGACGGTTGCCGAATGGATTCGCAGCGATCGGGGCCGGCGGCGATTTTACGCGTGCGGAGGAAAAGATCTGAAAGGGTGGGTCGGTCGCGTGCGGTGCGACTGTGGCGCGGGAAAAGAGGGGAGAAGAAGAGAAAGAAAGTGGGGCTCTGGAGTTGCGAAGCGGGGGGTGCTACGCTTCGCGGTGGGGCGTGACGGTTAAGAAGAGGAAGGAAAAGGGAAAAGAACGGAGGGAAGGCTTTGGGTCAGGAGGCTAGGGCGATTTGTTCGGGGGTGATGTCGTAGCCTTCTTGGCGGAGGACGAAGCCGATGGCGGTGTCGCTGTCGACTTGGCCGCGGGTCAGTTCCATGACGGCCCAGAGGCCGTTGGGGGAGACCTGATAGAGGTTGCGGCGGTAGGCTACGATGGCGGTTTTGGCCCGCTTGGAGTTTGGTTCCATGGGGCGATAAGCTATTTAAAAGGCGGGAACCTTACAAGGAAGGGTGTGACCCGGGTCTAGTCCAGGGGCTTTTTCTTGCCGCTCGGGTCTACATAGAACCATTGGTCGCCGATGCGAACCCGGGCCAATCCTTTGAAGAAGTTGTAGGCTTCGTCGAACTGGGGAGCGATGGCCATGGCTCCTTTGCCGTCGATGTAACCCCACTGGGTGCCGACGCGCACCACTGCCAGGGTTTCGGCGAACCAGGAGACGTACTCGAATTGTGGCTTGATGACGTATTTCCCGTTTTTGTCGATGAAGCCCCAGCGTCCTCCTTGGACACCGCCCGTGCGGCCGCTGTGGCCGCCCATGTTGACGCGGGCCAGGCCTTCCGCGAAGGGGTAGGCGAAATCGAATGCGGGCTTGATGACGACTTCTCCGGACCGGTTGATGTAGCCCCATTTGGTGGCCAAGCCGAACCAGGCATGCACCTTGACCGCGGCCAGGTCTTCGCTGAAGGAGCCGGCCATCAGATAGCGGGCGGGGATGGCCACGGCGCCATGGGGATCGATATAGCCCCAGCGGGGTTTGCGGATGGGTTCGGAACGCGGCATGTCCAGATCCGGTCCGTCGCTGGGGTGACCGGCATCCAGCTTGATGGAAGCCAGCCCCAGGTAGAAATGCCCGGCTTCGTCATAGCGGGGCGGGATGCAAAAGGCGTAGGTGCGATCGACGAAGCCCCATTTTTCGTCCACGAGCGTGCGGGCGCGGCCTTCCGAGAAAAGCAGATTGTCGCGGTGGCTGGCGGGGATCAGCATGTTGCCGCCGGAATCCAGGTGGCGCCAATCGCCGCCCAGGAATTTCACGCGCGCCACGCCATGCTGGAAATCCTCGGCCTCGTGATAACGCGGTTTGACGATCGGGTTTCCTTGCTTGTCGATGAACCCGAACTTGCCGTGGGGATAGGCTCCCACCACCACGCGGGCCCGGCCTTCCATGAAGGGAAAGGCTTTCTCGAAGGTGGCGGGGATGACGGTGCGGCCGTCCGGATCGATATACCCCCAACCGCCTTGCGGCGAGGGCCTGACCGCGGCCAACCCTTCAGAAAAAGATTCGGCTTCCGGGTAACCTTGGGGGTTCCTGGGACGGCCGTGCCGATCCACATGCGTCCAGGCGCCATCGGCCAAGCGCACGCGCGCGAGGCCTTCGCGGAAAGGATCCGCATGGGCGTATTGCGGTTCGATGACCGTGCGGCCTTCCGTGTCCAGGTAACCGGCCTTGCCGTCCTTCCACACCACCGCCAGGCCTTCGGAGAATTCGCCGACCTTGTCGAAGAGGGGAGGGATGACCAGGGATCCGGATTTGTCGATGTAACCCCAACGTGACCCATTGGCCTGCTGGGCCTCGGTCCGGACCGCGGCCAGATCCTCATGGAAATCCATGGCTTCCTGGAAACGGGGAGCGATGGCGATCTCCCCCGTCTCTCCGATGTAACCCCAGGCCTTGCTGGCGGGGCCCAGGACCGCCACGGCGGCCAGGCCCTGCGAGAAACGGGATGCCAGGGCGTAACGGGGCGGAATGACGGCATGGTTATGCTCGTCGCAATATCCCCATTTCCCCTCTTTTTTGAACGGTTTGAGCACGATTCATCATAGGACATTCGCTTCCGGGCTGGCAATGGAAAAAAGCCGGAGCAGCGCGCGCTGTCCCGGGAGGACTCGAGGTCAGCGCGAGCGCTCTACGGAATGTTCCAGGGCCTTTTTCACGGCTTCCAGCAGGACGGTGGGGGTGAACGGCTTCTTCAACAGTTCCGCCGTACCCTGTTCCACCTCTTTTTTCACGATTTCGCTGGAGGGGAAGGCGGACATGTAAAGAACCTGCAGGTCCGGGCGGGCGATCCTCATTTGCTGGGCCATTTTGCAACCGCTCATATGGGGATCCATCCGGACATCGGTCAAAAGCAGATGGATGCGCCCTGGGAAATTCTTCGCTTTCCGCAGGGCCGCCTCGCTGTGGGGGTTGCCGAGCACGTGGTAACCCTGCATTTCCAGGATGTGGGTTGCCAGTTTCAGCAAGGATTCTTCATCCTCGACCAACATGATGTTGGTTTCCGACGGTTTCAAATGGTCCATTGGCTGTCCCCTAACTGCGAATATAAACTCTTCCGGGGTGAGCTGAAATGCTTTTGCCGTGCGGGAATGGCATCCGCCCGCAAACCCCGCAAGGGCCGGGGCTCCGGACCAAATCGGTTCTGGATTCGCGGCCCGGAGGAGCGGTATCATTATCGATATGGCAAGAACCGTTTTGTTGGTCGAGGATGAGGATCAGGTCCTGCGCCTTATCGTCAAGGTCCTGGAGATGCGCGGCTACTCGGTTCTTACCGCCGACACCAGCGTGAAGGCCCTGGTACTGAGCGGCGCGCATCCGGGCACGATAGACCTTCTTCTCACGGACGTGGAATTGGATCAAACCATGAGCGGCCACGAGCTGGCCATGCTGCTGCGCCGCACGCGTCCGGAAATGCGCGTGCTGTATACTTCCGGCTATCC
The DNA here is from genome assembly GCA_028287505.1 of Fibrobacterota bacterium. Classification (GTDB taxonomy): domain Bacteria; phylum Fibrobacterota; class Fibrobacteria; order UBA11236; family UBA11236; genus Chersky-265. Next base: position 2,801 of record JAQBPN010000015.1, on the reverse strand, counting down.
CCTGGATTGTTGCGTCGATCACGGCGGGGACAGGATCCGCAAGGAGATCCAGGAGTTGATGGCGACCTTCATGCCCAAACCCTTCACGCCTTCCGTGCTCACGGAAAACGTGCGCCGGGCGATCGAAGAGCTTCCCGCTTAGACCACCTAGAGGGTGCCGAAGCCGCCGCTTTTAGGGGTGACCACGCGTATACGCCCCATCGCCGTGCGGATGATCCTGGGCTTCACGATGTCCTTGGGCGTGCGCGGCTTGGCCGTAGCCACCGAGCGCAGGCACTCATATTGAAGATGATAGAGGAAGTCCGAGACAAGCTGCCCTTGTTCGAAGGCCAGACCCTCTATCTTCTCGCCCGCCGCCACGGCTTCGGGCGGATCGGATTCCATCGACTTGAATACCTTGGAGAAGGACTCGTGCAGTTCCATCTGGCGGAACCACATGGCCTTGATGGCGGGATTGAACTTTTCCAGCAAAGTGTCGTATTCCTCCAGCTTGGACAGCCAGAGCTGGTTGCGTTGATCGACGAACAACTTGCGCATGCGGTTCAGTTCGAACTGATCCTGGGAGGAATCGGGAACATAGGCGGGCAGGAGATCGGTTTTCCAGAGCGCGAACTCCCCGGCGACCGTGGTCAGCCATTCCATATACCCCGACAGCGTGCCCTTGATATCCTTGCGGGCGTTGTCGAGAACCTTGCTCTTGAACAGGCGTTGGGAAAAAACATACGAGGTAATCACGGCGGCCAGCCCGCCGATCAGGCTGCCAATCAGTCCGCCTATCACCGCCGCCGTCAAAAATACGCTTTCCGCCGTTCCTGCGAAGAAACTGAAAGGTTGCGGAAAGCCCATCCAACGGCCGCCTTTCGGGGGGATAAAACCATGCCCCGCACCTTGGCCCGGTAAAGGGGAATAGGGACAAGCGGTCCCATTTTACTTTAACTTTGGTGCTCTTTTCCAGGGGAAACGACGATGAAATCCCGGGAATTCAGGGACGGAATGGCCTTTTTTGGCCAAAGACCGCTTTTTCAACCGACGAGGAGATTGTAGCCGAGGGCTTCTTCGGAGATTTTGGGAAGGCGCACCGTAAAGCAAGTGCCCCGGGACTCCTGGCTTTCCACCTCGATGGTGCCTTTATGCTCTTTGATTAGTCCATAGCTGATGGACAGTCCCAGGCCGGTTCCCATGCTCTTGGTGCTGAAGAAGGGCTCGAAGATGCGTGAGATGTTTTCCTGGGAAATTCCCACCCCGGAATCCCGCACGGAAGCCATGACGATGCCGTCCCGCAGGATGGTGGAGATTTCCAGGACCCGCGGCTCCTTCTCCATGGCGTGGATGGCGTTCATCATCAGGTTGATGAAAACCTGCTTGAGTTGGTTGCGGTTGCCCAGGATGCGGGTGTTGTCCGGGTCCAGGGAAAGCTTCACTTCCACCTGGTTGGAAATCAGCTGATGCTGCAATAGGGCCAGCACGTCCTTGACGGTGTCGTTGAGGGAGATGGGCGCGAAAGATGTTTCCCGTTTGCCCTGGCGCGAGAAATCCAGGAGATTCCTCACGATGTCGCGGATGCGGAGCACCTCTTCCGTGACCAGGTTGAGTTCATCCTTGAGCTTGGTTTTGCCGGCGGGCTTCTTCTCCTCCGCCATCATCTGGATCATCTGGATGCGCCCCAGCATGATCTGCAGGGGATTGTTGATCTCATGGGCCACACCCCCGGCCAATTGGCCCAGCGCCGCCATCTTGCCCGAATGGACCAGTTGCCACTGAAGGGCCGTCAGGTTGCGGTTGGCGGCGAGCAGGGAATCGTACAAATCGATGTTCTCGGCCACCACGCGGGCCTGGGACGCGACCGCGAGCAGCAGGTTTTGCAGGAGCGGGATCCTCTGCATGTCGTCCGCGGAGAGGGGAAGCAGCAGGTAGGCCGCCCGGTTCTCGGCGGGGGAGAGGGAAAGCAGGGCCAGTCCCACCGACCCCAGCGCCTTGGCCACGTGCGGATAGGCGGAGAGGAAGAAGTCGCCCGCTTCCAGGCGGATCTGTTCCTTGTCGGCCAGGCGGAGCAGTTTGCGGGTTTCCGCATGCTCCAGAAAGGGGATCGAGTCCATGGGTTCCAGGGCGGGCTGCAGGAAAAAGGTTCCGTCGGGGGCGCCGAAGACCAGGTAGCCTGTGTCGAGCTTGAGCTCCCGCGTGATCAGGCGTTGGAACTCGCGGAAGAAGGCGGGTAGGCTGCCTGCGCCCAAAAATGGGGCGCTCGCGTTCCGGAGGCCGCCTTCCGCGTCCCGGAACGAAGTATCGGGGTCCTGACGATCGTCGCGCGGCGCGCCTTGGCGGAGAATCTCCCCCTTGAGGGCGTTGATGGAGGTGAGGAGCTTCAACTCGTTGAGCTTCTCCTCCATGCGCTGCCGGTGCAGGCAGTTCATGATGGCGATGGACGCGTGGCTGGAAAGCACCCAGATGAGATTGGTGGTTTCCGGCGTCACCGCCTCCTGTTTGATGGTGCAGGCGATCCAGATGAACCCGTAGTTGCTGTCGTTGTCGTTCAAGGGGATGACCGCGAAATCGCCGTTGGCGGCGCCGTCGGCGGTGCGCTCCTCGAAACTGGGGATCAGGCAGACCCGGCGTTCGTTGAGGATCCAGCGGATGATGCCCTCTTCGAAATGTTGGGCCAGGATCTGCTGCAGTTGCGGCGTGAAATTGCTCGCCAACAAAGGCGCGTTTCCCGGGGAGAGCTCCGCGGAGCCGTTCCGGTTGCCTCCCACGAATACGGCGCATCCGCGGGACGGCAGTATTTCGCTGAGCAGGAAGAGCAG
>JAQBPN010000005.1 GCA_028287505.1 Fibrobacterota bacterium | reverse complement strand
CAGCTTGGAGGGATGCAGGAACGGGAACGGCGCCTGCATGAAGGGATTCTTCTCGAAATTGGCGATGAACTCGTCCACGTTCAGATCGATCTGGGACTAGAACAGCTTGGGGCAACCCTTGGTCTGGCCGGGCTGGGTGATGAACTTGCCGAACTCGGGCATGTCGTAAGGGCTGATGACCAGCATGGAGAGGGGCGCGATCTCGGCGAAGGTGCGCAGGAAGCCCTGGTGATGCACCTTGTCGTATTCCTGCGGCTTGAGCTCCAGCACGTGGGCTTCCGAAGTCGAGATATACAGGCTCTTGATGCTGTCGAAATCCATGTGCTCCATCACGCGGTAGGAACAGATGAACTTGGTGTGCTTGGGCGACCCGTCCTCGTGGGGGACCAGGCGCTGGAGGCCGCCTTCGATGTCGAAGTAGGGATGGCGGAAATTGATGTCGATGTCGGCGAAGACGAGCTTGCCGGAATAATGCCGGATCGAACCGATGAGATAATGCCGCGCGAAGGCCTCAGGGGCCAATTGCGACGCCACCAGCGCCTGGTTCGGATAGAGGATTTGGTAAAGACGGTTTTCGTAGTGCATGATCACAGTCCCCAGAAGAGTTTGAGCATGGGAGCGATGACCACCGACATCACGCCCATCAACTTGATCAGGATGTTCAAGGAAGGCCCCGCCGTGTCCTTGAAGGGATCGCCGACCGTATCTCCCACCACCGAGGCTTTATGGGCATCCGAGCCCTTGCCCCCGCCGACTCCGCTTTCGATGGTTTTCTTAGCGTTGTCCCAGGCGCCGCCGGTGTTGGCCATGAATATAGCTAATGCCACTCCCGAGGCCGTTACGCCCGCCAGAAAGCCCATGAGCATCTGCACGCCCCCCAGAAAACCCACCGTGGCGGGCGAAAGGATGGCGAGCAGGCCGGGAAGGATCATCTCCTTGAGGGCCGCCGTGGTGCTGATGTCCACGCACCGGGAGTAGTCCGGCTCGGCCGTTCCCTTCATCAGTCCGGGAATGGTCCGGAACTGGCGGCGCACTTCTTCCACCATGGCGAAGGCGGCGCGTCCCACCGACATCATGCACATGGAGGAAAACAGATAGGGCACCATGCCGCCCAGCAGAAGGCCCACGAGCACCTTGGGGTCCGTGATCTCGATGACGTCGATGCCCACCTCGGCCTTGAAGGCCGAGAACAGGACGACGGAAGTGAGGGCGGCCGAACCGATGGCGAAACCCTTGCCGATGGCGGCGGTGGTATTCCCCACCGCGTCCAGTTTGTCGGTGGTGGCCCGCACATGGGGCGGCAGTTCCGCCATCTCCGCAAGGCCGCCGGCATTGTCCGCCACCGGGCCGAATGCGTCCACGGCGAGCTGGATGCCCAAGGTCAATTGCAAGCCGATGGTGGCAATGGCCACGCCGAACAGGCCGGCCAGGTTGTAGCTCAGGGTAATCGCGGCGCCCATGGTGATGACCGGAAGGGCCGTGGAGGTCATGCCCACGCCCATGCCGGTGATGAGGGTGGTGGCGGCTCCGGTTTCGCAAGCCTTGACGATGGCGTTGACCGGACCTTTGTTGGTGCCGGTGAAATATTCGGTAATCATACCGATAAGGGTGCCGGAGGCGACGCCGATCACCGTACAGAAGAACAACTGGTTGGCGTTGGCGCCGTTATTGAAGGTATGGCCGTTCAAGGCGCCGTAGAAAATGGGATAGCTGAAGAGCGCGGCCAGGATGGACGCGATCAGGGAGCCTTTGTTGAGCGCTCCCTGGGGGGAGCCGCCCTCTTTGACCCTTACGAACTGGATGCCGATGGCGGAGGCCACGGCTCCGCCTGCGGCGAGCACCAGGGGCAGCAGGGCCAGCCGGAGCTTGATGATATCGGTCGCGTCGGCGGCGAGACCCAGAATCATGCAGCCGAGTACGGAGGCCACGAAGGATTCGTAAAGATCGGCGCCCATGCCGGCCACGTCGCCGACATTGTCGCCCACGTTATCGGCGATGGTGGCGGGATTGCGGGGGTCGTCCTCGGGGATGCCCGCTTCCACCTTGCCCACCAGATCCGCGCCCACGTCGGCGGCCTTGGTGTAGATGCCTCCGCCCACGCGGGCGAAAAGGGCGATACACGAGGCGCCCAAGGCGAATCCGGAAAGGATGGGCAGGATTTCATGGTCGAAATTGTAGGGATCCCGGCCGAAGAAATGGATGGTGGCGTACATGATGCCGGTGATGCCGCACAGGGCCAGGCCCACCACGCTCATGCCCATCACCGAGCCGCCCGCGAAGGAAACCTTCAAGGCCAGGTTGAGGCTTTTGGCCGCCGCCTCGGTGGTGCGCATGTTGGCCTGGGTGGCGATTTTCATGCCGAAGAATCCGGACATGGCGGAACAGATGGCGCCGAAGGCGAAAGTCACCGCTTCCCAGCGTAGCACGCCCTTGTTGCCCAGTAACAGCAGGGTGGCGGCCCCGATCACGAACGGAACCAGCACCTTGTATTCGCGGAACAGGAAAGCCATGGCGCCCTTGGCCACATAGCCCCCGATTTTCCTCAGTTTTTCGTTCTCGACCGGTAAGGCCAGAATCCACCGGGATTTGTAGAACGCGAAAACCAACGCGAAAATGCCGCCCAGCATGCCGATAGCCAGGGGCAACTCTATGTCGAGATCCATTGTGCCTTTCCGGTAAACAACCTGATTTCAAATAAATATAGCCCCGGGAGATTGGGGGTTTTGATTTTTTTATGATCTTAGTTTTTTTCAGTCTCACCATACAAGCCTCTTGTTCACCATTATCGATAGGCGATCGAGTGCTTGGGTTACGCTTATGAATGCATTCCTCGCGCATCCGGTCGCGTCCCCACTGGTCAACTTTGAGCTTTGCCATTTTAACGGGCCGATTACCATTCGGGAAAAGCCGGTTTAAATACCGGAATCGCGGTATTGTTCCCCGCGCTCGCGGAATCCATTAGCGGGAATATGGGAAAATGGCTTTTTTACGGTTGACTGGGGGGTTATAATTAGGGACTCATGGTAAGCAGACTCTCTTTTTCCATTCTTTGCCTGACCCTTTTCATCCGGATTACTCCGGTTCCCGCCCTGGCATTCCAGCCTGCCTCCGCGCCAACCGGCTCGGCCTCCCAGAGCGCCGCGCCTTCGGTGACGGCGGTGAGCGGAGGCACCACATCTCCCTTCGAAATCTCTCCTACCATAGGCTTCATGGGCGCGAGCGCGCTGCTGGGCGCGCGGGCCAGCATGAACTATTTCCCCGTGTCCCTGGAACTGGCCGCCGAACAGGTGCTCGGCCGCACGGCCACGCTTTATCCGATCACCTTCAACGCCGTTCTCGACCTGGCCAACTCCACCCGGACCGTGCCTTATGGTATCGTGGGCGGAGGTCTGTTCCTCACGGTGCCTTTGAACTCGGTCGGGGACCAGACCGTTTCATCGGTAGGCCTATGTTTCGGCGGCGGATTCAAGTATTACATCACTTCCAAAATCGGCATCCGCTTCGAGACGAAGCAGTTGTTCACGCGGGTCAAGAATCAGTATGACGACCGTCAGGAACTGCTGATTTTCCAATCTTCCAGCCTGGGGGTCGTGTTTGCGTTCGGCTGAAAAAGAAAAGGGTGGGCCGATGGCGGAAGCCGAAAATCGTCGGGCGTCGGGCGTCGGGCGTCGGGCGATAAAACCGAAGAGCGGTTTTATCAAAAGCGGCACAATGTGGCCGGCTTTTCTTCACGCCCGACGCCCGACGCCCGACGCCCGACCAGCAATGGCGGTCCAAAGCACCACCCTCGTCGCCATAGCGGCGCTCTTTTTCGTAGCAACATCCTGGTCCGCTCCCCGCAAATCCACCGGCCCCGGCAGACCGCCGGCCCCGTCGTCCCGGGCTCCCGCGGAAACCGTTTACGTACCCGTTACCCCTCCGGCCGCTCCCGTCCAGGAAAGCCGCGCCGCGGAGTCCGCCGCCCGGGAAAACGACAGCCGTCGCCGGGAAGCCGCCGCCTCGACCGGTCCCCTCCGTCCCTACGCCCAGGCGTTCGGCATGAACGTGGGCTTCTATGCCGCCGAGATCCTGGGCAGCAGCCCTTATGCGAACATCTTCTGGGATCTGTACCCGGAATCCCAGGCCTTCTTTTTCCAGTTCAGCGGCGGAGGCGGACCGGCGCAATCGGCCATCTCCCAAAAGTTGCGGGGAGGAGACTACACCTCGCATAGCTACAATGTCATCCTCGAAGCTCTGGGAGGCTACTCGGTGACGGGACTGACCCGGGGGGACGGAAGGTCGGGAGGACTTTTCCCGTATTTCGTCGCCGGGATCACGGCGGTATGGCAGGGGGGCAACCCCAATATCGGCGCCGTCGGCGGCTTCGGAAACAGGATGAATCTGCCCTTTATGGCCAAAAACAGCCCTTTTGTCCTCAACTATGCCATTCATGATCAGGTCTATTCGGAAAAGTTCAACTCCGACCCGGCGCTGACGCAGAACTTCGTGTTGTTGCTCGGGGTGCAGAAGTACTTTTGATTCGTACGGCGTGTGAACCGGCCCCCGCAGACGTCCGCAAGGCGCCTGCGGGGGCCCTGAAACAGGGGTGTGCCTATGAAACCGTCCAACCTGAAATGGGCTTTGCGCTCAATCGTTTCGTTGTTGGGAGGGTTGTTCCTGGCTTCCTGCCTGGAGCCGGCGGATCAGATTCTGGAAAGCAGCGGTTCGGGCAGGATCGTGTTCGTGAAGGACCCCTCCGCGGGCGGCATGAACATGAACCGCGACGTCGCCATGGCCGCCAATCCGGACGAGTTCCATCCCGGAACCGACTTGATGCTGCTGTCGCCCATCTCCCCCAGCGGTAATCTCACCAACCTGACGGCCCAGTGGACCCGGTCCCGGGACAACCAATCCGAATGGGGCGCCGCCCAGGATCCGGAAGCCTCCTACGACGGCAACCGGATCCTGTTCTCCATGCGCAAGGCCGGAGCCCGCGACAACGGCCATCCGCGTTTCACCATCTACGAAATGAATGCCGACGGCAGCAATCTCGTCCAGCTGACCTTCCCCAAAGGCTGGGACGACATGGATCCCGCCTATATCGACGACAACCATATCGTGTTCGCTTCCACCAAGAACCAGATCCTGGACGAATACGAACGCCGCATCGTCCCGCAGCTCTTCGTGGTGGAGCGGGACGCCGCCGGGAAGCTTTCCGAACCCAGGCAGATCACCTTCAACCAGAGCCATGATCAGAATCCCTTCGTGCACAGCAGCGGCAAGATCTATTACACGCGCTGGGATCACCTGGGCGGCCCCAACAAAATGCCCCTCTTCAGCGTCAATCCGGACGGCACCGGCCAGTTCGTGCTCTACGGCGCCGACGAAACTTTCTCCACCCAGGGCATGACCAGCGGCAGCCGCACCTTCATGGAAGCCCGCGAGCTCAAGGATGGCGGCATCGTGGCCTCGATCATGGAGCGCACCTCCGATTTCGAAGGCGGCGCCATCTGCGTCATCGATATCTCCAAGTTCTCCTCGGCCCCGAAGATCATCACCCCCAGCACCAGCCCGTACACCACCACCCAAAAGCGTTCGGACGCCATCTTCAAGACCCCGTACCCCATCATGGACGGCGGAGAGGAGAAAATCCTGGTCGCGGAATCCTCGCATGAGACCGGCGGCGACGTGGACGGCGTGGTCAACTATGATCTGTTCATCATAGGCAAGGACGGCGGCACGCCCCGCCTGGTCCATGCCGATGCCAACGCCAATGACTACGATCCGGTGGTGCTGGCGCCCCACGCCTTGCCGAACATGGACATCCTCAACAAATCCCTGGTCCCGAGGGCCATCAACGACGGCGTCAAAACGGGCACTTTCTTCGACGCCAACGTATACAGCCGCCAGAACGACGGACAGACGCGCGGAGCGGATCTGGACGGCAAGGTGAAATACGTGCGCGTGCTGGGAGCGGTCGGGACCCCCAGCGGTTGCAATTTCTGCAGCCAGACCCTGGGGAACACCGAGTTCGAGCGCCAACACGTCATCGGCTACGGGGACGTGCGGGCGGACGGATCCTTTTCCATCGAGGTTCCCGCCAACACCCCCATGCATGTTCAGACCCTGGACGAAGACGGGCTGATGCTGGTGAACCAGTTGCAATGGATCAACGTCATGCCCGGCGAACAACGCATGTGCACGGGCTGCCACGGCCCTCGCGACCATGACGGGGATATCAACCTTTTGAAGATCAATAACGACACCGTCAAATTCGCCCCGGACACCCCGCAGTTGCAGGAATTCATGTCCGGCTTCTACAATTCGCAGAAGGTGGGGGAGCATCCCTCCGTGCGCGCCGGAATCCTGAACTTCCAGACCCTCAGGGATACCACCGCGGGCGCCAACACCGGGAGCATCCAGAGCATCTTCGACAACCGTTGCAACTCCTGCCATGGCGCAGCGGATGCCGGGACCAAGGGCGGCGGGCTGGTATTGGAAGCAAATGGCGACACCACCTTCATCAACCACGGCACCACCAATGTTTATGAAAATCTGACCTCCGGAAACCACTATGCTTCCGCCGACGGCAAAAGCTCCACGAATTACGCCACCGACAACGGCGCGCGCCAGAGCCCGCTGGCCTGGGTGATGTTCAACCGGCAATTGGGGAGGACCAATGAGAAAACCTTCCGCACGCCTACCTACGACCATTCCGGGCTATGGCAGAAGGACGCCGCCACGGGTAAAATCCAGGTATTCGCGGAGAAGAACGCGGATCTGCTCGCCCTCATCGAATGGATGGACATGGGCGTTCAGTTCATGAACACGATTCCGAACAAATAACCGCCGATACGGGTTTGCGCTTGACTGAGGGTATATAATTAAAAGCCATGACCCATAGCCTTTCCCTACTTTGCCTCGCCCTTGGACTCGCCGCCGCCGCCACGGGAGCCTCGGGCCCCCGGCCGGGCAGTCCGGCCCCTGAGTTCAACCTTCCCGATCTCAACCGCGCCCGGAACGCCGTCAGCCTCAAGTCGCTGGAAGGCAAGGTGGTGCTGGTGGATTTCTGGGCCAGTTGGTGTCCCCCTTGCCGCAAGACTTTGCCGCAGCTGGGCGGCATGCGCGTCCGGCATCCGTCCCTGGTGGTGCTGGCCGTGAGCGAAGACGAGGACAGGGCCAAGGCCATGGAGTTCCTGAAACCCCGGGACACGTCCCTGGTGTTCCTCCACGACGAGAAAAAATCGGCGGCCGCGGATTTCGATCTGGGCGGAATGCCTTCCTTGTACCTGATCGACAAGAAGGGAACGTTGCGCTTCCGCCATGACGGGTATTCGGAACGGGACGCGAAGGCGATCGAGTCGGAAATAAAAGTACTGATGGGTGAGACGTGACGCGGGGGGTTGGTATGAAGGAAGAAGGAAGAGGGTCGGGTAACAGGATGGGGTCCGCGGCGGAGAAGAGAAGAAAAGCGGTTCTGTTGGGCGCCGTTGGGATTTGTTTGGCGTTGGGGGGCTGCGCCAATGTGAAGCCTTGGGAGAGGGAGATTTTGGCGGATCCGATCATGGGCATCAATGGAGGGAGCGCCAAGGACAATCTGATGGAGAAATTCTATTCCACCCGGGAAGGCAGTACGGGCGGGGGTTCCGGCGTCGGGGGAGGGTGCGGTTGCTCCAAGTGAAGCGCTTGCTGGTCTGCCTCTTTGCCTGCGTGGCGGCGGCTCATGCGGATGAGATCGTCTACTCGGGCTATATGATCAGCGACAACTCGAACAATTCCGTGGCCACCACCGCATTCTCCCTGGCCAAGACGCTGTGGTCCAGGACCATGATCCTCATGGACGTGGAACTGGACCAGACCACGGTGCCGCCGTTGGAGGACGCGGTGACGGGCGCCTCCCGGCCCACGCGCCAGAGCAAGTCCGAATTCCGCAAGAACCGGGGCCAGATCCTCGCCGGATTGGGACAGGACCTGGGCGAAAATACCCGCGTCACCGCGCAATATTACTTCAGCCAGGAACCGGATTACCAATCCCAGGCGGTCATCGCCAGCCTGACCCAGGATTTCCTCCAGAAGAATTTCACCGTCTCCCTGCGCGCCCAATACACGTACGACTCCGTCGGCGAAATCCTGGACAACGGGTCCGTGAGGAATGCGGGCAAGGAAACCCATCGGGCTTCCCTGATCCTGACGCAATTACTGTCTCCCCGGTCCATCCTGCGCGGCGGCGCGGATGCGGTGCGCCGCCACGGGTTGCTGAGCGATCCCTACCGCAAGGTGGAAATTCCGGGAACGGCGGACACGGTCATCGAACGGCATCCCAACATGCACTTCCAGTACGCGGTCTGGTCGGAAATAACCCAATATCTCGCCCCCATCGACGGGGCTTTCATCGTGAAATACCGCTACTACTGGGACGACTGGGGCATGAAGTCCAATACCGCCGATTTCCAGTTCAACAAATACCTCACCAAGAATTGGATCTTCACTCCGCAATACCGCTACTACGATGAGACCAAGGCGAATTTCGAGGGCTACGGGAGCACGGGAACCTATGACGCCGTCGATTACAAGCTGCAGCAATTCGGTTCCAACGGGGCCGGGGCGGCGCTGACGTGTTTTCTGAAAGCCTTCAGCCGCAACCATCCCACCTGGGACTTTCTCAACAACAGCTCGGTATCGGCCCTATATCTCCACTACTTCAACGATCTTTCTCCGACCCACTACTCCGCCGACTTGGTCCAGGGCAGCCTGAAATTCACCTTCTGAACTAGTCCGGCCTCAGCGCCTTCCGCAGACGTTTGATATGGGCGAGATGCTCGCCTTCGTGGGCCAGGAGGAAAGGCAGGGTGTCCCCCGCCGTGGCCATGGAGATGTTCATCAGCTTGCGCGGATTGGTGAGGGGCTGGTCCAATCGCCCGGCAACCTGATCCGGTAAATCGCGCACATGGCGCCGCGCCAGCGCCAACAGGGTATCCCAATCCGGAACCAGGGAATCGTAATCCTTGGGGCTGCTCCCCAATCCGAAATACTGTTGGAACCCGCGATGGAACGGAGAGGGCTGGCCGCACCATTCGAAAAGGGTCGTGCCTTGGGTATACAGGAGATGGCCCAATTGCCAATGCAGGCTGTTGTTGAACCCTTCCGGGACCAGGAATGCCTCGTCCGATTCCATGGTGACCAGGAACTTCAGGACGAAGGACCGCAGGTCGGAGAAATCGCGGAGCAGAGTTGAAAAGGGCAGGGAAAGGGTATCGGTAATCATGACCGGAACTGTAGCAAAGCGGGTCCGGAGAAACAAAAGGCGCTTTCCGCCTTCAATTCCCAACTTCCTCTTCAACAAACTATCAACATAGAGGGGAAACAATGGCCCGCTCGCTTGTTGACAAATTGTTGAAAACCTGGTCTTCGCGTTTGGCGTCGGGGATGATACGGACCGATCAGTCCTCTCCGCCGGACCAGCTTTTGTTCCGCTGCTGCTTTTTTTTGGAGTGAAGGGACTTGGCCTTCTTGTTGGTGCGCTTGGCCGAGCGGGGAACCTTGGTGGTTTTCCGTTGCGCCGGCCGTTCGTTCAACTTCGCCACCTTTTCCCGCAGTTTCTTCAGGGCGATCTGCTTATTGACGAACTGGCTGCGCTCCTCCTGGCAGGATACCACCAGGCCCGTGGGCAAATGGCGCAAACGCACCGCGCTCTCGGTTTTGTTGACGTGCTGGCCCCCCTTGCCGCTGGAGCGGAAGGTCTCGACTTCGCACTCGTCGAGTAAGTCCTCGTCAGTCTCGGGCAGTACGATGGGGTCCATAAGGCAAAGAGAGCTTTGATTGGGGAGTTTGCCAACTGGATACTGCGCAACTTGTAGCAGCATTCCGTCGGGCGTACGGGCCGCATCCCTAAGTCCGCTGCTACGCCCCTAGGCGTCGGGCGTCGGGCGTTAAGAAAAAACCGAAGATCTCCAGAAGCAGTGTTATTCCCGGGGGTTTTCTTAACGCCCGACGCCCAGGCACGCTTCGTGCCGAGTCGCCCGACGCCCGACGAAACGCCTCTAAGAAGCTCCCAGCCCCTCCACCAACTCCTCAGCCTCTTCAATGGCTTTTCTCTTCTCCCTGAAGTACCTGATGACGCCGCCGGCTAGAACTGCCTGGGTCTGCCTTTCGCTCATGCGGTGGATCACGGCGTATTCCCGGCGCTTGGTCTCGTTCTGGACCGTGAGGCCCAAACCCTCGGCCAGGCGTCGTCGCAGATCGCGGCAGGAAAGGAGGTCGCCGGCGGCGATATCGTCATAGTCCGCTTCGTGTTCGAACTCCAGGGGGAGGATGCCGAAGTTGATCAGGTTCTGCCACCCGATGCGGGCATAGCTTTTTGCCAGTACCGCCACCTGGCCCAGGAAGCGGGGCGCGATGGCGGCATGCTCGCGGCTGGAGCCCTGGGCGTAATTCCCGCCCGCCACCGCGATATGGCCGCCATGGGTCTGCTGGGCCCGCAGGGCCTTCTGGTAGAACCCCTCGTCGATCATGTAATAGGTCCATTTGGAAATCTCGGGGATGTTGCTGCGGTACGGAAGCGCCTCGGCCCCGGCGCGCAGGATCTCGTCGGTGGAGATGTCATCCCCGAGCTTGATCAGGACCGGCGCCCGGAACGCATCGCCCAGGGGCGCGAACTCGGGAAGGGCTTTGATGTTGGGTCCCTTTTCGAGCCCGTACCGGCGGCCCGCCGGAGGCGGCGCGGTGAGCATGCGGGTATTGATGATGTCGCGTTCCAGCGGACGGAAGCGGGGATAGGGCATGCTCATCAGCTTTTCCAGATCGCGGGGATCGGTGATTTCGCCCGTCAGGGCCGAGGCGGTGGCGGTTTCCGGACTGCACAGATAGACTTGATCCTCCTTGCTTCCCGAGCGCCCCGGGAAATTCCGGGGAACGGTGCGGAGGCTGATTTTGCCGGTGGCCGGGGCCTGGCCCATGCCGATGCACCCGTTGCAGCCGGTCTGGTGCAGGCGCGCCCCTGCGCGGACCAGTTGCTGGAGGGATCCGAGAACAGTCAGATTCTCCAGCAGCTGTCGCGAGGTGGGATTGACGTCGAAGGATACCTCGGGATGCGTCATCCTGCCTTTCACCATTTCGGCGGGAACCCAGAAATCGCGAAGGCCCGGATTCGCGGAAGACCCGAGATAGGCCTGGTAGATGGGGAGGCCCTGGACTTCGCGCACCTTGCGCACCCTGCCGGGGCTGCCGGGGAGGGCGATCAGCGGCTCCAGGGAGGAGAGTTCGATTTCGTCGTAGAGATCGTATTCGGCCCCTTGGTCGGCGATGATTTCGCGCCAGTCCTCCATGCGCCCCTGGGAAGCCAGGAAGCGGCGGGTTTCCCCGTCCGAAGGAAAGACCGTGGTGGTGGCCCCCATTTCCGTGCCCATGTTGGCGATGACATGGCGGTCCATGCAGGAAAGAAACTCCAGACCGGGCCCGAAGTACTCGATAATGAGTCCTTTGCAGCCTTTCACATCGTACCGGCGCAGCATCTCCAGCACCATGTCCTTGGCGCTGACCCATTCCGGAAGGCGGCCTGTGATTTCCACGCCCATGACGCGCGGCATCTTCAGGTATAGCGGTTCGCCCGCCATGGCAAAAGCCACGTCCATGCCTCCGGAACCCAGGGCCAGCATGCCCAGAGCGCCTGCCGCGGGTGTGTGGCTGTCTGACCCAGCCAGGCTTTTTCCCGGAACTCCGAAGCGTTCCATGTGCACGGGGTGGCTGACCCCATTGCCGGCCCGGCTGTACCACACGCCAAAGCGGCGGCAGGCGGAGAGCAGGAAGAGATGATCGTCGGGATTCTTGTGATCGGTCTGGAGCAGGTTATGGTCGATGTATTGCACCGAGACTTCGGTCTTCACGCGATCGAGGCCCATCGCCTCGAGTTCCAGCATCACCAGGGTGCCGGTGGCATCCTGGGTCAGGGTCTGATCGATTTTCAGCCCGATTTCGGAATCCGGTTCCGGCACGCCGGCCGCCCCCGGAAGCAGATGGGACTGGATCAACTTCTGCGTCACGTTCAGGGGTCTCGGCATGGCACCCTCCCAGTGGGACTTACCCCTATTTTTAAAACAATATTTTTCCCCGATGAAAAGTCTTTCCCCGGAATTTACGCCGGAAGCTCCCAGAATTGCCCGAATGGCATGCCGATTCGGGGGGTCCGAGGTTATTTTTGGGCACGCGTCGTTGAAATTGGACGGGAACAGCCATCCCGCAACAACGTATTTTATTACTGTGCCGACAAAAACCTCGGTTTTTCGGTTCTTTTAAGGGATTCTAGTGGTAAAATGGGAACCATCGAACCGAACAATCTAAGCCTTGGCTTTGTAGAAGCCCTCTATGCCGACTACCTCAAGGATGCCGCTTCGGTTCCCGAGGATTGGAGAAGCTATTTCCAGAACCTGCCGACGGACGCCGGCGGCGAGGGATTCCGTTCCAACCCGCAATTGGGCCCCCTGCAAACGGCTTCGGGTCTTTTCCAGGCCGCCCCCGCGCCAGGCCGCAACGGGTCCCATGCCGAACACGGCATCGCGGCCCTCCAGGACAGGGCCGATCAAATGGTGCGCGCCTACCGGGTCCGCGGCCATCTCTTCGCCCGCATCGATCCCCTGGGCCTCCCGCCCAAAGGCAACGTGGCCGATTTGGAGCCCAGCTATTTCGGCCTGAGCGACGCCGATCTGGACCGCACGGTTTCCGGCATCACCATCCAGGGCCCGGACGCCCTGACCCTGCGCCAGGTGCTGGAGCGGATGAACAACACCTATTGCCGGTCCGTGGGCGTGCAATACATGCACATCGACAGCCCGGAAGTGCGCAGCTGGCTGGCCGCCCGCATGGAAGGCAGCGAGAACCGCATCACGCTGTCCCGCGAGCAACAGCTGGACATCCTCACGCGCCTCACCGACGCCGTGATCTTCGAGGAGTTCATCCAGAAGAAATACCTGGGCGCCAAGAGTTTCTCCCTGGAGGGATCGGAAAGCCTGATTCCCCTGCTGGACCTGGCCATCGAGAAGGCCGGCGAGCAGAAGATCGACGAAATCGTCTTCGGCATGGCCCACCGCGGCCGCCTCAACGTGCTCGCCAACATCATGGGCAAGAATCCCCGCGACATCTTCCACGAATTCGAGGACTCGGATCCCCAATTGCAGCTGGGCCGCGGGGACGTGAAGTACCATCTGGGCTACTCTTCGGACTGGATCGCCGCCAACGGGCACAAGCTGCATCTTTCCCTTTGCTTCAATCCCAGCCATCTTGAGTTCGTGAACCCGGTGGCCCAGGGCCGCCTGCGCGCCAAGCAGGACCGGGCCAAGGACCAGGCCCGCGAAAAGGGCCTCACCCTGCTCATCCACGGGGACGCGGCCTTCGCGGGCGAAGGCATCATCCAGGAAATCCTGAACATGAGCGAGCTGGCGGGCTATCGCACAGGCGGCACCCTGCACGTGGTCCTCAACAACCAGATCGGGTTCACCACCTCGCCCCACGAGGGGCGCTCCACCACCTACGCCACCGACGTGGCCAAGATGCTGCAGATCCCGATCTTCCACGTCAACGGAGAAGATCCGGAAGCCGTGGCGGCCGTGGTCAACCTGGCCATGGATTTCCGCATGCAGTTCAAGCGGGACGTGGTCATCGACATGTACGGCTATCGCCGCCGCGGCCACAACGAAGGGGACGAACCCGCCTTCACCCAGCCCCTGCTGTACCGCACCATAGAGCGCCGCAAGAGCGTGCGCGAGGGTTACCTGGAACATCTGCTCAAATTGGGCGGCGTGACCCGGGAAGAAGCCGACCGCATCGCCGCCAAGCGCACGGAACAATTGGAAGGCGAACTCTCGGAAGCCCGCCGCAAGGAATACATCCGCACCCAGGAAGGTCCCAGCCGCGTCTGGAAGGGCTTCCAGGGCGGACCGGAAAGCGGCGTTAAGGACGTGGAGACCGGCCTGCCCGCCGCGCGCCTCACCGAGCTGATGGACCAACTCACCAGACTGCCCTCCGGTTTCCATCCCCATCCCAAGATCGAAAAGATCCTGGAACTGCGCCGCCAGGCGGGCAGGGGCGAGCGCGGCCTGGATTGGGCGAGCGCGGAAGCGCTTGCATTGGCGAGCCTCTCCGTGGACGGCTTCCGCATCCGCATGTCCGGGCAGGATGTCCAACGCGGCACCTTCAGCCAGCGCCATGCCGTGCTGCACGACATCATGGACGGCACGACCTACATGCCCTTGAGCCACCTTTCGGACAAGCAAGGGCCGCTGGAGATCTACAACAGCCCGCTCACCGAGAACGGAGTGCTGGGATTCGAATACGGATACAGCCTGGACACGCCCAAAGGCCTGGTGATCTGGGAAGCCCAATTCGGCGACTTCGTGAACGTGGCCCAGCCCATCATCGATCAGTTCATCGCCAGCGCCGAGGAAAAATGGCGCCGCCTGTCCGGCCTGGTCATGCTGCTGCCCCACGGCTTCGAAGGCATGGGACCGGAGCATTCCAGCGCGCGTCTGGAGCGGTTCCTGGCCATGGCCGCGGAGGACAATTTCCAGGTCATGAACCTGTCCACGCCCGCGCAGTACTTCCACGCCCTGCGCCGCCAGATGCTGCGCCCCTGGCGCAAGCCCATGATCATCATGACGCCCAAGAGCCTGTTGCGCCTGCCCGCCGCGGTTTCCCCCCTGGAGGATCTCACCACCAAGGGATTCCAGCGCATCATTCCCGATACCATCGTGCGCACGGACAAGGTGAAGCATGTGCTGCTCTGCAGCGGCAAGCTCTACTATGAGCTGAACGAGGAACGGGAAAAGCAGAAGCGCGAGGACGTAGCCATCCTGCGCATCGAACAATTGTATCCTCTGTACCCCCAGACTCTGGCCCAGGCCCTGTCCCCCTTTCCGGAAGGCACGCCCGTCACCTGGGTGCAGGAAGAACCGGAGAACATGGGCGCTTGGCGCTACCTGCGCGTCCGCTTCGGCGAGCGCCTGCTGGGACGGCATCCCTTCCAGGGCGTGCACCGTCCCGCGTCTTCCACCCCGGCCACCGGATCGGCAAGCAGCCATAAGCTGGAGCAGAAACAGCTGATCGCAAAGGCTTTCGGGGAACGCGCCACCGAGGTTGCGGCCATGTCGCTGAAAAACACGCAAGTCGAGGGCTGAAAACCCTCGACCGCGGAAGGCTCAGAAGCCCCCTACTTCGAATACACCGAATCTCCAGGCGCCTTCGAATCCGCCCCGGAACCGGCGGCATGTCCCGACTGGACCGGCGCAGTCCCGCTTGTCAGGGTGGGCTCGTTGTATTCCCTCAAGGCATCCTTGTTGAGTACTTGCAGCTCCGTGCGCCGGTTGAACTTGCGGCCATCGGCGGTGCGATTGTCCGCCTTGGGCATGGATTCACCGTACCCCCTGGACGTCAACCTGCCGCTCAGCTCGGGCGCCTGGCTCACCAGGTAGGTCATCACCGCGGCGGACCGGCCCTGGCTCAGATTCTGATTATAGGCGTCGCTGCCCACGTTGTCGGTATGGCCGGCCACCTCGATTTGCAGCTTGGGATATTTGGTGAGCATCTTGGCCAGCATGTTGAGGTAGGGCTTGGAGTTGATGGAGATCTCGGTCCTGCCGGTCTCGAAATATACGGCGTCCATCACCAGCAGGCCCGTGGTCAGCAGCTGGTTCTCCATATCGGTGCGCCTGGATTTTTCTTCTTCCAGCCGCTTGCGGGCATCGGCCAGGGCCATGGAATCCTGCCTGGCCCTTTCCGCGTCCTGGCGCGACTTGACGGCCAGGCTTTCGTTTTCGGCCGTCATATTGTTCATTTGCAAGGAGGCCGAAGCCGCGTCAAGCGAGTCCTCCTGGGCCTTACGGGCCAGGTCGGCGTTCTTGGCGCGGAGACGCGCCCTTTCCTGGCTCACCTTGAAGGCTTCGAGTTTTTCCTGGCGGCGTTTCTCCTCCTGGGTGTCGAAAGTGAAAGCCAGGCCGCCGAACACGCGGTAGGGTTCCAGGGCCCGCATCGCATTGGGATTGTTCCGTTCCTTGGACAGGGAAACGTCGCCGCCAATCGAGAGATTCAGATTGTAGCCGGTGCGGAACTGCATGGAAGGCGTCAGCCATAGGGGATCCGTCGCCAGGGCGATATCCTTGATATCGGTGCGCGAATGCAGTTCCAGGCCCACGGCGGCCACGGGCAGATTCATCTGTATCCCGGTGCCGAGCAGCATGAGCGGATCGACGCCGGACTCGATGGATGTGACCAGCCCCTCATTGAAATGCATCTTGAGAGCGGCCCCCTCGCTGCCGAACACCAGGGTCTGGATCAGGCTGGTTCGAAAGTCCATGCCGGTGCGGGTTTCGAAGTAGTTGTATCCGTCCGCGAAATTGCTATCGATGGGATTCTTGGACAGGCCGTTGAACACCCCGAATTGGGCTCCCATGCGGATGGGCGCCGTGGGCGTGAAGGGCAAGGTGGCCTGTACGCCGCCGCCCAATGTCCCCAGACCCGAGGCGTTGGAAGAATTGTAATTGTTCGATCCATACCCGGAGAGGGAGGCGAAAACGTCCCATTGCCGGCTGATACCGTACGCGATGGTCCCCACTCCCGTGAAAATATCCGCTTTTTGATTGGGCACTCCGCTGAACTGGCGCTCCTGGCGGTACCATGGCCCGTGCACTCCCAGCACCAGGCGGCCTTCGCCAAGGGCCTCGGCCGAAGATGTCTGGCTGAGGCCGCGGGTTCCCTGCATGGTGTTGGTGGGAGCCACCACCTTGATGTTGGTAGTGTCTTCGACGTGTTCGATGACCGGTGGGTCAACGTGAGCGGTCGCGCCTTGCGCTCCGGCGGGCACCTTGGCGCCCAGCAGCACAAAGGCCCCCAGTACACAGTAAAAAGATTTGGATTTTTGGGTTCCCATGTCAGCCCCTCTCGCCCCCCGGCAAATGACCCACATTAGTGGTCGGCTTTCTTTGAATAAATACTATTCAAGTCCCGTGCGCAATCCGGCCGGATGCTCCGGATCGAGACTAATGTATACTGTAACACGTGTGTTAATGGAACCGACGATTGTGCGCCCGCGGCCCGGTGGACTTGGTGGGCCCGGCGTCCAGATTGCAGGACTGAAACCCGAAGGGCCTTCCCAGTTGGCGTCAAATCGAAGATCGGACCGGGAAAGAGATGTCGTAGCCGTATTAAAAAATTACTTTTAGACCCTTACGATCTTCGAAAGCGCCGAGGCGCGGATGGACGGACAGGAGCATTTGCATGGCCATTGAACTCATAGTGCCCAAGGTGGGCGAATCCATCACCGAAGTGCAAATCGCCGAGTGGCTGAAAAAAGAAGGCGACCGCGTCGAACGGGACGGCAACGTGGCCGTGATCGAAACCGATAAGGCGACGGTGGAACTGCCGGCGCCCGTAAGCGGCATCCTGACCAAGGTGCTCAAGGCCAAAGGCGCCACCGCCAAAGTGGGCGAAGTGATCGGATACATCGAAGAGGGTCCGGCCGCCGCTGCTCCCAGCAGCGCCGCCAAGCCCGCCGAATCCGGGAGCGTCAAAGCGGCTCCGGAAACCAACCGGTCCTCCGGCATGAATTTCGGCCCGGAAACGGGCAAGATCGCCGTGATCAAAAAAGACGACGCCGCGCCGAAGACCGGCCCTACCGTCATGCCCGCGGCCGCCCGCGCCCTGGCGGAAAGCGGCTTGCAGGCCGCCGACGTCCCGGCCACCGGACCGGGAAACCGCTTGCTCAAGGAAGACGTGCTGCGCAAGGTGGAAGCGAATGCCGATGCCAACGTCCCGGAGGCCATCCGGTCCGGCGCCGCAGCGAAACCTTCCGCCGCGCCCGCCGGCATCCCTGCGCCGGCAGCCGGATCCCGCTCCGAAGAAGCCGTGCCCATGAGCATGCTGCGCCGCAAAGTGGCCGAGCGCCTGGTGCAGGCCCAGCAGACCGCGGCTCTTTTGACCACTTTCAACGAAATCGACATGACGGAGATGATGGAACTCCGCAAGCGCCATCAGGACGCTTTCGTCAAGAAATACGGCATCAAGCTCGGCTTCATGTCCTTCTTCGTGAAGGCCACGGTGGAAGCCCTGAAGCTGATTCCCCAGATCAACGCCGAGATCCGCGGCAACGAAATCATCTATAAGCATTACTACGATATCGGCGTGGCGGTGGGCGGCGGCAAGGGCCTGGTGGTTCCCGTGCTCCGCAACGTGGAAGGCATGGGGTTCGCCCAGGTGGAACTGGCCATCGCCGACCTGGCCAAACGCGCCCAGGCCAACACCCTCAAGCTGGAAGAGCTGCAAGGCGGCACCTTCACCATCAGCAACGGCGGGGTCTACGGCTCCCTGCTCTCCACCCCCATCGTCAATCCGCCCCAAAGCGGCGTGCTCGGCATGCATGCCACCCAGGACCGCCCCGTGGCCCGCGACGGCCAAGTGGTGATCCGGCCGATGATGTACGTCGCTCTCACCTACGATCACCGCATCGTGGACGGCCGCGAGGCGGTCACCTTTCTGAAGCGCATCAAGGATACGCTGGAAGATCCGGCGCGCATCCTGCTGGAGATCTGAAAAAGAAATATCTTTCGTACTCGCGCATCGCGGGGGGCCCATGGACGAGAAATCCTTCGACTTGATAGTTATCGGCGCCGGTCCCGGCGGTTACGTGGCCGCCATCCGCGCGGCCCAGCTGGGCATGAAGGTCGCCTGCATCGAAAAAGAGGATGCCCTGGGCGGCACCTGCCTCCGCATCGGATGCATCCCCAGCAAGGCCCTGCTGGAGGCCAGCGATCTTTTCCATCAGGCCAAGGACGGCCTGGGCCGCTTCGGCGTCAAGGTGGGCAAGGTGGATCTCGATCTCCAGGCCATGCTCCAGCACAAGGACAACGTGGTCAAGGCCAACACCAAGGGCATCGACGGCCTGTTCAAGAAGGGCAAGATCACGCGCTTCCTGGGCCATGGGAAACTGGCAGGTAACGGAAAAGTTACCCTGGATCCGGGAGCGGGAAAAGCCGCCGAGACCCTGACCGCCAAGAACATCCTCATCGCCACCGGCAGCAAGGTGGCCATGCTCCCGGACGTGAAGGTGGACGGCAAGGCCATCGGAACCTCCACGGAAGCCCTCGCGTACACGGAAGTGCCGAAACACCTGGTGGTGATCGGCGCCGGGGCCATCGGCCTGGAATTGGGATCGGTGTGGAGCCGGCTCGGGGCCAAGGTCACGGTATTGGAATACCTCAACCGCATCCTGCCCGGCATGGACGTGGAGATCTCGGCGGAAGCCCAGAAAATCCTGGCCAAGCAGGGATTGGAATTCAAGCTGGGCACGCGGGTGAAATCGGCCAAGTCCGAAGGAGATGGCGCCGTGGTGGAATGCGAAGGCCTGGATCCCATCAGGTGCGACAAGGTGCTGGTGGCGGTGGGGCGCGTCCCCAACACGGAGAACCTGGGCCTGGAAGCGGTGGGCATCAAGCCCGACGGCCGCGGCCGCATTTCCGTGGACGAGAAATACGCGACTTCCGTGCCCGGCATCTACGCCATCGGAGACGTGATTCCCGGCGTCATGCTGGCGCACAAGGCCGAGGAAGAAGGCATGGCCTGCGTGGAAGGCCTGGCCGGCAAATACGGCCACGTCAACTACAACGCCATCCCCAACGTGGTGTACACCCATCCGGAAATCGCATCGGTGGGCAAGACCGAGGAAGAACTCAAGAGCGACGGCATCGCCTACAAGAAGGGTTCATTCCCCTTCATGGCCAACGGGCGCGCGCGCGCATTGGCGCAAATAGACGGCCGCGTGAAGATCCTGGCGGACGAGAAGACCGATCGGATCCTGGGCGTGCATATCATCGGACCCCGGGCCGGGGACTTGATCGCGGAAGCGGTGGTGGCCATGGAGTTCGGGGCCAGCGCGGAGGACATCGCCCGGAGTTCCCATGCGCATCCGACTTTGGCGGAGGCGATGAAGGAGGCTGCGCTGGGGGTGGATGGGAGGTCCATCCATATTTAACCATAGGCGAATCTGCTCGCCAAGGCGAGAACGTGTTTTTACTTTTTGGAGAGTCGGTATCCGGCGAAGTCGATCCGCGTAATCGGCCGCAGGTCATATTCCTTCGACCATGCCGTTAGCACCACTTTCGTTCGGAAGATGCCTCCGCAAACTTTACCGGAATGATTCACATAGGACAACCCCAATGTCGAATCGTTCATCAGGATGGACCTGAATACATAGTCATCCTGCCCGCATCCTACGTCGGCCACAAACTCGCACTTCAGGCTGTCCCTGGAAGAATAGACGATGTTCAAAGAGCTGTCCAACGGGCCGTTCGCCACAGAGGAATCGGAATTGTCGTAGCTCACCGAAAACTCAACATCATTGGCTTCGTTTTCGGAGTCGCATGCCGAGAGCAGGAGTAAAAAGAACATGGGCAAAAGGATCCGCATTTCATCCCCTCCAATCCATTATTTGTTGAACGATACGTCCTGATATGGATTCATGACGACCCCACCTTCATAATCGACCTTGGAAATGAAAGAAAACCCAGGCTTGATAATCATCCTACCAGACTCTTCCTGTGGAATCCAGGCCAAGGCCATACTTTCAATTATACCTTTTTGAGGGTGAAAGATCGATTCTGAGTTATTGGAGATGTCTGGAATATTTTCGACCCGTGACCGAGCCTCGGATAGGATTTCGTTGACGGTTCTTCGCGGTCTTTGGGCATATGCCCGCTCGGCCGATCCGTCCTCGATGAATTCCGGCCATTTCGCCCGTATCTTGTAAATGCGCCCATCTTGTTCGAGACCCACATAGAGAAAGGATGCGTTACCTCGTACAATTCCGCCTCGAAAAATCCTTCTGAAGCGGATATCCAACCTGGTCTGGGCCCCGTCTTGTAATGTGATTTCATAATTGTCGTACTCTAAAGCGCTGCTCATATCCGAAACAGCCTGCTCAGCGATTCCTTTGTAGTAGGCGAAGTTCTTGAGGAAATCAAAACCGGGATCGCCCGGCGCGGCGATAAAGTAGGAAAGAGAGTCTTTTCTCCCATCCTGAATCAGCATTTCCTCGTCGGATATCTTCTCACCGATATTCGAAAGCGATAGAACCTTTTTTTTGAAGACCTTCGCCATGGTCCCGTAAAGCGCTGAGTCGTGGACCAGAAGAAAAGGTTTGAATTTCTTCCCGTTCCACTCGGTAATGGCACTTGCCGTGTTCAATTCGTTTGGGCATTCAATTCCATGATTTGTCGATGGGTACGATACGACTCCGGATTTTAATCCCGATTTGTGGGTGTAACCCACACCATTCGCATAATCCTTGATCATTGCGGAGACGTTGCCGTTTATGTCAACGGGAATTCCAGCGAACCCGGAAATAAAGGCGGTCAATAGAGGGAGGATCACTTTGCGCATCGCTTCTTCCTTCAATTATAAGTTGGCGTACCGTTGATTACGTATTCATGTTTCAACGTCCCGATCGGCACATCCCCATTGAAGATGTTTGTGATATATTCGGTATGCCCGAGAAATATGCTTGCACCCTGCCAGCCTATATAGGCGTTATATACGACCGCCGGAGCGTTGCTGCTGTGGCCGACAACGTATTGTTCATAAAGGTTTATGTCTTTGTAGTCATCCCACATTTTTTTCCCGTTGGGCTTAGCCCAATTGGGGCCGAAAGGTATCCACTTGTCTTCGGAGCGGTCATGACCTCCGCATCCCCATGGAAAGCAATCATAACCGTATATGTAGAAGTACATATTTGATTCGTATCCGAAGACAGCGTGAAGCCCTCCGAACATATTCTGGTAAAAGTAAGGATTGTGGTTTCTCAGGAATTGGCAGAAATCGGTGAAGACCCACCGATTCCATGTCCCGTACGTTTTGCTGGAGGGGCGCACAAAACCATGTTCGTAAGTTACGAAAGCGGCTTCATTGCCGGTATTATCCCCGGACGCTCCGATTTTTCCGTGACCTGAATAAAAAATCATTTCATAGCTTTGGATGGAGCCGTCATTCACGAGAAAATTGTAGGTAACCGCCGCATCGCGATGATCGACCCGATTTACATAAATACCCGGATAATTCGCATTGATTGATGATTTCAGACTATTCGCGAAGGAATTCCCATGTGAATGGCTGCGGATTGGTTCCGGCAAAGCCGGGCTGTAATGTTCAATGGTATTAGTGTTTTGGTCGAGATATACCGGAAGACCGTATCCGAAATATCCTGCTGCATGGATTTTTGCGACCTGAACTGCGAACAAAAGCGCGGAAATCAAGATTTTCATTCGGAATCCCCTCTCTAAACCGTTTGGTTGGAAAACCATCGGATTAAAGTTGAAATGAAGGTACCACACGTTCAAATAAAAGCAAGCACCAATTCCATTGGTTACCATTTTCTCAACGTCCGCAAACGTGGAATCCCTTTGATTAAGCAAGGAGACTTGACTTGGACATGCCTAAAGCGCCAACATATTTCAATATGGTGTTCTCATTTGTTCTTAGGCTTAATCTGGGATTACTGGTTTTCCTTTTATTCAGGCATTCGAAGCCTTGTCGGCATCCGCTTCCCAGGGCCCATCGCTCCCCCCGGAAATCCGCCTGCTGGTCCACCCCAAACCCACCACCCTGCTCCAAGCCCCCTCTCCCCTTCCCTCCGCAAATACCCCGCTCTCCGCCTCCAACCCGAAACCCGCGCGTTACCCCCGCTTCGCCTCCGCCGATCTGGACAATCTCGGCCGGCGCTTCGCCTGCAAGCCCATCGCCCGCATGTGCCCCTGGGACGAAAAGGAAGGGACCCTGGTCCTCCGCTTCCCCCGCGGCGCGGTTTCCGAAAAGGCGCTGCTGGACGCCTATAAGGCCACCGGCAGGTTCGATCTGGTGGAGTTGGACGGGATCGGGTTCGGGCATGGCGCGGCTTCAACAATGGGCGCGGCGGGCGGCGCCGGCATCGCGGCCGATCCGAACGATCCCTATTTCAACCTGCAATACGGATTGAGGAATCCAGGGGTCCGGAAATTCGAAACCACCCAGAGCAAGGCGGGCGCGGACATCAAGGCCGTGGAGGCCTGGGACCTGAATCCCGGGAGCACGGGCATCCTGGTGGCGGTCCTGGATTGCGGCCTCAACACCAAACATCCGGACATCGCCGCCCGGGTGTGGGTGAACAAGGGCGAGATCGCCGGCAACGGCAAGGATGACGACGGCAACGGTTTCATCGACGACGTGAACGGCTGGGCCTTCGCCAACGATGCCCAGAACGAATCCCTTCCGGGAAGCGCCGATGTGAGCGATGGGCTTGGGCACGGCACCAACGTGGCCGGCATCATCGGCGCCATTAGCGGAAACGGTTTCGGGATGGCGGGAGTGGCGCGCTGCACCATCATGCCGGTCAAGGTGCTGAACAACCAGAACTGGGGATACTTCAGCTGGTGGGCGGCGGGCATCAGATACGCGGTCGACAACGGCGCGCGCGTCATCAACATGTCCATGGGCGGGCCCAACGGCAATACCACCGTCCTGCACAACGCTATCGACTACGCCTTGCAACGGAACGTGGCCATGGTGATTTCCATGGGGAACTCGCGCAGCGACGTGCCGGACTATCCCGCCGCCTTCGACGGGGTCATCGCCGTGGGCGCCACCGGTCCCGACGACCGGTACGTGAAATCCTTTCCCTGGGACACCACCAAGGGAAGCAATTACGGGCCGCACATTTCCGTCTGCGCCCCGGGTAATTTCATCTACGGGCTGCACTTCTCGGACAGCAACGAGTACGGCACCTACTGGAGCGGGACCTCCCAGGCGGCGCCCCATGTCACCGGGGTCTGCGCGCTCCTGCTGGCCCAGGATCCCGCCCGCAAGCCCGCGGACCTCAAGCGCCTGCTGGAAGCGGGCGCCGATGACGGCGTGGGCGATCCGGCGCAGGATACTCCGGGGTTCGACGTGCATTACGGGCATGGGCGGTTGAACGCCAAGCGGAGCCTGGCCGCGGGAGCGGCCGTAGCCATCCGGTTACCCTGGGGGCGGAAGGAGGCGTTCACAGGCGCATTCGGGCCGCTCGCGGGATGGCGGGATCTGCTGGGTCGGGAAACAGCCGACAATCGCGGCGTTCGCATCCTTCCCGGCAGCATGCCTTCCAACCCCGGAAATCACATCATGATGGGGTTGAGCGGCCAGACGGCCCGATAATCCAACCGCCCCGTCTCCTCCGCATGGCAGTTCCCCTTGGCCCCGATCCTTATTCCATGATGTGGATGGAGGAGAAGACGTAGCGGCCGATGAGGGGCTTGATGACCTGGAACCCGATTTGTTTGTTCAGGGAGCGGGCCAGCGACATGGCTGAGAAAAGGGCCTTGGCTTCCTCGATGGAATTGCCGGACTCGGGAGCCTGGCCGGTGGAACCACCGGATGCGTAGATGTAGAACATGGAGTAGTGCTCACCGGTGGCGTTGGAGGGGGAACCGTCGAACCAGATGGTGTTTTCATTGGCGTCCCAGCGGATGGAACGGACGATGAAATTGTAGTTCCAACCATCGGAACCGGCGACGTTCAACACCTTGGGGGCGGTAGCCATGGTGGAGACGGCGGAGGTGAGAAGGACCAGGCCGGCGATAATGGATTTGATTTTCAAGAGGACTCCTAGAATGTGCCTGGGCTCAGGCGGGTGAATGAAAGCTTTATGAATGATTAGACGTTGAAGACTTCGGAATAAGGACAATTGTTTTGGGTGGCCGGGCGGATTGGAAACCCGCCGCGGCCGAAGCGAGGATGGCCGTTTCCCGGGCCTCCGCTTTGCCCATTCAACTACAGATGGAATCCCATCTGCAGAAAAGGCTCCATTTCCAGCCGGGTCCGGAAATAGTTTCGGGCGCGATCCTGATAGCCGTAGACGGAGTAATCGAGTTCCCCGGAAATCCAGAAGCGACCGGTCACGTTCCATTCCAGTTCCAGCGGCACGGCGGCCTGGTAGAGATCAAACCAATCGGTCTGGTCTGCCGGCACGGTGCCGAAGGCCCCGGGAATGTCGGGCCCGGCGAACCGCCCGTCCCGAACGGATTGGCGAACCAGGTTATAGGCCGCCATGCCCCCCGCGGAAAACCGGATGCGGCGGCTCCCGGCCAGGAAGAAGGTGCGCGCAACGCCCATCCTGTAGAGATCCAGCCGGTTGGAAAGCCCCGTCGCGGAGTCGGAACTCCGTCCCGATCCGACGCCGAAAAAAACCGAGAGCTTGTCGGACGCGGTGCGCGACACATAGGAAAGCCTGGCCATGCCCATGGAAAACCCCGGGAAGGGATGCGGCGATCCGTAAGCGGTCTGGAAACCGTTGAGGCGCACCGAGTAGCCGCCCTTGCTCGCCCAGGCGCGCGCCACTTTCTCCTGGAAGCGCGTGCGATCGATGAGCACTCCGCCGTTCTTGCTCACGGATTCGGAGTGGAGATATTCGCGGCCGCCCTCGCGGAACCGGAACAGGTAGCTTCCCGTCTGGATACGGTAGGCCAGGCTGTCCGCTCCGGAAAGCCAGACCCGCGAGACCAGGTCCAGGGATCCCGCATCGAAGACGTCCAGGGTGCCGGAGGGAAAATGCCGCAGCAGCATCCAGGATTTCTCCCGGTCGATGGGGATCAGGCCCGGGTCGGATCCGCCGACCAGATCGACATCGAAGGAAGGGTTCTGGTGCAGGGCCCCGGACATGGCCACATCGGTGGCGGTGGCGCGGCGGGCGTATTCGAAGGACTCCTGGAGGCTGACCCATCCGTCCCTGTTGTAGTCCGCGAGCCCCCGCAGGCCATTCACCAGGTGATGCGTAAATACCGCGCCCCTGTACTCATCGCTCTCCTGGGCCAGCTCGCCCCGGGAAGTGGAACTCACGATGACCACGCCATGGCTTTTGAGATTATCGTCGATGCGCACGGGAAGGTCCTGGAGGAAACGGCCGCCCTTGGAGCGCAGGAAATCACCCGATTCGCAGGCGTCCAATACCACGATCTTGAGTTCGCAGGGAAGGCTGTTGAGCCAGGCCACCAGATCGTCCCGCTTCAGCTTTTGTCCGCGCACGTGCAGGGATTGCGCGTCGCCATGGCCGGAAAAGTAGACGAAGAGATAGGTCTGCGCCCCTTGGCTTTTCCACTTGATGGCGGTCGCCTCCACGGCGCTCATGGCGCGGCGGATCTGATCCAGGGACGCGTTGGACTGGAACATCACGTTCTCGGGCCCGTAGAGACCGGTTTGGCGGAAGAGTCCGGCCATCTCGGCGGCGTCGCGGGAAGCGAACTTGAGGGCGACCTCCGATTCCAGGCCCTGATCCACTCCGATGAACAGGCTGATGCGGCGCACCTCGGCCCGGCCGGCCAGGCATAGGCACAGCATCGCCGACATCGCCTTGAAGAGCAAGGATCGGGTCACGGCTGCAGCAGGTCGAAGGTGAAGAGGTATGAGCCCTGCTTGGGCTTTTCCTGACCGGAAAGGACGCGGCCCACATCCGCGCCCGGGGCGGATTCCGGCGAAGCGAGGATCAGGATCCGCTGGACCTTCCAATTCCCTTCCAAGCGGATGCGCTGGGGGGCCTTCTTCCAGGAGGAAGCCGGCGGCCAATATAGGCTGGCCTCTTCCTTGCCCTCGAAATGGCTGGGAACGCCGCTGTCTTCCGCGTACCAGATCTGCGAATAGAAGGGTTTGGCGCTGCGGTAGGAGAAAGTGAGGATATCCCCATTCTTCACGTGCAGGCTCTGGCCAGGCGCCAAGCGCACTCCGCCCACCTCCACGTTGACCTCGGGACGGGAGCCGCCCTTGGATCGGAGTCCGCTCTCCTCCTGCATGCGGACCCAGGTGACGGGAAGGACCAACAGGAGCACCATGGCGAAAGCGGCGGACCAAGCCATTACGGATCGGGAAGGCCTGGGCAACAGGGTCTCCAGCCATC
The DNA here is from genome assembly GCA_028287505.1 of Fibrobacterota bacterium. GTDB lineage: Bacteria > Fibrobacterota > Fibrobacteria > UBA11236 > UBA11236 > Chersky-265. The sequence continues at coordinate 28,025 of JAQBPN010000005.1, read as the reverse complement.
CGGCCAGGGTAGTTCCCAGGCCGGCCTCGCGGGAAACGGATGCGGGCAGCAAACGCCGCAGGTGCGGCCAGTCCCGGGAAGAGCGGGTCGCTTTCATCTCGGCGAAATATTCGTTCAAACCGTCATCCCGCGCCAATTCCCGCTCCAATTGGACGCGCTCCTGAGCGGTTGCCTCTCCGAGAATGGCTTTTTCCATCTTCAGGAAAGAGATCGGTCTCCGCGGATTCCCGTTTTCCGTGGAAATCCTTTCATCGAGCTTCATGGGACCTCCCTTGTGAACAACTCCGACAGCCAGGCTTTTTTGCCGGCCTGCATTTTCTGTTTGAATCGATTGATGGTCTTGGTGACCGCCCACTTCGACATGCCCACCAAGTCCCCGACCTCTTCGTGACTGCACCCTTCCGCAAGGGAAAGGAACAGGATTTCCCGTGTCCGGTCATCGGTATGGGCCAGGATCCGGTTCAGATCGATCCGGGCCAGCACCGAGTCTCCATGGCCGGCGAGGTTCCGCCCCACCATGTCGTCGAGATTCGCCTCCTCGTAAGCGACATGGTTCCTGCGGCTGCGGAGCGCATCGATGCAGCAATTGGCCGCGATGCGGTAGATCCAAGTCGTCAGCGCGGAGTCGCCGCGGAAGGCGGGCAGCCGGGTGTGGAGCTTGAGGAAAACCTCCTGGGCCAGATCCTCAGCGTCTCCCGGGTCGCGGAAATACCGGTAACATGTACGGTACACAAAGTCCCGGTACTTGCGGAACACCTGCTCCAGATCGGGAACGGCCTGGGCTCCGCTCACGGGCGAATCCCCAAGCGGTACCCGTCGAACGCGTTGCGGAAGGGGGCGTCCCGGGTATCTTCCTGCTTCAGGACCAGGTAGAACGGATCCGAGTCGACGGCCAGGGAGTCGAAGGACCAATAGACTCCGGACGTGTCCGAATCCATCCATTGGTGATCGCCGTACAACAAGCGAAGGTTTTCCCGATCCGATCCCGCCCATACCGATATCCTGATCCTTTTGCTTTTCGCGATCCTCTCGGCGCATTGCCGCAACTCGAGAACCGCCGTCTTTCCCTGCATTCCCGGGATGCGGAAGGCGGCCAAGTCCCCGCCCTGCCTCAACGATATCGAATCGGTCGGGCCGGTGCGGGAAAACCCCTCCAGGTATCCGTCCCCCGGACGCAGGAATAGCCCGTCGTCCGAGCAGGCGTAGTGGTTCCGGCCGTTCACCTCCACCGATACGTCCCGTCCGGTGCCCGCCTGCGCGGATACCCATTGGATTCCCGAATCGTCCTCCCGGACCGATTTCACAAGCTTGGACGGTAACTGGCCGAATGCGGGGACATTTTTTTTCACGCCCCCGTTGGCGAAAACCACCCGATCGAACGATCGGCCGTTGAATCCCTGGAAGGCGAGCGACCACTCCCCCCAAGGGCACCGGAACAGGGAATCCCCCGCGGCATGGAAAACCAGCTTGGCCAGACCGGGAATGGCGGCGTTGAGGCTGTCGCCGCCGGCCAAGGTGATGCGGAGGGTATCCCCCCCATAATCGAAAATCCCCGCGAAACGGCCCAGCACGGAATCCGGGAGATCCACGCGGATGAACCCGGAGGCCCGGTCGATGCGGGACAGGAGGTCGTCGGGAACACTCGTCCCCATATGCTCGAAAACGAAGCGATAGTCGCCCTGATATTGGACCAACCGGTCCGGCCGTCCAAACTCACCGGGCGTGAGGAGTCCCTGGAAATCCACCTTGGGGGAATAGACTCCGAAAGAGTCGATGGGCAGAACGCGCAACAGGCCTAGCCCGACGGCATCGCACCAAAGCTCTCCGCCGCGGTCCGCCAGGGTGACGGTATCGCTGCCATTGAGGGCGTAGCGCCCCTGGAATGCCGCCAATGCCTGGACAGGCGTCACCGCAGGCTTTTTCCCGGGCGAAGGAAAGGGACTCTTGGATGGGGTGGCCGGCGCGTTGAAATAGGCCTCGGAAGCGCCGAGATATACGAGAATGGAATCTCGCACGGCCCGCACGTCGCAAACGTACTGGTCGTCGCAGTGCACAAGGTTGTACCCCTGCCGCATCCGCTCCGAATGGTCGATGCGGAAAGAGCTTCCCGCAACGGCGTCGCGCAGGGAATCGAGGCTGGCTTCCGTGGGAAGAAACAGAAGCAGGTCCGTAATGCTCCGCCCCGCCATCCAATCCTGCCCCGGTTCTCCGTATCCCGAGAACGGATAGTCCAGCATTCCGGTCACAAACGCCTTTTGCAGAAGGCGGACGGATTCCACTCCGAAGATGTTCCAAGCCAGGATCGTACGCTTTGCCCAGCGGTTGAACTCCTCCTCCTGGCCCGGTTTCGGGAAAATGGACCGCTCATAGCGGATTTCGAAGCTGCGGGGATGTTCAAGGGTGGGGAACTCCTTGTAGAAGTATTCGTTATCCTTTTTGCGCTGGGCGAAAAAGCGTTCCCAGCGGTTCTGGAGTTCGAGCACGCGGACATATCCGAGGAAGCTTTCGAAGCCGATGTCGCCGTCGTTGTTCAGGACGACATCCTTGGACCACATGGTATCCGGCGTGTTCCCGTCTTCCCGGACGATGAGTCCGGAAGGCTCGAGATGGAAGAACTCGGTCACCAGTCTGCGGTGTTCCGTCATGGAATGGGCCGCCAGGGAATCCCGCGCCCGCTCGTAGACGTGGGTCAGGGAATCGACGACGGCATACCCCGGGGTGAAACGGGGATCCATGACGCGGTCGAAGCTTCCATTGCCGTTCACGTCCGAGAAAAGGCAGACCAATCCGAAGGAAATCTCCGGCGCGTCAATCACCTCCTTGGGAGGCGGTTGCAGCAGGTTGACGGTAAAAGCGAAGGGGGGAAACGCATCGATGACCGCCTGGCCGCTGGAAGTCACCTTGTCCCTGTGCCCGACGGAACGCCATAGGACAGCCACCTTGGGGTGGACCAGGTCGATGACCCGGCTGCGGGCCGCCGTGTCCGTGCCGAAGAGCGCTTTACCGGTAAAGGTTCCCAACGGCCGGAGGTTCCGCTCATCGGAGGGAGAGGCGAATCCGTCTCCGCGCATGCAACTCGTTAGACCGCCGAGGAGGGCCGCCGCGGCAAAAGCCGGCGCTAACATGCAAAGTCGGCCGAGCTTCGGCATTTTTCCTCGGAGGAGCAGGTGAGCGGCGCAATGAAATCCCCCGAGGCCATTTCCGGGGAGAAACTCATTTTGAAGAAAAAAGTACTTCACTTTACCTTTTTTCAACCCCTAAAAAAACACAAATAGTGGCGATTTCGAACCGGTATTCTGGGTTTTTTTGGAAATTAGGCGGTGTTAGTAATCAATTCCGGACTTCCATCATAGGGTAAAGAAAAAGGAGGACAGATGCACCGAAGATGCAGCCTTCGATGCTGCTGAGGGAGAATCCCGACAAAGCGAAGGAAACGTGGCGGTTATCCCGAGACGTCGAAAAAGTCGCGGGGACCCGTCCTTTTTGACGCCGAAGAATCATTGAGCCATTACGCTCACGATCTGGCAGCCGCCATTGTTAACGGTTTTCGAATCGTCAACCGTTAAGGTAATTGACTTTCCAATAGAGAGGAAAGTGAGAAATGTCGCTTGGAGGTTCCGGTCGTCCGCAAGAAAATACGCTCTCGTTTCCGGACAACCGAGAAACTCCAACCGAACCCCTAGAATACAAAAACATGGTGCCCGCAGCCGGATCGTTACTGGTAGCCGCGAAGGAGACAGGCGTGATACTGGTGGCGAGCTTTGACCCTTCACTTGAAAAAGCCAAGCCACTAGCGAATGCGAAACCGATTGTAAGGGTACTACACCCGTTACCGGGCGAATTACACACCCTGGAAAATCATTTTGGGCCGTTGTCTTGGGAATGCAACATTTATTTTATCCCTTTCAATCACTCGCCATGTTGAAACAATCCGCATTCACACCTTTATTATACGGGGGCAAGGGTATTATCTGGTATTGCTATGATACCCCAAACCATTGGCCATATGTCTTACCTAGTTATCGCGCTGGAAGCGTAAATTACAATAGCCCAACTGAAAATGGGTACGGCGGAATCAACCACCCAGTTTACGACACGATTCAATCGATTAATTTGATAATGAAAAATTTTGGAGGTACGCTTCTCAAACTGGATTGGGAAAATACCGTGCATGGAGGAAGCATGGATTCTTCTTCCAAAGAAGTTAGACTACCAACTATCGCCTCATTGGGCGCTTCTCAAAATTTACTCACAAGCTCTTCTAGTATGCCAAACAGATTCGCCGTTGGAATGCTTCATGTCAGACATGCCCCCTTCAACAAATACTTGATTTTATTAAACAAGGATGTCCGTGATATTGCAACCGCGGAATCTTCAACTCTTGTTGCCGCCGGCAAGTATTATGTTCAAAAACATATTAAATCAAATAATTTATGGGCACCGGTAACAAGCACTTATAATGCAACCAATCGAACCACGTCTTTTACTGTAAGTGTTGAACCTGGTGATATGGAATTGGTTTGGTTGGCTAATGGAAGCGAATTGATACCTTCCAATCCATTGTTCCAATAAATCCGGGGAACTCATCAAATCCACCATGATTTATATTGACCATACATCAAGGCATCGATACCATAAGTCATGAAATTTTGAAATTGATTAGTGAATTAGCCGAACGTTTGAGTTTTGAGAACCGTGTCTGATATTGCTCATTTACTTAAGAAAGGGTTAACAATGAAACCGCTCTACTTTTTTCTCGCCACTTTATGGATCCCGATTGCAACTCAAGCCGCGTTTTCTTGGGGGGATTTGCTTACGATCAAGTCTGTCTCGTGGGAAGCTGACCAAGCGAATAGCAAGGTTACCTTCCTTACTAACGAAGTTGCTAAACCTTTTTATTTTCTACAAGGAGATAGTTATGTAGATATAGATGACTTGAAGTCCGTTATGGCGACGCTCCTTGCAGCCCAGGCTCAGGGAAAGAAGATTCAGGTCTTCTATGAATATCAAAGCGGAACAGACGCCAATTTATCGAGAAAACTGCAGGTATTCAGCGAATAATCACAACGCAAGTATACTGCAAGGTCGGCAGCACTTTGGTGAGATCTCTAAATCTTGCTCTTGCCAAAGAAATGTTTGTTCGAATAATTCTCAGAGTTGGAATTTGAAGCAGGCTCACTTTTTTCGCAGAACGACTAAGAGCCATGGCATTACTGCCGTCTGTGGAAGCCGAAGAAGCCTCAACACTGGGTCTATAATAAGAAGGATTAGCCCTATGGCTTTTTTCATTGCCGATTTGATCGGCGAGTCGCTTTCCCTTAGCCAGGATTTGATTTTGACAGAAAACTCCTTCCTGGTCTGTAGCCCAACCCATTCCGCACCAGGAAGGTATTTTGAAATTTCCCAGTAATGGGACCCTCTGAATCCTCGAACAAGTAGATTTTCCGTGCTTTGGTTCCTGGGCACTCGACTTGAAAAGCGACGCGCAAAAAAAGCTGCCATTTCAAGCGGGAGATAGTTTATAAAAAACAGGTTTGAGGTATGTGCCTCTTTTATCCAAAGCCCGTTCGGGGTGCCATCCAAAATAAAGGTTCCATTCGGTTTTAGAACTCTCCAGAGCTCTTGCAGCACAAACCCTCTTTGATTTGGAAACACATGTTCTAGAACCGCATGAGGCCAAACAATGTCGAACTCCGCATCCCCAAAGGGTAACCTGTAATTACCGTCAATGTACTGAATTGGAATGATTTTAAATCGGCTCTCAGGATAAAAATCGTGCACTCTTAGGCGGGCGATATCAATTAAGCCTTCTTCCACTTCTACGCCTACCAATTCATCCGCTCCAAGCTTTACCAGATTTAGTGCAAAAGCTCCTGCGCCACACCCGAAATCCAGGATCTTCTTGTTTTTCAAATCGATTGAAAACGCATCAAGAAATATTTGCAACGGCCTGAACATGTAATTGGGGTTTTCGCTTCTTTCGAGTTCATCTCTGAATGACTTGCCCTTGGAGTAGGCAATTTTCGTGATTGTCTCAATGGAATGTCCCGTCTTGAATTCACTTTCCATACAATGGTAAGCGACTTCTGGATTTACATGTTTGCCTAGAATATGAACTCGGCGGAATGAGCCCTCATCCGTGATACTTACTTGAATTCCTTTGACCTGAAATTCCGTTTTCGCATGATTCTCTACCAACCTAAAACCTCGCCATAAAATTATTCATCGTTTCCTCCGAAAATGCTTTAGGCAATCTAAGAAAAAGGTGCTGGATAGGCATTATGACCGTTGATGGAAGGAAATCGAAAGGACTTCTTTGTTCTTCCCAAAATTAACCGAAATCATGAATTTCCACTCGACAAGAGAGTTAAAACAACGATTATTTCTGTCAGTAAAAAGGAGAGTATTGAGCCCTCTCCTTTTTACCCACCTTCATGCTGACAGCTCTAGTGGTAAGCCTCTCCTCGCTCGTCCCTGGGCGCCGATCTGGTCTATCCGCCCATGTTGGCCAGAATCATGGCCTGGGCCATGGCATCGACCTGCGCGCCGGTGGGAGCGCCCAGGCCCCCGCCGAAAGCGGCTTTCACCTGGGTCTGCACCGCCGCCGAAAACTCCACGTGGGCCTTGGCCGCGGCGTCCGCATCGGCGGCGGCCTGGACCTTGGCCATCAAATCGGCGCGGGCGCCGTCCGCGGCGCGGATTTTGGCATTGAGGCTTTCGATGGCGGAAGCCTGCAGGATCAGCGCGGCCTTCAGGGAGGCCGTGACCGAGGCATCATAGGCCGCATACGCCGAGGCGATGGCTTCCGCGCTCACGGCGGCATCCACCGAAGCCTGGAAAGCGGCTCCGGCCTGCATGAAGGTCTTGAGGGTGGCATCCGTCGCGCCGGCCGCCTTCACCTGGGCTTCCGCCGCGGTGCGCAGTCCGTGGGCGGCCTGGGCGTGGGCGCTCTTGATCAGGGAGAACTTCGCTTCCGCCGTGACGCCGACCGTGAAGCGGGCCAGCGCCTGGGCGTAGACCTGCATGGACTTGGCGTAGGTATTCGCGTCGAGGCCGGCCTGCACATAGGCGTCCACCACCGTCCGGTGGTAGGCGTCATAAGCGGCCTGCACGGAGGCGGCCGCGCCGGCGGCGGCCTTCAGGTCGGCTTCCAGCCTGGTCTGGGCGCCCGCGCGGGCCGAGGCGATCAGGTTGAGGCCGGAAGCGGAGAGTCCGAAACCGCTGTCGAGCAGGAAGCCGTTCTGGGCCTTGGCGGCAAGTTCCAGGCTGCCGATCAGATGCGCTATGGCGCTATCGTTGCCTTTGACTTCCGCCGCCACGTTGCTGTCCACGTGGGATTTGATCTCCTCGGAGGTGATCCCCGTCTTTCCGTCCTTGATGAGCTGCTGGACGATCTGGGTTTCCACCGTGGTCTCGGTACCCACCTGCACGGGCTTGGAAGTGGCGGAGTCGATCAGGACCATGAGCTTGGAATCGTTCTTGGTCACCACCACCACCACGGAGTCCGGCAGCTTGGTATCGGTATGGATCGTGAACCCGCCTTGGGCATCCGTCTGGGTCTTGATCTCGCCGATGATTTCCAGGGAGCCGTCGGCGTTGACCTTGGCAATCTGCACGTCGGCGCCGGAGACGCCGCCTTCGACGTTGCCGCTCAGGGAGAATCCGGGCAGGATGACGGTAGCCCCGCCGTTACCCTGGATGCCGATGAGAAGCGCGGTGCGGGTCAGGGCGTTGACCTTGGCGGAATCGGCCGTGCCGATGGAGCCGGCGATCTTGGCCTTGATTTCGGCTTCGGCGGAGACGTAGAACTTCTGGTACGCTTCCGCGACCTTATCCGCCGTGACGGCGGTTTCCAGGGAAGCCTTCAATTCCATGCGGGCCTTGGAAGAATCGTTGAGAAGCACTTTGCCGCCCAGGGTGGTTTCCACGAAACCCTTGAGTCCCGAAGACACCGAGGCTCGGAAGGTCGCGAAAGCGGAGTCGATTTCGGTTTCCGTCTTGGCCGCGATCAAGGAGGCCTTCAAGGCCGTTCCGGCATCGACGGCGATTTCACTCTGGCCCCCCGAGGCTTTCACGTCCTCTTTCACCGCGGCTTCCAGGGTGACGGCATTTTCCAGGGCGATCTTGTGCAGCCAGGTCAGTTTGGTTTCCGATTCCACGGTGGCGCCGGCGCTGATCCGGACCATCGCCTCGTAGGAAGCTTCGTGGGCCTTGGCCACCTCGCCCAGGACGATGCCGGCATCCGACCAAGCCTTGAATCCGGCGGTCTGGAAATCGGTTTCGATCTTGGCCTTGGCATCCGCGGAGAGATCCCCGGCGGCGTCCAGGTCGCTTTCCAATTTGGCTTCCGCATCCATGCGGGCCTCATTGGCCTTGTCGATCTGGGCCAAGGTGAATTTCCCGGAGGAAGCCAGCAGCATCGAAGCGCGGGCCTTGGCTTCCGCCTGCACCTGGGCCGAGAGATAGGCTTCCACGTCGGCTTTGCCGCTCGCCTTCAGGGACATTTCCGCGTCGATATGCGACGCGATGTCGGCGAAGGAGACTTCCATGGTCTTGGACTCGCCCCGGACCTTGACCAGGACATCCGCTTCCACGGAGGATTCCGTGTCGAGGGGGCGGCAGACCACCACGGTTCCCTGCTTCACCTTGGCGCTCACCACGGCCTTCCATTCCTTGGCTTCTTTCTTAGCCACCACCACCAGTTCGCGGGTTTCGTTCGCCGCCGTCTTCACGGAGAAACGGCCCTGGACGTCCGTCTTCACTTCCGCCGAAGCGGCCGCTTCCAGGGATCCGTCGGACTTGATACGCATAACGGTTACGGTAGCACCCTCGATCCCGGCCGATCCGGCGGAGCGCTTGCCGAGGGCCGCATCGCCCTGCACGCGGCCTTCGATGGTCGCGGTCATGTCCCCCTGGTCGCCGGAGGGGGAGGAAGGGTCGCTGAAGCATCCTGCGAGCAGGAACATTCCCGCTGCGGTCGCGGCGACGAGGATTTTTTTGTTGGAGGTGATTCGGGTTTTCATGAGAGCACTCCTTTCGGGGGTTTCTTCGGCCGGGTATTCCACTTGGGATTCCCTATGCCTTTGGTGCTTACGTTCTAATGATACCCGAATTACAGTGTATGAGAAATGATTAGATTCATAGGATATTACGTATTCCATGATATTTATTCATTATTTAAGCAAATAAAAGCGGATATTGCGTTCAGGAACAGATCAATACACCTATAATCATATTACGTATTTACTCCTCAATTAATTGGTAATGGTGGAATTCCGTATTACAAAAAAACAAAACCCTACAAGGTCGGGAAGGGGCTGTCGTAAGGAAGGAAAAGAGTGGTTCCTCCCGTGGCGTTTCGGGAGGAACCGGGCGATCGATCCGGCGCAAGCGCAGGATCGATCGAGAGGGAGGACTAACGCCGGGTAGCGGCGCCGTTACGGTCGAAGAAGATCGTCAGGGAGGCGCCCTCGGAAGTCACCACCTCGCCTTCCATGCCGGAGGCCACCGCCTGGCCGCCGAAGGTGGTCTTTCCGCCCGCGCGGTAGGTGAGGATGGATTTCACGGCGCCCGTCGCGGGCCAGTCTCCGTCCGCCACCGGAGTCTCAGAATGGAAGTCGAAGCTGAAGCCTTCATAGGCGGCGGTCCGATACCGGTCTTCCACCGAAAGGTCCAACAGGAGATCCTGCTTGAAGGCTCCGGGAGCGGAGGGCAACCGCACCATGAATGTGCGCGCATGGGAGACGATGCTGTCCCCGGCGGGAGGCGTCAGGGTTTCCGTCCATAAAGCGTCCGTACCGGCGCGGAAGGAGGAATCCGCCGCCGAGCCCTTGGCCGCCGCCTCCAGCACGGATCCGTCCTTGAGAACCGTGGTCCGCTGGAAGCGCACCGCATAGTTCCTGGTGGAATCCTTGGAGAAGACCACCAGGCGGGCCTTGAGCGTCATCGAAACCAAGGATGCGCCGTCGGGATAGTGATGCTCCTCGATCAGGTCCACGAGATTGGTGTCCTTGCTGAAATCCAGGACGATGGAATCGCCATCCGCATCCAACAGTTTGATGACGTCCAGGGTATCCAAGCCCAGGGTGCGCACCACGGCGCTGGAGAGCAGCCGGTTGTCCCCACGGGCGTTGAAGTCGAGATCGGCCCCGGCGGCCAAGCGCTGCACGGTCCGCTCCACGACGCCGCCGGAAAGCTTGAGACTCACGTCCAGGTCCGCAAGATTGGGCGAACCCGCGCGCGGCGCCAGGAATCCGTCCCCATCCGCGTCCGTGAACTTGTAGGCCTTCCAGAGAGAAGTGTCCGCGTAGGTGATTTTTCCCGCCACCTGCAACACGCCCCGGGGCGCATCCGGATGGGCGGAATCCACGGGCACGAACACGGTGCTGTCCACCTTGAGAATGGAGTCCTTGACCGTGGTATGCACGGCCTCGACCGTGCCCTTGACCGTGTCCACCACCTTGGTGACCAGGGTATCCAACGGCTTCAGCGGATCCAACAACGGCGGAAGATCGGCGGAACGCTTGGCCATGCCGGAGGCCTTGGGTTGCGCCTTGCCGGAACCGGTGGTGTCCGGAATGGAATCGGGCACCGCGGTGGTATCGTACATGCCCGGACTGGTGCGGGGCATGGTCTTGAATCCGTTCCAATCGGCGGAATCGTCGCGCGCCCGGGCGGACTTCTTTCCCAGCGGCTCCACGTCGTTGGGGATATCGTCCCCGCCGGCCACGCGCGCGTCCTCCTTTGCGCCCCAGCATCCGCACAGGAGCATGGCCGCAAAAAGGGATGCGAGAAAGGATGTGAAAAGGGCCGCGAGCGGAGCCTTCATCAGGGAAGCAAGTTCGGTCTTCTTCATGGCTTACCCCTTGATCCTGGACTTGGGCACATAGGCCACGCTGAGCTGCATGATCCGTTGCGGGTTGCGATCGGACTCCACCTTGCGGAACACCTCTTCGCGGAACTTATCCACCATCTCGTTGATCTCCCGGCTCAGCGCCTCGCTGATGTTCAGCACCATGGTGGAAACGTGGCGCTTCTCCTTGGGCAGCCGATGCAGCGCTTCCCGCGCCTGGGCCAGCCATTCCCCGTTCAACTGCCGGCCCATTCCCGGCATCAGGTTCCCGGGCTCCACCACGGACGAAGTAGTCTGATACCGCCCATCGGGGCCCTGTTCCACCAGGTTCCATTCGCACAGATCCCGCACCAGTTTTTTCACCATCGCCACGGGTACGGGCGGATCCAGGAACGCCGCCAAGGCATCGTAATCGCCCCGGAAGTCCAGCACCTCGATGGCGCCGCGCACCAGCAGGTAGCGATAGTCCTGGTAGTATTTGCTCATGGCGGGATTGAGGCGGGTGAAGCGACTGCGGTTCCGCCGCACCGTAATCTGTTTATAGTGCTGGGATTTCTTCTCCTGGGACTTGGCCTGTCCGAACAAGGCCAGCAACTTGAGGAACTCGATCTCATGGGCTTTGAGCTGGAAAACCTTGCCCATCTTCTCGGCGGCGTTTTCGCTCAAGGGTTTGAATCCCTTGATCACGTCATTGAGATACCCGGGATTGGCGAAGCCGGCCTCCTTGGCGAACTTGCGGTAGGAGTACTTCGGCACATCCAACATCTTCTGATGGTATCTTTCCTTGAGGAAAAGCCGGAAGTCGTCGTACTGATAAATATCCATTACCCGGTTCCATCCCTAGTCTAAAGCAAATATACTCCCGGGCCCGAACTATCAACAATATGTTGATGGGATGTTTATTACATAAATTCCTGAAAAATCCTCATTCTAGACGGTTTTATGAGGGATTTAGGAGGATTCTTGAGAGCAGGATCGAATAGACCCACGATTTAATATTACGGTTCAGACCAAGGATTTACGGATTCGACCCAACCGCACGCGACCCAACCCCGACAGTACAAGATTGGGCCCAAGGTGGTATCGGACCCGACCTCGATGAGATGAGGGTGCTTGGCCGGGGGCGGGGGGTCCGGCGAGTCGCGCAGCCCGCTTGGCGCAGAATTCGGGCGGTCGCTCGGGCGCGCGATCGCGAGACCCATGGCGAGGCTGCGTCCGTTTGCGAGTCCGGGCATCAGACCGCGCATTCGATCAGCCCGAATTCAATAGGACCCAATGTTTCAGCAAGCCTTAGGGCGGAGCGTCCGAGCCGGACCCCCCGCCCCCGGCCAAGCTCTTACGGCGCGACAACGTCGCTTGCGAATGAAGCAGCACGATGGGCCCCATCGCAGAAAGGCTTGTTCATGCTCTGGCCGCAACGGCACAGGAACACGGCTTTGCCGGCCTCAGTGGTGAATGCTTTGCCGGCGGAATCGCACAACTGGAATTCGCCTTCAATCTTCAAAGGGCCATTCTTGATGGGGGATAACTTGGAGCTCATGGAAACACCTTTCGAGTATGGAATCGGGAACGGACCGTCCCGGACTCAAAGGTACACTATTATTTGTTATAACGACAATAGTTATCACGATTTTCTATCGATTTGACCGCCGTCGACCTCACCTAGAGCCCCAACCACACGAGACCCAACCCCAACGCGTGACCGACGCTTGGCCCCGCCGCCGCCCGGGCCAAGCGCCCATGGACGCACGCCGACGATTATGATAAGTTCTTCCTGGATATGACCCCGTCCCCTTACCGTTTGGTGATTACCGATATCGACGGGACCCTCCTCGATGACGACGGCAATCTCCCCGATTTGAACCGGCAAGCCCTGGAACATTGCCGGGCCATGGGGGTGCGCACCTGCCTGGCCACGGGCCGCCGCTGGACCACCTGCCTGCGCCTGCTGGATAGGCTCGACCTGGGCGGCCTGGTGGATTTCTGCATCCTGAACAACGGAATGATCCTCCGGGACATCGGCGGAAACCGGACCTTGAGCGGACGCGACTTTCCCTTTCCCCTGCTGCTGCAAGCGGTGGAGCGGCTGAATACCCTCTCGCTCGATCCCATCGTGCTGGGGCACAATCCCGATGGCGCCACCGCCGACGTGTTCCACCGCCATGATGCCCTCATGAACGGGGACTTCATCGCCAAGAACACGGCGCATGCCCGCCGGGTGCCGGATTGGGGGGAACTGCGGGGCGCGCATCTCGTGGAGCTGGTCCTGATCGGCCACCGCGCGGATCTGCTGGCGGCGGCGGATAGCCTGGCGGGACTGGACGTGGAGACGGTCATCCTGCGCAACACCTTCTACAAAGAGTACATGCTGGAAATCACCCCTAAGGGAATTTCCAAACTGCTGGGCGCCAACGAACTTCTCGGCCACCTGGGCCTGCATAGCGGCGAGGCCATCGCCATCGGGGATTCCGACAACGACTACGAGTTGCTGAAGGATTTCCCGTTTTCCATCGCCGTGGCCAACGCGGAGGCCAAGGTGCTGGCGGTGGCCAGGGAAGTGACCGGCAGCAACTCCGAGGGCGGCTTCGGCCAGTCCGTTTTCAAGTACATTCCCCGGAACGGCCGCGCCCATCCCTGACGGCGGCGCGTCCCGGGGCCACGGGTAACCCAAATGATACCTAGCGAGGAAGCCATCCCATGCTCATCGAAACGCTGACCGAAGAGGAAACCCGCGTGCTGGGAACGTTGCTTGAAAAGAGCCTGGCCACGCCCGATTACTATCCCATGACCCTGAACGCGCTGCGTAACGCATGCAACCAGAAGAGCAGCCGGGAACCCGTCACCGAGTACGATGAAGACACCGTGTCTTTGGCCCTCTCCGGCCTCAAACGCAAATGTCTTGTGACCTTCATCCCTTACGGCTCCCAGGGGACGCTCTACAAATACCGGCACTTCCTGGAGGACGTGCGCTTCAACCTGCACAAGCCGGACCTGGCGGTGCTGGCCGTGCTCCTGCTGCGCGGCAGCCAGACCCTGAACGAAATCCGCCTGCGGGCTTCCAGCCTGCATCCCATCGAAAGCCTGGAAGACGCGGAGGCGTTGCTTACGGGACTGTCCCAACGCGCGGAATCCCTGGCCGAACTGCTGCCCAAGCGGCCCGGATGGAAGGAGCCGCGCTGGCGCGACAAGGTGCGGGTGCACGACGAGTCCCGGGCGGGAGGCGGCACTGGGGAACCGGCGGGTTACGGGTCCCAGGAAGCGGCTTCCGGAACGGGCGCCGAGGGGACCGGCCATGCCGCGGCGGCTTCCGCGGGACGATCGAAATGGGACGAGTTCGAGGAGATGAAACGCGAGTTGGCGGAATTGAAGGCGCTGTACGCGGCGCTCAAGGAATCCGTGGACAAGATCAAGTCGGAACTGTACTGACCCCTATCCGTCGGGGAACTGGAATGCGTAGGATAGGCGCAGGTAAAATTGGCCCAGGAATTCCGGGCCGCCGGGAGGATCAAGATTGAACCCGAGGATTTGCCCGATGCCCAGATCATATTCATCCTTTTTGCCCAGAAGTAAAGACAAGGCTACGGAGTAATTCACCGAGGTCAAAATCCTTTCGGAGGAAACCTTCATATCCCCGGCCGACCCTCTCACCCCGATTGAATCGACGGTATGCCGCCCCCAGGCCACACCGAGCCCCGGCTCGAAATTGAATCGCCCGAAGGGGCCGATGACGAGCGCGCCTCCTGCATTGAACAGGATGGTTTGTCCGCCCCACCCGCCGGAACTTACAATGGATTCGTCCCGCCCATTGGCGGGAGCGACTATGCTGTCAAAAGTGGCATAGGTCGGGCCGAAGGCGATTTGCGATTCGGCTTTGAAGCCCAATCTTTTCCGGAAATGCCTGCGGTAGCCGAGTGAGAGTCCGGTGCCCGGGCTCAAAAAGGCGGTGCTATTCTCTTTGAATTCCGTCGCGATGCTGATTGCCGGCCCAATGCCTATGAACAGATTGTGGGCCGAACGCGCCTGGGCGCGAACCTCTTGGCCATGAGCTGACGCGAAAAATACCGGAACCAATAAAATGAAAACATGTTTTGCCATGGCGATTCCTTCGTGAATGTCCGCTTCCCGGCAAAACGAACGGGCGGGAGCCATCTGATACTTTTGAACCGGTTTTTCCGCTACCCCTTGGGGAATTGGAAAGCGTAGGAGAATCCGAAAAAGACCTGGATGAACCCGTCTTTCGCGGAGGCGGTGTTAATCCCCAGGATTTCCCCGACGGAGAGGTTGTATTCGTCCCGCTTGCCCAACAGCATGGACGCGGCGAGGGACAGGTCAACGGTGGTGAGGCTCCGGACCAGGGGAACCTGGAAATCCCCCGCATCCCCCGTGACGCCGATGGAATCGAGGGAATGCCGGATCCATGTGAATCCGAGACCAGGATCCAGGGTAAACCGCCCGAACGGTCCGATTACCATGGATCCCAGGGTTTCGATCAAAACCGTTTGCCCTTTATATCCATCGAAAGAGGAGAATGGATGGTTCGTGACGTGCGGACTTCCCAGCGAGTCCCGGATTGCGGATACGTAGGTCGAGGCCAGGTAGAATTTCGATTCTCCTTTGAAACCGATTTTTTCCTTGAGCTGCGTACGATATCCCAGGGAAATCCCCAAGCCCGGGCTTTCCACCTTGGTATCGGCCTGGCTCACCAGCGGCGCCTCTAAACAGAAAACCGGCCCCGCCCCGATCAAAAAATTGTGGCCCATGCGCGCTTCGCGCCGCACCTTGTCGGTCCGGACCTTCATGGCCCGCTTCTCCTCGCGCGTGGCGGCCGGGGTCGAGGGTTGGGCCGAATCAGGCGCCTGGCCGTGCACGGCGGGCGCGGCGGCAATCAGGGAGAGCATCAATGCCAAAAACGGGGTCCCCATGGAGAATCCTTTGCGAAAGCCTGCCTCCAAATTGGACGAACGGACGGAGGCAAAGTGATACTTATTATCTTTTCCGGAGGATCCGCATCCATCTGAAATCCATTTTCCGGGCCCGGGTTAAGGGGCCGAGGAGCCTTTCATGAGAAAACTGTTTCCGTTGATCCTATTGTCCGCCCTGTATGCCCGGGCCTGGGACCCGGATTCATCCCATGTCATGGCCGGGTGGGACAATGGACCTTCCTGTAAAATGAAAGCCTTCAAGAAGTATTGGATCGGCCTCAATGGAATCCGGACCCTGAACCGGGAAGAGAACTACTTCGATAACAAGCTTCCGACCTACAACGCCGAATCCCCCGTTACTCTGCAATCCGGCTTCAACAAAACGACATCGGAAACCTTCGGCTTCAATCTGGTCTTGGAGAAGGATATCAGGGTCAATCGGTACATGTACCTCAACCCGTTCCTATCCGCCGGCTACGAGCGGAGCAGTTCGCATACCGACTGGGCCACGACCGACAACTATCCTCCTATCGCGGATAGGAAATCCCAGGAGTTGGGTCTTGCCGTGGGCGTTATGCCTACCCTCCGAATCCTCGATCGCGTCCGGATCTCATTGCGCTTCGGGTTGAAAGGATCCCGCGTTTGGGGTGACGAATCCACGGAATATACCCTCGGCGGCGTCGGGGAACTTTATCATCGCAAAAGCCAATTCGAGTCGACGCGTTATGAATATATCGGCAGCACGTCCCTTTATTTCACCAATGTGGCCCTGCATTGGATCTTCTGATCGCATATGGAATCCCTCACACCTGATCAAATCCGGAGTTATGGCGAAAACGGCTATCTGATCGTTCCGTCGGGATTGTCCGCCGAAGACCTGGAAATCCTCAAAGCCGACACTTTGGAATTGCTCGCCGAGGAAGAGGAAAGGAAAGCGTCCGATCCCAAATATCAGGCCATGACCAAATACCGGCGCTTCACCGTGGGTTTGCACATCCGCAGCCTGAAAATCCGGGCATACGTCGCGTCCGGCATCTTCAAGGCCATCGGCAGGGCTTTCATAGGAAACGAAGTCGATTTGCATTTCACATCCACTATCACCAAGTCCCCGGGCAAAGGCCGCAGCATCGACTGGCACCAGGATGCGGTCTATGAGAATGACGGGCATTTCCCCAGGCTGATTTGCTGGACGTCCCTCACGGAGTCCTATCCGGAAAACGGCGGAATCTTCGCGGTTCCGGGCTCCCATCTGAAAGGCCTTCTTCCTCATGAAAAGTCCGCCCTTTATGAGAGAGACCTGCGGACCCTGGGGGTGGACGAAGCGGCCGCGGCGCCTTTGATCCTGAGGGCCGGGGAGATCCTGATCTTCGACCGGCATTTGGTGCACGGAAGCCCGGAAAACAAGACCCCGTTCGATCGGGTCGCGCTGATATCCGCCTACCAGAAACCCAAGGCGAACTATACGGAGCAGGAATTGCGGATCCGGATGGAGCTGTTGCGCGGTTGAACCGGCCGGCCGCGCCTAATGCGCGGAAGAGACGGAAAGCAGTTCCCGCACCTTTTCCAACAGGGATGCGGGAGGAAAAGGCTTGTTCATGAAAGCGGTGTCCCCGTCCAGCACTCCGTGATGGAGAATGGCATCGTCGGTATAACCCGATATGAAGAGCATGCGCATGGAGGGACGTTCGCGCCCCAGGCGCTCGGCCAGATCGCGGCCGCCCATGCCGGGCATCACCACGTCCGTGATGAGCAGATGGATTTCGCCGGGATAGGCCTGGGCGATTTCCACGGCCTCGTTTCCGTTGGCCGCGGTCAGCACCGTGTATCCCTGGGCGGCAAGCAATTGCCGGAGGAAGACGCGCACCGAGCTTTCGTCCTCGGCCACCATGATGGTCTCCCGACAGCGCCGGCGCGCCATTCTCTTGGGCTCGGAATCCTCCGCCTTGTTCCTGGCCCCGGCCACGGCGGGAAAGATCACTTCGAACACGGAACCGGCGCCCGGCACGGAGTCCACCACGATGTATCCTCCCGATTGCTGGACGATGCCGTAAACCGTGGAGAGCCCCATTCCGGTGCCTTTGCCCAGGCTTTTGGTGGTGAAGAAAGGCTCGAAGATGCGGCACTTCAACTCATCGGAAATGCCCACCCCGGTATCGCGCACCGTCAGCCTTACAAAGGCTCCCGGCGGCACGTCCCGGTATTTCGCCTCGCCGTCCACCGAGTGCCTCAGGAGGGACGTCTCGATTTCCAGGCGTCCCCCGTTAGGCATGGCGTCCCGGGCGTTGAGGGCCAGGTTGAGAACCACCTGTTCCATCTGGCTCGGATCGGCCTTGATGCATGGAAGGTCCGGTTGCAACCGCAGGACATGATCGATATCCTCTTGCATGAGCCGCCGCAGCATCCCGGACATCCCCGTCACGATCCGGTTCACGTCCACGCTTTGGAATGCCATCAGCTGTTGGCGGCTGTAGGCCAATAACTGGTTGGTGAGGGCGGCGGCGCGTTTGCCGGAGCGGAGAATCTCCCCCAGGCCGATGTTCAGGGCGGCCTTGTCATGGAGTTGGCCCAACAGCAATTCGCTGTAGCCGTTGATGGCGGTGAGCATGTTGTTGAAATCGTGGGCGATGCCGCCCGCCAGCTTGCCTATCGCCTCCATCTTCTGGGACTGCGCCAGGGTTTCCTTGCCCCGGCGCAAATCGTCCTCCACCTGCTTACGTTCGCTGATATCCATGGTGGCCCCGATCACTCGGGCCGGACGGTTTTCCCGATCCCGGAACACCTTGGCCCGGGTGTACAGCCAGCGCAGTTCTTGATCCGGACGCAGGACCCGGAATTCCATTTCGCAGTCCACGCCGCCTTCCATGGCCCATGCCACCGCGTCCCGGAAAGAGGCGGAGTCATCGGGATGGATGCGGGAAGTCAGGGCCTCCAGACCGCCGCGCAGGGTCCCGTCGGGCAGGCCCAGGAATTCATGCAAGCGCATCGAACCCACCAGGCGGTTGCTCATCACGTTCCATTCCCAGGCGCCGATCTTCCCGGAATCCAAAGCCAGGCGCAGGCGCTCTTCGCTTTCCCCCAGGCTGGACAAGGTGCCGCGCAACTGGTATTGGCGCTGCCGCGCCCTCAAGGCCATCTTGATGGTGCTGACGAGGGTCATCTGCCTGAAGGGGCGCTCCAGGAAAGTCACGTTCCCGGCGGGCGCGAAAGTGTTCAGGTTGCGCATGCGCGTCTCGTTCATTTCCCCGGCGCCCGTAAGGATCACTATGGGAATGTCGGACCAGGCTGGCTGCCCGGCGATGAAGGACATCAAGGCGGGCATGCCCTGGGCGGACAGGCCTTCCTCTGCCAGCATGAGCGCGCTGGCGCCCCGCCGCAATTCTTCCGCGGCGCATTCCAGGTTGATGCAGGCCATGGCCGCGAAACCGGCTTTCCGCAGCACTTCGCAGGCAAGATCCGAATCCCGCCCCGTGGGCGCGAGCACCAGAATGCGTTCTTCCAAAGCCGCCATCTTAATGGATCCCGGACCTGTTTTCGAGCATGTTTTCCGAACCGCCCAGGAAATTCGGGACGCCCCGGAGAATGCCCTGGAAATCGGTAAGCGGCTCGCCCACCAAAATACGATTGTCCCGGACGGCGAATTCCCGGATGGTGTTTTCGTGGCTTCCGCTGCGTTTCTTGACGACGGAAATGGATTTCTTGATGGTTCCCGCGAATTCGAAATAGCGGAGCAGCACCACGGTGTCGGCCAGATAGGTAAGGTCTGCGGGCGAATGCATGTCGCCCAGCAAGCCATGCTGGGCCATCACCAGGATCGAGGCCACGCCCCGCTGGCTCAGGTAGGCCAACAACTCATGCAATTGCAGGAGCAGGAACCGTTCCTCCGGCATGGCGTTCAGGTAACCGTTGAGACTGTCGATGAGCACGACCTTGACCTTGTCCTCGTCCGCCATTCTGCAGATTTCGAAGCCCATTTCCCCGGGACTGATTTCGGCGGCGTCCACGTGCTTGAGATTGATCAGGCCCGATTCGAGATGATCCTTGATGCGCATGCCCAAGGCTTCCGCGCGCTGGATATAGGTGTGCAGATTCTCGTCGAACACGAAAATCGCCGATTTTTCGCCGCGATCCGCCGCCGCGCAGGCATATTTGGCCGCGATGGTCGATTTTCCAACGCCCGCGGGTCCGATGAACAGGGTGCCGGTCCCGCGCTCCAACCCGCCGCCCAGCAAGTCGTCCATTTCCCGGATCCCGCAGGAAAGCGGTTCCGATCGGAAGCCCTTCGCATGGGAGGTTTGCTTGAGACGGGGGAAAATCCTGATGCCGCCGGTCAGGATGGAATAATCGTGGCTGCCGTCCTCGAATTTCAGCCCCCGCAACTTCACGATGCTCATCTGCCGGCGCTCCGTGCCGAAGTCGGAGAGCAGGCGGCGCAGGGAAACCACGCCGTGGGCGATGCTCTGGATCAGTAAATCCGTTTCTCCCGAAGTCCTGTCATCCAACAGAAGTACCGTGATTCCCTTTCCGGCGAAGTATTGCTTGAAGGAAAGCATTTGCCGGCGATAGCGCAGGGCGTCCTGGGACAAAAGGCGGAACTCGGACAGGGAGTCGATGACCACGCGATCGGGCTTCAGCCGCTCCACATGTTCCATGACGATGCGGACGGTCTGCATCAGTTCCACCTCGGAAGGGTGGAAGAGGGTGTTCTGGGAGTTCGCCAGCATCTGCTCTTCCATGGACGACAATTCGAGAATGTCCATGGAATCCAGGTTCCAACCATGGGATTCGGCCACGGCCATCAGCTCGTCCTTGGTCTCTGAAAGAGTAATATACAGGCCTTTTTCCCCGCTGCGGGCGCCCTCCAGGAGAAACTGGAGCGCCAGGGTGGTTTTGCCCACCCCCGGGTCTCCCTGGACCATGTAAAAGCGGTGGCGGGGAAGACCTCCATGCAGGATATGGTCGAGACCGGCTATGCCGGTGGGACAAAAATCAGGATTGGACGGGGCCATTTACTCTCCAGGATTCCGATACCGGATGCGGATGACGGACGCGGGGAACAACCAGCCCCCACTAGTGTGTCCCTCCGAAAATAATTTTTGGGCGGGTGAAGATGAAAAAAAGATTAGGCCGGAACCCTGGGTAAATTATATGGAAAGGTTGGCGTTTCGCCGGAATTCGGCCTTTTGCGGACCCGGTCTACCTTGGCGGGATGATGCGCGTGGCCCAAGGGCCGCCGCTCAAGGCATCAGGAGGCGGACGGTACGGCCACGGTGGACGAGGCGCCCACGGCGGACGAGGCGTCCACTTGCATCAACTGGGCGGAAGCCACCGAGAGCAGGCAGTACCCCAGGAAGAACCAGAATCCCTCGTGCAGTTGCGCCGTGACGCCGGTGGCGGCGCCCGTGGCCAGGTAGGCCAGGAAAATCCCCATGACGAACACGTCCGCCATGGACCATTTCCCGATGGCGCTGACGAAACGGAAAAGCCGCATCCGGAAAGGCGCCCGCTTGAGGGCCATCACGTAGAGGAGAATGAGTCCTTTGGCGAAGGGGACCGCCACGCTGAAGAGCAGGATGAGCCCCGCAACCAGCAGGTTACCCGTATCGTACAGGTTTTTCACGGTGCCGATGATGCTGCGGGTCTGGTGGTAGATTGCCATTTTGCCCAGGAACGGCAGTACCGGGGAGATGTCCAGGGTGAGCGCAGGCCGGAACAGTCCGGGAACCAGGCAGGCGAAGGACGCGAGGATGAGAAGCAGTGCCAGGGTGTTGGCGATCTTGGGCCGCATGGGACCAATTTAACTAATGTTACGCGAGGAGGCGGCAATCATGCAACCCAAAACCCTCGTCACCTGTTCCATCTGCAAACGCCAATTGCCGCGCGGCAAATGCGTTCCCAACAAAGCCCTGCGCACGGCCCTGGCCGATCACCTGCGGAAAGGGGTTACGGATTGGGATCCCGACGGCTTCATCTGCACGGAGGATCTGAACCGGGGACGCGCGGAATACGTGCAGCGGATGCTGGGTACCGAAAAGGGAAAGCTCTCGGGCCTGGAAGCGGAAGTGGCCCAGACCTTCAAGGACGAGCAACTCATCACGCACAAGCTGATGGAGGAAAGCCTGGAGCCGGATACCTTCGGGCAGCGCATGGCCGACCACGTCGCCCGTTTCGGCGGGAGCTGGAGGTTCCTCATCGCCTTCGCCTGTTTCCTGGCGCTGTGGATCGGCTTCAACATCGTGGTCATGCTCGTGATGCGCGGCAAGCCATTCGACCCCTTTCCGTTCATCCTCCTGAACCTGGTCCTCTCCTGCCTGGCCTCGGTGCAGGCTCCCATCATCATGATGAGCCAGAACCGTTTGGAGGCCCGGGATCGGAAGCGCGCGGAAAATGATTACAAGGTGAATCTTAAGGCGGAACTGGAGATCCGGAACCTCCATGAAAAGTTCGACCATCTTCTCGAACACCAGTGGCAGTACCTGATGGAGATCCAGCAGATCCAGGTGGAACTGCTGGAGGAATTGGCCGCGAAGAAGAAGGCCTGATCGGCCCGCTTAGATCAGGCGGCCAGCTTGGCTTCCAGATTGATGGGGGTGGACGCCAAGGCCTGGGACACGGGGCATCCCTTTTTGGTGGCTTCCGCGATTTCCATGAACTTGGCCCGATCGATGCCGGGAATCTCCGCTTCCGTGCGCAGATCGATTTTGGTGATCTTGAAACCCTCGCCCACCTTCTCGATGTAGACGTCGGCTTCGCTCTGGATGCGCTTGGGGGCGAAACCCGCCTTGGTCAGGCCGCCGGAGAGGGCCATGGAAAAGCAACCGGCCAACGCGCCGCCGATCAACTCTTCGGGATTGCTGCCGTTGCCGTTTTCGAAACGGCTGGCGAAGGAAAACGGCTGTTCGAAACGTCCGCCGAAGGACATCTGTCCGTTACCGCTTTTCAGGTCTCCGAGCCAGGTGGCTTTGGCTTTACGTGCAGGCATGCTCAACTCCTTGATGGTATGGAAAAAGAAAAAGCGGCCGATCCTGGACCGGACGGTCCGGGACCGGGCGCATCGGTCCTGAAACTAACATTCTCAGTCGAGAGATGAAAGCCTGTAGGAAAGGCCCAGTGAAAATCCGGACTCGTGGTCGATCCCCAGGTTTGCCGGGGGAATGTCCTTGCCGCTCCCCTGCACGGACAGGGAGAGGTCCCAAGGGCCGAATCCCTGGTCCAGCTTGAGAATGCCCAGGGAACCGAAGTCTTTGTAGCCGTTTAAGCCATAGCTGCCTGCTCCCAACCAGGCGCGCGTGGCATGGAACTTTCCACCCAAGCCGAAATTGACATGGCCGCCGCCGGAAAGAAAGGGATTGGATCCGGCGACTTCGCCGGTCGCGTAGATCCCGTTCATCAATCCCAGGCGCAGGCCCAGCATGGGCGCGCCTTTGTTCCTCTCCGCGTCGTCCACCCCCAGGTTCAGCAGCAGGGCCGCCAGCCCCAGATCCACGCCCACCCATTTCCAATCCAGACCCACATAGGCTCCGCCCGCGAAGCCGCGCGCGGTCTCGGTGTCGCCAGCCTTGCTTTTGGAAACGGAATCCGCTTTCACGATGGTGAGATCCTGGGTCACGAAATCGGCGAAGTAGCCGAGGGTGGTGTATTCCGGGCCCGCCTTTTTCCAAAGGGACGCGCTCTCATCATGGGTGCCGGTATTGAAGGTATGGCGCATGCTCACCTGGCCTTCCAGGAACTCGGAATCGAAATCGCGATGGCACCCGGTCAGATGGTACGCCCCGCGGCCTCCGGAAACCTTGGCATAGGTACCCGAGGAGTCGGAAATGTCGAACCCCACCACGAAGGGCAGGACCGCAAGCAGCAGGATGAGAGCGGGCCGATTTTTCCGCGGCAAAAACCGCATGCGAACTCCTTGGAGAAATGGGAAGCGCCGGTCCTTACCTGATGCCCAATTGGCGCATTTCCGCGACCGAGGAAACGGAAACGTTGAGATCCCGCAGCAAACCGTCGTTGATGCCGTAGATCCAGCCGTGCACGGTGATCTCCTGCCCCAGGTTCCAGGCGTCCTGGACGATGGTGGTGTTGCACACGTTGAAAACCTGGCTGGCCACGTTGATCTCGCAGAGGCGGTTGACCCGCTCCGTGGGGTCCTTGATGGCGATCATTTCCTTCTCATACAGGTAATAGAGGTCGCGCACGTTGCGCAGCCAATTGTCGATGAGCCCGTGGGGGCGATCTTCGATGGCCGCCACGATGCCGCCGCACCCGTAGTGGCCGCACACGATGATATGCTTGATGTTCAGGGTGCTGATGGCGTACTGCATCACCGACAGGCAGTTCATGTCCGTATGCACCACCAGGTTGGACACGTTGCGGTGCACGAAAAGTTCGCCGGGAAGCAGGCCCACGATTTCGTTGGCGGGCACGCGGCTGTCCGAACAGCCTATCCAGAGGTACTTGGGGGATTGCTGCTTGGACAGCTTTTCGAAAAATACGGGATCCGTCTTGAGGATGTCCTTGGCCCATTGCCGGTTGTTCTCGAAGAGTGTGTTCAGATTTTCCATTCCCGAAAGATTAACAAAATCCGGAGCCGGGCCGCCGGCAGGTCCCGGATGCGGCGAAGTTATTTAGTTTTTCCCGTATGGAAACGGCCATCGCATGCCAAGATTTGAAAAAAACCTATAAGAACGGGGTCAAGGCGCTGGACGGCGTTTCCTTCTCGGTCCGGCCGGGAGAGATCTTCGGCCTGCTGGGACCCAACGGCGCGGGCAAAAGCACCACCGTGCGCATTCTGGCCACCCTTACGGCTCCGGACGGAGGCAAAGCCTCCGTGGCCGGCTGCGACGCTTTGGTGAATCCCGCGGGCGTGCGCCTGCGCATCGGATTCGTGGCCCAGGCTTCCGGCGTGGACAAGTGGGGCACCGGCACCGAGAACCTGACCTTGCAAGCCCATCTGATGCGCGTGCCCAAGGCGGAAATTCCCGGGCGCGTGTCCCGCCTCCTGGAATGGGTGAATCTGTCGGATGCGGCCGGCCGCATCGTCAAAACCTATTCGGGCGGCATGAAGCGCCGGCTGGACCTGGCCATGGGGCTGGTCAACGAGCCGGCCGTGCTCTTCCTGGACGAACCCACCACCGGTCTGGATCCGGAGACCCGCGCCGCCTTGTGGCGGGATCTGAAACGGCTGCAAAAGGAACGCAACCTCACCGTGCTGCTGACGACGCACTATCTGGAGGAGGCGGACCATCTTTGCGATCGCCTCGCCATAGTCGATCACGGCAAAGTGGTGGTGGAAGGCACTCCGGCCGAGCTGAAGGCCCGTATCAGCGGCGATACCGTGGTCCTGGACGTGGGCGCGGAGGCCAAGCGGGCCGCGGACCTTCTGAAGCCCATCGCCGGCATCCTGGAACTCATTCCGGACGGCGCCTGCGTCATCGCCCGGGTGGAACAGGGCGCCACCGCCATGCCCACCCTCATCACCACCCTGGAGCGCGCCGGCATCAGCGTGCGTTCCTCCACCCTCAGCCGGCCCTCCCTGGACGACGTCTACCTGCACCATACCGGCCGCAGGTTCCAGGGCGAAGGCGAGGCCGGAGACGCGGAAAAGACCGCGGGGAAGGCACGGCCATGAACGCGTTCCTTTCGGATACCCTCCACCTGTTGCTGCGCCATCTGCGGACCACCCTGCGCATACCCATCTGGATCGCCGTCACCCTGATCCAGCCGGTCATCTGGCTCACCATCTACGGCCAGCTCTTCCGCAGGGTGGTGGAAATCCCCGGCTTCGGCGCGGCCTCCTATATCCAATTCCTGACGCCGGGCGTGGTGGTGATGACCGCGCTCTTCGGATCCGCCTGGTCCGGAATGGGAATCATCGAGGATCTGAGCGAGGGGGTCATGGACCGCATGCTGGCCACGCCCGTCAACCGCGCCGCGCTCATTTCCGCCCGCGTCCTCCACGCCGCCCTCACCGTGGCCGTACAGTCCGTCATCATCCTGTTGTTCGGCATGCTGCTGGGCGCCCGCGTCGAGGGCGGCATCCCCGGTTTCCTGGCCATCCTGCTTCTGGGCTCCCTGTTGGGCGCTGGCATGTCCGCCCTGTCCAACGGCCTGGCGCTTGTCACGCGGCGGGAGGAGACTTTGATCGCCGTGGTGAATTTCTTCGGCCTTCCCCTCACCTTCCTGTCCACGGCCTTCATGGCCGCTGATCTCATGCCTGCATGGATCCGGGCGCTCGCGCGCGCCAATCCCGTGAACTGGGCCGTGCTGGCTTCGCGCGACGCCATGCTGGGTCAGGCCTGGGGAAGCGTGGCCAAAGCGGCGCTGATGCTGTCGGGGTTCGCGGCGGCCGCGGTGTGGGTGGCGACCCAGGCGTTCAGGGCCTATCGCCGTTCGACTTAAGAGACTATCAAGGGGGCGTCCGGTCCCCGTTCACCAATCCCCCGTTACGGTCGGTATTCCATTCCCAGCACCTTGACCAGGAACGCCCAGCGATCCGCCGTTTCCTCGATGACCTTGGTCATGGGCTTGCCGCCCCCGTGACCGGCCTTGGTTTCGATGCGGATTAGGGTGGGCGCGGGCCCGCCTTGGGCCGCTTGCAACGCCGCCGCGAACTTGAAGCTGTGCGACGGCACCACCCGGTCGTCATGATCGGCGGTTGTGATCATTGTCGCGGGATATTCGATTCCCGGCTTGAGGTTGTGAAGAGGGGAATAGGCCAGCAAGGTCTTGAAATCCTCCGCCCTGTCCGGGCTCCCATAATCGGACTCCCAGGCCCAACCGATGGTGAACTTGTGGAAGCGCAGCATGTCGAGCACGCCCACCGCCGGGAGCACGGCGCCGAACAGGTCCGGCCTCTGCACCATGCAGGCCGCCACCAGCAGGCCGCCGTTGCTGCCGCCCCCGATGGCCAGGCGGGCGGAACGGGTGTACTTCTCCCGGATCAGCCATTCCGCCGCGGCGATGAAATCGTCGAAGCCGGTCTGCTTCCTCTCCTTGATGGCCGCCTGATGCCACTCTTCTCCGTATTCCCCGCCGCCCCGGATGTTGGCCACCGCCATCACGCCCCCCAGCTCCAGCCAGGGCAGGCTGCCCACGGAAAAAGAAGGCGTCAGGGAGATGTTGAATCCGCCGTACCCGTAGAGGTAAACCGGGGCGTTGCCATCCCGGACCAGGCCGCGCTTATGCACCAGGAACATCGGGATGCGGGCGCCGTCCTTGCCGGAATAGAATACCTGCTCCGTCTCGAACTGGGACGCGTCGAAATCCAGCATGGGCTTGCGGAAAAGGCCGTACTGGCCGGTGGTGAAATCGTGCCGGTACACGGCGGCGGGAATGGTGAAGCCCGTGAACCCGAAAAAGGTTTCCATGTCCGCGCGCTCGCCGGTAAAGCCGCTCACCGAACCCAGGCCCGGTAAGGCTATTTCCCCCATCGGTCCACCCTGGAAGGAAAACAGCCGCACCACCGAATGGGCATCGCGAAGATAGCAGGCCACCAGGCGGTTTCCCACGGCGGCCACGCTCTCCAGGGTATCCTCCCCTTGCGGCACCAACTCCGTCCAATGCTTTTCTTCGGGCCTGTCCAGATCGATGGCCAGGATGCGGCCTCGGGGAGAATCCAGATCGGTCAGGAACCACAAGGTCCTGCCCATATCTCCGAAATGCCCGAACTTGGCCCGGAACTCCGGCACCAATTCCTTCACCGGCCCATTTGCGTCGCGCAGGTCCTTCCAGAACACCAGATTCTTGGGATCGGTCCCTTTCCACACGGTGATGATGAGGGTGGTGCCGTCGTCGCTCACCTCCGGGGAGAATCCCCATTCGCTCTGGTCCGGACGATCGTAGATGAGCGCGTCCCGATCCTGATTCTCGCCCAGGCGGTGGAAATAAAGCTTTTGGAAACGGTTGACCTCTTCCAGCTTGGCCGGATCCCCGTCGAAGCGCCCATAGAAGAAACCGGAACCGTCTTTGGCCCAGGCCGGGGACGAGAACTTGATGCGATCGAGCCGCTCCGGCAGGTCCTCTCCGGTTTCCACTTTCCGCGTCCGCCAGGTTTCCCAATCGGACCCGGATGCCGAGGTGCCGTATACCAGATATTCCCCGTCTTCGCTGATGCCCAGGGTGGTCAAAGCCACGGTCCCGTCGGCGGAAAAGGCATTGGGGTCGATGAGCACGCGCGGCGTCTCCTCCAGATCCGTCATGGTATACAGAACGCTCTGGTTCTGCAGGCCGTCGTTCTTGAAGAAGAAATAGCGCCCGCC
>JAQBPN010000129.1 GCA_028287505.1 Fibrobacterota bacterium | reverse complement strand
GGCACGGGTTCGCCGGCTCCGGGGATCTTGACGCCTTCACGCGGCTTCAAGAGCAGATCCTTCTCTTCGGGCGGCATGTTGCCGAACTCGGTCTGGCCGTAGATGTCCAGTTCCTTGCCGATGAGCTTGGAAGCGAGGCGCACGTTCTGGCCGCCGCGGCCGATGGCCTGGGACAAATCCTCGTCGCCGACGATTACCACCACGCGTCCATCGCCGATATCGGTGATCTGCTTTATGTTCGCGGGGGAAAGTCCCCGGCGGATGTAGGTATGCATATCATCGCTCCAGTGGATGATATCGATGCGTTCGTTGGAGAGTTCGCGGACAATCGCTTGCACGCGGTTTCCCTTCATGCCCACGCAGGCGCCCACGGGGTCGATGCGATCGTCCTTCGTGGTCACGGCGATCTTGGCGCGGTAGCCCGGGTCCCGGGACACGGCCTTGATGGTCACGATGCTGTCGTAGATTTCCGGCACCTCGAGCTCGAACAGCTTGGCGAGGAAATCCGGATGGGTGCGCGAGAGCAATATCTGCGGGCCCTTGGTGTTGGTGCTGACGTTGGCGATGTAGGCGCGTATGGTATCGCCCTGGCGGTAGCGCTCCTTGCGGATCTGCTCCTTGAGGGGGATGATGCCTTCGGTCTTGCCCAGATTGACGAGGATGTTGCCGCGATCGACCTGCTGCACGGTGCCGGACACCAGGGTTCCGATGCGATGCTGGTAGTCTTCGAAAATCTTGTCGCGTTCCGCGTCCCGGACCTTCTGGAGCAGAATCTGCTTGGCGCTCTGGATGGCGGCGCGGCCGAAATTCTCGATGGGGATTTCCATTTCCAGGTAATCGCCGGGGACGGCTTCGGAATTGTATTCTTCGGCTTCGCCCACGAGCATATACTTCTCATCGTACAGCGCGACCTCTTCCGGGGTCAGGGCCGGGTCCACGTCCGGATAATCGTCCACTACGTTGACGCGCAGGAACACGTGGATGTCGCCCGAGTCCTTGTCGATCTCGGCTTCGATGTTCTTGGCCAGGTTGAGGTACTTCTTGGCCGCGTTGATCAAGCTCTGCTGGAGCGTGGAGACCACGACTTCAGGGCCCAGATTCTTGGACTTGGCGATGAGATTCAGGCTTTCAAAAATTTCGGCTGCCATCTAAAACTCCAGTGCTCTTCTTATACTCTGCTTAAGTAAGTCTCACATCCACCTTGGCCTGAAGAATCAGATCCAAGGGGATGGAACGGGGCTTTCCGTCCGTGTCCACCGTGATGGACGCCTCTCCGACGTCCGCCAGCTTTCCTACCACGACCCTTTTTCCTCCCAAGCCTTCCACCGGCTCCCGCGTGGAGACGCGCACGAAGCGTCCCAGGTTGCGGCGGTAATCCTTGATGGTCTTGAAGGGACGATCCAACCCGGGCGAGGAGACTTCGAGAATGTAATTCTCGTCCTGCATCACGTTGTCCGCGTCCAGGAGGGTGCCCAAATCCCGGCTGACCTTGGCGCAATCGTCCACGTTCACGCCGTCGCGCTTGCCGATATAGATACGGAGGACGCGACGCTTGCCGGCGCGGAAAATCTCCACGTCGACGAGGTCCAGGCCGCTCGACTCCGCGACCTTGGTCGCCAGATGCGTGATGTTTTCGATCAAATCCAGAATGGGCTCCTACACTCGAAATAGCTAAAAGGCTCAATTCACTCGGGTGGGTTCCCCGCCCTCAATGCTTCGGAAAATCTGAAAGAAGGAGGAAGTGGGAAACCACTACAAGGTGAAAAATTAAGTAAATTATGCGTCAATCGGCAAGGTTGAATGACCTTAAAACGTGCACCTGAAGCAAGTTACCGATATTGATAATATACGAATTCGGAAGGTTCTGGAGGCAATGGGCGCATGAAGGTGATTTTGATCCTGATCGTGGGGCTGGGCGGACTTTGGCTTTCCGTCAAGCAACTGCGCAAAAATATCCTTGAAATACGCCGGAAGCCGAAAGAAGCGCACCGGATGGAAGATAAAATCTTCAACTACCCGTTGATGTTCCTGTGGTTCGGCTACCTGATCGTGTTTTTCGGCGGCCTAATCGTAAATAACCTGATCCTCCACTAAGACCATCTCCGGGCTAGTCCCTGCAACTCGTCGTTTGAGTCATTGCGGTCAGTTTCATTGCTGTCCCTCGTCGGGCGTACAGGCCGCCCTCCTGGGGCCGATGCTTCGCCCTTCGGCGTCGGGCGTAAAGACAAGAAAAAGAGAGAAAAAACCGCAGTACCGGCTATTCGGTACGTTCTTCGGTTTTTTCGCCCGACGCCCGACGCCCGACGCCCGACGAAATGTCGCTACGAAGGGCCTCCTTCTCCAATCCCTTCACTCTCACCCAGAACTCCTCTTTCTCTTCGAGACTCAGCGGGTTGAATTCCTTCCCTTCCGCCTTCGCCAGTTCCTCCATCTTTCCGTACCTGTCCATGAACTTGCGGTTGGCCCGGGCCAGGGCCTTTTCCGGATCGAGCTTGAAGAAACGACCCAGATTTACGGCCGCAAAGAGAAGGTCCCCGAACTCGCTTTCCAGCCGGTCCCCGTCGGGTTTGCCGCCCGGCGCTCCGCCGGCGGGGGCTTCCGCTTCCGCCCGGAACTCTTCCAGCTCTTCCCGGATTTTGTCCATCGGGCCTTTATAGTCCGGCCAGTCGAATCCGGTCTGCCCGGCCCTTTTCTGGAGCTTTTCCGCTTTCAATAAGGCGGGCAGATGCCTGGGCATGCGGCCCAGGCCTCCTTCGGCGGTCTCGCTTTCCGCGTTGCCCTCCGCAGCGGCTGCATCCTTGGCCTGGCTCTTCTCCGCCTTTTTCAATTCGTCCCATTTCTTTTCCACGGATTCGGCGGTGTCCA
This sequence comes from Fibrobacterota bacterium, assembly GCA_028287505.1. Lineage (GTDB taxonomy): Bacteria > Fibrobacterota > Fibrobacteria > UBA11236 > UBA11236 > Chersky-265. The sequence goes on along the minus strand of JAQBPN010000129.1, from coordinate 66,812 downwards.
GTTTCAAATCGCCGAATACATGGGGATGGCGGCGGACCAGCTTTTCGCTGATGCCGTGCACCACTGCGCCGAAGTCGAAGTCGCCGGTTTCCTTGGCCAGTTGGGCGTGGAAAACCACTTGGAGCAGCACGTCTCCCAGTTCTTCCTTCATATTGGGCCGGTCCGCGTTTTCCACGGCGTCGATGAACTCGTACGATTCCTCGATGAGGTAGTTGAGGAGGCTTTCATGGGTCTGTTTCCGATCCCAGGGGCACCCGTCCGGGGCTCGGAGTTTGGCCATGATGTCGAGCAGATCGGGGAGTGTATAGTGCTTCATTCCGGTACCTCTTTCAAAAAAATGCAAAAATCCGCGAAAAAAAGGCACCTCCTGAAAAAGGATGGAAAAGCACCCTTGATAACCTGTACAAATGTGCAGTATATTGGGGTCATGGAAACATGTTGGGATGGAGGGGATTTGCCTCCCGAGGAAATCAAGAGGATGTTGGCCTTGTCCATGGCGCCTGCCGTGGGTCCGGCCACCTTCCACCGGCTGATGGATGCGTTCGGCTCGGCGGAGGGAGTGTTCGGGGCGGCGGCGGCGGAGTTGACCGCGGTCTGTCCCCAACTCAAGGCGGAGAGCCTGGCGGCGATCCTGGCCGGGCCGAACTTGAGGGATGTGCGGTTCCAGGAAGAAACGTGCATGCGGCTCAAGGTCCGCATCGTATCCGATCGTTCCTCCCTGTATCCGGAACCCCTGCGCACCCTGCCCCAGCCGCCGCCCTTCCTGTTCGTAGCGGGAGCCTGGAGGCCGGAGGACCGGAAAGCCCTGGCCGTGGTGGGGACCCGGTATCCTTCCGGTTACGGGACGCGGATGGCGCGGGAGCTGAGTTCGGGAATGTCCGAAGCCGGGTTCACGGTGGTATCGGGCCTGGCCCGGGGCATCGATACCTTGGCCCACGAGGCCGCTCTGGCGGCGGGAGCGCATACGGTGGCGGTACTGGGATCGGGCCTGGACTGGATCTACCCGCCGGAAAACGTTCCCTTGGCGCGGCGCATCGCCAAGCAGGGTTGCGTCCTTTCCGAGTTCCCCATGGGTGTTGCGCCCCATGCCACGCACTTTCCCCGGCGCAACCGCATCATCAGCGCCTTGTCGCTGGGAACCCTGGTGGTGGAAGCGGGCAATGACAGCGGCGCTCTTATCACCGCGGACTATGCCATGGACCAGGGCCGGGAAGTATTCGCCGTGCCCGGTGCGGTGCATCAACCGGGCAGCCAGGGAACCCACAAGCTGATCCAGGAGGGGGCGCATCTGGTGGAGCGCGCCGCGGACATCATCCGTTTGCTGCAAGGCACCAGCCAAGCGGTGCCGGCGCGGCGGTTCGCCATGAGCGGGACCACTGAAGACAGCGGGGTCGCCGAAGATAACGGGGTCACCGAAGACGGCGGGGCCCCGGATGAAGCGTTCGACTTGGCGCCTTTGGCGGACGTCCCCGACCAGGAAGCGCTTTTCCTCATCGCGGATCAATCAGACGGGCGCGGACCGCGTTTCGTGGATAAATGGATTCCGGTAAGGGAGTCCGACGCTCCCACCGCCCTGGAATCCGCCGCCTCGGGTCTGGACGAAGAAGCCCGGTCGTTGTTGAGCCTGATAGGCCGAGAGGCTCTCACCTTGGACGCAATCGCCGAGAAGGCGCGCGGCAAACCCCGTTTCCGCGATGCGGCGCCCCATCGATTGTTGGCAGGCCTACTGGAATTGGAATTGAAAGGAAGGGTAAAGCGCATGCCCGGCGCCCTTTTCCGTCTCGCATGAGCACCCTGATTTGGCGGCAAGGCCACGCCTTGCGAGGGCCGGGCGCTACGGGGCGCTGGGAGCCGACGCGGGAAAATGTTATGATGGTATTGAGAAAAAGTTACCTTTCCCAAGCAGAAGCATCGCATAGCATGGGCAAAACCTCGGCACCCAAAAACGGTTCGAAAACAAGAGTGAAATGGCTCCGCTACGTCTTTTTGGGCGTGGCCGGTTTGGGCGTCTACCATATCCTGAGCGGGCCCAGCGGCGCCATCAATCTGTTCAAGCTGCGAAGGGACAATGCCAGGCTCCTGGGAGAGGTGGACAGTCTGGCTTTGCGCAAGCAGGCTTTGGAGATCGAGAAGCAACGGCTCGAGAAGGACAGTGCCTACATTGAACGGGTGGCCCGCAAGGAACTGGGCATGGCCAAGCCCGACGAGAAGGTGTTCCGCTTCGTGCAGCCCGGGGCCAAGCAGAAATAGGATTTAGGCTCGTCGCTTAGGAGTTTGCTTTGCAAACTCCACGCTCCTCGCTTTTATAAGGGGCTCGTAGCCCTCCTGGTTATTAGGAGGGGCTCTCGTTTTCAACGGTCGGCAAAAAGAAATAGGGCCCGGTAAGGGCCCTATTTCGTTCCATACATGTAAACCGGAGTTTACTTCTTGCCTTTTTCCTTGCAGGCGACCACGAAGCCCGCGAGCACGCCATCCATGTAGAACCGGGAGACGGTCATGATGCCGGTGAGCTGCTTGCCATAGCGGGTTTCCTGCTGGGCTTCAATCTGCAGGGACTTGTCCTGCCAGGGGGAGCGCACCAGGGAATCGAGCGGGGCGTCGGATCCGTTGATCTTCGCGACGATCTTGCTGAGGGGTTTGCCGAGCATCTCCACCTGGGTGTGTCCGTACAAGGTGCGGGACGCCTCGTTCCAGGCGATGACCTTCAGTTCCGCGTCGGTGACGACGACGGCGGGACCTGTGGCATTGCGATAAGCCGCCGCGGCCTTGGTGGCGCGGGCGTAGATTTCCTCGTCCAGAGCTTCGGGAGAGATTCCTATCTCTTCAACGTAGCGCATGACGGCCTCTTCGGTGAGGCGCCTGGGACCACGTCCTATCCGCTCGTACGGCATCCGACCCTGATCGAGCCAGTTGATGACCGTCTGGGCAGAGACATGGAACAATTTCGCCACTTCCCCTGTAGTTAACATTTTGAACTCCTGAAACTCCACTCTCCCGTACATGCGGCGCGGGTAGTCATTTCTGTCAGTTATTATGCACCAGGTTTAGCGGAGTTTCAACGAATTTCTTTTTTTGGACTCTTACCTGTGCTGGGGATTATGCGTATTAATGGGCTTTCCGCGATGCTGCTGGCCAGGGTAAAAACCCAAAATTTCATAAACGGGGAATCGCGACTAATGGCCGCCCGGATGATATAATCTCCGGTGTCAGGCTTAGTTATGAATATAGACTCCCCGCTCCCCATTCCCGTCATCTTCCTCGGCTCCGACGCCGTCCTGGCGGGGCGTCTGGCGGACTGTTACGCGGGGATTACCTGGGGCGAAGAATACCGGATGGTACCCCGTTTCGACTGCCGGCCCGCGAGAGAATGGCGAGCCATCCTTCCGGAAACCGGCCCGGGAATGGTCTTCGTGGAGATCACGGATGCCGGCACGGAAGGCGAGTCCCGGCTCATCCGTGAAATAGCGGAATACAATTCCGGATTGCAGATAGTGCTGCTGGCCGACGACGACGTGGACTACTTCCAGATCGCGACCGATTTCCGGATTGGAAACGTGATCAAGAAGAATCGTTTCGATACCGCCATCGTGCATGCGCTGACCATCCGCCTGCTCACGGGAAACATCTTCGGATTCGGTCCGTATTTCCCGGGCGGTTTCAAGGTGGGTCCTTTGTACCGGACCTTCTCCGGACACGTGTCCATCGAGACGGTAATCGAGGAGTGCTTCCAGGCGTGCAAGCCTCACGTCAATCCCGACGAGCTTTCCAGTTTCCGGATCTTCATCCATGAATTGCTGGTCAACACTTTTTCCTACGCCATCGAAGGCATCAGCCCCGAGGACCGGGACAGCAAGCTTTTGCGGCCGAGGCCGGAGGTGGATATCGCGGAACGGCGGGCCATCAAGATAAGCCTGGTGACCGATCATGAAAAAGTGGGCGTGAGCGTGATGGATTCGACAGGCTCTCTCAGTATGCTCCGGGTTTTGCAGAAGCTGCGCCGCCAATCCAAGATCGGAAGCGAGAAGATGCCTCCCGGGATCTGGGACGAGAGCGGCCGCGGCATGTCCATGGTCTATCGCTATAGCCGTTTCATCGTGAACATTCTGAAAGGCGTGCGCACGGAAACCATTTTCCTGCAGTATCACGAAAAGGATTTGAACCGCTTTGAAAGTATCATCATTACGGAAGTGAACCCCTTTTAATCCCGCCCGTCCCCAAGCCTTTTGCCACCGGGTCCGCGAGCTGGTTTCCTTTGATTTCCCAAAAACCCCTACCTCCAATTTTTCTAATGACCCCGGAAAATCCATATTAGTCATGAAACGCAATTTCGCTACTTGTTCACAGTCTATTCACAAGTGTTAACAAGTATTCGGCTATTAACAGGGAAATTCCCCGGTTACCGCAACTTGAACATTCCCTTACCTTACTTAACTGTAAAATGGCCAAAAATTGTTAACTTCTGGAAGACTTTTGGAAAATCACAATCTTCCAAATGGTCCATCACCTCAAAGGAGAACAGGTCACAATGACGAAACTCAAAACAGTAGCGATAACGTGCATGGCGGTTTCCGGCCTGGCCGGATGGGCTTTGGCCCAGGACAACACCACGAGCGCGTTTCCCACGCCCTCTTCATCGTCCAGCTCCTCCAGCGCGGTAGCCGCTCCTCGCACGGGGTTATATACCTCTGTGACCCAGAGCAATGCCGCCGCGGATAACACCGTGGACGACTTTTCCCGCCGTCCCACCTTGATCGGCGACAAGCAGTACTTCGCGGGTTTCGGCGGGGGCGACATGCAGAGCGCAGCCTACAGTTTCCGCCTCGGTAGCCTGAACTGGTTCGGCGCCGTAACCGCCGGCGGGGCAGCTGCAGGAGGGGCCACAGCGCCAGCCACCCTCCGGATCGGTGCCGGCAGTGGCACCTCTTGGGGAGGCGGCCTGCTGTTGGCCGTGAACCGGGTCTCCGCGAAATCCGCGGCGGGCGAAAACACCACTTACTTCGATCCGAGCGGCATCGGCGCGTTCGGCGATTTCAACCTCGGTTCGAGCGACGTGTACGGATCCGTCAGTTTCAACACTGGCCTCCCGATCGTGCCCGGCCTGGAAAACACCGTGGTCTCCAAGCCCACGGGCGTCTCGGAATTCACCGTCTCCAACCACACCCTGAGCGTGATGGGCGGCTGGAAGAAGGATGCCACGACCGAAGGCACTCATGCCTTCAACGTCGAGGCCAGCTACCAGATGGAGATGAGCACTGACGAAACGCCTCCGGCGCCCGATGTGAAAGCCACCACCAGCGTAATCACGGTCATGCCGGCTTGGGGATACATTCTCAAGGCGAAAAGCGATTACGCCGTATTCCTCGGCGCGAATTCGACCGAACAGTACGCGGCATTCGAGCAGGGAAGCGCCTACAGCGTGGCGCTGACCCCGAACATCGCCTTCCAGAAGCAGCTGGGCAAGGGATTCGAGGGCTTCACCGGCTTCTCGGTTACCGGCAGCTATGCAGCGACTTCGGACACCCCCGTCGACGGCGATGAATCCAGCAACTTGCTCACCGGCGGCTCCGATGTGACCGTAGGCTTGCGTTGGGTCAAGGAAAACCTCGCATTCGAAGGCTTCCTCAAGGAAAGCGTCCTCAGCAACGGCCCCTACCTGATTGGCGGCAACGCCGGCCAGGGTCTGTTCTTGAACATCGGCTTGGCCTTGGGCATTTGATTTAGTCCTTACGGACATTTGACCGAACAGGCTTCCGGCGCGGAACCCTCCCTATTCGGGGGACGGGCTTCCGCAGCCCCGGAAGCTTTTTTATTTTTTGGGGGGAGTGCCATGGCAGCCATCCTCCTCCTGATCATCTCCAATGTCTTCATGACCTTCGCCTGGTACGGGCATCTCCATTACAAAAACGTTCCTCTGTGGAAGGTCATCCTGGTGAGTTGGGCGATCGCTTTCCTGGAGTACTGTTTCCAGGTGCCCGCGAACCGGATCGGATCGCAATACTTCACGGGCATCCAATTGAAGGTGATTCAGGAAGTGATCACCCTCGCCGTGTTCATGATATTCGCAATCTTGTATTTGAAAGAATCGCTGCGCTGGAACCACATGGTGGCATTCGCATTCCTGATCGGGGCCGTGGGTTTCGCCATGAAGCGGTAAAGTGCCCAAGCACCATTACACGTGGTGCATTCTCTTCCAGAGCGATGAGTCGCTGGCATGGTTGCGGTTTTGATCCTGGTATATGCGCAAAAAGTACCAAGCCTCCGGAGAAATTGACGATTAATTTGGCTATCCGGAAACCGCTTTCAGCAGAATTTTAACAACCGAATTGAACAGGGGCGAGATGATGAATAGGTCTCTACCGATTTCGATATTTTTGGCCATACTCGGCACCATTCCCAGCCTTGCAACGGCTCAGGTTTACACGGAAGAGAATAAGGGTACGATAGTCGTTCCCTTCTCAGGGTGGAACATGAATGCAAATGGGAATTTTGAAAGCTTCGTTGTTCCCCAATCCTCGTTCCCGTCCGGGTTCAACATGGCCGATATTATCGACGTCACCGTTACAATCGACGCCGATCCCTTATCCGGGAAGCCGGCCAAGGTGGTTCCCCTGTACAGGATGAAGTACGAAACCGCGGGGACTTTGCATGGCGGGTTTTTCTATACGGTATGCGTTCCTCCGAACATAGGGGGGAATTGCCAATTCTTCATGACTCGCGGAACCTCCAGTAGCACCTTTTTCACGAATAGTTCCTATGATGATCCCGTGGCGCGTCGAGGTTACGTGCAGATCGATTACAAAACCGGCGCCTTGCCCGCGCCTTCGGGAGTCAACGAATATTATTATCCCATCAACAACTGGAATATGGAAACGACGGGAAGAGGAAGTCATGTGAAGACCGTCGATCTTCCCAATATCGACATAAGCAAGATTGCCAACGTGTCCGTGACCATCCTGTCCGACCCGAATGCGCAGGGGAAAATCCAGGTGGACTACTTTGATCGGAGGGGTTACTTTCACAACAGCGGCGTCTCTCAATTTTCATTGTTCAAAGGGGGCACTATCGATATCGTCCCCCTCGGGACAACCGGTTCCCAGGTGATGCTCAACTTCGCGACCTGGATCAGCGGAGGGACCGGCACGGAATCCAGCATGTTTCTACAGGATCCGACCCGGGCGCCTCATACCCGTCTTTACCGGAATGCCACGGGAACCCGAGGGTGGGTGAAAATCACCTATGCGGGAACCGCCAACGGCGTTCCTCAGCCTTTTGCAATCAAATCCAAATTCAGGCCTATAGGTCCCTGGGGAATTTTCAACAATTGCTGTGGCGACAATTTCCCCCCTAATTGGGCTTCAGGGAATCAGGACAGCATAAAGCTGCCGTTCAATTCGCTGGGCGTTCCGGCCAATCGCCTGGTCTATACCTCAGCCACCATACTGTCCGATCCGAACTCCCAAACCGGATCCCTTTTCGTCACCAACCTGCACAGGAACACCCACTTGAACCAAATAGGAGGGGATCAACAGCTTTCAACGGTTGATGACTCCGCCAATGCCATCGGATTGGTGGCAACCGCCAGCACCAACAAGGCGGTGCCCACCTTCTACAGCTCGTTTCATTCCAGCACCACCGTCAACCGGGGTTGGTATCGAGTGGACTACTTAGCGGCCGCATGCAACGAAGGGTCGGGCTTTTACAAGGTCTTCTTCGCCGCGAACGCTTCAAGCGACGATTGCGCCGGCAATAACGGCGCAATCCATGTCATCCAGACCAAGGGCAATGATATTTGGTCCACCGCCGATCAATGCGCCTTCGTCTACAAGCAATACGGCGTCAACCAGACTCCCAATCTGACCATGATCGCGCGGGTGGACAATCAGGAAAAGACCTCCGATTGGGCCAAAGCCGGGTTGATGATGCGGCAATATATAACCTCAACGAGCGCCGAGGTCTCCATCCTGGTTACGCCCGTCAATGGGGTGCAAATGACCTATCGCGCCTCCGACGTAAGCCCCAACAACCAGACGTTCCATCCCTATGTCAACACAGCCTTGAAGGCTCCCATTTATATCCGCCTGGTCAAGACCGGAAACAGCTACACCGGCTCGACCTCGCCGACCGGCCTCGCCGGTTCCTGGACCCAATTGGGTTCCCCCATTAACAATGTCACCTTGCCGGCGGGTTCGTCTTATTACGTGGGCTTGGCCAGCACAAGCTCCTCCTCTGAGCTCAATACCACGGTGTTCAGCAACGCAAGTTTCTAGCCTTTCACCGACATGGAATGAACCACTACAATGGGTGCGGAAGCAACGACGCTTTTTTGGCGAGTAAAACGGGGCGGACCGCTTGGTCGGTTTCTCGAATTCGAAACAGGAATTGGGGAATGATGAAAAAGCAGATACCACTTTCGATATTTCTGGCCGTACTGACCGTCGCAACCGGCAAGGGGAGGGCGCAGGTTTATACCGAAGCGAACATCGCCACCATGGTCAGCCCGATTACGCAGGGATGGGACATGCGGGACAATTCCGCCTACTGGGGATACACGTTCCACTCCTTTCAATCCGGATTCAATAACCGGAACATCATCGAAACCAATATCCTGATAGACGACGATTACGTGAACGGCAAGCCCGCCAGCGCGAGCCCGCTTTATCGTCTCAACGATGACGCCACCCAAGGGTACCAGGTGATGGGAGGCGAGTTCTTTTTCCAATGCACGAACAACCCGACCCAATGCGCGGCGAACCTGAATTCCGGGGCGGCGTTCTTCAAGCAGAACAATTACTCCAGCACTGCGAATCCCCGAGCGTACGCTAAGATCGACTATTACCTCCCTGCAGGCGCAGCCGCCAATCCGGCGGTGAACGTCTATTGCTTTCCAATTAATAGCTGGAACGTGCAAACCACGGCCAACACCGCGCCATTCACCAAGGTCATCTCCTTACCGAATATCGACATCAGCAAAATAGCGGATATATCCGTGACGATATTGTCCGATCCCGTGAACGGCAAGGTGAAAATCGACGACTTCGATCGCAAAGGACATAAGGTCGTTCCCGACGTCAATCTCCTCCGGGGCGGGAACTTCCTGGTAACACCGAACGGAACGGGTTCACAGGTCACTCTGGCAATCCGGAATGGAGCGGGAGGCGGAGCCAATCCGCGCGTGTTCGGAAACGCCAGCTACAGCGGAAGCGGCCTGCGGGGTTGGGTCAAGGTGACATATTATGGAACCGCCGCCGGAGTCAGCGCTCCCTATGCCATGAAGTCGAAATTCAAGCAGATCGGCGCCTGGCCCATTTATACCGATGCCACGCATACCCAGGTGGATAAAATCATTCCCTTCGATTTTGGAATCGCGGGAAGCCGGGTCATCCATTCCGAGGCGACCATCCATACCGATCCATTTACCCCGGGCGATCCAAACGATGAACATAATGTGACCAATCTGAGGAAGGCCGATGATTGGACATTTTCCCATCGGCATCAGGCCGGGCTGCATACCATTGATGAGGCCGCGAATCAAATCCATCTGGTGGCGTACGATGATCCCTCCAGCCCCGGTTATTGGGCCTCCAACCACGCGAGTACGACCCTCAACCGCGGCTGGTTCCGGATCGATTACCTTGCCGGTTCCTGCGCGGACGGGGCTTCGGGCTTCCAGATCAGGGCCGTTCCCGCCAACACTTCGAACAACTGCGCCGCCGGAGTGGGCGGAAATATGGTCGTCCAGGGAGCCGGCGCGGATATCTGGGGCACCAATGATGAGTTCACTTACGTGTACAAAGCCTATACCGACAACTCCAATCATACCTTCGTCGCAAAAATCGTGAGCCAGGGGAATATCGATCCTTGGGCCAAGACGGGCATCATGATCCGCATGGGCCTGGGAGCGAACAGCCGCCACGTCTCCATGCTGGCCACGCCCGGCCAAGGTGTCCAATGGACCAATAGGCCCACCGATGGAGCGGCGACCGTGCATCCCACGGTGACGGCCGCCACCGTGAAGGCGCCCGTATATCTGCGCCTGATAAAGACGGCGACCACGTACACGGGTTCGTATTCGACCGATAACGGGGTTACCTGGATTGCCATGTCTCCGGCGGTTACCATCGCGACGGGAGCCACCTATTACGTCGGCATCGCGGGCACAAGTTTCGGCAAGCCTCAGATGAATACCACTGTGGCGAGCAATTTCAGCGGCTTTTAGGAGCTTGGAATGGCGGGTGCGGACGTCGGGCTGTTGACGGCGCAGAGGGTCGCATATACCTTGGTTCAAGGCCGCGCCGGGGGAAACCAGACCGTGACGCTTCATACAAGCGCCTAACCGGAGCCGAATGGAATACAGAGCATTGTTCGATGACCAGGCCGGAAATTTCGACCGGCGCGCCGGGCTGCCCCCGGACGTGCCGGAAAGGGTCGCGGTTGCGCTTACGGAAATCGCGGGATTGCAGGATGGACGGAAAAACCTGGTGGAAATCGGCGCGGGCACGGGCGAGATCGGCGTACACCTGGCGCGCCGGGCGCATCGGTATCTGGGATTGGACCTGAGCTTGCCCATGCTGCGCGCGTTCCGGACCCGGGAAACTCCCCGCGCGTTTTTGCTGCAAGCCGATGGATGCGCCACCTGGCCGCTTCGCCCTGGATCCGTGGACGTGGTTTTCGGATCCCGTTCCTTGCATCATTTGCCTCCGGCGCATTTGGCCGGCGAGCTTGAGCGGGTCGCATCCGGACCGGGCACGGTGCTGTTTTCCGGAGGGTTGCAACGGGAAAAGGAATCGGTGAAAGAAATGATGAGTCATCGTATGCGGCGGCTTTTGCAGGACCGGGGATTCCGGGGGCATGGCGGCGGCGGAGTCCGGAAGGCGATGGCGCTGGAACTGGAAAGCCGGGGATGGCGTCCCATCGGATCGCGGATCGTTTCCTCTTGGCAAAGGGCGTCTTCCCCCATGGACTCGCTGGAGTCCTGGCAGGGAAAAGCGGGCCTGAACGGCTTGGAGATGCCTGTGGAAGTGAAGCGGTCCGTTCTGGAAGAACTCCGGGCCTGGGCGGAAGGACGTTTCGGGAATCTGTCCGATCCCGTGACCGCTACGGAGAGTTACGTTCTGGTGGGAATGTCGCGGGGATCCTGAACGATGTTTCAAAACAAGTCCTCCGGGAGCGCGCCGGAATCCCTGGCTGCGCCGTCGGCCCCGCCCTATGCCGTGGATGCCAAAGGTCTGGCCAAAACCTTTCCCGGAGGGATAGAAGCTCTGGAGCATATGGATCTGCGCTTGGGCCCCGGGGAGCTCGCAGGCATTGTGGGGCCCAACGGATCCGGGAAATCCACCTTGTTGAATCTCCTGGCGGGCGCGCTGGTGCCCACGGAAGGAACGGTGCAGGTGTTGGGCGGGGTACCGGGTAACGCCGTGCGCCGCCGTACGGCGTATATCCCACAAGAGCCTTCCCTCGATCCGGAAATGACCGTGGGGGAAACTTTGCGTTTGTTCGCGGTCTTACATGGAATGGACCCCGCCGAAGCGGGAAAAAGAATCCATTCGCTGCTCGCCCATTTCGATCTGGAAGCCGTCGTCTCCCGGCGGGTCTCCCGGTGTTCGGGCGGGATGCGCCAACGCCTGCACGTGGCTTTGGGGTTTCTGCCGGATTCCGACTTGTTGTTGTGCGATGAGCCGACCCAGGCCCTGGATCCGGCCGGTAAGGAAGCCTTTTGGCAATTCCTGGAGTCCCGCGTCAAGCGGGGTGCGGGGGCTCTGGTTACCTTGCACGATTTGCACGAAGCGGCGGAGAGATGCGGGCGCATTCTCATGATGGCCCGCGGCCGTGTCAGGGCGGATGGACCGCCGCAGGCGCTTATCGATCGGCACGGAGCCTGGGTGTGGAAGGCGGTTCTGTTCCGCCCCGCTCCCGATGCCGCCGGGCTCAGGCGGGAGTTGGAAGCGGTTCCGGAAGTAAGCGCCGTGACCCTGGGGCACACGGCTTTGACCCTCCGGATGGCGGGGGCCGGTCCGGACGACTCTGTCCTGAACAAGATTCTGGAACGCCAGGGAGCCCAAGCGGAGGTATACGAGAGGCGCAGGCCCGATTTGCTCAGCGTCTTCCAGGGCTTGGGCATTCCCTCGGTCGGTGGGGAAACGGGGGAAGCTGGGAAGGGGCGCCGAGCGGGAAACGGCGGCGGCGGAGGGCTTCGGCGACGAAGCGGTAAAAAGGACTCCGGAAATGTTTGATCCGGGATGGCGGATTTTCGGGACGATTTGCGTCCACACCTGGAAAAAGGTCGCGCGCCGGCCTATCGTCCTCGTGTTCTCCCTGGTCCAGCCCCTGATGTGGATGATCTTCTTCGGATTCCTTTTCCACAGGTATCCGGTGCAGGCCGGAGAAGATGCTGTGGCGTACCTGGATTTCCTTTTACCGGGCGTCTGCGTGATGACGGTGCTCTTCGGCGCCTCCCAATCCGGTACCGGCCTGATCCGGGACCTGCAGACCGGTTTTCTGAAGCGCATGCTTCTCACGCCGGCTTCTCCGGCGGCATTGTTGGCCGGAAAGGTTTCCGCGGATGTGGTGCGTCTGCTGGCGCAAGGGTTGGTCGTGGCGCTGATGGGCCTGGCGCTGGGCGCGCGGCTGCATCCCCGGTTCTCGGCCTTGGCCGCGGCCCTGGTCCTGACCGCGCTTTTCGCCCTCGGATACGCCTCTTTGTCGTGCTGGATCGCGTTGAAAACCCGCTCCCAGGAAACCATGGGCGTCTTCATCCAGGCCCTGAACATGCCGCTGTTCTTTACGAGCACGGCCCTGGTCCCCAAACGCCACATGCCGGTCTGGTTGGCCGGCATCGCGGCCGCCAATCCCATCTCCGCCGTGGCGGACGGACTGCGATTCGCCTTGTTGCGGATTGGCGAGGGAGTTCCCTGGATCCAACTGGCGGCGGGAGGCGCGTGCGCATTTGCATTGTTCGCCGTCTGCCTGGCCGAACTGGGGAAAGCGAGGCGCTTATGATCCGTCCCGACCGCAGGTGCACCATTAAAAATGGTGATTTTTCGGACTGCACGGGCGGGTCTTCCGTGCTTATTTTGTGCATGGGTTTGCCGGCGACTCTCAAGCGCCGGAAAAATCCGCTTTTACACTCGCGCGTTTCGGGATTCCGCCCGTCCGCGAACCAGTCTACGTCGAAAAAAATCGTGGGGAGGATTTGATGAGCAAGGAACTTTTGTCCCAATTGGGCGCAGCCCTGGTCGAGGGCAATCTAACGGACGTGGATTTGCTGCGGAGGACTTCCGTCCCGCCCGCCATCCGGATCCTGCCGGAGGCCAATGTCATCAAGATCGGCGGCCAGAGTTTCATCGATCGCGGCCGGGAGGCGGTGTTTCCGCTGCTGGAGGAACTGGTGGAGAACCTTCCCCGGCACCAGCTCATCATCGGCACCGGAGCCGGCACGCGCGCACGCCATGCCTACAGCGTCGGCATCGACCTGGGAATGCCGACTGGAGTACTCAGCGTTCTGGGGACCTTCGTGAGCATGCAGAACGCCCGCATGATACACTATCTGCTCGCCAAGCACGGCATCCCGTTCATCGAGCCCGCCCAGTTCCCGCAATTGCCCCTCTACCTGGCCGAGCGCCGGGCCGTGATTTTCATGGGCATGCCTCCCTATACGTTTTGGCAGCAGAATCCCCCCGTAGGCCGCATCCCGCCCCATCGCACGGACACGGGCGCCTACCTGATCAGCGAGGTATTCGGAGCGCGTTCCATGATTTATATCAAGGATGAGAAGGGCCTTTACACGGCCGATCCGAAAAAGGACAAGGGCGCCAAGTTCATCCCCCGCATTACGGTATCGGAGCTCAAGGCCTCCAACTTCCGGGACATGGTGGTGGAGCCGGCGGTGCTGGACATGATGCAGAACGCCGTGAACCGCCGGTCCATCCGCATCATAAACGGCCTGGAACGCGGCAACCTTACCAAGGCCTTGCATGGCGAAGACGTGGGCACCGAGATTACGGCCGATTGAGGCAGGGGAAAAGATAATGGACAAGCAATCGATAGACGTCAATTCAATCAGCCCGGACAAACGGCATCATGTGTTTTCCAAGCTCATGCGGGAAAGCCTCATCGACAAGGACGTGATGGCGGCGACGGAAACCCCGGTGGTGCGCATGCTTCCGGACGTGCACGTGGTAAAGATCGGAGGGCGATCCCTGATCGACGCGGGCCGCAAGGCACTGTACCCGGTGGCGGATTCCCTGAGCCGGATCCTCAAGAAGGAGCGCCTGGTCCTGGGGGTGGGGGGCGGCACCCGTAGCCGGCATGTGTTCTCCATAGGCCTGGATCTGGGCCTCCCGACGGGCGTACTGGCCCAGTTGGCCATGGCGGACGCTTTGGGCAACGCGCATATCCTGGGCACGCTTTTGGCTCCCTACGGAGTGGTGGCCATCCCTCCGGAAATCTTCGGACATCTGCTGCCTCTCTTCATCCAGAGCGCACCCGGGGTCATCTTCAACGGCGTGCCACCGTACTCCATCTGGGAGCATCCTCCGGCCATCGGCCGCATTCCTCCGCACCGGACCGACGCCGGATGTTTCATCCTGGCGGAGTGCTTCGGATGCAAATCGGTCACCTTGGTGAAGGACGTGGATGGCCTTTACACTTCCGATCCCAGGGAGAACCCTTCGGCTTCTTTCATCAAGGAGATTTCCGCCACGGAACTCAAACAAAGGAAGCTGAAAACCCTGCCTTTCGACGAAGTCCTGATGGACATCCTGTTGACTACGCGCTTGGTGAAACAATTCCAATTGGTCAACGGTCTCAAACCCGAGTTGGTGGAAGCGGCCGTCAACGGGGAGCACGTGGGAACCATCGTGCATGCCTGAGCCCGTAACCGCCTTCCGGCGGGAACCGGGGCGCCTGGGCACCATTTAGAATGGTGATTGCAAAAGACCCTTCCGGTCATTAGATTGGCCAATTCCGATATGTGCGCGGTCCATATGGATTGGCGCGCCGGTCGTATCGGGCTTTCCGTGGGGAAAAAATGCGTCGATGGATCGTCTTGTCCGGTTTGTTTTCCACGTTCTTGACAGTCGGCATCGCCCGGGGACAGCAAACCGAATACAGTCCCAGCGGCATGGCGTCCCGGGTCATTCCCATCATGAACTGGAACATGCTTTCCACGTCCACCCTATCGATTCCCGTCAGTCTGAACGTCGCGGATGACCAGATCCTCGGCGCCACCGCCTTCATTTATTCCGATGATCAAAAGGAAGTCCATGAACTGGCGCGCTTGAGCGAGAATTTCGGAGGCTCTTCGGCCGGCGGAAACATGTGGATCAAGAAGAATGTCAACGTCGCCAATTCCTATTCCATCGAATTGAGGCACAATGATCCCTCCTTTTTCAGAAGCGCCAATTTCGATGCGGGCACCGGGCTCCGGGGGTATGTCCGCATCGATACCCGGGCGGCCTACCTGGGAAGCGCCTATGTGGCCCCCTATTCGACCTATTGGGTGAAGATAGGCGGATGGGATATGACCGCGAAAGTCGAGGCCGTCTATACGCTGGCCTCGCTGGGAATTCCAGAAACCGCCAAGATCATAGACATCGCGACGTTGATTTTCGACGATAACGGATTCGAGTGCACCGTGGATCAGTTGGGCCGATTCAACTCCGCCGTCTTTCCCGGAGAGCCCGGGGAGGGGGATCCCGGTAACAAGGGGCAAGGCCGGGGCGGCCGGAACTTCATCCGGGCGAATGCGTCCAACCCCAATGTCCGGGAGCTGGTGTTGACGCGGGGCGGAGCCGCAGCGCATCCAGGGGCCCCGAACGACACCCACCAGGCGAATTATTTCCAGACCGCCCGTTACGTCGATTTGAACGTCAATCGGGGCTGGGTGCGCATCAATTATCTGGAGGCGGCGGACGGGAGCGGACTCAACGTGAGCAACAACCCCACCAGCCAGCCATTCGGCGTTCTGCCCAAGGCATACGCTTACCCGAACGTGGCTTTCGGCACAGCCACCGGTGTTGAGAAGCCGCATTTTCTCCCCTTCGCCCGTGGAGACGCCATGGGCATTTCCGCTCTCTTCCGATCCAACATCGTCGCCGGTTTCCGCACCCTCCTGCCGAATTCGAATTACGGAGGGGGAGGCTCGGGCTACAATGCCGGCGCCACCGTCAAGCTCATGCCCGCCAACGGATTCTATGAGGACTTCGTCCATTTCATCACCCATAAATCCAGTATGCTCCTGGATCCGGCCCTGTTCGGCGGGCAGAATCCGGATCCCCGCATCATCGCCCGCTTCGACTACATGGCCGTCCATTGCGACGATCCCAAGGCCGGCTTCCTTTCTTCCGATATCGGTTATACCGGCGGCGTTCCCGCATCCAATTGCAATGGGTCCCGCAATGGCCTCCACGTTATCCAGAACGTCAGCGGAGATATCTGGGGCACCGCCGAAAAGCTCCGGATGGTCTATCGGCCCACGGCCGGCACCCTCTCGGATATCAGCGCGGTGGTCAATCAGGTGGAGAGGACCAGCGGTCTGGCCAAGGCAGGCGTCATGATCCGGGGAAGCCTGGCGGCCAACAGCAAGCAGGTGGCCATGGTGGTGACCCCGGACGGTGTGGCCAAGTTCCTGCGGCGCACGGCGGATGGCGGTGCCACCCTGGACAACAACAGTTCTGGCTGGAGCCTGCCTTGTTGGGTGAGGATCACCCGTTCCGGGAACGTCCTGCGGGGATATGCCTCCCAGAACGGAACCTCCTGGACCCAGATCGGGGAAAGCAACAATGAAACCACTTGGCCTTCCACTTACTACACCGCCTTGGTGGGATCGGGGCTTTCCAACGCGCCCCATACCTCCGTCTTCAGCGGATTGAGCGGGTTCAAGGGCGGCGAATATTTCCGCATCAAGAACCGGTGGAACGGAGCTTATCTATACGATTCCGGGACTCCGCTCAAATACGGCAACCTCGGCGCCTCCGATACCCGCACCCAATGGAAACTCAGCGCCAACGGGAACGGCACCATCCTCCTGAACCGATCCACCGGCGATCGGATCAACATCGAAAACCAGGCATCTTACGTTTCGGCCACTTCCCTGCCGGAGACCTTTACCAGCGCGCATTGGACGGTCACGGACTTGGACGGGACGTATAAGCGTTTGGAGAACAAGTGGAAGCCGGGACAGTTCCTGCACGTGGAGAACCTCACGGGCAATGCCCAGTGCGGCGTTATTGCCGCTACGGCCGTGAGCTCCCATTGGGTGTTCGAAGAGATTCCCTGAGGCGGAGGCCCGTTCGGGGCCGGCCTCTCAACCGGCTCTGGGCGCGGTATCGGCCTTGAAGACCATGGGGTTGAACGCCTTGGCCGCGATGAACACCTTGTCCCCCACGCGCATCCCCTCCGCATCCTGCGGCAGTGACGTGACGCGCACCACCTCGTTTCCCACCAGGATGGTCAGCACCAGCACCACGTCCGCCGCCTTGATTTCCAGCACCACTCCGGTGAGCTGGATTTTATTGCTCATCCCGCCCCCGCCGAAGACGTCGCCGGGTTTTCCGGTGCGGTGGATCCGGCCGTCCTCCAGGCACATGACGCGCTGGGATAGCCGGAAAATCTCACCCAGATCGTGGCTGACCAGAATGGTGGCGAGCCGGTAGCGTTTCTGGATTTCCGCGATTTCCCCCTGCAATTTCATGCGGAGTTCCTGATCCAGCGCGGAAAGCGGCTCATCCAGGAGCAGGATACCGGGATCGGAAACCAGCGCGCGGGCCAGCGCCACCCTTTGTTTCTGGCCGCCGGACAGCGTCCCGGGCCGACGGGAGGCGAGCTGCCCCAGATGGGCGACCTCGAGGATTTCCTCCACGCGCCCCCGGGCTTTGGGATCCTTCATGGCATATTCCAGGTTCTGCCGTACGGTCATGTTGGGAAAAAGCGCATAGTCCTGGAAGACCAGGCCCACCCTTCTGCGCTGAGGAGGCAGGTTGATGCCCAGGGCGCTGTCGTACCAGGTTTCCCCGTGAACCTCGATACGGCCCGCGTCCGGAACCGCCAATCCTGCCAGCATGCGCAACAGAGTGGTTTTGCCGGTTCCCGATTTGCCGAAGAGAGTGACGAATTCCCCTTCCGCGATATCCATATCCACTTCCAGGTTCAATATCCCCTGGGCGGAATGGAGGCGTTTTTGCAGGGAAAGTTTGATCATGGCCGCGGCCCGGTCAGAATGGTTTCAACATTTTTTTGTTCACGTAAAAAAGCGTGAGCAGGATGGCGAATGAGATCGAGAAGAGGACCAAGGCATAGACATGCGCGGATGCGAAGCGGAGGGATTCGACTTCATCGAATATTGCGATGGAGGCCACCTTGGTTACCCCCGGGATTTTCCCACCGACCATGAGCACGACGCCGAACTCGCCCATGGTATGCGCGAAGGACAGGATAGCGCCGCTCAGGAGGGCGGGCCTGAGATTGGGCAGCAATACATGGCGCAGCGTTTGCAGACGGGATTTCCCGAGCACGTAAGAGGCCTCGGAAAAGGAGGCCGGCAGGCTTTCGAAACCGGCCACCAGGGGATTGACCATAAAGGGCAGGCTGAAGAGAAGCGAGCCCAACACCAGCCCCGGAAAGGAGAAGGCGAGGCTGACGTCGAAATGTTCCTTGAGGAACCGCCCCGGACCATAAACCGGGCTGAAGGCCAGCAGCAGGTAGAAACCCAGGACGGATGGGGGGAGAACCAAGGGCATGCTCACCATGGCCCGCATGGGTAACCGCAGCCTGGAAGGCGTGTAGGCAAGCCACCAGGAAATCGGCACGGAGAGCACGATCAGAATGGCGGTGGTGATGGCCGCGAGCTTGAGGGTGAGCCAGATTGGCTCCCAATCAAGGTTAACCATGGTCTGCCGCCAGGCTGACCTCGGTGGATTTGATGAGCGCCTCGATAGCTTGTCCCGGATGCAACCCCAGGTCAATCAGGGAGTGGGTGCTGATCAAGGAATGTATGTCCCTACCCCGGAAATCGAGGATGAGATGGGAAAGGATTCGCCCCTTGATGATGGAGCGGATGGCGCAGGGAATGCGATTGCGGATGCTGATGCCCGGAAAGGATTCGGTGGCGACGGAGACTTCCGATTCCTTGAATAGCACGATGATGCGGCTTCCCACCGTAAGGTATGAGCGGGTCTCATCCCCTTCCAGGACCAGGGAAGAGAATCGATGGCCTTGCACGTCCGCTTCCACCAGGGAAATCCCGCCTTCGGTCTCCATGCCGGTTACGGTGCCTTGCAGTTTATTCATGGGGGGGTGGATGCTAAGCTAGCAAAATCCCAGGTGCATTCGGCTACCGGTTTCCATAGCCATCTTGGTAGATTTAGACGATGTCCCAAGCCGATAAGACTTCTCTGAATTTGGGCGAATTGCAAAGCTGGTTCGGACGGCAAATCAGCCGCCCGTTGCCGGATGAATACGACGGGAATCCCCTGGCGGAATCGGCGCCCGGACTCGAACCGGAAGCGGACGACCTGGTGCGCGGGAAGGGCGGACTGGCGGGATTCGCGCGGGTGGGGATTTATAACCAGCAATATTGGTTCAGGCTCATCTCCGTCATGCAATCCGACTACACCTGCGCCATCCACCTGATGGGCCTGCACGTATTCAACGACTGGGCCGTGCGTTATCTGGAAGCGCATCCGCCGTCTTCGCCATTCCTGGCGGAGCTGGACGCGGCCTTTCCCGCTTTCCTGGAAAAAGGTTACCAGGGAGAATCGCGCGGGGCCGTGTTGCAGGCCGTCGCCTACGAACGCGCCCTGTCCAAGGCCTTCGACGCCCCCGAGGGCGCGTCCCTGGCGGGCGCGGGGATTTCCGCGCCGGCGGATCTGCTTGCCGCGCGGCTGAAGGTGGCGCCCCATCTGACTCCCGTGCGCGTGGATTGGGACTTCGCGGATTTCCGTTCCCGATGCCTGCCCGATGAAAGCCTGGAAGGCAGCTTCGAGTTGCGGCCGGAAACCGCCCACCTGGCCATCTTCCGCGATCCGGATCTGGAAATCATGAAGGAGCCGGTGTCACCGGTCGCCTTTGCCGTGCTGGGGGTGTTCCTGGAGCCGGCCACGCTCACCGAGGCGTTTGAGAAGCTGGAGGGTAGACTGAGCCCCGAAGAGCAGGCGGAACTCATGCGCGGCATCAGCGGATGGTTCCAGGATTGGGTAGCGCGGGGCTGGCTATGTCTGGCCGCTACGGATGACGGGAACGGGAATCCCTGAGCCTGCCGACGGGCGCCTATATATAGGGGAAATCCGGTTCAGGCCGGGCGGCCGCCTACGGGCGGATCCTCCCGGACTCCCGCGCGCGACAACAAATCCGCCAAATAGGCCTGGGCGGCCTGCGGGTCCGACTCCGGCGGGGCCCAGGGTGCGAAGCGCTTGTGGGTTTTCGCGTCGAAGTGCCCGTCGATGACTTCATAGAGCACCGCCTCCCGGGAAAGAACCGCCAGGGTGTGCCAGGTTCCCGGGGGAATCTCCACCTGCCAGCATTCCGATCCGCTCGATCCCGTCCCCTCCCTGGAAAGCACTGCGCGGTCCAGGATTTCCCCCGCGTCGTCGAAAGTAATCACGATTGCTCTACCGGTGAGGATGGTGAAGATCTCGAGCTTGTCCGGATCCTTGTGCCTATGGGGCGCGAAATAGGAACCGGCCAGGGCCGCGTTCACCATCCGCTGTAGGCGATCGGCGGGATGGTGGAAACAGTGGTTGGCGCGCCGCCTGGGCGAAACGCGCGCGCGTCCCAGGACTTCCTCGGCCAGCGCCTTGTCGAGCGTATGCGCGAACATGGGCATCCTTTCGAAACTCCATCCGAAAGATAGCCATCCCGCGGATTCCTCCATCATTGGCGCGACGGCGGGAAGCGCGGCGCCGGCCGGCCGCAGAAATCCCTGGCTGCGCGCCCGCGAAGGGTGGAAAAATAATGCCATGCGTCCAATCATCAAGGCCTGGCTTGCGCTGGCCGTCCTGTGCCTGCCCGTCTCCGCGGATTTGTTCAACCATAAGATAGTCCTGGTGGGGGACAAGGGCGCCGCCTTGGGCGGAGCCTTCGCGGGGCTGGCGGACGATGCCACCGCCACGTACTACAACCCGGCCGGCCTCACCCAGATCAAGAACATCAAGCTCAACGTATCGGCCCAGGTGGTGCAATACCAGAAGCAGAAGATCCGCATCGCCGAAGGCACGGACATTCCCTACAACTCCTTCAATTTCAGCCCCACCATCACCGCCTTCTCCCAGCGCATGGGCAAATGGGCCTATGGGTTCAGCATCGTGACGCCGCAGAACGATCTCTTCACGGGCGAGCAGAAAATCGAAGCGGCCTACGGGGAACCCGATGAGGGAACCTTCTGCCATGAGACCCCGGAAAACCCGCAGCCATGCTTCACCAAACTGAACCTCTCCTACTACGACGTGTCCAAGCTGACCTTGATAGGTCCCAGCGGGGCCATGAAGTTCAGCGACAATATTTCCCTGGGGTTCACCCTGTACGGCATCTACTACACGGAACTGGAAAAGACCGCCTACGGCGGTTGGGATGGGAACTTCGTGGGCGGCGATCCGGACGACCTCTCGCGGTTCCATGAGAGCAACGTGACCCGGACCGTGAACCAGGTCGGGCTGGGCGGAACGGGATCCTTCGGCATCCTGGTCCGGATGGATCAGAGTTTTTCCTTCGGCGTGAACGCGTCTCCGGGAAGCCTGGTGTGGATCAACAGGACGGAAGAACAGCGCGTGGAGGATATCCGCAGCGACACCACCGTCCAGCCGGGCCAAAGCACCTACATCAACTCCAGCGCCCAGATCTACAACCAGACGCGCAAGGAGAAGCATACGGAAACCTCGGCGCCCAGCCTGTCCCTGGCCGTCTCCTGGAAGCCGGTGGTTCCTTTGACCCTGACCGCCCAGACCGATTATTATCTGGGAAGCATCTATTCCTACACCGGGTTCAGCCCCAACGACTCCATCAGCAAAGGGCGATCGGGTTTCGAAGTCTTCGAACCGCTGGAACAGAAGTACACGATCGAAAAGAAATCCGTGGTCAACTTTTCCGGCGGCCTGGACTGGAAAATCATGAAAGGGTATTCGGTGGCGGTGGGCGGATTCACGGACTACAGCCAGGGACCCGATGATGACCGTCCCGCGAGTTGGGATCGGAACATCGATTATTTCGGCGGCAGCTTTTCCGTGGGCATGGACAAGGATCTCACGGAATCCCGTTTCGGCTTCAGCATGGCCTATGGCGACGCTTCCATGACCCATTTCCAATGGACCAAGACGAGCGGCGGCCAGCCGGCCCTGAAATCCGAAGTCAAGGACGGGAAGCTGGTGGTCGCCCGCATCCGCCAGAACTTCAGCGCGTACAACTTCGGTGTCTTCCTTTCCAGCACCTTGAAGATCTGAACTCCGCGCGGCCCCGCCCGGAATGGCCCCTGCGCGGCCCTGTCCCCGGTCCTTTCGCGGTGCTATCTTGCAGGACTCCATGGCCTCCTTTCTGGTTCCCCTGATCTGCGCCCTGCTTTATCCCATTGGAACGCTGATGACAAAGCGCGCCCTGGTAAAGGGCGTGGACCTCTGGTCCGTGATGGCGGTGAACTTCTGGGTCATGGGCCTGGTTTTCCTGGTCGTCATCCCGTTCGAGGTCCGATCCATTCCCTGGGCCCTCTGGTATCAGCCGGCGGTGATGGGCGTATTGTCCTTTGCGGGGCAAAGCTGCGCCTTGAAGGCGATTTCCGCCGGGGACCTCACCATCGCCACGCCCGCCTTGGGCTCCAAGGTGCTGCTGGTGGCCTTGCTCACGGAAACCCTGTTGCGGCAAAGCGTGCCGTTGGCCTGGTGGGTGGCCGCCTCATTCAGCTTCGCCGCGGTTTTCTTCCTGCAGGCCGGCACGCGCGCCTCCCGGCGCAAGACCTTCCTGACGCTTGCCTTTTCCCTGCTCGCGGCCGCCTGCTTCGCCCTCGGCGACGTGCTCATCCAGAAATGGGCGCCGCGCTGGGGAGCGTTCCATTTCCTTCCGGCCATGGCGCTGGCGACCGCGGCCTGTTCCACGGTGCTGCTGCCGTTCATGAGGAAACCCTTGCTGGCCTTCGATGCGGGCGCCTGGAAGTGGCTGTTCACCGGATCGCTGATCCAGGGAGTCCAATCCCTGCTGCTCACCGCCGTGATCGGACTGCTGGGCCAGGTCACTTTGGTGAACATCGTGTTCAGTTCCCGGGGTCTGTGGAATTTCCTGTTGATCTGGTTCGCGGGCCATTGGTTCGCCAACCGGGAGCGGGAGGCGGGGCCCAGGGTCATGGCTTCCCGATTGATAGGGGCGGGCCTGATGTTCGCGGCGATCGTGCTGGTCTCGCTACGGCGGTAGCGGCCTACTTTTTCCCGATCCCGTCCAGGATTTCCTGGAAGAACTTTCCCGCTTCCGCGGAATTGTCCGGATAGGCCTTAAGCGGCAGGCTGCGTCCCTTTTGCCATGCGCCCACGATTTCGATGTCCAGGTTGGATATGGTCCGCATCATGAGATTGGTGGCGGCGATGCGCATATCTCCGTGGCCCTCACCTCCGGCTCGCTCCCGTTTATCGGGCGCTCGCTCCCCGCGTCCGTCCAGTACGGCGAGCTTCACCCGATCCACTCCGGCGGGAAATTCGCGCAAGGCCGCGTCCACGCCCACCCAGCCGTCGTCCAGCCAGGCTTCGCACCAGGCATGGCCGATGAAAACCCCTTTGCCCAGGCTGGCGAACCCCAAGGCCACCCGGGCCGGAACGCCGCGGGCGCGCAACAGGGCGGCCGTGAGGATGGCGGCCTCGGAACAATCACCCCTCAGATCGCGGATGGTTTCGCTGCTGGTGCCGAACAATACCGAACCCATCTGGAAGCGGAATCGCCCGGCCACCCAATCGTAGATGGCTCCCGCGATGCGGGCCGGATCGCTTTCCCCCGGGGCGATGGAGCCGGCCCGCCGCGTCAGCAGGGTGTCTTCCAGGTTAAGGTAGGGATTGGAGGCCAGATACACCCGCGCGGAATCCGCGGGCAGGGCTTTCCCCTTTCCCGGCGCCGTACCGGTTTTGCCCGGTGTTGCGCGGCCCTGGGTGGAACGCTTCCGGTTTTCCACGATCCACTCCGACGGGGAAACGGCGCGCACGAGGCGCTGGGTGCCGTCCAACGGGCAGGACCCGGCCAGGGCGCTCCCGTTTTTCAAACGCAGACGATACTGGATCCGGTCCGCCACGCCCGGCCGCTCAGGGGCGCGGGAGGAAACCGGAAACAAGTTCATCCTGGGCCCGCTACCGGCGGAGCCGGCGGCCCCTTCCAGGGTCCCGTCCACTCCTTCCGGAATCCCGCTCCGGAGATGCACGGGGGAATCCGCCCCTTCCAATTCTTCCATTTCCGTGATGAGCCAGCCTCGCGGAGAGCGATACAAGTGGGCGGCCTGGAAGGAGGTAAGGGAATCCTGTCCCATGAAGGGCCGTTTGAAAACCATCCGGCCGTAAATCTTGGCGTAGGCCCAGTCCCCGGCCGCCTTCTCCTCCAGGGTCTCTTCCCGGGAGCGGGCGCTATCCAGGTAGCCGGCGATTTTGGATTGCGTGAGGACGATAAAGTCGAACATGCGCAACATCTGACCGGCGCAGAGGCGGCGGGCCTGGGGATAGCGACCGGCCTCCATCAGGGAGTCGAAACTTTTCAAAACGGTGGAAGGCCCCGCCGTGTCTACGGTTGCGGCCGGGGACTTCGAGGAGATTACCCGGGACATGGCCCCGTCCGCCCGGGCCGGGCGTTCCGGGGCGGCGCCGGTCGCGGCCGCGCGGGAATACGAAAACGTCGAGGCGAGCAGCGCGGTCAGGACTATAAGGATGGCGCACGGGCGATCGATGCCGACCAAGCACCGCCCTCTGCCATCGGGGCCAGACCGGGGGCGGTTCAGGGGCTTTCCACCCTTCCGATTTTTTGACAGGAAAGGTTCTGCATCGTATCGTATGATAAGTTACTTTTATTTTGCAGAACCCAAGAAGGAACCCAGACCAGACACTTGATGCGCGGACTCTTTTCGGCCTCCCTCTTCCTCCTCCTTTCCTTCGCCGTCGCGGGCAATGCCCGCGCTGAAACGATCACCCACGGGGCCGCGGTTCCCGCCAAGGCTACACCCGGATTCGACGGCGTCATCGACCTCAACATATCCATGGAGGCGGGATCCGGGGACTTGCAGTTGTTCAAGTCGGGGGATCGCGCCAAGCTGGACATGAAACTGCTCGTCAATCCGCTTCCCGCTCCCATCCAATTGGGCGTTTTGCTGGATCCGAAGCAACCGGATTTTCTGTTCCTGGTGAACGACAACCTGCGCACCTACAGTTCCATCGCCGTTGCCGCCACCGCTCCGGTGTCGGATACCGCCTTCGCGGGCAAATATACCCTCAAGGTGCTGGGCAAGGAAAAGCTCCTGGGATATGAGTGCACGCACCTGACCCTGACCCGGCACCGCGAACTGGTGGATGCGTGGATCTCGCAGGACTTCCCGGATGTATACGCCGTATTGAAGAAGTTGCAGGAGGCCAATCCCCAATTCGGCCAAGCCGCGGCTTTCCGCGCCCTGGAGGATGCGGGCAAAGCCGGTCTCCCCATGCGCTGCATCGTGGTCCGGGACGGGGAGCGCGTGACCACGGAAGTGCGCAGAATCGAGCGCAAGGCCCTGCCGGCCGCGCTTTTCACGGTCCCGAGGGAGTATAAGAAGTCGGACCTCACGGCCACGCAAGGCCTGCAGCCCACTCCCGAACAGGTCGAGGAAATGAAGAAGATCATCCAAGGCGCCCTTGAGGGCAAATAAGCGGAAGGCTGGGGATTTTGCGTAAGCGCACCATGCTTGATCCCCTATTATCAGGCTCCCTGCTCCGGAGTTTGCTTCGCAAACTCCACGCAGGTCGCTTCAGTGAACATCGATGAAGCTCGACCTGCATGTTTCCAAGCAGCCCGACGACGAAAGTTGCGGGATAACCTGTCTCCAATCCATTTACGACTATCACGATTACCCCACGTCCCTCGACAAGCTGAAGCAGGAAATCGAACACTGGCAGACCGGCGGCACGGTGGCCGTGAACCTGGCCCGCAACGCCCTGGCCCACGGATTCCGCGCGGAAATCTACACCTACAACATCAAGATTTTCGATCCCACCTGGAAAGAGCTCGGACCCAAGGAGCTGTCGAGCAAGCTGAAGCAGCGCCAGCGCAAGATCCGCAGCAAGAAACAGAAGAAGGTGATCGGCTTCTACCAGGACTTCCTGAAAAAAGGCGGGATCCTCAAGTTCGACGATTTGAACGAGGATCTGCTGAGCCGGCTTTTCAAGAACCACAAACCCATCATTTGCGGTCTGTCCGCCACATACTTATATCAACATATGCGTGAAACCTCGGACAACGAGGAGAATGATATCATCGGCCAGCCGGTGGGGCATTTCGTGGTGGTGTCCGAATGGGATCCCCACACCCGCAGCGTGACCATCCAGGACCCTTTGCGGAAGAATCCGCTCTCGGACACCGGAACCTACAAACTTCCCTTCACCAAGTTCGCCAACGCGGTGATGCTGGGGATCCTCACTTATGACGAAAACCTTTTGGTGATAGCGAAAAAATGATACGGAACATATGCGTGGTGGAGAATGCCCGCCACTGGAAAAAACGGGTCCCCCAGATAGAGTTCGTCTCCGTGAACGACTATCTCTTCGGCAAGGAATGGCAGGATCTGCGCCAGCTGAAGATCATCAACCTGGCCAACAATTACGGCTATCTGGGCTCGGGCTATTACGTATCGCTCGTCGCCGAGGCGCGGGGCCACAAGGTGCTGCCCAACATCTCCACCATGCAGGCCCTTTCGAAGAAGGAATTCTATCTCATCGAGACGGACGACCTGAACGCGCAGATACAGAAGGATCTCGCCAACATCACGGACAACAAGTACGAGCTGTCCGTGTACTTCGGCAAGAACGTCTCCAAGAAGTACGAGAAGATTTCCCGGATGTTCTTCAACCTCTTCCCTTGCCCGTTCTTCAAGGTCTACTTTCGCCGGGAAAAACAGTGGATCCTGACGTCCATCCGTTCCATGTCCATCAACAGCATCCCGGAGTCGCACATCGGCGTGTTCTTGGAAGCCTTGGTGGAGTTCACCATCCACCGCTGGGGCATCAAGCGCCAGAACAATTCCGCGCGCTACGATCTGGCCATCCTGCACAATCCCACCGAACGGTTCTCGCCTTCGGACGATGCCGCCATCCAGAAATTCATCAAAGCCGGCAAGAACAACGGTTTGTCCGTGGAAGTGATCGAAAAGAAGGACTTCGCGCACCTGCCGGAATTCGACGGCCTTTTCATCCGCGAGACCACCTCCATCGATCACCACACCTTCCGCTTCGCCAAGAAGGCGGAGAAGGAGAAGATCGTCGTCATCGACGATCCGAAGTCCATCCTGTATTGCACGAACAAGATCTTCCTGAACGAGCTGTTCAAGCGGGAAGGCATTCCGCGGCCCAAGACCTTCATCCTGAGCGAAGACAACGTCGTCGACATCTACGAGCAGTTTTCCTTCCCGATCATCATCAAGATCCCGGACGGATCCTTTTCGCGCGGCGTGGTCAAGGTGGAGGATCCGGGCGAGCTGGCCTCGGTGTGCAAGGAGTACTTCAAGCGCTCCGATTACATCATCGCCCAGGAATTCATGCCCACCGAGTTCGATTGGCGGATCGGCATCTTCAACGGCAAACCCCTGTTCGCCTGCAAATACTTCATGTCCCGGAACCATTGGCAGATCATCAACCATCACCAGGACGGGAAGACCGGCGAGGGCGCGCACATGACCTACCACGTGTCCCAGGTGGAGCCCTTCATCATCAATACGGCCCTCAAAGCCGCCAAGCTCATCGGCGACGGGCTGTACGGCGTGGACATCAAGGTGGTGGGCAAGAAGCCCTACGTGGTGGAAGTGAACGACAATCCCAACATCGACGTGGGCGTGGAGGATCAGGTCCTTAAGGACACCCTCTACAACACCATCATGGAGGAGTTCGTCAACCGCATCGACAAGCTGAAGCAGCGCAAGGACCGGGAACCGGCCATGCCCGCCGAGATCGTGAAGCTCCTCAACCTGCAGGTCGTCCGATAAACTCCGAGATTCCCACGTCGGGATCCAGTCCCTCGGAATCCGTGCAAGTGGATTCCGGAAGCGCCGCTTCAGTGCCGGTTTCCGCGCCGGCGTCCTATTCCCTTTTCGAGGTCTTCGGAGTGGAAATCGAATACGCCGTGGTCCGTAAGGACACCTTGGCGGTCGATCCTTCCGCGGATCGGCTGCTCGCGGCCTTGGGCGGAAGCCCGGATTCGCATCCCGCCGCCGGAAACGTGGAAGCGGACAATGAACTGGCCGCCCATGTCCTGGAGCTCAAGTGCAAGGTCCCGGCCAGGGATCTGGCCGCCCAGGCGCGGGACTTCGCCGCTTACGTGAAGCTGGCGAACCAGGCCTTGTCGCAATGGAACTGCCGTCTCATGCCCGGCGGCATGCATCCATTCATGGACCCCACGCGGGAGTCCCGCATCTGGCCGCATGAAGACAGCGGCATCTACGAAAGCTACCATCGCGTCTTCGGCGTGCGCGGCCACGGATGGTTCAACATCCAGAGCGTCCATCTCAATCTGCCTTTTGCCGGGGACGCGGAATTCTCCCGGCTGCACAACGCCATCAGCCTGCTCTTGCCCATGCTGCCCGCCCTGGCGGCCTCCAGCCCCGTCCATGACGGCGCGCATCACGGCTGGCTCGACGGCCGCCTGTCCCATTACATCGGCAACCAGCGCCGTCTCCCTTCCATCATCGGGGACATCGTTCCGGAAGCGGTGGGAAGCGAAGAAGAATACCGGGAAAAGATCCTCGCGCCCATGTTCCGCGAAATCGCCCCCTTCGATTCCCAGGGCATTTTGCAGGAGGAATGGCTCAACTCCCGCGCCGCCATCGCCCGCTTCGATCGGGACACCATCGAGATCCGCTGCCTGGACACGCAGGAGCGTCCCACCGCCGATCTGGCCCTCTGCCATTGGATAACTTCCATGCTGCGATATGCCATGGGCACGGGAGAAGACATGCTGGCCGCGCACCGGAAGGTCCCGGCGGGCCTGCTGCGGGCCCTCTTCCTCGACACCGCCAAACGCGGGATGATGGCGTCCGTGCCTCCGGAATTCCCTTTCGCCGCATTCGGCGTGGACCGGCAGTCCACCACCGGGGCCTTCATCAAGGCCCTGAGCGCCAAGAGCCTGGCGGCTTCGCGCACGGCGGCCGCGGACCAGGCTTTCATGCCCTCCATCGGGCTGATCCTGTCGGAAGGCAATCTGGCGGAACGGATCCTGCGGGCGGCGCCGCAACCTGCGGGTTACCCGGCGGTATATGCCCGTTTGTGCGATTGTCTGGAAGAGGACAAGCCCTTCTCTGCGGCCTGATCCGGCCGCAATGAGCCGGGCCGCAGAGGGGACCGCAAACCTGGAATACCTGAAGCAAAACGACTACCGGGTCCGGTTCGATTGGGGAATCGACGGGCTGCAAGCCCTTGCCCGCGAGGACGGAATCGTCGGAATCAGAACCAGGATTTGATCTTGAAGTAGGCCATCATCCCCACGAAGCTGGTCAGGCACAGCACCACGATGAAAATGAAGGCATGGTTCTGGTGGGCCAGCGGCAGATTCACGTTCATGCCGAACAGGCCGGTCAGGAAGGTGAGGGGGAGGAAGAGCGCGGACATGGCGGTCAGCACCGTCATCGTTCCGTTGGTGCGGGAGGACATGGCCGAGCGGTAGAGCTCCAGGGAATTGGCCAGCATTTCCTTGTAGGAGTTCAGTTCGTCGATGAGGTTGCGCATGCGGCTTTCCGCATCCTTGAAATAGGGGCGGATGAACGGGCGCACGTGCCGGCAGACCCCCGTGGCCATTTGCGACAGGATGAGCTGCTGCGGGGTCATGACCACGCCCAGTTCGATGACTTCGTCGCGCAGCAGCACGATGCGCTCAAGCAGGTCCTGGCCCGGAGAGTAAAGGGCTTCCTGTTCCAGGGCCGCGATCAAGTCCTTCTTCCCCTCGATGGCGGGAGTGTATTTGTCGATCCCGTGGGAAACGATATGGTACAGCAATTCATCCGCGCCCAGGGAGACCAGCCTGCCTTCGCGCAGATCCTCGAGGGTTTCCTCGATGCTCCGGACAGGGTGCTTGTGGTAAGTGATGAGATAGGTTTTCGCGATGACGATGTCGATTTCGATGGTGAGCCGCTCCTCGTGGGGGCGATCCAGGTTGAGCGCATGCAGGGTCACTTGGCTGTAACGGTCGAAATTGATGAGTTTGGGCCGGGAACTGGCGAGGTGGAAATTCTCCAGGACGATGGGGTGCCAGCCGAGCACCCGGGACAGTTCGGCTTCGACTTCTTCCGAAAGTTCCCCCTGGATGTCCAGCCAGAGCAGCTTCGTGTCCGGGGCGGTAGCGGATTCCAAGACCGAGAGCGTCTCCACGTGGGAGCATGATTTGTCCGACTTTATCAGGTATCCGCGCAAGCCATCCATACCCGCGGAAAGTATAAAAAAACGGCGCGGGATCCCCCTGGCCATGCTTGCTTGCTATATTGGACCCTATTGTATAATCACCTGACCTTGCGACCCGGAAAACCGATTGAAACCCACTGAACACACCGGACTTTGGTATAGACTGGTCAAGTCCTATGTAGGACTCTCCCACAACCGCCCCTGGCTCCCGTTGCTGGTGCTGGGACTCATAACCTGGGGCGCCACCCTCCTTGCCGGAAAGCTGCGCATCGATACCGATTTGCGCGTCCTGCTTCCCAAGGGCACGCCGTCCGTGGTCGCGCTCCAGCAGGCGGAAAAGCGCATGGGCAGCACCGATCTGTTCACCATCGCCTTCGAAGCCCCTTCCGCGGAGGCCGTGGGCGCCTTCCAGAAGGCCATAGCCGACTCCCTGGGCCATTGGAAGGAAGTCGTCTGGGTCCAGTACGATCAGGATCGCAGCTTTTTCGAGAAACACGCCCTGCTTTACCTGCCCACGGATCAGCTGCGGGATCTGCATGACCGCATCTCCGGCATGATCGGGGCCGATTTCGCCAAAGCGAACCCGCTCATCGAAAGCCTCGATGAAGACGCCCCCAAACCGAGCCTGAAGGGTTGGCCGGACCCGGAAGCCCTGCGGCGCCAGGGCCTGCCCCAGGATCTGGTGGACGCCCTGCTTTCCAAGCTCCAGCAGAAGAACGCCGCCGACAGCGCCTCGATCCCCACCGCCGCCAGCGCGAAAAAACCGGCGGAGGAAGCGCCGGCCCCGCCCCGCCCCGACAGTCTCAAGAACCGCCTGATGGGCTGGCACGAGGACAAAAAGGTATGGGTGGGCGTGGTCCTGGCCCAATTGAACCGGCCCTCCACGGACGCCATCTTCGCCAAGGGCATCTATGAACGCGGCACCGCGCTGATCGATTCGATGAAGCCGGACACCTATCAACAGGGTTTCAACGCCAAGGTGGCGGGAGCCTACCGCAACTTCAGCGAAATCAACCAGGTCAACGGCGATATCATCACCGCGGGCATCATTTCCTTCACCCTCATGGTGGTGCTCCTGTGGTTCTTCGTCCGCAGGGTCGTCAATCTGGTCATCATCAACGTGCCCCTGTTCGTAGCCATGGCCTGGACCACAGGCCTCACCTTCGTGATCTACCAGCGGCTCACCATCCTCACCGCCTTCATCCTGGCGCTCATCCTGGGGTTGGGCATCGAATACACCGTGCACCTCTACTCGCGCTGGGCGGAGGAGAACCGCAAGGGCCTGAACCCGCTGGACGCCATGATAGAGGCGGTCTTTTCCACCGGCCGCTCCCTGCTCTCCGGAGCCGCCACCAACATCTTCGCCATGCTCAGCCTCCAACTGGGCCACTTCAAGGGCTTCAAGGAGTTCGGCGTGGTGGTCAGCATCGGCATCACCTTCGCGCTCATCACCACCTGGCTGGTCATCCCTCCCCTTTTCTTCCTCTTCACGCGCCTGGCGGAAGCCGTCCAGAAACGGGTCCGGTCCCCGCTGCTTTTGAAGGGCGTTTCCATCCTGCTGCCCGGAACCTCCTCCGTGCAAGGCGGCCTGTTGCTGCCGGAAATGAACCTGAGCCACACCTTGCTCAAGCGCGTGGCCCTGGCCGCCGCCATTTTCACCGTGGCCATCTCCTTCGGTCCCGCCACCCATTTCGAAAACGATTTCCGCAACCTGCGCGGCAAGAGCACCAGCGCCGGCATCAGCTACGGCCGCGCCGTGGGCGCGGGGCGCAACACATCGCCTTCCGTGATCCTGGGCCATAGCGAGGCGCAGATGCGCTCCGTCCACGATTCCCTGGCCTCCCGTTACGGCAATCCCGCCGACAGCATGATGAAGAGCTTCGCCACCATCCAATCCTTCGTGCCCAAGGGCGAAGAACAGGTGAAGCGCATGAAGGTGATGGATGAAATCCGGCAGATGCTGGACGCCCGCGCCCTGGACCGCGTGGACAGTTCCACGCGGGCGGACCTGGAGTTGCTCCGCCGTTATCTGGATCCGGGCCTCTTCGGGTTCGATTCCCTGCCTACCTGGGCCCAGCGTTTCCTCACCGAGGCGGATGGCCGCAAGGGCGAGTTCGGCTACCTCTATGGGGAACTACGGGAAAGCGACGCCCTGGAAAGCGGAAAGTTCCAGGAACGGTTCGGAACGGTCCCCTCCGCCGAGGGCCCGGTGCTGGTGGCCTCCAGCGGATTCATCTATGCGGACGTGGTGCGCATGGTCAAGAGCGATGGCGTGCAGCTGGCGATCATCACCTTCCTGTTCCTGATCCTCATCACCTGGCTGGACATGCGCTCGTGGCGCGGGGTCGCCATCAGTTGCGGTTTCGTGGCCCTGTCATCCTATTGGACCTACAAGATCATGGGCATCCTGGGCCTGAAACTGGGCATGTTCAACCTGGTGGTGCTGCCCACCATCCTCTCAGTCTCCGTGGATTCGGTGATCCATCTCTACCACCGCCGCATGGAATTGGGCGCGGGCAAAATCGGGGAACTCTACCATACCACCGGTTCTGCGGTGCTGACCGGCACCCTCAACAACGCCTTCGGATTCCTGGGGCTCTGCTTCGTAAGCCACAAGGGCATGCAGACCATCGGCTTCATGGCCACTCTGGGCATCGGCACGGGCCTCGTGATCATGTTCACCATCCTCCCGTGGATGCTCGAAGTCCTGTGCCCCGGCGAACCCCAGCACGAGTGACCTTCGTCTCCGTTCATTTCTTCGAGATGAACGGATTCCCTTCCAGATAGAACCTGAGCGGCAGATGCGCCGCCTGGGTGATCCCGATCCTTGTAGTAACCTTTATGTTACCTAAGGACGGGTCCTCTCCGGCCGGAAACGGATAACTGGCGGACGGAAGTATGGCCAAGGGGCCCCGCCTCAGGTCCGCGCCGTTCAGGGACATTCCCATCCCCAGTGCGATCACCAGCTTGCCCGGCCCGCTGCAGAGCGCCTTCGGCTTGTCGGTGCCGCGCCGCCGCGCCATCAGGGCCATGCCCTCGACGGGTTCCAGGGCGCGGATCAACACGGCCTCGCCCGTGCCGCGCGGGGCCGTGACCACGTTGAAACAATGGTACATGCCGTAGATGAGGTAGAGATAGGCATGGCCCGGCGGTCCGAACATGGGCCGGTTGCGGGAAGTGGGGCCGCGGGAGGCGTGGCAGGCGGGATCGTCGCGGAGATAGGCCTCGGTTTCCACGATGCGGCCGGCCGCGCGGCCCTGGGGAGAGTCATGGACCAGTACGGTGCCGAGCAGGTCCCGGGCGACTTCCACGGTGGAGCGGGCGTAGAAGGAAATCGGGAGGGGCCGGTTTTTGCGTCCGCCCGCGGGGGTCATGCGCCGGAGGGCTCTTCCGCTCTGGCGGCGCGCCGCTTGAGCCAGAAGGCGATCAGAAGCACGCCGGCGGTACAGAGCGTTTCGACGGCGTATTTCAGGGGCACGGAGCTCAAGCTGAACCAGGCGACGATGCCGGGATCGGTGATGATCATTTCCCCGCCCACCTTGCCCAGCAGGGCCGCTCCCAGGATGAGGATGATGGGATATTTGTCCATCAGCTTCGACAACAGGGTGCTGGCGAAAATGACCAGGGGGATGCTGAGCCCCAGGGACAGCCAGAGCTGAGTCATATTGCCATGGGAGACGCCGGCCACGGCCAGCACATTGTCCAGGGACATGGTGAGATCCGCCACCAGGATCATCCACACGGCGTGCCAGACGGTGACCGCCTTCTTTTCCTGGGCGCTCACTCCCGTATCTTCCAGCAGCAGCTTCACCGCGATCCAGAGGATGAGAAGGCCTCCCACCAATTTGAGAAAGGGCGTTTCCAGCAGATGGGAGGCGAACCAGGTGAAACCGATGCGCATCAGGACGGCGCCCAGGGTGCCGATGAAGATGCCTTTGAAGCGTTTGTCCTTGGGAAGCGAATGCACGGCCATGGCGATGACCACGGAGTTGTCGCCGGAAAGCACGATGTTGATGAGGATGATGCTGAGCGAGCTGAGGAGAAATCCGCCGCCGCTGATGGAACCGGTGCTGAGGCTGTCCAAATCCGCTCCCTTAAAAGACCGGGCGCTGCCGATTTACGGCGGCCCACGCCCCGTGGCCTGGCCCCGCGGCGCCCATATCCGGCGGAATATCCTCCGGAATAGCCTCAAAAATATAGAAAAGAACCCAACATGGGGTCTTTTCAGTCCAGTCCCGGGGGATCGACGAAAGGAATTACAGTATATCTTGGTCCGGAACGAAAAGCGTTTATTTTGGTAGGAAGCGGGCCTTCCTGGCCCTGCGGTTTCCGCGTTCCCAGGGGTCCCCGAAACGATGCGCATAGTAATGATGACGAACACCTACCTTCCCCACGTGGGAGGGGTGGCACGTTCCGTGGAAAGCTTCAGCGCCGTTTTGCGCGGCTTGGACCACAACGTGATGGTAGTGGCTCCGGAGTTTCCGGGTATGCCCGCTACGGAAACCGATGTGGTACGTGTGCCCGCCATCCAGCGCTTCAACGGAAGCGATTTTTCCGTGCGGCTTCCGGTTCCCGGACTGCTCA
Source organism: Fibrobacterota bacterium (assembly GCA_028287505.1). Lineage (GTDB taxonomy): Bacteria > Fibrobacterota > Fibrobacteria > UBA11236 > UBA11236 > Chersky-265. The sequence continues at coordinate 31,662 of JAQBPN010000129.1, read as the reverse complement.
CCGAGCCCTTGGATCGTTTCCAGCCGGACATCATCCACGCCCATCATCCCTTTCTCCTGGGCGATACCGCCTTGCGGGTGGCCTCCGGGCGCGGCCTGCCCCTGGTCTTCACCCATCATACCCTGTACGAGGAATACACCCATTACGTTTCCAACGAATCGGACACGCTCAAGCGCTTCGTGATCGATCTGTCCACCGGCTACGCCAACCTGTGCGACCACGTGATCGCCCCGAGCCAATCGGTGGCGGCGCTGCTTCAGCAGCGCGGAGTCACGACGCCCATCACCGTCATCCCCACGGGAGTGGACATCGAGCGTTTCGGCCGCCGATCGGGCAAACGGTTCCGGCAGACGCGCGGCATCCCGGACGGCGCCTTCGTGGTGGGCCATATCGGCCGCCTGGCCCCGGAAAAGAACCTGATGTTCCTGACGCGCTCGGTGGCGGCATTCCTGCGCGTACGGCCGGAGGCCTGGTTCCTGGTGGCGGGGACGGGGCCGCTGGAAGAAGAGATGAAAGCGCATTTCGGCGCGGAGGGCGTGCTCGATCGGGTGGCCTTCGCGGGTGTTCTCAAGGGCCGGGACCTGGTGAATGCCTATGCCTCCATGGACGTGTTCGCATTCGCGTCCCAAAGCGAGACGCAGGGCATGGTGATGGTGGAGGCCATGGCCGCGGGCGCTCCCGTGGTGGCCGTGGACGCCAGCGGCGTGCGCGAAGTGGTGCAGGACGGCTCCAACGGCCGCAAGCTGGCGGTGGAGGACCGGGATCTGTTCTGCGCCGCTCTAGCCTGGATCGCGGACATGCCGGAATCCGGCCGCAAGACCCTCTCCAAGAACGCCCGCAAGACCGCGCGGGGCATGTCCATCGGCATCTCCGCGGATAAACTGCTCTCCGTCTACGGTTCCGTGATCAAGAAAAAGGCCGCCTGGGACGTACCCGAAGAGACTTCCTGGCAGTCCGCCATGCGCCGCATCGCCATGGAGTGGAAACTCCTGGGCACCATCGCCCACGCCGCCGGCACCGCTTTGGTGGGCGCGGAAGCGATGGAGGGCAGGCCCGCTTGATACATGTCCTGGAATCCAGGGTCAGGCAGATCCGGCGCTGGCTCAGCCGCAGCGAATGGTCGCTCCGGCTGTTGCGTCTGCCCAAGGTCCAAGCCGACCACAAGCGCGGTCTGGTCTTGATCCAGGTCGACGGGCTCGCCAAATCCCAGCTGGAGAAAGCCATCAAGCGGGGACGCATGCCGTTCCTCCGCAAGCTCATGAAACGGGAAGCCTACCATCTCCACGATGTGTATTCCGGCATCCCCTCCACTACGGCGGCCGCGCAGGCCGAGCTATTCTACGGGGTCAAGGGAGCCATTCCCGCGTTCGCCTACAAGGAGCGGGACAGCGGCAGGTACATGAAATTGATCCTTCCGGAATGCGCCTCGCGCATGGAGACGAGCCTCAGCGGCCTGGGGGAAGGGTTGTTGGAAGGCGGCAGCTCCCACGGCAATATGTATTCCGGCGGGGCGGATGAGCCCCACTGGTGCGCGTCCGGCCTGGGCGCGGCGGATCTCCTCAAGAACGCCAACCCTTTGGGGATATTGGCCGTGCTGTTGTGGAATTTCTACAGCGTGGTGCGGCTGGGCGCCCTCCTGGTCCTGGAAATGCTCGTGGCCATCTACGATTCCATCCGCGGCGCCATCTCCCGCGGAGAAGTGCGCCAGGAACTGCTTTTCGTCTTTTCGCGGGTGTTCGTGGTGGTGGGCCTGCGCGAGCTGAACGCGGTGCAGGCTTCCATGGACGTGGCCCGCGGGCTGCCCATGGTGCACGTCAATTTCGTAGGCTATGACGAGCAGTCGCACCGGCGCGGCCCTTCGTCCAAGTTCGCCCACTTTTCCCTGCTCGGCATCGACAATTGCATCGAACGCATCTGGAAGGCGGCCCATCGATCCTTCCGGCGCGATTACGATGTGTGGATCTACTCCGATCACGGCCAGGAATCCGTCATCCCCTACGCCAAGGAGAACCACCGTCCCCTGGAGGACGCCATCTCCGAAGTGCTGGGCGCGCCGGTGGCCTCTCCCACGGCCATGCGCCGCGCGCCGCGCATGGTGCGCAGCGAACATCATAACGTAAACCGCCTGGAAGGCTACCTGATGCGGCGGGCGGGAACCAAGGTGACCGCGGAGGTCCCGGTGCAGCCCGGATCGCCCGTGGTCATCGCCGTGGGCCCGTACGGACACATCTATCTCCCGGAAGCCCCGGAGCCGGGCAGCCGCGACGGCATTGCGCGCCGCCTGGTGGACAAGGCCAACATACCCATGGTCATGTTCGCGGACGGTCCGGGCAAGGCCCGGGTGGTGACCCCGGAAGGCCATTTCGAATTGCCCCGCGACGCCGCGCGCGTGCTGGGGCCCATGCATCCTTTTCCCGAGGAATGCGGCCGCGACCTGATGCTCTCCTGCCACCATCCCCATTCGGGCGACTTCGTGATAGCGGGCTGGCGCCCGCACGGGAGGCCCGTCAGCTTCGTCTGGGAGAACGGCGCCCACGGGGGCCCCGGCTACGAGGAGACCCATGCTTTCGGCCTGTTCCCGGTCAACGCGCCTCTGCCGCGGCACGGAAGCTACCTGCGTTACAGCCATATCCGCGATGCCGCCCTGCACCTGCGCGGAACGCCTTCCACCGTGCGGACCTATCCGCGGCGGAAACGCGTCGAGGAGCGGACCCTGCGCGTGATGACCTACAATATCCACGGCTGCGGCGGCATGGACGGCAAGACCTCCACGTCCCGCATTGCGCGCGTGATCGCCCAGTACGAACCGGACATCATCGCCTTGCAGGAATGTTACGGAACCAAGCGCGGGGACCAGGTGCGCGCCATAGCCGCCCAGCTCAGGGAGGATTTCCACTTTCCCGCCGAACTCAACGTGCTCCAGGACGAGTATGGAAACGCCATCCTGAGCGTGCATCCCATGAAGCTCACCAAGGCGGGTCGCCTGCCCACCCTGCCCGGCCGCGCCGTCGAAACCCGCGGGGCCATCTGGGTGAAGCTGGATTTCCACGGCACCGAACTGCATTTCCTCAACACGCATCTGGGCCTGTTCTCCCTGGAGCGCCAACGCCAGGCGGAATCCCTGATCGGTCCGGATTGGCTGCAAAGCGAATCCTGCGGCGGCCCCGTGATCCTGTGCGGGGATTTCAACGCCTTCCCGTCCTCCACCGTATACCGGACCCTGACCGCGCGCCTCCACGAAGCCCAGGAAAACGCGGAAGGCCATAAGCTGCGCAACACCTTTCCCGGCCGGTATCCGGTCAGCCGCATCGACCATATTTTCTGCAGCGGCGAATTCAAGACACTGAAAGTGGAAGTGCCGCGCACCCATCTGACCCGCCTGGCGTCGGACCACTTGCCCATCGTGGCCGAAATCAGCCTGCCCACGAAAGAGCCGCTGACGTCCCAAGAGGTTCCGGCGCTCGGGAAAAGCGAAGAACTGTCCGGGCGGCGAACCGCGACCTGAATCGGCAGAGTCTGTCCGGATCGTTTCGTCGGGCGTGAAGAAAAAACCGGGAAAAAGACTCGAACAGTCTCCCGGTTTTTCTTTACGCCCGACGCCCGACGCCCAGGCGCGTAGCGCCGGGTCGCCCGACGAAACGCCGCTATCACCACTGCATTACTAAATTTCCTCCCAAGCCAGAAAGAACACTCTTCGCATTAGTCATGCACGAAATAGCAGAAACAACCTCCGCCTTCCTGGATTACCGCATCCTGGGCAATACCGCGCGCGAAATCCTAACGACCCTGGCGGGTATCCTGATCGGCCTGATGCTGGTGCGGCTGTTCCAGGTTTTCATCATCCGCCGCCTGCGCAGGATTTTCGCGGCCACGGCCACCACCTGGGACGACCTGCTCGTTTCCGTGCTGGAGCGGGACGTGATCCCCGCCCTATACGTGCTCATCGTCTATCTGGGCGTACGGGACTTCAGCATGAAGGCCTCCGTCCAGGACGGCCTGCGCAGCCTGGTGACGGTGATCCTGACTTTGCTGATGATCCGCGTGGCGATGGCCGTGGTGAACCACTCCATCCGGGCCTACCTCCAACGTCAAGGCTCCGATCAGACGGCGGCCAGGGAGAAGAATCTCAACGGCATCATCACCATGGTCAAGATCGTGGTGTGGGTGCTGGGCTTCATCCTCCTGCTGGACAACCTGGGCATCAAGGTTTCCGCCTTCGTGGCCGGGCTGGGCATCACCGGCATAGCCATCGCCTTGGCCGCCCAGACCATCCTGGGCGATCTGTTCGCCTATTTCGTCATCTTCTTCGATCAGCCTTTCGAAGTGGGACACGTGATCAAGGTGGACAATTACCAGGGAGAAGTGGAGCACATCGGCCTCAAGACCACGCGCCTGCGCAGCGGGGACGGGGAGCAAATCATCGTCTCCAACAAGTTCCTGACGGATTCGCGGGTGCAGAATTTCAAGCGCATGCATCGCCGCCGGGTGGTTTTCGGCCTGGATGTGGAATATGCCACGCCGCCGGAAACCCTGCGCGCGATCCCGGAACTGATCAAGGGCCAGTTCGCGCGTTTTTCGGACGTGACCTTCGAGCGCTGCCACTTCAAGCAGTTCGCGGACGTGGGGCTCCGGTTCGAAACGTCCTATGTTGTCGAGACCCCGGATTTCGGGAGATATATGGATATCCAACACGAGACCAACCTGGGTCTTCAGGAGGAGTTCGCCAAGGCCGGAATCCGCTTCGCCATGCCCACCCGCGTGGTCCGGCTCCGCCGGGACGGAAATCCCGATGGGGAAGGGGCGGCGGAAGCGGCTCCGGATTCGCCCCCTCCCGGCCCTGGAAAGGCTCCCAAGCCGGTCTGAAATTCCGGCAACGGTTTTCCGGAGGAATCCCGGGCGCATCCATCGCTTGCGTCCACCCGGATTACTAATATTTTCGTCACAGGCTCCGCAGGAGTCCCGGCCATTTCCCAATCGGATCGTCCACGGGAGACCATGAAGAAAAAGGAACCCAGCAAGAAGAAGGGTGCGGCCGCCAAGGGCGGTTCCGCCAAAGCCGGCGCGGCCAAGTCCGCAGCAGGCAAGTCCGCCAAAGGCGGAAGGACCGCTCCTTCCAAGCCGGGCAAGTCTTCCTCTCCCTCCAAAGCATCCAAGCCGGGCAAAGCCGCGAAGGCCTCCAAGTCCGCAAAGCCGGCCAAGGCCGGCAAAGCCGTGAAATCCGCCAAAAGCATTCCCGTCAAGCCGATCCGGCCCAAACCCAAGCCGACCCCGGTGGAACGGGACGAAGACGATTTCACGCCGGCGTCCCTGATTGCGGACTTGGCGGGCCTGGGCGATCTGGCCGATGCCGGCGCAAGCGCAGAGCCCCTGGAGGACGTGCCCGCTTCAAAGGATGAAAAGGTGGGCCTGGAAAAGGTCATGGCCAGCCTAACCCAGATTTTCGGCGGGAAGGATTTCATGTCCGACGCGGAATTGGATGCTTTCCTGGACAGCAAGATCGCCAGCGGGGAAATCCCGCCCTCCGCCGCGCTGGATCCCCTGGACGAAGCCCAGAGCCTCATCTATGAGGCCTGGAACTCCGAGGGCGTGGTCAAAGTGGAGTTGGCGCACCGCGCCCTGGATATGTGCGCGGATTGCGCGGATGCCTACGTCATCCTGGCGGAAGAGGATGCCAAGTCCAAGGATGCCGCCCTGGCCCTGTACCGCAAGGGCGTGGAGGCGGGCAAACGGGCCTTGGACCCGGGCCACTTCTCCAAGTCGGCGGGGAAGTTCTGGGACATCATGGAAACGCGGCCCTACATGCGCGCCCGCCTGGGATTGGCGGAATGCCTGTGGGACATCGGCAAAAAGGACGAAGCCCTGGAACACCTGCGCGAGCTGATGCGGCTCAACCCCTCGGACGATCAGGGCGTGCGCTATATCCTTCTGCAATGTCTGCTGGAATCGGGCGCGGACGAGGAGCTGGGCGCGCTGCTGGACCGTTACGGGGATGATACCTCACCGGAGATCAAGTTCACCCATGCCTTGTGGATGTTCCGACGCAAGGGACCGGGAGCCCAGGCCGACGCCGCCTTGTCGGCGGCCCTCCGGGCCAATCCCCACGTGCCCGGATTCCTGCTCAAGAGGAAAAAGCTGTCCAAGCGCATTCCCGCGTCCGCCCTCGAAGGCAGCGAAGAGGAAGCGGAGGCCTATGCGAGCGGGGCGATGGATCCCTGGCATGGGACTTTGGGGGCTTTGGAGTGGCTGTCGCAGCACTCCCCCGCCTGAGATCCCCGGACCCATTCCCGGAATATTTTGTTCCGGATCGCCGGGCGGCCGCCCGCATTCCCGGGAAACCCATGCTCTTTCCAGGCGGGCAGGATTAGATTCACGATTGGCGGCGATGGGGAGCCGGGATTCGGCGGAGGGTGCCACATGAGGATTCGGATGGAATGGAAATCGGATTTCGCCCTGGCGGGAGCGCTCGCGCTGCTGGCCGTCGCGCCTTCCGCGGCGCAACATAAACTGGATTTGCAACAGGCGCTTCCCTTGGACGGACCGGTTCTGGTGCAGCCGTCCGGTCTCGCCTGGGACGGCAAGAACCTGCTGATGGTCTCGAGCTTCCACGACGACGAGATCTTCAAAATCGAATTGCAGGCGGACAAGGCCGTCTTCAAGGAACAGGTGAAAATCCATCGCGGCAAGGAAACGGCGGGATTGAAAATGTCCTGGCGCGGGCTGGCCTCGGACGGAAACGGCAACCTCTATCTGGCCAGCGACGGGAACTGCCGCATCATGAAAGTGGAGTCGGACGGGGACGCCGAATGGGAAGGTCCGGGCATGTTGGAGACGGGCGCGGAAAAGGGCCTCTTCTCCGGGGAGAATGCCGGCATCGAGGGCATCGCCTTCGCCGGCAAGCGGAAATTCGTGGTGGCCGCGTCCCGGGAACCCCGCGGGCTCCTGCAAGCGGATTTGACGGGCGCCAAGCCCGTGGTCACCGCCCTGATCATGGACAAGTCCAAGGTGCCGTTGCCGGCCGGCAGGCGCAAGCCGGACTTTTCCGACCTCGCCGAAGACAAAGGCCAGTTGTGGGCGCTGTCCGCCAACGCGGACGCCCTGTGCCAGCTCAAATGGAACGGCAAGGAATACGCCGAAGGGGAATATTGGACCTTCGGGCATGTCAGCAACGACCCGAAATACCGCTATGCGGGCCTGAAGATGGGTCTGGCCAGGGGATTGGCCATGGATGGACAGGCCATTTACGTGGTGCTGGACAACAAGGGCGTCGGCCGCCAGGGCGACCTGGCCGACAAGCGTCCCCTGTTGCTCGTGTTCAAACGGCCCCGCGGGGTCTGATCCAGAATCTATTTTTCCCAGCGATATAATCTTGAATCCGGCCCGCCTGCATCGGCGCGGCCCGCAACCCGATGGAGATATGGATGGAGTGTCCCAAGTGCGATTCGATCATGGAAGATGTCACCTATCACGGCCTGACGGTCGAGCGCTGCACCCATTGCAAAGGCATCTGGTTCCCGGGGATTGAGCATAAGCAATTGAAGGAGATCAAGGGCTCGGAGATCATCGATATCGGTTCGCCGGAACTGGGAAAAGAATACGACCTGCTGGAAGACATCCATTGCCCCGTCTGCGATACCGTTATGGACCGCGTTCCCGACTTGTTCCAGCCGCACATCCACTTTGAAATCTGCATTCACGGCCACGGATCATTCTTCGACGCGGGCGAGTTCAAGGATTTCAAGGAAGAGACGCTCAGCGACTTCGTCAGGAGCCTGGCGATGCATCTCAGGAAAAAGAAATAGGTCCGGGCTTCAGGGCGCGGCCATCTTCTTCATGAATGCCAGCCCGTCCCGGGCCAGCTGTTCCTCGTCCTGATACATGCGCCGCCAGATCTTGGTGGCCGCCACCAGGGTGGGCATGGAGGTGCCGAAGGCCTCGATGGTCAGCCACCCGTCGTAGCCGATGGCTTTGAGGGCCCGGAAGGTCTCCGTCCAGTCCACGCTGCCGGATCCGGGCGTGCTGCGATCGTTCTCCGATATGTGCACGTGCTTGACGCTGCCCGCTATGGCCTGCACCGCCTTGGCGATGCTTTTCTCCTCGATGTTCGCGTGGAAGGTATCATACAAGGTACCGCACCCGGGGATGCCTATCTCGCGCGCGAAGCGATCGCCGTCCTCCGCCGTGTTCAGGAAATATATTTCGAAACGGTTGAGCGGCTCCAGGGCCAGGCCCACGCCCAGCTTACGGCCGTATTCCGCCACCGGACGCAAGCTGTCCACGCCCCAGTTCCATTCATCCTTGGTGGGGCCTTGCCCGGTGAATTCGCCCAAGGCGGCGTAATAAGGTCCCACCAGCAGTTCCATACCGCCGGCTTGGCAGCACTCAATGGCCCGCTTCAGGTTCTCCACGCTGCGCTTGCGGTTCCGGGCGTCCGGGCTGATGGGATTGTTGTCCTTTCCGGAAACCGTTACCGCCGTGCGTTCCAGGCCCAGGGAGTCCAGCTTCTTTCCCAACGCGGCGTATTTGTCCGGCTGGGGATCGAAGATGGGGACTTCGACCCCGTCGTAGCCCATTTTCTTGAGCCGTTCCATCACGGGCAGGTATTTATCGTCCAGGACGCTGTCTGTCCACAGGAGCATGTTCATGGAAAACTTCATAGTATCGCCTTTCCCAAGCCTGAGAGGATAAAGTACAACCAAGGACGGATTTGCGCCGGAGCAGAAGCTTTGCCTTGATGGAGATCAGTGTTTCCCGCGCTTCCAGGGGGAATTTGGGAGTTTAGGCGACCGTTGGCGGTCGGGTTTCAGGAGGTCTGTTTTTTGCGGATGGCCGTCGCCTGGAGTCGCAGCTCTTCGCTCTTGATGCGCCCATGGCTGGCATGCCACACGCATTCGGAACCCCACATCAGAAGCACCTGCGGCGACTCGTGGCGCACCAGCGCCAGGTTCTCCAGTTCATCGGAAGCGGCGCGGGACTCGATCACGTTGACTTGATAATACCCGAATCCCGGGGCTTCGCTTCCCAGGAAGGCCTCGAACTCCCGGATGGCCCGGGAGCTGACGCCGCACTGGGTGCTGTGTTTGAAAATGAAGACGGGAACCTTTTCGGAAGCGGCCACCGCTTCGTGCGTGCTCCCCACCGTGGCCAAATGCAGAAGCGTGTTCATGGGGATAAAGTATTAAATTCAGGATCAACGGACGACGAACCCAAGGAGCCGCCCATGCCCATTCCCAAACCCGGCGATCCCGCCCCGCAACTCACGCTCGCAACCGATGAAGGGAAAAACGTATCGCTCGCAACCTTGCGCGACAAGCCCATCGTGCTTTTCTTCTACCCCAAGGACGATACCCCCGGTTGCACGGTGGAGTGCAAGGAGTTCCGCGACGCGCGCGCCCTGTTCCTGGATAAAGCCCATGTCTTCGGCATCAGCCCGGACGATATGGCCAGTCATCAGGCCTTCCGCGACAAGTACGCGTTGAACTTTCCGCTCCTCTCCGATCCGGGGCACAAGGCCGCGGACGAATACGGCGTGTGGGGCATCAAGCCCAGCGGCAACCCGGGCATCTTCCGGACCACCTTCATCCTCAGGGACGGCAAGGTGGAAAAGGTTTTCGAAGCGGTGAAGCCGGAAGGCCACGCGGCGGAAGTGCTGGCCGCGTTGTAGAGACTGATGATCGAGATTCCCGTCGTCGATCCGCTCACCTTTTCTTTCATCCTTGCCGGCGCGCTGGCCGCCGGCTTTGTAGATGCGGTGGCGGGCGGGGGCGGACTCATCTCCACGCCCATCCTGTTGCTGGCGCTGCCCGGCGCGCCTTTGGCCGGGGTGCTGGCCACCACCAAATGCTCTTCCCTGGCCGGGACCGCGGGGGCGGCGGTTTCCTACACGCGCAAGATGGCCATGCCCTGGCGCCTTCTCCTTCCCGGCATGGCGGCCGCGTTGCCCGCCGCGTGGCTGGGCGCGCGGACCGTATCCCATCTGGATCCTTCCTTGTTGCGTCCGGCCATCCTGGCCGTGCTCATCGCCATGGCCTTGTACACTTGGTGGCGGCCGGAGTCGGGCTTCGGCTTCGGAAAAAGCGGCGGCATCCCGCCGGCCTGGCAACCCTATGCCGGGGCGTTGACCGGAGCGGTGCTCGGATTCTACGACGGCTTCCTGGGCCCCGGAACCGGCAGCATGCTGGTGCTGGTGCTCATCGCGGTTTTCGGCCGCGATTTCCTGCGGGCCTCGGGGGCGGCCAAGTACCTCAATCTGGCTTCCAACCTGGGCGCCTTGCTTTGGTTCGCGCCGGCGGGGGCGGTGATGTGGCGGTTGGCCCTGCCCATGGCCTGCTGCAACCTCCTGGGCGGCGTGCTCGGAAGCCGGATGGCGCTGAAGGCGGGTAACCGCTGGATCCGCGGAGTTTTCCTGGCCGTGGTACTCGCGCTCATCGCCCGCCTGGCCTGGTCGCTTTTCCACCGGACTTGAACGATCGGAGACGGTCCGCGCGATAAGCCTGTGCAACCGGGGCGCCGACAGTTTATTTTATCCCGGGCGGATTTCCGTCCGGTCGATGCAAGGAGATGCCGGTATGTCCGATGACAAACCCTTCACCAAAGCGGAAGATTTCCATCCGGGCGTGCTTTCCCTGTTCGACAAGTACGTCCATGGCATCATCGATCGTCGCGCGTTCTTGCGGGACGCGGCCCGATTCGCGGTAGGCTCCATGACCGCGGCGGGATTGCTGGACGCGCTCAGCCCCAAATTCGCGCAGGCGCAGAAGATCGCTCCCGGCGATAAACGCATCGCGGTCGCGCGCGTGGAAATCGACTCGCCGAAAGGCTACGGCAAGGTGCTCGCCTACCGGGCCAAGCCCGCCAAGGCGTCCGGCAAATTGCCGGTCGTGCTGGTGGTGCACGAAAACCGCGGCCTCAATCCCCATATCGAGGACATCGCCCGGCGCCTGGCCCTGGAGAATTTCATCGCCATCGCCCCGGATGCGCTGCACCCCTTGGGCGGATATCCCGGCGACGAGGATGCCGCGCGGGAATTGTTCCAAAAGCTGGACCAGGAAAAGACCAAGGAGGATTTTCTGGCGGCGGCGCGCCATGCCAAGGCCGATCCGGAAGGCAACGGCAAGTTGGGCGCGGTGGGTTTCTGCTACGGCGGCGGCATCGTCAATTTCCTCGCCGCCCGCCTGCCGGATCTGCAAGCGGGCGTTCCCTTTTACGGCATGGCTCCGCCGATAGCGGACGTGGCGAAGATCAAGGCGGCCCTGCAACTCCATTTCGCCGGAACCGACGAACGGATCAACCAGGCATGGCCGGCCTACGAGAAGGCCCTGAAAGAAGCCAAGGTGCGGTACGAAGCCTTCACCTATCCCGGCACGCAACATGGTTTCAACAACGATACCACGCCGCGTTACGATGAAGCGGCCGCCAACCTGGCCTGGCAACGCACCCTCGCCTTTTTCAACAAGCAGTTGCGCTCCTGATAATCGCGGATGCTTCAGGTTTTCAGGAAGTAATGGACCACGTCGGACAAGGTTAGAATGCCCACGGCCCGGGCCCCGTCCATGATCAGGGCGGCCTGGTGCTCGCGGAAGAATCCGAAAGGCGCCGCCAGGCTCGCGGCCAGCTGCACCACCGGCAGGGGCAGGCCCATCACCTGGGCCACGCGCAATTCTCCGAAGGCGCCCGCGTCCCCCTGTCCGCCCGCTTCGAACTCCGCCAGTTTTTCCGCGATGCCCTTCTGGGTCACCCCGCCCACCTGGAGGCCGTCGACGAGCACCGGCAATTGGGAGATGTCGTTGGTCATCAGGGTGGTGATGGCTTTGCGGGCCTTGTCCTCCGGATGCAGCGTATGCAGGCTGCCGAAGCGCACCGGCTTCTTGGCCAACAGTTCCGCCACCGGCACGTCCTTGCGCGCGCTTTCCAGAAAACCCTGATCGCGCATCCATTCGTCCGAGTAGATGCGGGAGAGGTAATTGCGGCCGTCGTCGGGAAGGATGATCACGATGGTCTTTCCCGCCGCCCAATCGTCCGCGATGCGCAGCGCCGCCGCAACCGCCGCCCCGGCCGATCCGCCCGCCAGCAAGCCCTCCTCCAGGGCCAGCCGCCGCGCGGTCGCGAAGGCCTCGCCGTCTTCCACCACCACCACTTCGTCCAACAAATCCAGGGCCAGGGTTCCGGGTAGGAAATCCTGACCTACGCCTTCCAGATGGTACGGTTTGGGCTGGGTGGGGGTTCCCGAGAAGTCGCCCTGGTACCTGGACCCTTTCGGATCCACGCCCACAAGCTTGATGTCCGGATTCTTTTTCTTGAGATAGCGTCCCGCCCCGCTGATGGTGCCGCCCGTGCCCATGCCCGCCACCAGCACGTCCACCCTGCCTTCGGTCTGCCGCCAGATCTCGGGACCGGTGGTTTGAAAGTGGATCAGCGGATTGGCCTCGTTGAAATACTGGTTGGGCATGAACGCGCCCGGAGTTTCCTCGGCGATGCGCAGAGCCACGTTGCGGTAATGACCGGGATGATCGGGCGGGAGATCGGAGGGCGTCAGGATCACCTTCGCGCCATACGCCTTGAGCAGGTTGATCTTTTCCGGGGACATGCGATCGGGCACGGTGCAGACCAGGCGGTAACCCTTGAGCCTGGCGGCTATCGCAAGCCCAATGCCGGTGTTTCCGAAAGTGGGCTCCACCACGGTGGCGCCGGGCCGCAATTGCCCCTGGGCTTCCGCGGCTTCGATCATGGCCAGACCGGTGCGGTCCTTGACGCTGCCGCCGGGATTGAACCATTCGAGCTTGGCCAGGAGCCGCGCGCGTTTGCCCCCTTTGATGCGGCTCAAGCGCACCATGGGCGTGTTGCCGATCAGGTCGAGGACGCTGTCCTGAATCCCCTGGTATGACATGGAAGCCTCATTTCAGGACCGTGGCGTTTGCGCTGCGCTCCACGCGTTTTTCCACCACCGCCTTGGCGGCCAAGGTCAGCAGGGCCAGGAAGCAGAGCAGGGAGGCGGCGGAAAACGCCTGCACGTAGTTGTATTCGTTGTAGAGGATCTCCACTTGCAAGGGCAGGGTGGTGGTCATGCCGCGGATATGCCCGGAGACCACGGACACCGCGCCGAACTCGCCCATGGCGCGCGCGTTGGTGAGGATCACCCCGTAGAGCAGGCCCCATTTGATGTTGGGCAGGGTCACATGCCAGAAGGTCTGCCAGCCGCTGGCCCCAAGGGTGCGGGCGGCCTCCTCTTCTTCCTTGCCCTGCTCTTCCATCAGGGGGATGAGCTCGCGGGCCACCATGGGGAAGGTGATGAAAATCGTCGCGAGCACGATGCCGGGAACCGCGAAGATGATCTTGATGTCATGCCGATCCAGGAGCGGTCCCATCCATCCCTGCTTGCCGAAGAGCAGCACGTAGATGAGGCCGGAGACCACGGGGGAGACCGCAAAGGGCAGATCGATCAAGGTGGTCAGCAGGTTCTTGCCCCAGAACTCGAACTTGGCGATGGCCCAGGAGGCCGCCACTCCGAAGGTGAGATTGAGCGGCACGGCGATCGCGGCGATCAGGAGGGTGAGCCTGATGGAGAACAGCGTGTCCGGATCGGAAAAGGAATGCAGATAAGCCGCCACGCCTTTTTCCAGGGCGCTCGCGAACACGGTGATGAGCGGGACGAAGAGCAGCAGGAACAGGTACAACAAGGCCACGCCGATGAGGACGCGCTGGAACCACCTGGGCTCGCTGGTGGCGGCCTGCTTGGTGTCCAGGCGGCGCAGCTTGGGCCGGGACGGATCGTCCGACGGCCGGGGCGCTTGCGGGGCGGGGGGGATGTTGGTAGGCGTAGGTGCGCTCATAAAGTTTCCGGACGGGTCGCCCTCAGCGCGCCCGTGAGGCGCCGCCGGCCCATTTCTGCAAAAGGTTGATGCCCAGGAGCAGGGAGAAGGAGAGCACGAGCATGATGCACGCCACCGCGGTGGCGCCCGCGTAATCGTATTGCTCCAGCTTGCTGACGATGATGAGGGGGACGATTTCCGTTTTCATGGGCAGGTTGCCGGAGATGAAAATCACGGAACCGTATTCGCCCAGGGCGCGGGCGAAGGCCAGCGAAACCCCGGTGAACAGGGAGGGCGCCACGGCGGGCAGGATCAATTTGGTGAAAATCTGCAGACGGCTGGCGCCCAGGGAGGTGGCGGCCTCTTCCACTTCCTTGTCCAGATCCTCCAGCACCGGTTGCACGGTACGCACCACAAAGGGCAGGCCGATGAAGATGAGGGCCAGGGTCACGCCCAGGGACGTGTAGGCCACCTTGATGCCGAGCGGTTCCAGGATGGCGCCTATCCAACCCGTCTCCGCATAGACCGCGCACAGGGCGATACCGGCCACTGCCGTGGGCAGGGCGAAGGGCAGGTCCACCATGGAATCCAGAAAGCCGCGGCCCGGGAACTTATAGCGCACCAGCACCCAGGCCACCAGCAGGCCGAAGACGCCGTTGACCAGGGCCGCCGCCGCCGCGGTCAGGAAGCTGAGGCGGAAGGCCAACAGCACCTGCTTGTCGGTGAGGATGTTGACCAGTTCCGGCCAGGTCAGATGCGAAGCCTTGACGAAGATGGCGGACAGGGGAATCAGCACCACCAGGCTCAGATAGAGCACGGTGAATCCCATCGTCAGCCCGAAACCGGGAATGACGGAAGGATGCTTTTTCTTTTTTCCGGCCGGCCGCGCTTTGGCTTCCGGTCGCGCCGTCGTCAGGACCTCGCTCATCTATTTGCCGGCCTTCACGATTTGATCATATACGCCGCCATCGGCGAAATGGATCTTCTGGGCCTTCTTCCAGCCGCCGAAGGTATCGTCGATGGTGAAGGTCTTGACCTTGGGGAATTGGCCGGCATATTTCGCGGCCACGGCTTCCGAACGCGGACGGTAGAAGTTCCGCGCCACCACTTCCTGACCCTCTTCGGAATACAGGTGTTCCAGGTAGGCCTTGGCCACCTTGCCATTGCCATGCTTGTTCGCCACGCGTTCCACCACGGCCACGGGCGGCTCCGCCAGGATGGTCAGGGACGGGACCACTATCTCCACCTTGTCCTTGCCCAATTGCTTCACGGCCAGCAGGGCTTCGTTTTCCCACGAGATGGCCACGTCGCCGATGCGGCGCTGCACGAAGGTGGTGGTGGCGCCGCGGGCTCCCGCGTCCAGCACGGGCACGTTCTTGTACAGCTTGGCCACGAACTCGTGGGCCTTGGCGGAGTCGTTGTTGTTGTGGGCCAGGGCATAGCCCCAGGCTCCCAGGTAATTCCAGCGCGCGCCGCCGGAGGTCTTGGGATTGGGAGTGATGACGGAGATGCCCGGCTTCACCAGATCGTCCCAGTCCTTGATCTGCTTGGGGTTGCCCTTGCGCACCAGGAAAACGATCGTGGAGGTGTAGGGCGTGCTGTTGTTGGGAAACAGGGTCTGCCAGTTCTGGGGAAGCAATTGCGCCTTTTCCGCGATGGCGTCGATGTCGTAGGCCAAGGCCAGCGTCACCACGTCCGCGTCCAGGCCGTCGATCACGGAGCGGGCCTGCTTGCCGGAGCCTCCATGCGATTGGGAAACGGAGACGTCCTGTCCCGCCGTGGACTTCCAGAAGGCCGCGAAGACCTTGTTGTAATCCTCGTACAGTTCGCGGGTGGGATCATAGGAGACATTGAGCAGCTTGGCCGGACCGGCCGCGGCGGGCAGGACCGACAGAGTCAGGACCGACAGGGTCACGGCGGCGGCCAGGCCGAGGCCCAGGGCTTTGAGTTTTTTCGTACCGGATAGGTTATTCATCATCATTCCTTTTAGATATAAGTTGTCTTGCGCGATTGTTCAAAAAGAGGTCTGGATACGGCTGAAGAACACCTTTTCTTCGGGTCGATCCTGGGCCAGGGGAGCCCCTCCGTCGAATTTCGTCCATTCGTAATCCGCGGACAGTTTCAGGTATCGGGACAGGTACCAGTTGAACCCGGCGGTATAGCTCGTGGCCGACTTGGCCGATTTGTTGACATCGGCGTAGTCGGGGAAGGCTGCCTCATCGATGCTGATTCCGGAAACGCGTCCGACCAGTTCCAGCGCGCCGTAGCTGCCGGGTTCGGTGAAACTCAGGGAATGCCTGGGCTTCAGACCCTTGAAGGAAGGGGATTCTCCCGTGACCACGTAGTTCACCGTGGCTTGCCAAGCGGAAGTGGCAAGCGCTTTGGGGCCTTCGGCCAATGCGCCGCCCTTGACCACTTCCTGGGAGGAGACGATGTACTCGCCGGACAAGCCGAAGGGCCCGTAATACCAGTACCCCTGCGGGTTCAGGCGATAGCCGTCGCCGAAGGCGCGCACGGTTCCGGTATCGCCGATCACGGCGGCCGCCGCTTTCACGCCCGTGGCCGCGTTGGCGGCGACGGCGGCTTTGTCGGCCAGGGTGCGGTAGGAGAAAAAGCTCTGCTGGCCTTCGGTGCGATAGGCCGGGAGTTCCAGGTTGGCGGGATCGCCTTCCTTATGTCCCCAGCTGGCGGCGAAGCCGATGCCGAGGTTGCGCAAGAGATCGAGGTTGCCGCTCTTGAAAGGCAGGGCGAAGATGCGGCCGTCGATGTCCTTGTGATCGTTCAGATCCACGTCCCGGGACGTGCCGTCCACGGCTCCGTTGAAAACGCCTATGTAATAGCTCAGGGACTCATCCAAGAGATCGCCGAGCAGGGAGACGCCCAGATCATAGTTGGGAGTCAGCGAAGTGGGATGGGCGAACTCGATGATGTCCATATCCTGGCTGGACTTCAGGCGCTCCAGGCCGATGGGGGTCTTGGATTTGCCCACGCGCAGACGGGCTTCCGGCAGGAATGCGATTTCCGAATAGGCATCCAGAATCTGGAAGGTTCCCGAGAACTCGGGCATGATACGGAAGTTGTAATATTTCGCCAGGGTGCCTTCCCAGACGGGACGCACGCGGCGGATCAGCAAAGTGTTCGGGAGCTTGTTGCCCGCATCTTCAAAGAACGCGCGACCGTCTATATGCTGGAAGAATTTGAACTTGAGCGCGGACTCCTTGTCCGCGGAAACGATGCTGAAGCCGTCCTTGCCCGCGGTCACGGTGGCGTTCTCGGATTTCTTCTTATCGTCGTCCTCGTCCTTCAGTTCCAGCTTGCGCTCCAGGATCCGGATCTTTTCGTCGAGGCTCTCCACTGTGGGCGCGGCTTCGGAGGCTTGGGACGAATCCGTCTTGGCTTCCGCTCCGGAGCCGGACGCGGCTTGCGCCCGGGCTGCCATGGGAAGAAGCAATCCGGCGATGAAGGCCGTGGCTGCGGCCGGCAAGGCGGCGGCGCGGATAATGTTGGGCAGGGACGGAAACATTCTGGACTCCTGATTCAGTGGTTTTGGGTCGGTTCTTTTCGCAGCGTTCATTGTATACCTATAGATTAAGTATGTTATTGAGTAAAAAATTAAATCGAGTACATCAGGGCGGCTTCGTCGGTCTCGGAAGCCTCTATGGCAACCAACGCCTCCAGCGTCGTCCCATCCAGGATCTCCGCCGTCACGTCACGCACCTTTTTCATCACGCGCCGGATCCCGCAATGGGCGAAGTCGATGCATTCCTCGCACTTCTCGAAGGCGGTCACGCTCACGCAAGGGACCAATGCCAGCGGGCCGTTGAACACACGCACGATGTGGCCCATTTCAATCTGCGCCGGATCCTTGGCCAGAAAATATCCGCCGCCCTTGCCCTGCCGGCTCTTCAGGATCCGCAGGTTCTTCAACTCCAAAAGGATCTGCTCCAGGAACTTGCGCGGCAGCTTCTGCGACTCGGCGATATCGCCGATCAGTACGGGACCCTGTGACTTGGCCTTGGCCAGGTAGACCAGGGCTTTGAGGGCATATTTAGCGCGCATCGAGAGCATAACCTATTAGTCCTATATGTTTAATAATATATCGGAGGGGCGGATTCGTCAAGGGGAAAAAAGAGATTTCTGAATAGCATGTGCGAGATTTGATGCTTTGGAGGTTGTGGCAGCGTTTCGTCGGGCGTCGGGCGACGGGCGTCGGGCGTTAAGAAAAAATGAAGCTGGGCGGCCGGGGCTCGCGGCAGTGCATTCGCCGCCGCTTCCCTGAAGTCTCAATCTTGTGACCCGGCTTTTTTCTTAACGCCCGACGCCCGACGCCAAGGGGCGCAGCGAAGGATCCAGCGAGATAGCCCGGTCGCCCGACGAAACGTAAGGGCGGAGTTCTCTCGCATCAAATCTAGGCGTAATCTCTGCGGGACACTTCGCTTCAATTCCTGCTCTTCAAATACATCTCCGCTTCATCCCTCACCTGCCGCCTGATCCCTGCCTTGGCGCGGGCAAGGTGCTTCAGATCGATGAGGGCCACGTTGCGCACGTTGATGAAGGGCTTCAGCAGGGAAACGGGAATGTTACAGGGGCTTTGCAGCAAGGTCAGGGGCACGTCGCGGTTGGCGAATCCGGAATGGAGGGCGCGCGTCTTGGCTATCCTGCTGAGCAGGCCGATGGAGCGGCTGGTGGCGGCGATATAGGCCACCAGTCCCGGTTTCTGGAACACCTTGGGGTTCCCCAGCAGGGCTTCCAGGATGGAATCGCGGGTGATGTTCTGCATGATGACGGCCTTGATGTCGAGAGATCCTTCGTCCACGCCCTTGAGGAAGGATTTCGTAAGCAGGTCCCGGCCCACCCAAGCGGGAAAGGATTTCACCCCGAAGTTGCCGGTGATTTTGGAACCCATCATCTTGGCTCCGCTGCCGGTGAGCGCAGGCAAGAGCACGCGCGCCGAATCCCCGGCCTCCACGGAGAACATGCCGTCCTGGTAGCTTTCCATGGCTTTTTCCAGCCAATCCAGCGGGTCGGCTTTTCCGTTGGCGGCTTCCCACGTCCAGCGGCAAAGGGTGGATAAGGCGATCAAATCCATGGTCGGGATCTTCTTCACCCGTTGGACGTCCATCATCTTAGCCAGCCTGGCCAGGCTTTCCTTCTTGGCCACCTTGCTCAACCACTTCTTGAACAGGCCCTCTTTCATGTGGGCCTCGAAGCTCACGATCTTGAGGCCCACCGGCTCGCCGTTCTCCTGGCGCTTGGCCAGGTCCAGGCCTTCGTGCACGGCTTCGTCGTAGATGCGCAGGCGGGGCAGGATGCGCGCCATGGTCTTGAGGTTGTAGGGATCGGTGTTCTCGGACAACCAGTTCACCCGATCCCGCAGGGCTTCCGCCTCCGAGCGGATCAGGCAGACCAGGGAGGTGCGTTCCCCTTCCGGCAGGGTCCCGCCGTCCAGCACGCGCTGAAAGGATGCGCGCGCCTCCGCGATACCGGCTTCCACGCCGTCGGCGTCCCGTCCGAACAGCCATTCGGTCTTGTCGGCCAATTCATGTTCGCTGTCCGTGAGATCGCACCCGGCGGCGATGCGCTTCCAGAGGCGGTGCAGGCGCCGCAATTGCAAGGCGCGGCTGCCGGTCTGCCGGTCCGGCACTCCGATGTCGAAGAGGAAGAACAGGAGGCGCTCGATCACCTTGTACGAGGGATTGCCCTGGAAGAAAATCTCCATCAGTTCGTCGGGCGAGAACTTCTCTTCCTTGCCCTTGAAGAAATCGGAAAGCCGCTGGGCGCCCAGATCGAAATCCTGGAGGCTGACCAGGCTGTCTTCGATATGGTTCCAGGGCGCGGCGAGAGGCATGATTCGATTCTACCATAAACGGGGGCGTCTTTGGAGCCGGTCCGATAGCACTCAAAATGCGGAATTGCGCTTTGAATTTCGCAATCTCTCTTCCTTCCCCAGTTGCTACCTTCCCCCGCATGCACTCCCAGCGCACAATCGTTCTTACCGGCGGCGGGACCGCCGGCCATGTCATTCCCAACCTCGCCTTGCTGCCCCTGCTTGCCCGGGAAGGCTGGCGGGCCGAATACATCGGCTCCGAAACCGGCATCGAAAAGCGTCTGGTGGAGGCGCAGGGCATCCCTTTCCACGGCATTCCTTCCGGAAAATTGCGCCGCTATTTCGATTGGAAGAATTTCAGCGATCCTTTCCGCGTTGTCAGCGGCGTCTTCAAGGCCTGGAGCATTTTGGGGCGCTTGCGCCCCAGGGTGGTCTTCTCCAAGGGCGGCTTCGTGGCCGTGCCGGTGGTGTTCGCGGCGCGCGCGCGCGGCATTCCCGTCATCGTGCATGAATCCGATTTGACCCCGGGGCTGGCCAACCGCTTGGCCATCCCATTCGCCAAAGCCGTATGCGCGAGTTTTCCCGAGACCATGATCCATCTGCCTCCCTCCAAGGCGGTCCTGACCGGCGCGCCCATCCGCGCGGAGTTGTTCAAAGGGGATCCCGCCAGGGGTGAGGCTTTTCTGGGCCTGCCGGGTTCGGCCGGAGCGGAAGGCGAGGGGAAGGCGCTGCTGTTGATCGTGGGCGGCAGCATGGGATCGCGCAATCTCAACAAGGCCGTGCGCGCGGTGCTCGCCGATCTCCTGCAGCGTTACCGGGTGGCGCACCTGTGCGGCAAGGACGGCCTGGATCCGGCCTTGGACGGCAAGCCCGGTTACCGGCAATTGGAATTCGTGTCCGCGGAAATGCCGGACGTGCTGGCCGCGGCCGATATGATCCTGTCGCGGGCCGGTTCCAATGCCATCTTCGAATTCCTGGCCCTGCAGAAGCCGCACCTGCTGGTGCCGCTCCCGCTGACGGCTTCGCGCGGCGATCAGATCCTCAACGCCCAGGCCTTCGCCGCGGAAGGGTACAGCCGCGTGCTCCCCGAGGAGGAAATGGGCGGAGGCCGCTTGCTGCATGAGCTGGAGATGCTGGCCGCCCAGGCGGAAATGCACCGCCAGGCCATGCGCGGCAGCCCCTTCCGCGACGGCGCGCAAAAGGTGATGGACGTCATCGCGCGTTTTGCCTAAGCTTTACCCATGGAAATCCTCAAGCATATCCTGGACCTGTTCCTGCACCTGGACGCGCATCTCGCCCAGGTGATCGGCCAATACGGAATCTGGACCTACGCCATCCTGTTCCTGATCGTCTTCGCCGAGACGGGCCTGGTGGTCACCCCCTTCCTGCCGGGGGATTCCCTGTTGTTCGCCGCCGGTTCCCTGGCCGCCCTGGGATCCCTGCAGGTAACCTGGCTGTTTCCCTTGTTCTTCGCCGCATGCCTTACGGGAGACCTGGTCAACTATGCCGTGGGCAAGTTCCTGGGGGCGGGCCTGTTCCGGAATCCGGACTCGCGGATCTTCAAGCGCGCCTATCTGGAACGCACCCGCGATTTCTACCGGACCCACGGGGCCAAGACCATCATCATGGCCCGCTTCGTCCCCATCGTGCGCACCTTCGCCCCTTTCGTGGCCGGCATGGGCACCATGCGCTTCCGCCATTACATTTTCTTCTGCGTGGCGGGGGCCTTGCTGTGGGTGGGCGTTTGCGTGGGGGCCGGATACCTCTTCGGCAATATCCCCATCGTGAAGAAGAATTTCACCTTGGTGGTGCTGGCCATCATCGTGCTTTCCATCCTGCCCGGCATCCTCGGCTTCATCCGCGCCCGCCGCCGGGCCTCCGCCGCCGGATAAGTTCCGCCGTCTCCGTCCGTTCGCTGCCGGGAAACGCATGTCCGGACGGGAAGCGGGGTTCCGGAAACCGCCGGCGCCGCGCGCACGGTCCCGAAACAGGGAAGACCATTCTGCCATTCCGGGGTTTTCGGCCTGTGGGGACGGACCCTAAGCGGTATATTAGGGGGGTCTTGGGGGAAGGCGAACAACTCATCCGGTTACAGCATCGTTCCCGGCCCCCTGGCGCCGGCCGAACCATAAAGGATTGCCAATGCTTTCGAACCTCCCGACCCGCCCCCGTAACATGCACATGACCCTCTCCCTCCGCAAGGCCGTTTCCTGCCTGCTGCTGGGCGCGGCCGCCGTCGCGGCGCAGGACTTCGGCTCGCATACCCTGCCCGCCGACCTCGCGGATCCCGCCGCCAAGGTGCTCGGGGCCATGAACAAGGCCCCCAACAACGGCCGCAACCTGGGTTACTCGGAAGGCCCCGCCTGCGATGCCGAAGGCAACCTGTATTTCACCGAGGACAACGCGGGCAGCGGCAACATCTGGAAGCTGACCACCGCGGGCCAGACCTCCAACTTCTACAACGGCTCCGGCCTTCCGAACGGCCTTGATTTCGACAGCAGTGGGAAGCTGTATTCGGCGGAGAAGGGCGGCATCGCCGTCTACGAAAAATCCGGCGCCGCCTCCCGCACCATGCTGCCGATGAACCCGACCCTGAACGCCGGATACCGCGTCAACGATCTGAGCCTCGCTTCCAACGGCGCCATGTGGTTCACCAACCACGCCCAGGGCAATCAATTCTTCTACCGCAGCCCGGCTGGAAAGGTCACCACCTACGAGAGCTCGAATCCCCTGGGCATGACGATCCCCAACGGCATCGAATACATCGAAGAGAAGAAGATGCTCCTCGTGCTGTCCGACGGGGACAAGAAAGCCTATCGCTTCGACGTGGCCGACGACGGGACCATTTCCAACAAGACCACTTTCGCCACCATCGCCGAGCCGGACGGCCTGACCCTGGACGAGAAGGGGAACATCTATCTGTGCAGCTACAACGACGGGATCATCTACGTCTACGCTCCCGCGGGCGGGGCCGCCATCGGCAAGATTACGGTCGGAGGCAAATCGGGCAACGTGGTCAATTGCATCTTCGGCGGCGCCGACGGCAAGACCCTGTTCATGACCGGCAACGGCGGCGCCTACAAGCTCCAGATGAAGGTGGGCGGACGCAAGCGTCCGGGAACCGTCTCCATCCGGTCCCCGGGCCTCCGTAACACCCTTGTTACGCCATCCCGCGCCGATGGTTTCTCCCGCGGCTACACGCTGGAAGGCCGCAAGGTGGACCTGCGCGCGCCGGCTTCCATCATGCTAGTGACTTCACCGCTATCCCGATAAGCCCTCCCCCGGCCAACAACAGCGTGGACGGGGCGTTTCTCCGGAACAGGAAATAAAGCGCCAGGACGGCCAGCCCAGCGGTCGTCCCATCCACCACCGAAGCCTTTCCCGTCTGCCACGCGGCCCCGGCCATCAAGGCCAGGGACGCCACGTTCACCCCGTCCAGGAACCGTCCCACCCTGAACGAATTCCGGATGCGGGGTATGTAGGGATTGGAAACGGCCACGAAAACGAAGGCGGGAAGAAAAATCCCCAAGGTCGCCAACAGCCCGCCCGGCATGCCGCCCAGGACATACCCGATAAACGTGGCGGTAGTGAAGAATGGGCCGGGCGTCACCTGACCCACGGATACGGCATCCATGATCTGCGACTCGCTCAACCATCCCGCATGCCGGGTGAATTCCGTCCGCAAAAAGGGAAGCAGCACGTAACCGCTGCCGTACATCACCGATCCTATTTTCAGGAATTTCAGGAACAGCAAAGTCAGGGTGAAAGGCAGGGCCGGAGTTCCCGCCAGCCCGGCTGCGGCCATTCCCATTCCCGCGGCCGGCAACCACGCGCGCCCGGGCGCTCCCGGACCCGGGTTTCCGCCGCCTTCTCCGCCTTCCCGGCCCTCTCCGTCCCTTTCGCCTTTTTCACGCTCCGCCGCTTGGCCGCGCGCCCGGAAAAGCATCAGCGCGCCGCTCCCCAACAACAAGGCGATCTCATTCGCGCCCAGGAAATACAGGGTGAGAACGGCCGTGAAGCCGATCTTCTCCGGCAGGCCCTTGATGGCCGTGCGGCCCAGGTTCCAAAGGGCGTGGAGGATGAGGGCGATCACCACCGGCTTGACTCCGTACAGCAGCCACGCCACCTGCGGCACCAATCCGGACCGGACATAGAGCCAGGCCAGGCCGGAAACCATCAGCATGGCCGGTACGATGAACGCCAGGCCGGCGGCGAAAAGGCCGGGCCATCCCGCGCGCAAATAACCGATATGGATGGCCATCTCGGTGGAGTTGGGTCCCGGGATCAGGTTGGTGGCGCCGACCAGGTCCAGGAAGGCTTCCTCGCTCATCCACTTGCGGCGTTCCACCGCTTCCCGGCGCATCATGGCGATATGGGCGGCAGGCCCGCCGAAGGCGGTAAAACCGAGTT
This sequence comes from Fibrobacterota bacterium, assembly GCA_028287505.1. Lineage (GTDB taxonomy): Bacteria > Fibrobacterota > Fibrobacteria > UBA11236 > UBA11236 > Chersky-265. Next base: position 7,620 of record JAQBPN010000129.1, on the reverse strand, counting down.
TCAGGAATAATCCGGCAACTTTCCAGGCTTCGCCGCGACTCCGCATGGGCTCGAACGCTAGGTTCTGAAACGGGCATTTCCAAGGGAATGGGGTGTTTCCGGAATGTTATATTTCCGGGCGTGAGCAAACCGATCCGTTACGAAGACAGAGGCGCCTCCGCCGACAAGGCCGAAGTCCATAAAGCCATCGCAGGCGAGCACCCGGGATTGTTCCCCGGAGCGTTCTGCAAGGTGCTTCCGGACACCCTGACGGGCAGCCCGGACCATTGTCTTCTCATCCATGCGGATGGAGCCGGCACCAAATCGATCCTGGCGTATCTGCACTGGAAGGAAACCGGGGATCTCTCCGCCTTCCGCGGTCTGGCCCAGGATTCCCTGGTCATGAACATCGACGATCTGGCCTGCGTGGGCGTCTTCGGTCCGTTCCTTTTGTCCAATACCATCGGCCGCAACGCCAAGATCATTCCCGGAGACGCCATCGCGGAAATCATCGGGGGCTATCGGGACTGCATTGCCATGTTCGCCGAGCAGGGCATAGTCATCGAAAGCGGCGGCGGGGAAACAGCGGACCTGGGAGATACCGTCCGCACCCTGGTGGTCGATTCCACCCTGGTGGCGCGCGCCACGCGCAAGCAAATCGTTTCCGGGGATCGGCTCAAGCCCGGCCTCGCCATCGTGGGCCTGTATTCCGGCGGCCGCGCCTCTTATGAGACCGCGGAGAATTCCGGACTCGGCAGCAACGGCTATACCATGCTGCGCCATGAATTCCTGTCGCCCCATTACAAGACCGCCTATCCGGAAGCCTACGCTCCGGAAATAGCCGGCTTGGCGTACACGGGCAAGTACCGCATGTCCGATACGTTCCCGGGCGCCAACGTGACCGTCGGCCAGACCTTGCTTTCGCCCACGCGCACCTATGCCCCCATCCTCAAGGCCGCATTCGCCCAGGCCGGGGACGCCATCGCCGCCATCTTCCACAACACCGGCGGGGGCCAGACCAAATGCCTCCGCTTCGGAAGCGGCCTCACCTACATCAAGGACAATCTCTTCGACCCGCCTCCGGCATTCCGCGCCCTGCGCGACAATCCGGCCATGGCCCCCCGCGAGCTCTACCGCACCCTCAACATGGGCCACCGCATGGAGATCGTTTGCGAACCCTCCGTGGCCGAGGCGCTCATCCACATCTCCAAATCGTTCAACGTCGATGCCCGCATCGTGGGCCGCACGGAGCCCTCCGCGGGCGCCAATCGCCTGATCCTGAACGACGGCGCCGCCGAATACACCTACGAACTCTAAGCAATCAAGGGGCTTGCCCCCTGATTGCCATGGAAATGAAAAGGCCCGCTTTGAAAGCGGGCCTTTTGCATGTTAAGCCGGGGAGTGTTCCGCTCAGTAAGCGCCCGCGCCGGGGCGTCTGAGGGTCGGAAGTATTTAGTAAGCTCCGACGCCCTTCAGGCAGCTGAAGACGGTGCGGAGGAGGATGACCACGTCCAGCAGGAAGCTCTGGTTGTTGATGTAGTACATATCGTAATCCATGTTTTCATGGATGGCGATTTTGCGGTCCGCGCTGATCTGCCAGAGGCCGGTGATGCCGGGCTTCACGTTCAGGCGCTGCTTGTGCAACTCGTTGTACTGTTCCACGATGAAAGGCATTTCCGGACGGGGTCCGACCAGGCTCATGTCGCCGCTGATGACGTTGAAAAGCTGGGGCAGTTCGTCCAGGGAGCTGCGGCGGAGAAAGCGGCCGATGGGCGTGATGCGCGGGTCGTTGCCGGACTGGGGCGTGACGGCGTAGACGGGGGTATTGGTATACATGGAGCGGAATTTGAAGAAGCGGAACCGGCGGCCTTTATAGCCGACGCGCTTCTGCACGAAGAAGATGGGGCCCTTGCTGGAAAGCTTGACGAAGAGGGCGAGTCCCAGGAGGATGGGCGACAACAAGGCCAGCAGAATCAGGGACGCGACGATGTCGAAGGCGCGCTTGGCCACGCGGGTCTTGAAGGAGTACTTGGGCTCCGTCAAGCCGATGAGGGGAATGCCTTCCACTTCCGTGATCTTCACGCGCTGGATGACGATGTCGTACAAAGAAGGGACGATCTGGAACTCGCACTCGGTTTCCCGGCAAACGTTCAGGATGTCCACGACCACCTTGGAAGGCACTTGGGGCAAGGCGATGAAAAGCTTGGTGGCGCCGGTGGCGCGGATGGTCTCGCGCAAATTCGTGAAATCGCCCAGGACGGGAGCGCCCAGGATGGCTTTGCCGGAGAGACCGCTATTGTCGTCGATAAAGCCGGCCACGTGATAGCCGAGCTTGGGCGACTGCTTGAACTTTTCCATGAGCTTACGGCCCACCACGCCGGCTCCATATATTAGGGCGGTGGTTTCCACGATGCCCTTGCGACGCAGGAAATTGTTGAATTTGAAGAAGGCGTAGCGCTGGATGAGCATGAAGAACAGCAGGCAAACCCAGGTCAGGACGAATATCCCGCGGCTGAAGTACAACTGGTGGGCCAGGAACATGATGCCCAAGGTGAAAAGGCAGGCTTTTCCCCAGGTCATCAGGATGAGTTCGAACTCGCGCACGTTCATCAGGCTGCGCTGGGCCTGGTAAAGGCCGTGGACTTCCATGCCCACCAGGCAGGTGATCAAGGTTACTCCCAGAAAGGAATAGTACCGGTACAGGGATTCCGGTTCGTAGATATCGATGGCGACCATGGGCCCCACCAGGCTCCAGAGATAGTACCCGGCCAGGAAGCTGGCGACGATGGTCACCGCATCGGCAACCACCTGGAAAACGGTGAGGATCTGCTTGTAGTGGGAGAGCGCGATCAGACGCGAAGAAGGCTGGGCAACGCGGGTGAAATCAACGGGGGTGGCGACATGGACGACGCGTACCGCTTTTGACTCCACATCATCCGGCAGTCGGGCGATTTTTCGATCGCTCTGGGGATTCGGAGGACTCCAGGAAGTTTTGTTCATAGCGCTTTGATCAAAAATTGCGATTAGCCGGAAAAAGTTTCCAGCCAAAAGATACGTTTATTTTTTCTAGTACCGCCACTTGGACGTCTCTCCTTAACCAAACCCTCGCCAGTATACGACACGCCATTCCGATTTGTCCTTATTTTTTCCGGGTAAATTTGTTCCACTGACAATGGGCAAGTCAAGTAAGATTTTCGGTTTTCTTCCCTGTTTTTCCAGGGAGGAAAAGGAAGTGAGTAAAGCAGGGTAAAATCGGGCTTTCGATCCGATGAATATTGACTTTTATCGGGCGGCTGAGGGCAAAAAACGCTATAGTTAGAATCGTGCTCGGGACAATCCCTAAGGGGAGAGCCACGCGGGGAAAAAGGGCTGCCGGATTTTTTTACAGTCGACAGCTTCTGGCGAAACAGGAATAACAATGAAATTTACACTAACAGCGGGTTTGGTCTGCGTGATCATGGCGTCATTGTCCTGGGCCGGAAAGCAGAAAATCATTCTTCGTTTGCGTGAACCGCTCCGCGCGGAAACCGTCAGAATCCAGGTTCCCGAACTGACCAATGGACGTGGTGAGACCCGGGATTTGGAAACCAAGGTCGAATTGGGCACCCAAGCCAAGACGGAAGCCCCCCAAAGCCGCGAGGCCACCCTCAAACTGAACATGCTGGTCCGCAACATCGGGAAAAACGGGGTGCAGGTCACCTTGACTTTGCCGACGCCGGGTTACGTTGAAGTCGTCATGATGGATTTCTACGGAAAGAATCTCGCCACCGTCTTCGAGGGCTCCGTTCCGGCCGGAGTGCTTCCGCTGCGTCCCTTCACCATCAAGGATGGAGACAATAACGGAATCAAGTTCATGACCCTGCGCATCAACGGCAAGGTCGCGTTGAAAAGGGTGATGACCAAGGTCAGATGATGTTGCGCCGCCTTCGACATGCTTGTTTCGCTGTGGTGGGGGTCAGCTCCGGCGCCCTGGCATTGGGACAATTGCAGGTGGAAAACGCGGTCGTCGGCCAGCGCACGCTCATCATCACGGTGGACGATTCCATCCAGGCCCCGGACCTCGCGAAAATCCGGGTCGAGGGATACGAGATCGAAAACGCCGTGTTCATCGAAGAGATGGGCCCGGAACCCACCCGCTTCGCGCCCAACTACTTCGACATGACCCTGCCCGGCAGCGGCAAGGTGATCGAATACGCGCCCACTCCGGGGACCATGATTCTGGAGCTTCCCGAAGGCGCGGTGCCCCTGATGGGATCCATCGTCGCCGATACCGCCTTCGGCGGAATCCTGCGCAGGATCGTGGACATCGATGGTCAGCCCCAGCCTGGAATGATCGGCCGGCGCTGGATCCTGAAAACCGTCGAGGCGGACTTTCCCGAGGCCGTGCAGGATTGCGACATCGCCTTCAAGACCCGCATGGACATGAACCAGGCCCTGGGCGATATGGATCAGTCCCAGGAGGTGATGGGCTCCATGCCGGACGGCGCTCCCGCCTACGGGCAGATGGCGATAGGCCTCAAGAGCGCCCAGATCCTGTTCCAGCCCCAGGTAACCGGCAGGATACGTGTCCGCAACGGAAACGTGGAACTGTTCCGGTTCCAGGTGAACGGCGATTGCGAAGTGATGGCCGGGCTCAAGACCGCCATCACGGGCAGCGGGGATTTCGACTACGAACAGGAGCTGGCGGGCAAGGCGCCCGTACTGGTTCCCCTGGGGTCCGGGCTTTTCCTGCGCATGCAGAACCGCCCTTTCCTCCATCTGGAAGCCCGCTCGCGCGGCGAATCCTTCTCCGCCCGAGGGGAGTTCCGCATCCGCAATTCCATCAAGGGAGAACTGGGGTTCTCGGACGGGCAGTGGCGTCCCTTGGCCGAGAACAAGATGACCTGGGCCAACAAGACCCTGCAGGAGCTTTCCGGCGACGGCGATATCAAGATGGCCATCAAACCGCGGGTGGAAATGCTTCTGGACGGCGTTCAGGGCCCCGTCTTCACCTTCGAGCCTTTCGCCCGGTTCACTTCCACCCCCAGCAAGCTGCCGGCGGTGGGATGGGCTTCCGGGTCCTACCCCGCGGCGGGCAGCTCCCAGGTGGCGGGCGCAACGTGGCAGGCGGGATTGAACCGCACGAACGCCGCCGGCGCGGAGGCCAATGTCTATGGGGCGGGCAACAAAGAACTGAGCCTGGGCGCGAACATCTTCATGGAAACCCGGACGAACTTCACCGGACCGTCCGAAATCCGCAACTTCCTGCTCTTCAGCCGGGAGCAGACCGTGTTATCGCCGCCTCGGGAAGGCACCCTGTCCCTGAAGGAAGCGGACAGCAATCGCATCTCCCTGCAATGCCAGACCTACCCCAGGTCCGACTACTACATCATCCAGCAGAAGCTCGGGGCCGGGCCTTGGGAAACCGTCCTGGACAAGGCCATCACCCCTAAAATCCGCACCAACCTCCTCAAGCCCAACAGCCAGTACCGGTTCCGCGCCTTGGGCGTCAACGCCCTGGGTATCGGCCAGGCCTTTCCTCCCGAGGGCATCGTCTTCGTGTCGCCCGCGCTCAACCGCCCGCCTTTCCAACCCCTGGCGCGGTTTCCGGATTCGGGAGCCGTGGTGTCCGACAGCCTGCCGGTGGTGTTGTCCTGGAAAGGCGGCGATCCGGATGCCGGCGCCAAGGTCCAGTACGCGGTCTATCTGGATACGAAGTTTCCGCCCCTTTCCATCCGCGTCAGCGGTCTGACCGATTCCGCCCTGAGCCTTCCGGACCTCAAGCCCGGCACCACGTATTTCTGGAAGGTCGTATCCTCCGACGGCCTCGATCGGAGCGAAGGCCTGGTCCGCACCTTCACCACCAAGTCCCTGGAGCCCGCCGTGCCGCAGGTACCCAAGGCATTCGCCTCCCTCTACCCGGTGGTCTATCTGCCCAAGGGCAGTTTCCGTCGCGAAGACGGCCGCCTGATCCAGGTGGGGCCCCTCTTCCTCGGCAAGTACGAAGTGACCCAGACCGAATATGAAAAAGTCACCGGACGCAACCCTTCCTACCGCCTCCAGGATTCCCTGCCCGTGGACCGGATCACATGGGAAGAGGCGGAATCCTACTGCCGCGAAACCGGCGGACGCCTGCCCTCCGAGGCCGAATGGGAATATGCCGCGCGCGCCGGCAACAGCGCTTCCTTCTATTGGGGAACCGAGAACCCCGGTGATTACGCCTGGTATCGGGACAATTCGGACAACCGCACCCAGAAGGTGGGATTGAAAAAGCCGAACGCCTGGGGCCTGCACGATATGGCCGGCAACGTGTTCGAATGGGTCCAGGATTGGTACGGGGACTACAGCCCGGCCGATCTGGACCATCCCAAGGGACCGGCCGCCGGCACCGCCAAGGTCATCCGCGGCGCCAGCTGGTACAGCGAATCCGGCTCCTTGAGCCTGACCGCCCGCTACAACAACCGGCCCGGGTTCCGCAACTTCAAGGTCGGCTTCCGTTGCGCCAAGGATCCCGAGCACACGGCTTTCACGGAGCCCGCGTCCACCCTGGCCGGCAAATCCACCGAGCTTGCCGCCCGCCCCGACGTTTCTCCCGCCAAATAATGCTAATTTAGGTCTTCATGAAGTACGGAATTTATTCCGACATCCATGGCAATCTGGAAGCCCTCCAGCGAGTGCTCGAGTCGATGAAGCGCTTGGGAGTCGACAAAAAGGTCTGCCTTGGGGATATCGTCGGGTACGGTCCATTTCCCAATGAGTGCGTGGAGCTGGTCGCCGAGAACAGCGATATCACCATCCTGGGCAACCACGACAGCGTGGCCATCGGCCGCGAATCCTCCGAAGGCTGGAACAATTACAACGCCCAGAAGGCCATCGAATGGACCAGCAAGGTCCTGACGCCGGCCTCGATCGATTTCTTCTCCAAGCTGCCCTACATGGTTTCCGAGCCGCCGCTGCTCTTCGTGCATGCCAGTCCCTGGTCGCCGGCGGATTGGAAATACGTTTCCAGCCTGGACGACGCCGTGGACGCCTTCTCCTTCTTCACCGAGAAGATCTGCTTCATCGGGCATACCCATTGGCCCATCATCGTCATCATGGAAGGCGAGCAGTCCTTCAAGGTTTCCGAAACCTTGCTCTACACCCTTGAGCCCAACCAGCGCATCCTGGTGAACGACGGCAGCGTAGGCCAGCCCCGGGACCGCAATCCCCTGGCCAGCTGGTGCCTGTGCGACACGGAGAAGCTGACCGTGGAAATCATCCGCGTCGCGTACGACATCAGCAAAACCCAGGCGGCCATGAAGAAGAGCGGCTTCGCGGAGTTTTTGATCAATAGATTGTCTGAAGGGCGATAGACATCACCGGGCTTGGTCTGAAAGGAAGATCGTCGGGCGTCGGGCGTCGGGCGTCGGGCGTAAAAACCGAAGCACGGTTTTATACGCCACTCCACCTTAGGGCCTCACAACTCTTTTCTTCACGCCCGACGCCCGACGCCCGACGCCCGTCGGCGTCAGCTTCGCCCCGAAGAATCTTCCCCGTATTCCCATGAGCCGCATCCGCGCCCTGGCCAAGGAATCGCTGGTGTACGGCGTTTCCTCCATCGCCAGCCGTTTCCTCAATTTCCTGCTGGTCCCCTTCTACACCCACGTGCTCACCACGTCGGAT
>JAQBPN010000062.1 GCA_028287505.1 Fibrobacterota bacterium | reverse complement strand
TTCTTGTTCAGGGTACCGTCCCGATCCAAAAAAACGGCCTTCCGGCTGGTTTCCTGTTTAGATGTCAATCGCGAAATCCCTAAGTCGTGGTGTTCCCGGCCAAAGCCGGCTCCTGGAGCCGCGCCTCCGGCATGCAACGCCCAGTTAACATAACAAAAACCGAAGATCGCCACCGGGCGTTTCTGGAAGGGCCGGAAGGTAACTTCGATGTCACCTTTGCGGCTGGAACGGACGGACCCGAAAGACTAGAATATAGGGCGTGAGCAAGGAATCCTTCTGGTTCGGTATGTTGCGGAAACGGGAAATGGTGGTTCCCAGTTTCCGGGGAATGCTGATCCTGGCATCGGCGGCGGCGGCGGCCGGATGGCTTCTGCTGACGCGCGTGCAGCCTTTTTTGGCGGTCGACAGCCCCGTAGGCGGAGAGGTCCTGGTGGTGGAAGGATGGATCCCGGATTACGCCATGCGGGAGGCCCTCCACGCGTTCCGGTCGCGGCCCTATAAATTGATCCTCACCACGGGCGGGCCTTTGCCCCAAGGCATGGCCTATTCTTCCTATGGAACCCACGCGCAATTGGCGGCGGCCAGCTTCAGGGAATTCGGTTTGTCCGGGGACTCCGTGGTGGCGGTGCCGTCCCCGGATGTGGGCCGGGACCGTACCTATCAGGAAGGGATATCCCTGCGCGAGTGGATGCGCTCCAGCGGGCGGTCTTTCGCTTCAGTGGATTTGGTTTCCTTCTCCGCGCACGCCCGCCGCAGCCGATTGTTGTACCGGATGGCGTTGGGAAATGGGGTCGCCGTGGGCGTGTATGCGCCGCGCGATGTGGGATATGATCCATCCGCATGGTGGAAAACCAGCAATGGCGTCAGGCGCGTTACCGATGAAACGATCGCCTATCTCTATGCCAAGCTTTGGTTCCGCGTATAGGGGTGCGTCCGCCGGGCGGCGTTTCCTGTTCCGGAAACCGCCGCCAAGCCTGCGGGGCCGGTGAGGCCCGCCGGGCCCTGCCCAAGACGAGAGTCGAACTCGTACGACCTTACGATCAAAGGATTTTAAGTCCTCAGCGTCTACCAGTTCCGCCACTCGGGCTGCAAATGCCGAGGGCTGCGCCAAAGGTGCAGCCCCGGGCCCGACGGGCCTTGACGGCCCGGCGAAAAGGTACTTTACTGGAAGGGATTTTGCGCGCCCGGTTCGGCCATAAAGGTCTTTACAGGATGGCGCAAGGGATTTATTTCACCTTAAGGACCCGGCTTGTCCGGACCCTCAGGACTCGGTTTATCCGGGGCTTAATGCGCCTTTTTTCAACGGCATATCGGGAGCGGACTGAACATGGTCGGGAATACGAGCGGACAAACGACGGTGATGGTGGTGGACGACGACGAAGCCATCGTCAATCTCGTTTCCGGTATCCTGGAAGGCGCGGGCTATCGGGTGCTCAAGGCCAGGCACAGCGACGAAGCCCTGGACATCAGCTCCGTGTTCAAGGAGGAAATCGATCTCCTGGTGACGGATGTGAAGATGGATCCGTTCATGACCGGTTTCCAATTGGCCCAATGCCTGAGACTGATGCGGGTGGAGCTCAAGGTGCTGTACATTTCCGGCTACGTGGAAGATGAGATGGTGCGCTGGGAAGTGGAAAGCTCCGTGGCCGGATTTCTGCAAAAGCCTTTCAATCCCCAGACCCTGCTCGATAAAATCCGCGCCCACCTGGCGTGACCGCAAACCCCGCAAAGCCTTGATTCCACGGCCCTGCCGGGCACGCAGGGCGTTGCCCCCGGCCCTCTAATCACCTAGTTTATTATTAATGGAAGACGCGCAAGAGACCGGGAACTCCCCGGCCGGGCGGAGAACCGGCCGGCGGATGGCCCGGACCCCTTCGCGCCGAGAATGCGCAAAGGTGCCTCAGTTCGCCACTGGCACCGGGCAGGCCTCCTATAAAGGGGTTAGGCGGGATCACAATTCCGCCTCTGCGCATTAGGGGACGGGGCCAGGGTCGCTCGGCCTCGTCCTCCTCTTTTCGCTGCATAAAAAAAAAAGGACGGCAAGAGCCGTCCTTTTTTTACCCTCCGGGAAACCGCTATCATGGCCCAGCCGCTACATGGTTCACACCGCTAATATGGAGGTCTAGCCAGTACCGCTCCTCACCCGGCTTTGCGGCTGGACCATGCTAGCGGTTTTGCAGCAAAAAGAGGCTTCCCCCCTGGTGAATACTTAAAGCAAAAATTGCGCACTACTTATGAGCTCAAGGATTTTTCGGAGCTTCGACTTGTAGGGTGGGAGGAAAAACTTCTCTGGAAAGCCGCGCGCTTCGCGCGAAGCGTTGGCGAAGAGAAGATGGAAAAAAGACAGTGGATCAGAGAAGTGGATTCTCTGAGGTCTTGGCGCGATAAGAGCTGATTAGGCTGTGTAGAGTTTCAGGAGGGCTCGGGCCGTATTGTCCCAGGTGTATTCGGCGGCGCGGGATTGGCCGTGATCGATGGCGGCTTTGCGGGCGTCGGGGAAGAAGAGGAGCTTGTGGATGGCGTTGCTCCAGGCGCGGGCGTCGGTGGGGGGGAGCAGGCCGGGGGGGTAACCGTGAAGTGACTTGAGGGGTTCGATGTCGGAGGAGAGGACGGGGCAGCCCAGGCGCATGGCTTCCAGGACGGGAATGCCGAAGCCTTCGCGGGTGGACGGGAAGAGAAGGCAGAGGGCTTTCTGGTAGCAGGCTTTCAGTTTGCCGTCGCTGGGGTTTTCCAGGACCGTGATCCAGGAGGGCAGGGCGCCGTTTTCCAGGGGGGCCAGGCGGGCCTCGATATTTTGGCGCTTGCCGACGATGACCCAGTTGAGATGGACGAATTTGGCGCGGAGTTGGGCCAAGGCGTCGCGGACCAGGGACAGGTTCTTGTGCGGGGTGTCGCCTACGGAGAGGACGAAGTTTTCCATGTTCCAGGATTCGGGCTCCACGGAATCGAAGTGATCGCCGCCCAGGGGGATCACGGTGAGGCGATCGGCGTTGACGCAGCCGAGGAGCATGCTGTCCACCTTGATCTGCTCGGCGTCCACGACGATGCGGCGCAGTTTCGGGAGCCGCTTTTTCTGGACGCGGATGCGGACGGTATTGCGATAGAAGATTTCGATGCTGGAGGCTTCCGGGGCGAACATGTGCCAATCGTGCAGGGTGGCGATGCTTCTGAAAGCGTAGAGCACGGGATAGGAGACTTCCTGCAGGGGGCCCATGGCGGTGAAGTTGTGGAAAATTCGGATGTTATGGCGCAGCAGCAGGAACGGCAGCACGAACTGATCCCAGAGCCAGGGACGTTGCCAGGCGGGAGCGGTGAGCAGCACCGGGACTTCCGGAAGGGGATTGTCGCGGCCGGCCCGCACCAGGCTGGATATCTTGAAGCGGGGGCGTTTCTGCGTGAGCTCGATTTGGGCCGCGGCGGCGATGCGCCGGGCGGTTTCCAGGGTATAGCGGCCTATGCCTTTTCCGGCGTAGCCGCACTGCAGGGGCCTAAGGTCCAGGACCACGGTCCGGGGACGGCGCCACAAGGCGAACAGGGATGATATTGGACTATTCACGGATCGGCCTGACTCAGTTGGATAAAGAATAGCCAAAAAAACCAAAACTACGGAAGGAAGATGGCAAAAGGGAGGGGTTTTTGTTTAAATTACTCGGGCTGGGCGGCCGGGATCCATTCCGGTCAGGGCTCATGGGCATTACCCTATATATAATGAATCAATATGATTAAAGTCGCCGCCGTCGAGGCCGATTCCGATGCCGAGCGCGCGGGAATCCTTCCCGGAGATAAGATCCTCAAGATCAACGAGGAAGAAGTGCGCGATCGCCTGGATTTCGAATTCCACCGCAGCGGCGGATTCCTGGATTTCGAAATCATGCGCGGTGAGAATGTGATGCGCGTCTCGGTCGAGCGCGATGAGGGCCAGGTCCTGGGCATCGAGCCGGAGGTGATGAAAATCCACCTCTGCAAGAACAACTGCGTATTCTGTTTCGTCCACCAGACTCCCAAAGGCATGCGCAAGTCCCTCTACGTGAAGGATGAGGACTACCGCTATTCCTTCCTGGACGGCCATTTCACCACGCTTTCCAACATGAAGGAAAGCGATTGGGCGCGCGTGCTGGAGCAGAAACTTTCGCCCATCTACGTCTCCGTGCATTGCACCGAACCGGAAATGCGCGCCAAGCTGCTTAAGAACGACAAGCTGGAACCGGTATTGGACCGGCTTTCCTGGATGCGCAAGCACCGCATCGCATTCCATACCCAGATGGTCGTGATCCCCGATTGGAACGATAAGGAATATCTCGAGCGATCGCTCCGGGAGCTGCGTCCCTATTTCCCGGACCTTCTTTCCATTTCCGTGGTCCCCATCGGCCTCACCAGCCATCGCAAGAATCTGCCGGACCTGCGTCTGTGCACGCGGGAAGACGCCCTGGACATCCTGGAACGCGTCGAACGCCATGGCCGGGAAGTGCTGGCGGAAACGGGGGAGATGTTCATCTTCCCGTCTGACGAGCTCTACATTCTGGCGGGAGTGGAAGTGCCCCAGGCGGAGTTCTACGGGGACTTCAGCCAGTACGAGAACGGCGTGGGCACCATCCGGACCTTGAAGGACGATTTCGCCCGGGAGCTTCCCTTCCTGCCCAAAGCCCGGCCGGACTGGGAGATCACGGTTCTGACCGCGCCCCTCGCCGAAGGAACCCAACGCGGCATCCTCGATACGCTCCGGCAGGAAAAGGGCCTGAAGTCGGAACTGCTCATTTGCGAAAACCTGACCTTCGGATCCACCGTCACGGTGACGGGACTTCTGTGCGGCAAGGATTTCGCGGCCGCGCTGGAGCGCAGCCAGGGCAAGGGACCCGTCCTGATCCCGCCCAACAGCCTGAACAAGGACAACCTCTTCCTGGACGATATGAGTCCCAAGGATCTGGAGGCGCGTTTCGGCCGCAAGGTAATGGCACCCAACAGCTTCCGGGAATATTTTCCGGTTTAAGGCCGCGCGCGACCATGGCATCCCGTTTTGGCCGCTCTCTTGCAATCCTTCGTTCCCTTGCGCTCCTTTCTTCCCTGCTCCTGGCCGTTTCGGCCGTGCGAGCCGAGGACCCAGACGAAGCGGAGATTAAACTCGAAGCCGACGGGACCGCGCCGAGGAAACTGCACGCCATTCCCTATCCCAATGGCGCCCTCTATCTGAACCGCGGCATTTCCGGCGCCTTCATGGGCGGCAAGCACCGGAACCTGGGCGAGAAAAGCAGCCTCTATCAATGGCAGGGGGAATTGGGGTATTTCTACAAGCCCTGGCTTTCCGGCGGCCTGGGTTTCAAGATCACGGCGGGCGAGCCTTCTTCCGCGGAGCAGAAGATTTTCAACCGCTATTTCATCCAGGTGCGCTTCCACAAGACCTGGGAAAAGATGTCCCTCTATGTGGGGCCTCAATTGGGGATGGGCAATCTGAACCTCCTCTCCGATTCAAGCGCGGACAGCACGAAGTCGCCCTTGGAGAACACGGGCCCCATCAAGATCGGAAACACCAAGCCTACCCTGGGTCTGGAACTGGGCGGCGGCTGGATGTTCAACAAATACGTGGGCTTTACCCTGGGAAACCACTTGGAGTATTCCCTGGTGGACGAAGAAGGGGTTGGCGTCACCAACGCCCTGAACCTGCATATCAACCCCGGTCTCGCCATAGACATCCTGGCGTTTACGGAAACCCTGCGGGATTTGATCCCGGCCATGTTCGTGAACATCGAATTCCAGAGCGGATTCCTGATTTTCGAGAAATCGGGCCATCGGCAGGATCAGGCGGGGGTTTTGGGGATTGGTTTGGCGTTCTAGGCCGCAGGGAAGAAGAGGCGATCGGGCAAGTTCAGTGGAATTAGACGCCTTAGCCCTCGGAATGTGCATTCCGTCGCCCGACGCCCGACGGGACGCTGATTAAGCGTTCCGAGGCGTCAAATCCCTGCCTTACATCACCTTATGCCCCCATGCCCTTGCAGACCATACAGGATCTTCATATTTTAGCCGTCCCCGTAGACAACCGGCTCTCCGCCGGCTGCGGGTCAACATCAACCTGCTCCGGACACCTTGCCGGGGCCACGGGAGCCGCAAGACGGCTCCTAGTCCAAAGGAAGGCAAAATTTGGCGAAGCCCTATGAAACCGTAATTGTCGTGGATGCAATGATCCCCGACGAATCCATCGCATCGGAATTCGATGCCATCGGAAAGCTGATCGAAACCCAGGGAAAGATGGTCAAGCTCGACCGTTGGGGCAAGCGCAAGCTCGCCTATCCCATCCGCAAGCGCACGCACGGCGAATACGCCGTGTTCTACTACGAATCCGAATCCGGCGGGCTTTCCTCCGAACTCGACAAGCGCCTGCGCATCAATGAAAACATCCTGCGCTGGCTGACCGTGGCCGACAATCCCATCGGAGTCCCGGCCGACAAGCTGCCGGAAGCCGAAGGCGGACCCGCCCCCGAAGCAAACGAACGTCCCGAACGCGGTGGACGCGATCGCGACCGTGACGACCGCGATGATCGCGGCGACCGCGGCGACCGTCGCCCCAGAAGAGGAGATGACTGATGGCTGAGCGTAGAGAGAAAGACGGGAAGACCAAACGGAAGAAGATCTGTTACTTCACCGAAAACAAGATCAAGTTCATCGATTACAAGGACGAGAAGCTGCTTCGCAAGTTCGTGAACGAGCGCGGTAAGATTGTGTCCCGGAAGATCTCCGGCACCTCGGCCGTCTACCAACGCGAGCTCGCAATCGCCATCAAGCGCGCGCGTCACCTCGCCCTGCTGCCCTTCGTGGCAGAGAACATGCGTTGAGGCACAAATGGAAATCATTCTGAAAGAAGACGTGCAAAACCTGGGCCGGGCTCTGGAGCTGGTCAAGGTCAAGACGGGATACGCCCACAACTTCCTGTTCCCGCGCAACCTCGCGGTGCTCGCGACCCAGACCGCCAAGCGGGCCCTTGCCGCCGAGCGCGCCAAGGCCGAAGAGCGCTACCGCCAGGAGAAGGCTGTGTTCCAGGCACAGGGCGAGAAGATGAAGGCGTTGTCGCTCACCATAGCCGCGAAGGTTTCCGAAGGCGAAAAACTGTACGGTTCCGTGCAGGCCTCGGATATCAGCGCCAAGCTCAAGGAAGCCGGCCACGACATCGACAAGCGCCACGTGTTGCTTGACGAGCCCATCAAACAGCTCGGCATGTATACGATCAAGATCCAGTTGCACAAGGAAGTCGAGACCAAGATCAAGCTTTGGATCATCTCGGATGAGTCCAAGTAGGATTGACAGTGGCAGTTCCGGCGAAGCCGGAACTGCAAGCAACGCCCGTGAGGGCGTTGTCCCTGTCGGCATCGTCGTTCTCGGCGCCAAGGGGCGCATGGGACAGATGGTGCTGCAAGCCTGCGCGCAGAAGCAGAAGGGTGAGAACCCCCTGCTTCGCGTGGTCGGCGCGGTCGAGTCTTCCTCCAGCCCCAATCTCGGTCAAAAGACCGGGGTCGAGGGCATCGACGTTTCCATCACCTCGGAACTGGAGCCCCTGCTCCGGCCCGGGGTGGTGGTGATCGATTTCACCTCCCCGCAATCCTCCCTGTCCGCGTTGGCGGCCATCCGCAAGCATGGGGCGGCCCATGTCCTCTGCACCACCGGATTGAGCCCCGCCGAAAAACAGATTGTCGCCGAAGCGGCCAAGACCGTTCCCATCGTCATGGCGCCCAATATGAGCATCGGGGTAACCTTGATGTTTCGGGTGGCGGAGATGGTCGCCAAGGTCCTGGGCGAGGACTTCGACGTGGAAATCATCGAAGCGCATCACAACCAGAAGAAAGACAGTCCCAGCGGCACTGCCCTGGGATTCGCCGAAGCCGTGGCCCGCGGCCATGGCGTGGATCTGGAAGCCAAAGCCAACTATGGCCGTGAGGGCCTGGTGGGCGCGCGTCCCAAGGGCGAGATCGGCATCCATGCCGTGCGCGGCGGGGACATCGTGGGCGACCACACCGTCCTTTTTGCCGGCGACGGCGAGCGCATCGAACTCAAGCATATGGCCCATAGCCGCATGACCTTCGCCCAAGGCGCCGTAAAGGCCGCCTTGTTCCTGGCGGGCAAGCAGAGCGGCATCTACGACATGTTTGATGTCCTGGGCTTGTAAGCCCGCCTCCAGAACCGCTTTACCGACCCTCCGGAATCCCCCGAAAAGCGGCCCAATGGCTGTTTTTCGCCTGGGATTTCATGTACATTAAAACCCAATCTCACCGGGGTAGGCCTTGCGAAAATCCACTACCGTTCCCTTTCTCGCCCTTTGTTTTGCGGGCATTCTGACGGCGGC
>JAQBPN010000106.1 GCA_028287505.1 Fibrobacterota bacterium | reverse complement strand
AGCTCATCGGCAAGGAACTGGACATCTACGGCCAGACCGAGTTCGGCAACATGCCGCCCGAAGAGAAGGATCTGCTCTTGAAGCCGCGTGAAGGCGTCAAGATCCCCGGAGCCGGCGAACCCGTGCCTACCGCGGTGGCCGCGCCCAGCAAGTTCTCGGAATTGGAATCGCTCTTCGCCAAGAAGAAGCCTGAGGGAGAAATCTAGAGTGAATGCCAAGCGAGGAGCGTGGAGTTCGCGTAGCGAACTCCATAGCGACGAGCCAAACTTGGAATACGCAGGGCGCGAGCCCAGAGTGGAAACGAAATTATGACCGATGTTACCAAGAAAAGAGTCTCCTCGCTCGCCAAGACCTACGAGATTTCCAGCGATTTGCTGGTAAAGCTCTTGAAGGACGTGGGCGTGGACGTCAAGTCCTCCGCCGCCATGATCGACCAGCCCAGCTTCCTCAAGGTGAAGCCGCTGATCGTCGCGGAAAAGGATCGTATCGAGAAGGACGCCCTCATCAAGGCCGGGAAGAAGATTCCCATGAAGGCCGTGCTGAAGAAGGCTCCACCGACGCCTCCGCCGCCCCCGCCTACGCCCAAGCCCGCTCCGCAGCCGATGGCCGCGGTCGAAGCGCCCGTACGCCAGGCCATCCGCGAAGAAGCGCCCGTCCATCACGTGGAAGCGCGCGAACCCCAATACGAGGCGCCCGTATCGCGCCCGGTCGAAAGCCGTCCCGCCCCGGAAGCAGCCCCCGTCCACGTGGCGGAAGCGCGTCCCGCTCCCGTGCAGGCTCCGGTCAACACCACCATCATCGAGCGTCCCGCTGAACGCAAGGTCGAAGCCGCGCCTGTCGCGGCCGCAGCCCCGGCGGCTCCAAGCGCCCCGATAGCGGTCGCACCTTCCGCCCCCGCGGCCCATGTCGAGGCTCCCGTGGCCGCAGCCGCCGCGCCCGTCTCCGCCGTACCGGCCGAGGCCAAGGCTCCCAGCATCAACACCCCGGCCGACGCCGAAGCCAAGGCCCGCAGTCTGCACGCGGAGTTGAAGGTTTCCGTGGAAAAGCCGGACGCGAATCTCATGGCCCGCATCGCCAAGGCGAAAGCCGAAAGCATGGCCCGCGCCCGCAGCCGCGAAGAACGGCATCAAGGATACTCCGGCAGCCTCAACCGCCAAGCGGGAGGCTATCCGGCCGGTCCGGGCGGCGCTCCCGGCGGCGGTGGATATCAGGGCGGTTATAATCGCGGTCCCGGAGGCCCTGGCGGTCCCGGCGGCGGCGGCGGTTATCAAGGCGGCCAGGGCGGCTATCAGAACCGCGGACCCGGTGGGCCCGGCGGTCCCGGTGGCGGCGGCTATCAAGGCGGTGGCCAAGGCGGATACAATCGCGGACCCGGAGGCCCTGGCGGTCCCGGCGGCGGCGGTTATCAAGGCGGCCAGGGCGGCTATCAGAACCGCGGACCCGGAGGCCCTGGCGGTCCCGGCGGCGGCGGTGGATATCAAGGCGGACAAGGCGGCTATCAGAACCGCGGACCCGGTGGGCCCGGCGGTCCCGGCGGCGGCGGCGGTTATCAAGGATATCAGAATCGCGGACCCGGAGGCCCTGGCGGTCCCGGCGGCTACAATCGCGGACCTGCGGGTCCAGGCGGGCCCGGTGGCCCCGGTGGCTTCAACCAGCCCCGGGACGTCTACGCCCAGCGCGCCCAGGAAGCCGGCATCATCAACACCCTGGCCGGCCTTACCGGTAAGGATGGACGCCGCGGACTGGACAAGGAAAAAGAGAAGGAAAAGGAGAAGGAACGCGATCGCGGCACCTTCGTCCCCCAACAGCAGAACCGCTCGCGCGGGGGCCATAAGCGCAAGACCAAGGAGCAGATCGAAGCCGAGCTGCTGGAAGCGCGCAATAACGTCACCAAGGTGATGGCCAGCCTTTCCAAGGGCGGCAAGTCCAAGATGAAGGGCCGCCGCGACGAGGAGGAACAGACTCCGGGCGAGAAGCGCGTCCTCAACGTGGGCGAATTCGTCACCATCGGCGAGTTGGCCGGTCTGATGAACGCGATGCCCGCGCAGGTGATCGCCAAGTGCATGGAAATGGGCATGATGGTGACCATCAACCAGCGCCTGGATCACGAGACCATCGCCCTCATCGCCGACGAATTCGGCTATGAAGCACATTTGATGGACGAGTATGCTCAGGACGCCCTGATGGATCAGCAAGTGGAAGACACGGCCGAAAGCCTGGTCACGCGCGCCCCCATCATCACGGTCATGGGCCACGTCGATCATGGTAAGACCTCCATCCTGGATTACATCCGCAAGACCAATGTGTTCGCGGGGGAATCCGGAGGCATTACCCAGCATATCGGCGCGTACCAGGTGAATACGGCCCACGGGCCCGTGTGCTTCCTGGATACTCCCGGTCATGAGGCCTTCTCCGCCATGCGTTCGCGCGGCGCCGACATCACCGACGTGGTGCTGCTGGTCGTTGCGGCCGACAGCATGGTGATGCCTCAGACGAAGGAGGCAATCACTTTGGCCAAGAACGCCAATTGCCAAATCGTCGTGGCCATCAACAAGATCGATTTGCCGACGGCCAATCCCGCCAAGATCAAGGCCCAGCTGGCCGAATCCGGCGTGGAAGTGGAAGAATACGGCGGAAAGTACGCTTGCGTGGAAGTCTCCGCGCGCCAGGGCACGGGCATGGATAAGCTGCTCGAAACCCTCGCTCTCGAAGCCGAAGTGCTCGAACTCAAGGCCAATCCCAACCGCCCCGCGGTGGGCGTGGTCATCGAATCCCGCCTCGACAAGGGCAAGGGCGCCGTCGCCACCATCCTGGTGGAAAACGGAACCCTCAGGGTCGGCGACGTTTTCGTCACCGGCACCTTCGCAGGCAAGGTTCGCGCTTTGCTCGACGAACGCGGCAAGACCCGTCCGGACGCCGGTCCCTCCACTCCCGTGCAGGTGCTGGGTCTGGAAGGCGCGCCCCAGGCGGGCGACTCCTTCGTCGTGGTCGGGGATGAACGCGAAGCGCGCGAAATCGCGACCCGCCGCCGTCGCGCGGCCAAGGAACGCGAGATGCGGCAGAAGCGCCACATTACTTTGGATCAGTTGTACGATCAAATCAAGTCCGGCGAGTTCCACGAACTCAAGGTCATCATCAAGGCCGACGTGGACGGATCCGTGGAAGCCATTTCGGCGGCCCTGGAAAAACTGTCGACCAAGGAAGTGCGCGTCAACGTGATTTCCAAGGGCGTCGGCGCCGTCAAGGATGCCGATATCCATTTGGCCGCGGCCTCCGAAGCGCTCATCATCGCTTTCCACGTGCTGCCCTCCGAAGCCGTCCGCCAATTGGCGGAAGTCGAAGGCGTCACCATCAACAACTACCGCATCATCTATGAGGTGGTTGATGAAATCAAGAAGGCCATGGAAGGCATGCTGACCCCGGAGATCAAGGAAGAGGTGGCCGGCGAAGCCGAGATCCTCAAGATCTTCCGCATCCCCAAGGTCGGACTCATCACTGGTTGCCGCGTCCAGAGCGGCGTGGTGGAACGGGACCTCAAGGCCCGCGTCTACCGCAACGGCATCGAGGTCGGCGAAGCCAGGGTGGTCTCGCTCAAGCGCGAGAAGGACGACGCCCGCACGGTCAAGGCCGGTTTCGAATGCGGCATCGGCCTGGACGGCATCAAGGAACCCATGGAAGGGGACATCATCGCCTTCTTCCGCAAGGTTGAAGTCGCCCGCAAGCTGTCCGCCGCCAAGGCCTGAGAGCAAGGGAACCGGAAGTCGGGGATGGATAATCCCCGGCGCCCGGTTCCCGTTCCCTACGAAGAACCGATCCGCAGAATCCCTTTTCAGAACGCACCGAGTCGACCATGAGCAGAAGAACCGAACGCGTCGCCCATCTCATCCAGCGTGAGATCGGGGACGTCATCCTCAAAGAACTGACCGATGTCCGCATCGGCTTCGTCACCATATCCAGGGTGGAGGTCACCACGGACATGGCATTCGCCAAAGTGCACGTGTCCATCATGGGCACCGACAAGCAAAAGCGGGATTCCATGGCCGGACTCGCCCACAGCGCCTCGTACCTGCGCACGCATCTGGCCAAGGTCATGAAGATGCGCACAGTGCCGCGCCTGCAATTCATCGAAGACAAGAACCTGGATCACGGGCTGCGGATCAACGAAATCCTCAACGAGATCAAAGTCAAGCCGAAGGCAGCCGAATCCGAAGATGAGTGAGGGTCTGCCCGGGGGGGTGCTGCTCCTGGACAAGCCCCAGGGGATCACATCGTTCCAAGCCCTGCGGCCCGTCAAGCGCCTCTTTCCCAAAACCAAAATCGGCCACGCCGGCACCCTGGATCCCGCCGCCTCAGGTCTTCTGCTGATCGGCATCGGCGCGGGCACGCGCCTGCTGGAATACCTGGAGGGAATGCCCAAGACCTATTCCTTTATCGCCCGCTTCGGGCTGATATCGGACTCCTATGACATGGAAGGCGCGGTAGAACCGCATCCCGCGGCCGGCCTGACGGAGATCCTGAATCTCACACGCATAGAAAAAGCCCTGGAACCCTTTCGCGGCCGCATCCGCCAGACGCCGCCGGTCTACTCTGCCATCAAGATCGATGGGGAGCGGGCCTGCGATCGCGTACGCGCGGGCGAAACCGTGACCCTGGAATCGCGCGAAGTGGTGGTCCATGCGCTTCGCCTGATATCCTTTTCCCGTTACAGCCGGATTCCGGAAGGGGCCGGAACGCAGGAAACGGGAGCCTACGCCGAATTTGAAATGACCTGCTCCAAAGGCACCTATGTGCGCTCCCTGGTGCATGATCTGGGCCTCTCACTCGGATGCGGGGCGGTAACCGACAAGATACGCCGGCTCGCCATCGGTCCCTTCCGCGTGGAGGATGCCATCGCCCCCGAAGCGCTCGTTCCCGGGGTGGTCCTGCTCCCCCTGGATTCCGCGGTGGTGCATTTGCCCGCGGCCGTGGTCCCGGCCGACTGGGTCGCCCGTTTTCTGAACGGGCAATCCGTCTCTTTGGAAACGGACGCCGCCACCGTGGCGGACGCGCCCGTGGAGTACCGGGCCCTCGACGGCAACGGCCGCCTCCTAGCCATAGCCACCCTATCGCCCCAAGGCAAACTGTGTCCCAGGAAAGTACTGGTCAAGGGCTAGCGGCCAAGGCGGTGGCCTGGAAGGATGTCCGGCGGCAGGATCCCTGCGTCGTCGCGCTGGGCAATTTCGACGGAGTCCATCTGGGCCACCGGCGCATCCTGGAATCCCTGCTGGCGGAGAGTGCCGCTTCGGGCCTGGCTCCCGTCCTCATCACCTTTGAACCGCACCCCAGGTACTTTTTCAAACCGCAGGAGAAGCCCTCCCTGCTTTCCACTCCCCGGGAAAAGCTGGCACTCCTCCGGGAGTGGCCGGTGGAAGTGATTCCCCTTGCCTTCGACAAGGATTTGGCGGGCCTGGAAGCCGAGGCCTTTATCGAATCCTTTCTCAAGGATCGCTTGCAGGGACAACGCTTCCTGCTGGGCCATGATCACCGCTTTGGAAAAGGCGCCCGCGGCGACGCCGCCCTGCTGCAACGCCATGTGCGCGACCCGCAAAAAGACGTCCTCATCCTGGAACCGTTCCAATTGCGCGGGGAGGTGGTCAGCTCATCGGCCATCCGCGCCCACCTGGAAGCCGCTCGCATCGAACAGGCCAACATCCTGCTGGGGCGGCCTTTCAGCTATGCCGGCACCGTGGTCCGCGGGGATGGCCGGGGACGGGGCCTGGGATTCCCCACCGCCAATATCGATTTGGGATACCCTTTCAAGGCCATGGTCTCCTTGGGGGTGTACGGCGGCAAGGCCTTGGTGGACGGGCGCGAGGTTTCCGCCATCGCCAATATCGGCAAGCATCCCACCTTCGGCGGCGACGCCCTGAAAATCGAGATCCATCTTCTGGACTTCGATCGGGATCTTTACGATCAATGGCTCGAGTTCCGCCTCTTGTTCCACGTGCGGCCCGAGCGCAAGTTCGCCTCCGTGGACGAACTCCGGCATCAGGTGGAAAAGGACATTGTCGAAACCCGGGTCCGGCTGCAGGATCTGTAACTTCCACCACAAACTCCTCAACCATCCGTCAATTTGTTAAAAATAAGTCAAGGAATCGGCGAATTTCGCGGAAGGCCAGGCAGGGGTTTTCCGACAGAAGAAATATATTTGGGGTAGCACGCGGGGAAATTGCCTGAGGGGCCCAAGACCTGGATCGGTTGCCAGGGAATGGGCTGGGATGCCGCGGGAAAGGAAACAAAATGGATAACGGATTAGCGGATACGGAAAAAAGCTTCATCGTACCTGTCGTCTTGATAGGCGCTGCGGTGATTCTGGTCCTTTTGGTCAAGGGCTTGTTCATGCCCACGACTGCTTGGCTTTGGTAATAGATTAAAGCGCCCCCTACCTTGACCGGTTGGGGGCGTTCTTCATTAGCCCGGAAAATCGGTGTTTTTGCGGGGAAAGCTTCCGTTCTTGCGGAAAAAATTGGCCAAACTCACCACGTAAAGCTATTATTCCACACCTCTTAAATAGGCTCCCCTCAAGTAAGGGCAGGCCCGTTTTTGCATTTGAATTTGAGTGGCAATTTGATAAGCAAGATTTCAGCAGTTTTTAGTTCAGACAGTTTAAGAATCGAAAAGTAAGAAGCAGAAAGACGAAGCATTATGGCAACCATGACCAAGGAAATTGCGGCGAAAACCATCAGCGATTTCGGCAAGACCCCGAAGGATTCCGGAAACCCGAAAGTCCAAGTGGCCCTGCTCACCCATCGCATCGCCGAGATCACCGAGCACCTGAAAATCCATAAAAAGGATAAGCATTCCCGCCGCGGGCTGACCACCATGGTCGCCTACCGCCGCCGCCTTCTGAATTACATGATGAAGACCGACTTGAACGGCTATCGCGGCCTGATCAAGACCCTCGACCTTCGTCGCTAATCCTTCGTTTTTTCCGCTTTTTTTCCCTCCAAACCAACCGAGCGCGGCGAGTGCCGCGCTACCCGGGAGCATAGAAATTCCATGGCAAAGCAAACCGTATCGATCACCCTGCCCGACGGCAAAATCGTCACCCTTGAATCCGGACGCATGGCCAAACAGGCCGGCGGCGCCGTCATCGCCCGCTTGGGCGACACCATGGTGCTTTGCACCGTATGCGCGGGTCCGGAAGCTCTCGGCGATTTCTTCCCCCTGACCGTCGAATACCGCGAGAAATACTACGCAGCAGGCAAGATTCCCGGCGGCTACGTCAAGCGCGAAGCCAAGCCCAGCGACAAGGAAGTGCTCACCTGCCGCATCGTCGATCGGCCCCTGCGCCCCATGTTCCCGGAAGGCTACAAGCGCGAAGTCCAGATCGTCTGCACGGTCCTCTCCGCCGATGAGAAGTACGATTCCGACACCCTTTCCGTCATCGGCGCCTCTGCCGCCATCGGCCTTTCCTCCCTGCCTTTCGAAGACCAGGTCGCCTGCGTCAAGGTCATCGGCAAGGACGGCAAATACACCATCAATCCCACCTACGAGGAAATCGAATCCGCCGACGTCGAAATGATCGTCGCGGGAACCGCCACCTCCATCTGCATGGTGGAAGGCTCCGGTTGGGAAGTGGCCGAAGAGGTAATGGTCAACGCCATCCTCGCCGGGCATGAAGCCATCAAGCTCATCGTCAAAGGCCAGCAGGAACTGATTTCCAAGTTCGAAGTGGTCAAGGACGTGTTCACTCCCAAAGCCGTGGATGCGGATCTGGTCGCCAAGGTCGAGGCCATCGCGAAGCCCCTTTTGAACAAGGTGTTCCACACCCCCATGCTCAAGAAGGCGCATTACGCGGCCATGAGCCAAATCAAGAAAGACACCATCGCCGCCCTGGGCGAAGCCTACGCGGATCGCGCCGGTGAAATCAAGGAAGCCGTCGAGGCCACCCAGTGGGCCGACATGCGCGAAATGGTCCTCTCGGAAAAACTCCGTATCGACGGACGCGGCCCCGCGGACATCCGCAACATCGAAATCGAGACCTCGGTCCTTCCCCGCACCCACGGCTCCGGCCTGTTCCAGCGCGGCGAAACCCAGGCCTTGGTGGTCTGCACCCTCGGCACCAAGAACGACGAACAGCGCGTGGATTCCCTGCAGGGCGAAACCTTCAAGAACTACATGCTGCATTACAACTTCCCCGGCTACTCGGTCGGCGAAGCCAAGCGCATGAACTCGGTCGCCCGCCGCGAAATCGGCCACGGCTTCCTGGCCGAACGCGCCCTGGCGCCGGTGCTCCCCACCTCGGAGAGCTTC
This sequence comes from Fibrobacterota bacterium, assembly GCA_028287505.1. Lineage (GTDB taxonomy): Bacteria > Fibrobacterota > Fibrobacteria > UBA11236 > UBA11236 > Chersky-265. The sequence goes on along the minus strand of JAQBPN010000106.1, from coordinate 7,906 downwards.
CCGTACACCATCCGCCTGGTATCCGACATCATGGAGTCGCATGGCTCCTCATCCATGGCCTCCGTATGCGGCGGCACCCTCGCCCTCATGGACGCGGGCGTGAAGATCAAGTCTCCCGTGGCCGGCATCGCCATGGGCCTCGTGTCCGACGGCACCCGCTTCGAAACCCTCTCCGACATCAACGGCACCGAGGATCATCTCGGAGACATGGATTTCAAGGTCTGCGGCACCGAGAAGGGCATCACCTCCTTCCAGATGGACATCAAACTCCGCGGTCTCACCCCGGAAATCATGCAGCGCGCGCTCAGCCAGGCCAAAGCCGGCCGTCTGCACATCCTCGGAAAGATGAAGGAAGCCCTCCCGGCCGCCCGCGAACTCAACAAGTACGCGCCTTCCATCCTCCAGAAGAAGATTCCTTCCGACAAGATCAAGGACCTCATCGGCCCCGGCGGCAAGGTCATCCGCGGCATCCAGGAAAACTCCGGCGCCACCCTCAACGTGGACGATCAGGGCAACCTCACCATCTCGGCAGTGCACCGCGGCAACGCGCTCATGGCCCTCAAGATGGTGAACGAGCTGTTCGCCGAAGCCGAAGTGGGCAAGGTCTACAAGGGCAAGGTGAAGGGCATCGCCACCTTCGGCGCCTTCGTGGAAATCCTGCCGGGCAAGGAAGGCCTGGTCCACATCTCCGAACTGGCTCCCAACAAGGTGGACCGCGTCGAAGACGTGCTCTCCATGGGCGACGAAGTCGAAGTGAAGTGCATCGGCGTGGATCCCCAGGGCAAGATCAAGCTCAGCCGCAAGCAGTTGCTGCTGCAAGGTTAAGACTGGGTTCAGTCTTTTCCCTGCAGGTCGGGAGTACGGCGCGTTCCATGTTCGGATGGCGCTCCGCGCCATAGTCTCATGTCCGCGCCTCGGAGTAAGGAGTCGGGAGTAAAATGCAAAGAAGGTGCACCTTGAATCCGCATTTTACCCCCGACTCCCGACTCCCGACCCCCGACCTGATCCCCCAGGCTCGCACCAAAGCCTCAAGCTCCATCCCTCTTTCCCGGACCGATCTTCCCCATGCCTCCTAAGACCAGCGTCCTTAACATGGATATCCGCACCACCCGCCTGGAAAATGGCGTGGTGGTGGCCACGGAGTCCCTCCCCACCGTCCGCTCGGCCAGCCTGGGCGTTTATCTCGATATTGGTAGCCGCGACGAAGCCGCGGCTACCAACGGGCTCGCCCATTTGTTCGAACACATGGTCTTCAAGGGCACGCCCAAACACGGCTCCCTGGAGATCGTGAAATGCTTCGAGGCCACCGGCGGCCAGATCAATGCCTACACCTCCAAGGAGCAGACCTGCTTCTACGCCAAAGTGGTGGACACGGAAGTCAACGCCGGCCTTTCCATGCTTCTGGAAATGGTGCTCGAATCCACCTTCGATCCGGTCGAGTTGGAGAAGGAGAAGGACGTCATCATCGAGGAGATCAAGGGCGGCAACGATAATCCCGAGGATTATATCTACGACCTTTTCTCGCAAGCCTTCTTCGACAAGCACAGCCTGGGCTATCCCATCGCAGGCGACGAGAAGACCGTCAAAGGACTGACCCGCCAGCATCTGTTGGATCACCAGCGCAAGGCGGCCAGGAATCTGCCTGTCTTCGTGACCGCGGTGGGCCGGGTTTCCCATGACGAGGTGGTGGCCATCACCCGCAAAGCCTTCGGGCTGGCGGGCAAGGGCGGCAAGGCCGCCGGCAAACTGCCGAACGATTTCGCGGCCGTCAGGGCCGGAGCATTCGTCCGCAAGACGACCCCGCGTCCGGGCGCCAAGCTGCGGCCCCGGCATATGGTTGAAAAGCGGCCGGTGCAGCAGGTTACGGCTTTGCTGGGCGGCCCCGGCTACGCCTGGGCGCACGACAACCGTTACGCTCTGCTGCTGCTCAATACCATTCTGGGCGACGGCATGAGCTCCAAGCTTTTCCAGAGCGTGCGGGAAGCCCTGGGACTGGTCTACACCATCTATTCCAGCCCGGACTTCATGATCAACGCCGGCGTCTACGCCATCGGGTTCGCCACCGAGCCCAAGGACATCGGCAAGGCCGTCAAGGAAATCAGCAAGCAATTGACCCTCCTGAAAAAGGAAGGTCTCAAGAAGGACGAGATGGACTTCGCGAAAGCGAATCTGCGCGGCAGCATCCTGTTGGGCCTGGAATCCACCAACACGCGCATGGCGAATCTTTCCCGCCAACTCATGTACGGAGAGAAGGGCGAAAGCATCGAGAAGATCCTGCACCGTCTGGATCAGGTCAGTTCCGCGGATGTGAAGCGCGCCATCAAGGACACGTTCCGCGCCGAACGTTGGTCTTCCGCCGCCATCCTGCCCAAGAAGGCGAACCTGTCCATGGGCAGGCTGTTGGATTTCTAGCCCCGGTAACCTGCCCGCTACCTGATCCTAAACCAGCCCGGCCGCCTTGCGCAGCGCTTCCAACGCCCTGGCCTGGCCCAGGCTGTCTTCCCAGGTCATGGAAGGTCCCTGTTTGGCGTGGAGGTATTCGGAGACTTCCAGGGCCTCCCGGGCGAACAAGGAAAGACCGTCCGCGGCGCGATAAGACTCCTCTTCCCCGCCATCGGGCGTGAGTTTCACTTCCGCGCCCTCCCCGGAGGGATGCCACGGGGCGGGGATCTCCAGGCGGCCGCGCTCGCCGATGATGACCGCGGAATGGGGCCTGGCCTCGCGCAAGGCGCATCGGAAGTCCGCGCGGATTCCATCCGGAAAAACCAATTCCGCGGTGGTCCATTCGTCCACCCGGGTTTCCGGGCCGATGCCGGACGTGGCGCGGAAGCGGGTGGGCTCGGCGCGCGCGATCATGCGGCTGAAGGAAAGGCAATAGCATCCCACGTCGGTCAAGGCCCCGCCGGCCGCTTCCCGGCTCTGGCGGATGTCGGCGGGATTGAACCCCATGTCATAACAGAAAGAGGCCCGCAACTCGCGCACTTCTCCGATGCGGCCGTCCTCGATCAGCGCCATCACCATGCCCCAAACGGGGTGGCAACGGTACATGAAACCTTCCATGTAGAATACGCCGGCGCGTTCCACCGCGCGCAGCACGGCTTCGCATTCGGCCTCGTCCAGGGCCGCCGGCTTTTCGCAGAGCACGTGCTTGCCGGCGCGGGCCGCCCGAATGCTCCATTCGGCATGCATATGGTTGGGAAGCGCGACATAGATCGCATCGATATCCGGATTGTCCAGCAGTCCCTGGTAGCTTCCGTATGATTCCGGTATCCCCATCGCGGAAGCGAAGGCCGCGGCCCGCCCCGGATCGCGGCTGGCCACCGCCCGGACGTGGATGCCTTGCGAGATGAGATCCCGCGCGAACCTGCGCGCAACGCCCCCGGGGCCCAAAAGGCCCCAGCTCAGGGAATCCGCCGACCGCGCGCCATTTTCCATTTTCAGTCCGCTCCCTTCCGCCACCCGAATTTACCTCCAGGAAATTCTTTTGCGGCGTGATGAAAAAAATGTTTCTTCAGATATCTCGCCGCCTGACCGACGCAAATCACGGGAAACTTCCATGCAAACCCGAAAATTCCTAAAAAACCCCGGGCCGCCCGGGCTTTTGCGGACAGGTTATTTAGCGATCAAAAAAGGGATAATTAAGTTAGTTTTGGAATTGAACCAATCTTCCGAACCCGGACTCCAAGGCCTCCACATCAATCGGACGGTATTGTTATGAGCAAGAGAATCCTCATCGCCATTTCCGCTTTGGTCGTAGCGGGCTGCTTTTTCGGCGGTGAATCCGACTCGCCCACGGGCATCAATAACGACCCCAAGACCAATGATTCGCTTCCGAAAGCCGTGAAGCTGATCACGCCGGGAATCTATCTTGCGAATTACGACTGGATCGACTCTACGCGCCCGGGACTGGAATCCGAATTCCTGATCAACTCCGCCGGAACCTTCAGCCACTATTACGTCGGAGACAACGAGGCGTTTTTGGAGACGCGCGGAAAATGGCTCCAGCGGGATTCGGCGTTGTATTTCTCCGAGCTGGAGGAAACCGAAGTCAGCGGGGGCCTCTTCAACAATTTCACCGCGGCCGAGGATGACACCAATGCGGTCCGGAACATCACGGACACCTCCTTTACCCGTCTGGAATGGACTATTCTCCGGCAGAAGCCGTATTGGATATCCTATGTCCGGAAAACCTACTCCCAGCTGACGGAAGGCACCTACCAATATCAGACAATCGACAGCTCGGATACGGTTCCGGTGACCCGGAGGTACAAAATCGACCTCAAAAACAGCGACTACAATTACAGCGAAATTGCGGACACCTCGGAGATCTACCAGATTTCCGCGAAGTTCTCCCAGATCGGCTCGTTCCTCGCCATCGAGGGGATCCGGGATCGGGCGATCGACACCACCACCAATACCTTCCTAGACAATTGGCGCAGCTTCACCGGCGCCAACCTGACGCGCATGCAGGTTTTGAACGATACCAGCTTCACATTGTGGACCCCGGGATTCTTCGGGGGAACCTGGGACGTCTACAGCAAATCGGCGGCCGATTAGGCCTTCCCGCCGGCGGCCTTTGCATCCGGCCGCCGGGCGTGTTATAGTATTTCCGTCCCATTCCCGGAGCGGAACCTGTGCCAACCCCGTCCCCATCCATCCCGTCCCGCGGCCTCCGGTTATTGATCGCGTCCGCCATCCTGCTTTTCCTCTGCGCATGCGCGCCGCACCCGTCCCTGTCGCCCGTATCGGCCGGAACGCTCGCGGCCGACCTGGCCAACGATCGCTGCCAGAAGGTGTACGGCAAGCGGCCTTTCAGGCCGGATGATTTCGAAGCCCTGTTGGACCGGGGCCGTTGGCATTGGGGCACCATCGATGGGGGAAAAGTCGACGGATTCGAGGTGGAAATCTCCTTCGACCGCGCGGGTGGGAGCAAGCAGGTTATGGTCCGGATTCCGGAGGAATGAAGAAGAGTTGAGGTAGAATCGTTTTGAGGGAGATGGGCGCCCTTGCGCCGCGAACCGCGTTTCGTCGGGCGTCGGGCGTCGGGCGAAAAGAGAAAACCGGCACCCTGGATAAACGCTCCATTCCGGTATTTCTCTTTTCTTTACGCCCGACGCCAAGGCGCCAAGCCAAGGTCTCCAAAATGCCAATATCTCACGCGCCGGTCGCCCGACGCCCGACGAAACGCTGCTACCGCCTCCCCGGTATCCATCCCAACCATTGCATCCACAAAACAATTCCCAAGAATACCGCGAACAACCCGGACGCGACGTATTTGACTCCCATGACTTTACCGTATTCCTCCGGGGCCATGCGCAGAGTGCGCATCACGCGCCACACGCCCAGGCCGGAAGCCGTCCCCAGAACCAGGAACGTACCCCCCAGACGGAGATCGAGGAGGGACATGGCCCCGGACAGGAGGACCACTCCCAGCGGAAACAGAAGGGCATAGATGCGTTTGACGCCGGCCAAGCCGTACCTGGCGGTAAAGGTCATGTCGCGGCGTCCCAGATCCTCTTCCACTTGATAGACCTGGGACATGGGAAACAGGCTGACTATCAGGCAGGTCACGCCCATGGCTCCGGCCAGAGCGGCCGGCGTGAACGCTTGACGTCCGTCATAGAGGTAACCCAGAAGGAACCCTCCCGTCCCCGTGCTCGCTCCTATGGCGATCAGGCTCAACCAGGGACGTCCTTTCCAACGGGTTCCGGGACGGCTGTACAGCCAGAAGAAAAACATGGATGCGCCGTATACGAGGGCCGAGGCGGCCGAAATCCGCAGCGCCGCGACAAAACCGATCCCCTGAAGCATCCAGGCCGCGGGCAGGGTCCAAAAGGCCAGGGGAGGAGGAGCGCGCAACCCGCCTATGGGCCCGGTATCCTTGTCCCAGTAGGAATTGTATACCGTCACGCCTCCGAAGAGGAGGATATGCACCGAAAGAAACTGGATCAGCAGGGCCGACGAGAACGCTCCTCTCGCGAAAACCGCTCCGGAAAGGAACGCGCCGGAGAGAATCAGGAACTGGTAATGCAACCTGAGGTGGGACAGAAAGGCTTTTACTTCCGATCTAGTTTGCATGGCCCGAACTCTATCGTTGAAACCGGATGTTTGAGTACCAATAAATATAACGCAATCCCCAAGGTAAAGCCGAAAAGCGGGAGGGGTACCAGGTTGTCACCTCCCGAGTTGGTGTTATATTTTGTCAAAGCTGGAATTTCCGATTCCACCTCGTATTGAACTCCACGTTTAGCAGAGGTCCCAATGAAGAAGCTTATTCTCCCCGCTTTGTTGGTTTCCACAGCACTGGCCGCGACCATCGACAGGGACGGCGTAGTGGGAATCAACAAAACCTTCTCGGCGCAAACCCTGCACCATGGCAAGCTGGCAATCGGATTGCACTCCCACGTCGTCGATGACGCTTTGCAACTCCAGGATGGCATCATAAACCGCAATGGGACGGACAATGAACTGAGCGACTATCTGACCCTCAGCTCAAGCCTTTTCGTGGGATTGGGACTAGGACCCTATACGGATATCGGCCTGGCCCTTCCGCTGTATTACGAAAAATTCAAGAGCAACAATCCCGGCCTGGACATGGACGAGCAGTATCAGGGCGATTTGCGTTATCGCCTGAAAGTCCAGCTCCCCTTCAACGACATCCAGGTCCTCAGCGTGGCCATCATGCTGGGCGGATCGGTTCCGACCCAATTCGACAACCGCGGCGTCATTCCCCGGGAACTCGAGTACATGACCGATGATCCCGGCACCTTCAATGAAGGCTCCTCCCCATTCGGCGCGGGACGCCCCACCTTCATGGCCGGACTGGGACTGACTTTCGACCTGGGCCAAGTTGCCCAGAACTTCCAATTCCTGTGGCATTTCAATCTCGGGGTCCGCAAGACCAATATCAGCAAGCAGCCCCCTTTCCAGGACATTCTGTTCTGGTCCACGGCGGCGGAATACGAAGCCAGCTCCTTCATCCGTTTCTTCTCCGAGTTCTACCACGAAGCCCGCTTCAAAAAGCTGGGCGACGCGGAGTTCTCCACCGAACCCACCACCCTGACCCTGGGCGGCGTGGCCCAGACCCCGGTCGGCCTGGACTTTTACGCGGGCTTGGTCATGGGGTTCAACGACGATTATATCCCCGTCGCCTATAAATTCGAGAACAGCGACGTCAGCCATAACTTCGCGATCAAGGGCAGTCCGGATCTGTCCATGTTCTTCGAAATCACCTGGAACGGATACATCCTCAAGCAGGACAACGATGGCGACGGCATCAACAACAAAGAGGACAAGTGCCCGGACCAGGCGGAAGACAAGGACGGCTTCCAAGACGAGGATGGCTGCCCGGATCTGGACAACGACAAGGACGGCATCGCCGACGTGAATGACAAGTGCCCGCTCGAAGCCGAGGATAAGGACGGTTTCCAGGACAACGACGGCTGTCCGGAAGCGGATAACGATAAGGACGGAGTTCCCGATCTCAAGGACCGCTGCCCGAATGACGCCCAGGGCGCCAACGGCAAGGATGGCTGCCCCAACGAGGACAAGGACAACGACGGCATCGTGGACGTGAACGACAAGTGCCCTTCCGAGGCTGAGGATCGGGACGGGTTCGAAGACGAGGACGGATGCCCGGAAGCGGACAACGACAAGGACGGCATCGCGGACATCAACGACAAGTGCCCGGGAGCCCCCGAGACCTTCAACAAGTTCGAAGATGAAGACGGATGCCCGGACAAGGTGCAGGAAATCGTCAAGACCATGGTGCTGAAGGGAGTGAACTTCAAGACCGGGTCCGCGGAGCTGACTCCGGAATCCTTCCGGGTGCTGGACGATATCGTCCCTCAGTTCCAGGCGAATCCGACCATCCAATTCGAGGTCGCGGGCCATACGGACAACCGTG
>JAQBPN010000119.1 GCA_028287505.1 Fibrobacterota bacterium | reverse complement strand
AGGATCCCAAGACCATGAAGCGCCGCGACGACGCGATCGAGTCCCTGAAGTCGAAGGGGTATTCCGAACGCAACGCCGAGCGTCTGCTCCAGTTCGTCGGCGAAGTGCTCCGTAAGGAAGAGTAGTCTCCAACCGATCACGCCGAAAATGAAAAAGGCAACGTGCGAAACGCGACATGCAGCAGGGAAGGGAGCGCGACTGCGCCATCGATGAGGAAGCGGGATTCCTCTTCTCTTCCATTTTGCACTTTGCATTTTGACTTTCGCAGTTTGACTTCTCCCCCGATATTCGACCCCACCGCCCAGACCCAGAAGGGGGCCCTATGACCGTCCGTCAAATGGATTGGGATTTTTCCAAGCGCGGCCAGGAGGATGTGGCCCGCCACCAGAAGAAGATCAAAGACAGCATCCGCGAGAATATCGCGGACGTCATCTCGGAAGAGAGCATCATCTCCCGCAAGAAGGGCCAGACCGTCAAGATCCCCATCAGGGGCATCAAGAGCTACCAGTTCATCTACGGCAAGCGCAAGGGCGGGGGAGAGGGCGGCGGCGGGTACGGCCTGGGCCACGGCAAGAAGGACAAGGGCGACGTGATCGGGCGGCGCCCGGCCCCCAACGGCGAGGGCGACGGGCCCGGCAAGGGCGGCAAGCCCGCGGACGCGGCCGGCGAAGACTACATGGAAACCGAGGTCGACATCGAGGAGTTGATCCAGATGATGATGGACGACCTCCAGCTCCCGGACCTCCGCAAGAAGGAGATCGCCGAGACGGTTGTGCCTTCGGGCTGGAGCTTCGAGGACGTGGAGAAGCACGGGCTCAAGCCGAATCTGGACAAGAAGCGCAGCTTCAAGAACGCCATCAAGCGCGCGGCCGATTCCGTATCCAAGCTGGCGGAGAAGACCGGCAAGCCCATGGATGTGTGCCAGAAGGCCCTGAACAAGTTCAAGGGCGACTACCAGAAGGCCCTGGAGCTCCTGCAGACCGAGAATCCCGAGGCCGAGCTGGAGGAGCAGGAGGACAAGCTCAAGCCCTTCATCCAGCATGGCGATCTGCGTTACCGCGTCCCCAAGGAGAATACGGAAAGCCACAGCAACGCCGTCATCCTGGCCATGATGGACGTTTCCGGTTCCATGTCCACCACCAAGAAATACCTGGCCCGCAGTTTCTTTTTCTGGATGGTCGAGTTCCTCAAGCACAAGTACCGCAACGTGGAGATCCGCTTCATCGCCCATACCTCAGAGGCCAAGCTCGTGGACGAGGATGAGTTCTTCCATAAGGGAGAATCCGGCGGCACCATCTGCGCTTCCGCGTACGATCTGGCCTGCCAGCTCATCGACACGGATTATCCGCCCGCCAAGTGGAACATCTACGCGTTCCATTTCTCCGACGGCGAGGATTGGGATCCCGCCAAGACCATGCTCAGCGTCAAGCGCCTGATGGAGAAGGCTCCCAACATGGTCGGCTACGGCGAAATCCGCACCGAGGTGGCCTACGGCCAGCAATTGATGCGCAACTTCGAAGAGTCTTTCAGCCTGGAGCGCTACACCTCCTACCGGGACTCGGACTTCGAATATTATCTGGCCCAGCGCGCGGAGTTGCCGTTGGCGGGGGTCATTCTCAAGAACAAGGGCCATGTGTATCCGGCCCTCAAGGTCTTCTTCTCCAAGGAAAAGCGGGTATGAGCGACAGCAGGGAAAAGGGAGACATCACTCGCCTGGTCAGGGCCGACAACCACATCCAGAAGATTGTCGGCGAATACGGCCTGGATTGCTTCCCGCAGGAATTCGACGTGATCCCGGCGCAGAAGATGCTGGAAATCATGTCGTACAACCTGCCCGTCAACTATTCCCATTGGTCCTTCGGCCGGGACTATGAGAAGCAGCGCACCCAATACGAATACAGCGGCGGCATCCCCTACGAGGTGGTGCTCAATTCCAATCCTTCCCGCGCGTTCCTGATGAAAACGAATCCCTATCCCATCCAGGTGCTGGTGATGGCCCATGTCTACGGCCACAACGATTTCATGAAGAACAACATCTACTTCGGCCGCACCCGCCGGGACATGCTCACCTCGGCCAGCGAATCGGCCGGGCGCCTGCGCAAGTACGAGGAACAATACGGCATCGACGAGGTGGAACGCCTGATTGACGCGGCCCAGGCCATCCAGATGCACATCGAGGCGGACCTGTTCCAGGAGAGCGCCATCCAGCCAGAAAGCGCCGAGCCCAAGCGCCGCCCGCAGAAAATGGGAACCCCCTTCGCGGATCTGTTCGATTTCGACGGTCAATTGACGAGCAAGAGCTTCGAGGAGAAGCGCGACGAGGCCCGCAAGCTCAAGAAGAAAATCCCGGCGGAACCGGATCCGGACATGATGGGTTTCATCATGAAGCATTCCCCGCGCGACTTCGAGGAGTGGGAGCTTGACGTGCTGAGCGTTATCCGCGACCAGTCGATCTATTTCATGCCGCAGCGCAAGACCAAGGTCATGAACGAGGGCTGGGCCTCGTTCTGGCATATGCGCCTCATGTCCCGCTTGTTCCAGGACGGCTTCCTTACGCCCGAGGAACACGGCTACTACAATCTGTACAACGCCCGCGTGCTGGCCAGCAACCCCTTCGGCCTCAATCCCTACCTGCTGGGCGTCAAGACCTTCCTGAACATCGAGAAGCGCTACAACGCCGGCCAGTTCGGCCCGGATTGGGAGCGCAGCGAATCGCCGGACAAGTGGAAGACCGACCTGAACGTGGGCAAGGGCATGGAGAAGATCTTCGAGGTGCGCCGCACCCACATGGACTGGTTCTTCCTGGACGAGTTCATGAACCATGAGGTGGTGGAGGAGTCGGAGTTGTACATCTTCGGGTCCAAGCAGCAGGGTAATGTGGAGGAATTCACGGTGGAGGAGACCAACTGGTCCACCATCAAGGATTTGATTGTCCGTTCCTTCGCCCATTCCGGCGTGCCCCTGATCAAGGTGACGGACGGCGATTACGGCGGCAAGCGCGAGCTGTACCTGCGCCATTTCTACGACGGACTGACCCTGGAAGAGGAATACGCAAGGCAGACTTTGCGGCACGTCTTCAGCCTGTGGGACCGGCCCGTGCACCTGGAAACCGTGGAAGTGGAAGGGAATTCCGAGACCCGCATCCAGTTGACCTATGACGGCAAGGGATTTTCGAAAATAAACCTCGGGACCTACGTCAAGGAGTGAACCGCGGGCGGCGGAAGCCTTGGTTTCCGTCCCTACGGCATCGTCCCACCCCATCCCGGCTTTTGTTACATTTCCCCCGAACCTGCCCCGGGGATTTCGGACCGGTCCCGCAACGGGACCCTCCGTCGGCTCCGCGGCCTTCGGAGCATCATGGAAAGACAGCCAAAACCCGAGTTCTTCCACATCCTCAGGACCCAGCAATTCGACCGGGCCATCCTGGACGAGTTGTGCGAGCTGACCACGGCCATCCGCAAGTTCGCCAAGACCAAGGAAGGCCTGATGTACTTGCGGGGCCTGCTGGCCCACAAGCGCGCCATGCTCTATTTCACCCAACCGTCCACACGCACCTTCCTGTCCTTCAACAACGCCTGCCAGATCCTGGGCATCCAGACCAGCGAGATCCGCGATTCCTCGACCTCGTCGGAAGTGAAGGGTGAAAGCCTGCTGGACAGCCTGCGCACCTTCAGCTCCTACGTGGACGTGGTGGTGATGAGGACGAAGGAAGAGGGCCTGGCGGAGAACGCGGCCGCCCTGTTCGATACCATCCAGCGCCGCGTGCCCATCATCAACGCGGGCAGCGGCAAGGATCAGCATCCTACCCAGGCCCTGTTGGACATCTACACCCTGGAGCGCAGCTTCAAGGAACTCGGCGGCATCGACGGCAAGACCATCGCCATGATGGGGGATCTGAAGCGCGGCCGCACCGTGCGCTCCCTGTGCTACCTGATGAAGAACTATCGCAACGTGCACCTGATCTTCATCGCACCGGACGATTTCGCCATGGGCGAGGACATCAAAAAGAGCCTGCAGGCGCACGGCGTGCGGTACACGGAGACCAAGGACCTGAAATCGGTGCTGCCCCAACTGGACGCCATCTACATCACGCGCATCCAGGACGAGCACGACAAGGACGGCGAATCCAAGAAGGTCGACATCACCCCCTATAAACTGGGCGTGGAGCACCTCAAGCACATGAAGCCGCACGCGGTCATCATGCATCCGCTGCCCCGGCGCGACGAAATCCATCCCGATGTGGATACGGATCCCCGCGCCAAGTACTGGCGCCAGGAGCGCAACGGCATGTGGATGCGGGTGGCCATTTTCGTGAAGCTCTTCAAGGTGGACCACCTCGTCATGCACGGTCATCTATTGGACTAGCGAGGAAGCGAGCGACGAGCCTGACTCACCTGCTGGACTGAGGCGTTCGACCCCCATTCAGAAGTTGCCGGTCAGGAAACACGCACGGACCGGCGTATTTCCGCGCCCTGTCCTCTCATCAGGCCCGGATTCCTCCCACCCTCTATCCATTCCCTTCCATTTTGTGCTTTTCTCCTTTGCGGAGTTTGGGCACGGCTTTTGCAATCACATCACGACAAGCGCCGCTCGTGGGGGGCGGCGTATAGACGGGTCAATCGACCCATTGGACCTGGTGGGGAAACCCGCCGGTTACTGGGCGCAGCGGACGGCGGGGGGACCCCCAACTTCTCCGTCGCTGTCTGGCGCCCAGTAAGGTATTTCCTGGAAGTCTCCTGCCCGGCGGCCGTTTATGGGAAGCCGCCGGGCCAGGGGAAGGATGGTTCCGAGCCGCCCCACCGGGCGGCTTTTCAAGTCCGCAAGGCCAGAAACCAGGAAAGCGCGTATAGGCCGTAGGTCGCCAGAAGCATCAAGGCCTGGCGCGCGGGCCGGTCCCAGGCCTTCGGGAGGAAGCGGGACAGCAACCCCAGCGCCGCCCCGATTCCGAACCCGAAGAAATGCGCCTTGACGTCCACGTTTTCCCCCAGCCCCACCAGAACGGCCACGAAGAACGCGGAGATGAGGGGCGTGAGCCTGCGCAGGCTCCTGTCTCCCCGGCGCGGGAGGAAAAGGGTTTCCACGGCCGCCAACATGCCCAGAACGCAAAAGACCACGGATGAGAAACCGATGGAAACATGATCCGGGCCGGAAGCCAGCGCCACCAGGTAATTCGCCAGGCCCGCCCCCACGGTGGAGAGCAGCATGATCGTTCCGATACGCATCCTGTGGTTCAACAGGTTGAGGATGAAATAACCGGAAACCAGATTGCTGAGGAAATGGCCTTCGTCGGCATGGAGGGTGGCGGCCGTGAAGCAACGCCACCATTCGCCCGCCAGGATCCGCGCGGCGTCCGCACTGCCTCGGGAATGCCACCAGTTGGCCCACGGACTCAGGCCCACCAGGAAATAAAAGGCCACCGGGATGGCCAGGAAAAGCAGGGGAGATACCAGCAGATCCAGCTCCCGGCGCTCCGGCGCGGGGTCCTGGAATCCGCGGTTCTCCGTACGATAGAGATCGATCAGTTCCATGCCCAGGAGGGCGTCCTTCTCGTCCAGGGAAAGGATCCATTCCTCCCCATCGAACTCCAGCCAATGCTTGATGGACTGGGATGCCAGCAGCAGGGAGTATTCGTTCGCTTCTTCTTTGCGGGGGCTGCGGATCAGCACCCGGCGGGCGGGAGCGGTTTCCGGAAGTTCGGGATATTCATCCATGCTGTTCCGGCCCGTCGTTTGCGTTCCGGCCCCGCGTCCAATCCGCGCACTCGGAGTAACGGATGAGTTTCCCCCCGAAAATGTCCAGGGCGCTGCCGATGGAGAGGTCCAACCGGCCGGCGCTCGCCGTCTCCATCCGGTCGAGATCGGAAATGTCCCTGGCTCCGCCCGCATAGGTGGTGGGGATGGGCGAGGCCTTGGCCAGCAGGTCGACCAGTTCCCATTCCACGCCCTGCTGGCGGCCTTCCACGTCCGCCGCGTGGATCAGGAACTCGGCGCAATATCCGGAAATGGATTCCAGCAAGGAGGCTTCGATTCGGACCTGGGTGACGGTCTGCCAACGGTTCGTGGCCACGAACCAGCCGGCCCCGCGGCGGCGGCAACTCAAGTCCACCACCAACCTGTCCTTTCCCGCCAGGCCGGAAATCCTCCGTAACCGTTCCATGCTGAAAACCCCGCCGGGAAACAACCATGAGGTCACGATGACATGGCTGGCCCCCGCGTCCAGATAGGGGCCGAAGTTGCCATCGTCCAGGCCGCCGCCCACCTGCATGCCGCCCGGCCAGGCTTTGAGCGCGGACAAGGCTTCCCGGTCGTTTCCCGACCCCAGCATGATGATGTGGCCGCCCGTAAGCCCATCCCGCTTGTACAGTTCCGCGAACCAGGCCGCATCGTGTTCGGAGACGAAATTGGTGCGCAGTCCCTCGCCCGTATCGGTCAGGGTTCCGCCCACGATTTGCTTTACTTTTCCTTGATGAAGGTCGATGCAGGGGCGGAAAGCGGTCATGGTCTGTGGGATTCCTCGTTATTGAATATTAGTTTGATGTTTCTAAGTTGCAAATCCGACTTCATACGCTATTGTAACGGGGTGGAGAGTTTCCCAGCATGGTTGTAAAAGGGAGCATAAAACCGGATTGGGTCAAAATCCTGAAGGCGACCCTGCATGTCGGTTTCCTTACGGTCAAAGCCATTTGGCTTACCGTTTGGACACTCTATCAGATTGCCCTGGGTGCGGTCCTGGTGGGACTGGTCTGGGGCGTTCTGAGGGTGGGGGAGTATTTCTCGGTCTGGGATATCCGCCAGCTCCTCCATGAGAATCCCAAGTCCACGGCTTTCATCGATTCGGAACGGACCCGCCTGACGGACAGCCTGCGCACGGCGGGCACCTGGCCGCCTCCGGATACCCTTATCCGCTGGAGCTGGGTTCCCCTCGATTCCATTCCCAAGGTCATCCAGGAAGTCACCTTGATTGCCGAGGACGCCAAGTTCTTCGAGCATCAGGGCTTCGACCTGGAACAGATCGAATACGCCCTGGTCGCCAATCATCAGGCGGGGAAAAAGGCGCGCGGGGCCAGCACCATCACCCAGCAGGTGGCCAAGAATCTCTACCTGTCCAAGGACAAGGAGATGAGCCGCAAGCTGCGGGAGGCGGTCATCACCTTGGTGATGGAGCATTACATCCCCAAGGAACGGATCCTGGAGGTCTACCTCAACGTGGCGCAATTCGACGATGGGGTGTTCGGCATCCGCGAGGCGTCCCGCCATTGGCTGAAAAAGGAGCTGAAGGATCTGACCCAGGACGAGGCCGTCAATCTCGTATGCCTTCTTCCAAGTCCCACCAAGTGGAACCCCAAAAAGCCGAACAATGCATTCTTGCAGCATAAGCGCCTGGTGATGCGCAATTATGCGATGTACAAGGGCCTGAAAATGGCCACGGACTCCACCGCCGCCAATTGGCAGGATTCGGTCTACTCGCATCTGGCCGAGCAGCTGTCCGACGAGCGATGGAAGGGGTTACGCACCCGTCCGGTCATGGACGCCTCCGGGGACAGCGGAGCGGGCGACGATTCCGGCCCCAAGGCCGGCGAGCCCGAAGTCAGCACCACCCGGCGCCCCGGCGCCGGATCCCGAACTTTCTAGGCGCCGCCGGTTATCGGCGGATTCCCTGATCGGCTTACATCCGCCTACAACTGTCTATAACACTGGCTAAGAGGCCAGGTATTCCGTGATGGCGGCGCGAAGTTTCTGATACATCCAGCGCATCTTCTCCGGATCCTCTTCCAGCAAGGTGGCCCGGAACCCGTTCAGGTCCGAACAGAAGGACGAAATGGGCACGACGCAAATGCCGGTCGCGGCCAGCACGTAGTACACGAAGCGCTTATCCAAAGGCACGCCTTCCGTCATCTTCTCCACCAGAGCGCGCGCCTCCGCATTGGGCACGTTCAATTTCTGGGTGGGTTTCAGGACGCCCTTCTTGAAAATGATGGACGTGTAGAACGCTCCGAAGGTCTTGTTCACGATCAGGCCGGGCACATCCTTCAATGTCTCGAAGACCACGTCGCCGCGTTTCTGGATGTCCAGATTGATGGCCTCCCGATGGGCGGGAAACTCCGGATGGGACATGATGTGCGGGATGGCCATCTGGGGCAAGGTGGTGGAGCAGACCTCCAGCATCTTGGCGTCCTCGATGGCTTTCACCAAGCGGCCGAACTCGGCGTCGCGGCCGGTATTGTAGAATTCCAGCCATCCGCACCGGGATCCCGGCCAGGGCAGTTCCTTGGAAATGCCTTTCATGGAGATGCCGCATACGTTGCCGATCACCTGGGCCAGGGGAATCGCCTTGGTCCCGTTGTAGGTGATGTGCGTATAGATTTCGTCCGCGATGATGAACAGATCGTTTTCGGCGCAGAGGGAGACGATTTCCCGCAGGTACCATTCCGGATAGACCATGCCGGTGGGATTGTCCGGATTGATGATCAGGATGCCCACGATGTTCGGGTTGTACCGGATCTTGTTGCGCAACTCATCCATATCCGGATACCAATGGTTTTCCGGCATCAGCTTGTAGGTGATGGGCGGCTGGCTGGCATGTCCGCCCTCCGCGGAGGAATGGGTGGAATAGCCCGGCGATGGCCCGATGACGCGGGCTCCCGGATCCAGATACTGGTACACTTTGGAGATGGCGTCGCCCAGGCCGTTGCAAAACAGAATATCGTCCGGCGTGATCTGCGCGCCGCCCAAGGCATTGTTTTTCTTGGCCAGGTATTGGCGGGTCTCCAGCACGCCCTTGGTGGGGCAGTAGGCGTAGCTCAGATTTTCCTGGGCCAGATCCCCGACTATTTTCTTCATCCACGTGGGGATGGGGGTTCCCTTGGCGACGGGATCGCCGATGTTTTCCCAGAAAATCTCGATGCCCAGCTTCTGAAAAAGATTGGCCTTCTTTACGATTTCCCGGATTTCGTATACCAGTTCGCCGGCGCCGGCGTGCAATACGGTGCGTCTCATATCTGAATTATAGAATTTTACCGTATGGGAAAGAGGCCCTGGGTCCGGGGGGTGCCTGGGGGCTGGGGCAGGCTTGCGTGGGTCGTGGGACTCAATGCTGCGCTGCCTCAAAGACCGGTCCTGGATACGAGATGGGGCTTCCGCTCCCAACCGCGATCGAAGCCGCTTGACTTAGTCGGCTTGGGCGCGGTTGCTCGCTTTCGGACCGGTCTGTTTGCGTGCTTCGCCTGATACGCCCCCAGGCACCCCCCGGACCCAGGGCCGCGGTCGCATGTTGGCAACTCCAATACCTCCAAACCAGAAATGGATCGCGGGCATTGGACGGGGGCTTAGGCGGACGGGATTACGGAAGCAGCAAAGCCAATCGTAACTCCGGTCTTGCCAATAAGACAAAGACGTGAAGTCGCTCAATCCCAATAGCGGACCTGTGGCAAAAGCATCTTCCTCTTTTCTTTCCCCGCCGCGGCATCGTCCGACTCTCCGTCCCACAGCGCGGATTTCTCTTCGCCGATACGCGCCCCAGAATCCTGCGCGACCGCGGGCCCAGGTCCCCTGGGACCGTTTCCGCTGTCGCACGCGGGCGACTCTGAACTTCCGATTGGGCTTATCGGGCCGGGCATATCAGGGATGGCATTAAAGCCGACGCGTGGCTGGGGCGAGGGTTCCGAGGGTGTGCGAGGCCGAATCAGGCGAAGCATGCAAAGGGTCCAGTCCGGTGCGACCGGCCGCGCTCAAGCCGACTAAGTCACGCGGCGTCGATCGCGGCCAGGAGCGGAGGCCCTAATTGCGTGTTCAGGACTGGACCAGGCGATTCCGAAGGATGGAGTCAAGTGACCCCACGCAAGCCTGCACCAGGCCTCGCACACCCTCGGAACCCGGGCCGCTTGCGCGTGCCGGGGCCTGTGACCACAAAGACTCAGTGAGCCGCCCGCATCTGGGAAGGAATGGGGGAGTAGGACCGGGGAAAGCGCGTTTCCTGGTTGAAGAGGTTTTTCTTCAGGTTGTCCGCATCCCAGAACACGGTCGCGAGGTTCGCGCCCGAGAAGTCGCAACCTGTGATGAAGGCATTGTCGAAACGCGCGTTGGAAAGATCCGCCCCGGAGAAATCGACGTTGAACAGTTTGGCTCCGGAAAAGTCGGCGAACTTCAGGTTGGCGCCGGTGAAATCCACCTTGCTGATCTTGTCGACCGAGGAGAACTTCGCCCGTTCCAGCTGGGCTCCGTGGAAATTGGTCTTGCTCAGATCCTTCATGTCGTAAACGGAGGAGTTCAGCGAGGAATTCGAAAAGTTCACCCCGTCCAGATCCACGCGATAGAAGGAGGTATTGTTGAAGGAGCAGCGTTCGAACGAGGCGCCGCTCATCTTGGTGAATTGGAATTCGGCTTTGTCGAACTTGGAATCGGAGAAGGTGGCGCCTTTGAGGTTGGCTTCCACCAGGGCCGTGGACTGCAGATTGGCATTGGTGAAATTCAGCTTGGAAAGGTCCGCGCCGGTGAGGTTGGATTCCGCAAGATTGATATTCGTCACGGTTGCACCCGAGAAATCGGCCCCTTCGAATTTCACGGCATTGAAGACCGCGCCGGTGAGATCCGTTTTGGAGAAATCGGAACCTTCCAGGCTGTTGTTCTTGAAATTGGCGCCGGCCAGATTGGCCTTGGCGAAAACGGCCTTTTCATTGAATTTCGCTTCCAGGAAATTCGCCTTTGTGAGAATGGCGCCTTCGAAAACGGCATCGAGCAGCACCGTGTTCTGGAAATTGGCTCCTTCAAGGCCTGCCTTCTTGAACGTGCTGTTGCGCAGATCGGCGTTGCGGAAGTCGGCTTGCGGGAACTGGGTGTTGCGGAAATCGGCTTCGGAAACCTGCATCGAGGAGAAGTTCACGCTTTTGCCATTGGAGCCTTCGAAGCTGGCTTTGGCGCCGATGGTCTGGCTGAAGCGGGCGTTTTCCAGATTGCAGCCTTTGAATTCCGCATCCGTCAGGTCCCTGCCGGTGAAGGAGCGGCCGGTCAGATCTTCTCCCTTATGGGCTTCGGCTGCCATCACGGAGGCTGAAAAGGAGGCTATCCCAACCAGCAGACACAGGGAGTTAATGCTGCGCATATTCCTACTTTCAAAAATGTGGGACAAGACGGGCCGGCCTATTAGTCCGAGGCGGAGGCCCGGGCTAAATTTAATGCTAAATTTGGATTTCGCCATGATGCTAGTGCCTCATTTTCACAACCAACCTTGTTTGGGTTATGCCGCGGACTAAAGAACCTGCCCCTAGCCGGCCCAGGAAGGCTTCATCCCAGGCCCCGACAAAGCCGTCCCAGGCCTTGAAGGCCTCGTCCCGTGGCCAGTCGGTCCCGTCCGAAGTCTGGACGGACTCCTCCAGTATCCGGACAGCCCCATCCCGGGTCCGTTTAGAGGTAAACCTCCAGTCCATCAGGCGGAATTTCCTTCAAATCCGTAAAACCGTCCGTCCCGCCCAGGTTATGGCTGTATTGAAGGCCAATGCTTATGGTCTGGGAGCGGTTGCGGTGGGGGAAGCTCTAGTGGCGGCCGGGGCTGACCGCTTGGGAGTGGCCGAGCTCAAGGAAGCGGCCCAACTCGTCAACCGGTTCGGGGTACCGGTCCAAATCATCGGGGGGCTGCTGGCCAAGGAAATCCCCGAATGCGTACGTTTGGGGGTGGTTTGTCCCGTTCCGGACCTGGTTACCGCCAAGGCGGTTTCCCGGGAAGCCAAAAAGCAGGGCCGCAAGGTCACCGTGCATATCAAGGTCGATACCGGCATGGGTCGTCTGGGCATCCCGTATTTCAATGCCTTCAAAGAGATAAAGGAAATCCGGAAGCTTTCCGGGCTGGTCCTGGAGGGTATCTACTCCCACTTTCCGAATGCGAACAACCCCATGCATTCCAAATCCAAGGAGCAACTGGGTTTGTTCCGAACCCTTCTCCGGCAATTGGAGGTGGAGGGAATCGTCTTTCCCCTGGTGCATATGGCCAATTCGGACGGGATCAACAATTATCCGGAATCCTATTTCAATCTGGTGCGTACCGGAATCAATCTTTACGGTGTATTCGATCTGAACGGCCTGCGGAGCTATCCGCTTTCCCCGTCCCTGTCCTTGAAGACCACCCTGATCGCCAAACGCCGGCTTCCGGCCGGATTTACCATCGGGTACGGGGGCACGCATACCTTGTTCAAGGATACCTGGGTCGGTACGGTCCCGGCCGGATATGCGGACGGGGTACCCTTGGCGGCCAGCAATTCAGGCCAGGTCCTGGT
Source organism: Fibrobacterota bacterium (assembly GCA_028287505.1). Classification (GTDB taxonomy): domain Bacteria; phylum Fibrobacterota; class Fibrobacteria; order UBA11236; family UBA11236; genus Chersky-265. Next base: position 11,103 of record JAQBPN010000119.1, on the reverse strand, counting down.
TCGCGGCAAAGCCTGCCAGATCATCGGACGCGTGTCCATGGACTATCTGACCATCGATCTGAATGGGTGCCCGGCCTCGGCTGTGGGCGATGAGGTGGTCCTGGTCGGCAAATCGGGCAAAGAGGAAATCACCATCGAGGATTGGGCCCGCATCAAACAGACCCACCCCTACGATATCATCTGCTCCCTGGGCAACCGGGTGGAAAGGGTCTACCTGTAATGGTATCATGACCGGGAGGGGGTCCCATCATGCCTATGCCATCCTATTCCAGACATTCAGTCCGCGGATTCTTCCCCTTGGGCCACCTTGCTGCGGCCCTGGCCCTTTGCGTCTGCGCCGGCCTTTCCGGCTGCAAGACCGTTGAAATCGACGCACCCCCTGTCGACACCACCCACGTCACTTTGGACAGCGCCACCCTGCGCGTCACCAATAAAATCGATCAGGATCCCGATAGCATCACCATGATTCTCTTCCCGGGGAACTCGGTGGACATCTCCAACGCCAACCGGGTGAAGACCCTGGGCGGCGTGGCCCACGGGGCCACCAAGGTCATGAAGGTCCCGGCGGGTTCCTGGAAGCTTGCCTATGAAGACCACGCGGGGGTGCTGGTGCCCATGTTCGACATCAATGATCCGGCCCAGGACTGGCTGAAATCGATCTTCGTGAAGAATGGAGATTACTCCCTGATCCTCACTTCCGATGCCTCTTTCACGAAGTGGGATCCCACTTTCGCTACGGACCCACCCATCCAATAGTCGGTCGCTTCCGGGACCCCCCGGCAGGTCACTTCCAGGTCAGAAATTGGACCTTGACGGTGGTATCGTTGGTCGTCACGTTGTTGAAGGTCACCACGTTCACCGTATCCGGAGCGGGATTGTACAGGCCGCAACCAATTGCCGCCGTAGTGATATAGTCCCCTGTATGGGATCCGTGACCCGCCCACATTGTAGCCCTGTTTTGGCTGAGTACCATTCTGGAGGCGACGACTGCACCGGGAAGGTGGCAGACCAGGCAGTTGGGGCCAACGCCCGACCAGCACGCGGTCCACTCGGGCGTGGTGTTCAGGGCCGGCATGGTGGCCGGGTTCCTGATTGTGTCCGTGATTGTCCTCGTCGTCGTCGCCACTGGAACCGTAACGGAGGCGATGCGCTTCCGCAATCGCATGCGGGTGTGGATGCTTTGCGTGCCGGTTCCGACCGATCCGGATGAAGTCAGGTCTACGGTATCCGCGGAATCGCCCACCGCCACCGTGGTCAGCCTGGACGTATAATGGCCGCCTTCCAGAGCCTTGTTGTCATAGGTGACGCTATCGGTCTGACCCGCATGGACCTTGATGGTGCGCCTGCCCAGATCGGCGACGTTCTCTTCCACGCCGGCTTCGGCCATCTGCATGGCGAGCACCTTGTTCTTTTCCGAGCCCAGGAGTCTGGCGCCGGCTTTGGCGCGATAGTACACGGTGCCTTGCACCAGCATCAGGATGGCTCCCAGTACCGCCACCACGGTCAGTAGGCCGCCTCCGGCCTGGCTGCCGCCCAATCCGTTTTCCGCTTTCATATTCATAGGGTGTTCCTCGGGATAGCGGTGGACGAGAAAGTCATGCTGTTCAAGGCGCCGTCCCTGGCCGGGAAGATTCCCGTAAAGGAAAACACCACCGTGCGGATTTGCGCGCTGACGGCGGTGGGATCCCCGTGCTTGTCCCGGAACGCCACCTGGAAGTCCTTCACGTCCTTGGCGACCAATATCGGCGCTCCGCCGGTTTCCCGCATCAGCGAATTCACGGATTGATCCGTGTAAAACCGTTCCCGCGAGGCCGGGTAGGCCAGGGAGGAGGCGCTGTTGAAAGCGTAAGTGAATGGCGATTCCAACTCCAAGGTGGAAGATGTTTGTGAAATGATGCGGCGGATTTCCCCGTTGGTGTCGTTGCTCACGGCCACGTAGCGCGCATTAAGGAACAAGGAGGCGTTCGCCACTTGCAGGGTGGGGCTCCCTCCGGCGGCGACGCTGCTCAGCAAGGCTGATTTGTTCTCGCCCATATTGGTGTAGATGGTGAGGGTGTCGCTGCCGGCGGCATCGTCCTTGGCCAGGTTCGCCGCGCCGCCCAATCCCAGGCCCGCCAAGGTTACCGACCGCTGGATGCGCTTCGAAGACATGGTCATGACGTTGCGGAGTTCGATTTTCTTTTCCAGCCGGAACCCTTCGACCTGATGCGTGTTCCAAAGCGAAAAGGCGCCGGCGAGAACGATGGAACTGACCACCAGGCCCACCAGGATCTCGATGAGGCTGAAACCGGCCTGGGTTTTCGCGTTCATGGGGTCCCTTCCCGGAAGGTGTCGTCGCTTTTCAAGGTGGCCAGGGTGACGGTATGGTCCGCGGTGAGCGGCCAGATCACGTTCATGTCGATTTTCTTCCGGCCGTTGGGCGTGCCGTCGTCGTTGCGCATGACCGTGATGTGCCAAGCGCGGATGTAACGCTCGGAAACCGTGTCGGAACCGGACGCCAGTTCATCGTAAGAGGAGACCTTCAGCGAATCCATCTTCAGTTTGCCGAGATTGACGCTTTTCATAAGATCGTTGCCGGCGTTGCCCATGCCGTTCTGGGCCGTCAGGAAATAGAAAGCAGAGGTCGCCAGCACCGCCGTGACCACGGCCGAAACCAGGATCTCGATGAGACTGAATCCCCGTTGCCCCGCAGGTTGGAAGCGGCCCGGCGCATCGGTCAAGTTCACTTTTTCCATTCCACCCTGCCGGCTTCGGAGGTGTACCTGTCGATGGTGAACCGGGTCATCGCATCGACCTTGGGCAAAAGGGCCTGTAGCTTTTCCGCCGCCAGTCTCGAATCCACGATCGTGGCCTTGGGAACCCCGAACTTCTCCTTCAGCCGTTCGAAATCATAGAGTGCATAGGACCAGTAAAGGGCCTGATCGTTCGCGCTCAATTTGGCGGGTGGAAGCGGCAGGGTTTTGGCGCGCTTTTCCTTGACGGGGACCGAGTTCTCCGATCCGGAGTCGAAATAGGCGTAATTGCACAGGCCCAGGAGCGCGGCCGCATAGAAACCCCATCTCCAAGGGAAGCCAGGCTTCCGCATGGCCACGCGCCGCTTTTCGGGGCGCAAGGTCGGCGGTTCAGCCGCGCCTGCCAGTTTGCTGCGCATCTTGAGAAGCATGGCCTCCCGGTCGTCGCGGACCTGGATGAGGGAGAGACCGCGGTAGTCCCGGGGAGTAATCGGTTTTTTATTCATGATGGCGCACCCAATCGCACCCATGGGAGGTGCTCAGGCAAATTATATCGGGACAGGCATGTGACTACAATCACTTTACGCTTATTTACCGCCGATAAAGTTAGCGGAGATTTTGAACCTTGGGATGAAAAGGATGGGCGGTAAGCGGAGAGGTAAGCGGAATCAAGGGTGCGCGGCCGCCGTGAAATGCACGGCAACCGTGACCCGGATCGCGATTAGTGGGCTACGGCCATTTCGCCGGGGACTTCTTCCCAGGAAATGACTTTCAACTGGATGGTCGTATCCGTGATGGAGAATACCGACAACCCGCCGCCGCAGTACCCCGGGGTGTCCGTCGCGCAGGCTCCCGCGCCGCCGTGGTGCATATGGGCATTGAGGGCGCTGCTGTCGATCTGGATGGTGTGCATGTTGGCGCAATTCCCGGGAGGGTAGTGGCAGATGTTGATTTTGTGGCTGATGGGGCGCCCCGTGAACTTAAGGTCTTCCCGTTCATAGTGGAAGCCTATCCCGTGCAGGTCCGAACTGTCGGAGAAAAGCGTGGTCGTGCGCCTGTTGGCCGGGTTGGTATTCGGGCTGATTTTGTACCAATGGAGATCATCGGTGGCGTACAGGTAGCCGTTCGGATGCCCGGCCAGGGCGCGGGTCTTGTTATGGTTTCCGGAAATTTCCGCCACGGAGGAAACCGAGTCCTCGCGCGCGCCGGGTCCTTCCACGAATTCATCGAACCGCCACAGTTCCGACTTGGCGTTGTTGCGGACGATGTAGATGGTGCCGACCAGATCCTGGGTCATCGCATCGCACCAGAAGTCATCACCAGGATTGACGTTCTTCGGGATGATGTTGGAGACGAAGGAGGCCGCGCCGTTTTCCAGGCTCAGCTCGTAGATCTTTTTCGATTTCCAGGTCACGGCGTAGAGAACGCCGTTGCGTCCCGTGGTGTCGTGGGCGATGAACGTAAGCCCCCTGATTTCATCGACGCTGCCGGCTACCAGGCCGGTGGGACCCACCAGGCGGGCCGTTACGGGGGTGGAAGGGTTGTTGTCCAAATCCGTGGGCCTGATCTTGTACAAGGCGCTGTTGCTTGCTCCGACATTATTGATGAAATACATGGTACCGTTGGGAGCCACCGTGAAATCGTCGATGTTCAGCGTTCCGCCGCCCGGGATTTGGACCTCGCCTTCGGGATGGATCCAAGCCCAGCCTGAATCGCGCTCTTCCAGGGAATGGTAATACAGGGTGGGCGGGGTGCCCCGGATGCCCCACAAGGAAAGCCGCGGGGTGTCATAGGGGATGGTGGTCAGGGTCTTGACCAATTCCATTTTCGCGCGGATGGATTGGGCGTTGCTGCCGATGCGTCCGGTGGAAGTGACTTCCACGCGGTATGGATTCGCCTGATAGGACTTCACGTGCGTGGTGTAGGTGCCCCGTCCCAGGCCGATGTTGGCGTAAGGCGTGGTATCCGTGGTGGCTCCCACCGAGATCGCCTTTCTCCCGATATCCGAAATGATTTCATCTATGCCGGCCTCGGCCAGGCTTTTCGCGGTGATATTCGATTTCTGGGCGCCCGAAAACTTGTTGCCTGAGTTGGTCTTGTATAGCAAAGGCACCTGCAACAGCGTGATGGCCACGGCGATGGTAATGATGATCGGCAAGGCGGCAGCGCCGGATTGCCCGTGGGAGTCGGGCTGCCGGGAATGCCCAAGTGCGGAATATTCGGGGCTGAGGAAATGTTTCATAGTACGTTCCTCGGGATGACCGTTGAAGAAAAGTTCATCAGACTGGGCGTTCCCGCCGGCGCTTTATAGGTGCCGGTCATGGAAAAGGTGACCACCCGGATGCTCTTGGAAGAATTGGTCGCGTTGCCGGAGGCATCGCGCAGATCGACCCGGAAATCGGTAATGCCGTTGGCCAGCGCTATGCGGCGGCTGCCGACAATCCGCATCAGGGCGTTGGCGGAATTGTCGATGAAAAACGTTTCCTTCTCCACCGGATAGACATCCGGTACGCCTGGTTTGTATTTGTGCTGAAGGCCATCGGCCAGTCGCAGGCGGAAACCCGAAGCGCTGTCGCCGGAAATGCCTCCGACACGGGCGTACTCCTGCTGGATGCTGTCGGTAATGCCGATGAGGCCTCCCACCGTGAAGCCGGAGTCGGTGAAGACCGTTATTTCCGTATCGTAGACGCGGGCCGTGTCGCGCAATGTGGTCCGTCTTTCCTGGCTGTTTGAGTAGAGGATCAAGGTATCGGTCGCCACCCCGGAACGCTTGGTGATCACGTCCATCTTGGTCATGCCGAATCCGGCCATGGTGATGGAACGGTTCAGGGCGGTGGTCGCCAAGGTGGCGCGATCGCGGAAATCGCTCTTGGTCTGAATGCGATCGGTTTCCTTACGGTTCGTATTCCATATTTTGAACAATCCCGTGATCAACAGGCTGCCGATCACGAGCGAGACCAGCAACTCCATCAATGTGAACCCGGAGTCCTTTGCCTGTTGCGTGGCTTGCATCAAAACACCTTGTATTGGTCGTCGCCGACGACGGTGTTGAAGGAAATCGTGTGCTGGGCGGAGAGCGGCCATGAGACGAGGAGTTCCACGGTTTTCCGATCGCCCACCAGGTCGGTGCTCACGTACCATCTGCGGATATACCTGTTGTTCACCGTATCGCATCCCGCGGAGACCGAGCCGTAAGAGACTACCCTGAGGGAATCCAGCTTCCGTTTGCCGATGAACATTCCTTTACTCAGATCCGTGCCGATATTGGATGCGGAATTCTGCCCGCGCAGGAAATAAAATGTGGATGAGCCCACCAGGCCCAACAGGACGATGGAGATGATGATCTCGAGCAAGCCGAATCCGGCCTGCTCCCTTGCGGAATCGGATCCCGGATTCATTTTTCCACCCGCACGTCCTGGCTCGGCTGCACCGATTTGAACGCCACTATCGGCCCATAGGCCGAGATCATTCCCAGGGTGGCCGGGCCCACCTGCGGCAGCAACGCTTCCAACTGCTTCCTGGCGTCCTTGGAGTTGATGGCGTAGTAACCCTGGACTCCGAAATGTTGCCTGAATTTCCGGATGTCATAAAGGGCGTAGGTCCAATACAATGCCTGTTCATCCACGTCCATTTTCTTTTCCGGCTTGGGAAGCGCCGGCACGGATTCGAGTCCGATACGGGAAATGATGACATCCTTATGGCTGATAAGCAGGTAGTTCGCGGCTACGAAAACCAATGCGAGTCCCGCTTTCCAGCCCCATGAAAACAGGCTGGTTCGCCGGCTCACCCGCCTGCGCAGCGCCTGCTCGAGAGCGGGAGGGGGAGTGGTGGCGAGCTTGCTCCGCATTTTTTCCAGCAGCATTTCGCGGGCCGGATTGTTCTGCAGCAACGATGCCCCGTAATCTTTGGAACCCTTTACCATACCCGGAATCCCCTGTAGCCGTTCCCGACCGAACCCATGGAACTGTGGACTGATTATAAGGGGGAGGGGGCGGCATGGCCAATTTTTTCCTCACCTAAAAGCTGAACCCTTTGGCGAAGTTTTCGTCGGGGAAATTGGGTTAATTCCGTTTTCGGAGGGAATAACTAAAAAAATGTCAGGGGAGGGTAAGGGCGATATCGGGGCTGCCGGATGGGGAGAGTCCAGCGGGCCTTGGCTGCCGGGAGGGCAGAGTCAGATATAGTGGCGGCGGAGCAGCGGCACCTTTTTGGCGTTGACATCATACTGCCAGCAGATTTTCCTGCTCAGTCTCTGGGGCTCGTATTTGTCTTCTTCGGACTTGTCGCTTTTGCGCCTGTTCATGCCGACAGGAGTCTCATCCGCGTTACGGTCCCGCAGCCTTTGCCGCAGGGATTGGATGATGTCCTGGTCCCGGTCCTTGTCGAAAGCGGGTGGAGCGCCTTCCAGTCTTTCCACGCCGCCCACCAGGGGCCGGACTGCGGATACGGGTCTTTCCAGATCGTCTCTCATACCCATAATCTAGCTAGTGCCGGTCAAGGGGCGTACGGAGATTTTACCGCCCCGTACTGGGATATTGAGGGTGTTTTGGGTATCAGGGAAGTTTCAGGATCCCGCCAACTTTAACACTATCGCAAACTCCTCCGGCTTGACCGGTTGGATGGAGAGCCGCATGCCCCGTTTGGTGACCAGCATGGTTTCCAGGCCGGGCGCCGTCTTCATTTCGTCCAAGGTGACCAGGCGCGGAAACTCGCGGACGAATTTCACGTCCACCATCACCCAGGGATTCTTGTCCGGCGTGGCTTTGGGATCGTGGTACTTGGACTTGGGATCGAGAGCGGAGGGATCCGGGTAGGCGGCTTTGACGATGGCCGCCACTCCGGCGACGCCGATGGATGCGGCGCTCGAATGGTAGAAGAGCACTTCATCGCCTACGGACATCCCGTCGCGCATATGATTCCGCGCCTGGTAGTTCCGCACCCCGTCCCAATGTTCCTTCTTGCCCGGACGGGCCTTCAGATCCTGGATGGAAAAGACATCCGGTTCGGTTTTCATCAGCCAATATTTCTTTGCCATCAGCGCCTCCGCAGCACCGGGAAATTTAACAAAAATACCTCGTGTGTTGCCGGAAACGGGGCCGATATCTTACCATGCGGGCGTGTTTTACCTATTTTGAGTGGGGGAAACAAATGATTGAAAACCGGACCAGGATTCAACCGGCTTCGCCAGGTCTGCCGGCTTCGGCGGGCGCTCGCTTGCGCCTTGCCCTCAGGGCGGAGCGGCCCTTGCAGATTGTGGGAACCATCAACGCCTACATCGCCATGCTGGCCGAGCGGGCGGGCTTCCGCGCCATCTACCTGAGCGGGGCAGGCGTGGCCAACTCATCGTACGGGCTGCCCGATCTGGGCATGACCACTCTGGACAACGTCCTGGAAGATGTCCGCCGCATCACCGGCGCCAGCGCCCTGCCGCTGCTCGCCGACGCCGACACCGGGTTCGGCCCCGCGTTCATGATCGCCCGATCGGTCCGGGAGTTCATCAAGGCGGGCGCGGCCGGCATCCACATCGAGGATCAGGTCGCCGCCAAGCGCTGCGGCCATCGGCCCGGCAAGGCCATCGTATCGAAATCGGAAATGGTCGATCGGATCAAGGCGGCCGTGGACGCAAGGACCGATGCGGACTTCGTCATCATGGCCCGCACGGATGCCTTGGCCGTGGAAGGCCTGGAGGCGGCCCTGGAGCGGGCCGAAGCGTATCGGGCGGCGGGTGCGGATATGCTTTTTCCCGAAGCGCTCACGGCTTTGGAACAATACCGGGCGTTCCGCCAGGCCGTGGACATTCCCATCCTGGCCAATATGACCGAGTTCGGAAAAACCCCGCTCTTCGATCTGCCGGAATTGGCCAAGGCCGGAGTGGACATGGTGCTGTATCCATTGACCCTCAACCGCATCATGAATCAGGCGGCGGTCAAAGCCCTGGAAACGCTCCGCGAAGACGGGCATCAGATGGGCCTGGTCGGCCGGATGCAGACCCGGGAAGAATTGTACAAGGTGCTCGGATATCATGCCTATGAAGCCAAGCTGGATGCCTTGTTCGGTAGGAGCGAAGCGGATGGGGAAGACGGGGAGGGGGATCCTGGGCGAACCAAGGGGAAAAGTCCCATCGCCAAATCCAAGGTCAAATCCAAAACCAACTCCAAAGCCGATTCCAAAGTGAAGACGAAGTTGAAGGCGAAGACAAAGCCGGAAAAGACGGTTCTCCCGGCAAAAGGGAGACGCAAAAGCAATTCCCGTAAAGGAGGCTGATCATGGCCGAAGGCGCGAAAGGCAAAACGGGCGGGTTGGCGGGAATCGTCGCGGGAGATTCCAGCATCTGCACCTGCGGATTGCAGGGCAAGGGTCTCAACTACCGCGGATATTCCATTGAAGATTTGGCCGCCAACAGCACTTTCGAGGAAGTGGCCTGGCTGCTTACCCGCGGTGAACTGCCCAAGAGCCGGGAGTTGCAGGCGTACCGGAGTTCCCTGGCGGCGCAACGGGATCTGCCGGATGCGCTCAAGCAAACCCTGGAGCGGATCCCCAAGGATTCCCATCCCATGGATCTTTTGCGCACGGCCGTGTCCATGCTCGGCAACCTGGAACCGGAAAACGCCGATCGGGATCCCTTGGCGGTTGCGGACAGGCTGCTTGCCTGCCTGGGTTCCGCCCTGGCCTACTGGTGGGTTTTCCATCGGGACGGCAAGCGCCTGGATCTGCATACGATGGAAAGCACCGTGGCCGGGCATTTCCTGCGCCTGCTGGGAGGCAAAGCGCCCGGGGAAACGGAACGGCGCTGCCTGGACGTTTCCCTGATCCTGTACGCGGAGCACGAGTTCAACGCGTCCACCTTCACCGCCCGGATCATCGCCAGCACCCTCTCTGACTTCCACTCCGCCGTCACGGGCGCCATCGGCGCCTTGCGGGGCCCCCTGCATGGCGGCGCCAACGAGGCGGCCATGGAATTGATGGAGACCTTTCCGGATCCGGACGCGGCCGAGGCCGGGGTCAGGCATATGCTGGCCACCAAAAAGCTGATCATGGGTTTCGGGCACCGCGTGTACTCGATTTCCGACCCGCGCTCGGACATCATCAAGCCTTGGGCCAAACGCCTCTCGGAACGTCCGGGCGCCAAGGCCGTTCTTTATCCGCTGGCGGAACGGATCGAGAAAGTCATGTGGGACGAGCGCAAGCTGTTTCCCAACCTGGACTTTTACAGCGCCCTCGCCTACCACTATTGCGGCATTCCCACCTCCCTGTTCACGCCCTTGTTCGTCCTGTCCCGCACCTCCGGCTGGTCCGCCCACATCCTGGAACAGCGGGCGAACAACAAATTGATCCGGCCCTCGAGCAACTATATCGGTCCGGACACGCGCCCATACGTGCCTTTGGCCAACCGTTAGCCCTTCCGGGAGAGTATCATGTCCGCTACCCTCAGCAATGAAAAGCGCCCGCCCGATCCGGCCCTGGTGGCCATGGCGGATTATGTTTCCGGATACCCCGTCGGCGAAGGCACGGCCATGGACACGGCGGTCCTCTGCCTGGCGGACAGCCTGGGATGCGCCATGTTGGCCCTCAATTTCCCCGAGTGCGCGCGCATGCTGGGCCCCATCGTTCCCGGCATCCGCGTCGCCAACGGCGCGCGCGTCCCGGGAACCGATTTCGAATTGGATCCCGTGGCCGGAGCATTCAATCTGGGCGCCCTCATCCGCTGGCTGGATTTCAACGACACCTGGCTGGCCCAGGAGTGGGGGCACCCCTCGGACAACCTGGGCGGGATCCTGGCCGTGGCCGATTGGCATAGCCGCACCCGTTCGGCCGAAGGACAGGCCCCCCATACCATGGGCGAAGTGCTCCAGGCCATGGTCAAAGCCCACGAAATCCAGGGCGTGATCGCTTTGGAAAACAGTTTCAACCGGGTGGGATTGGATCATGTCCTTTCGGTGCGCATCGCCTCCGCGGCCGTCCTCTCCTGGCTTTTGGGCGGCAGCCGCGATCAAATCATCGACACGGTCTCCCACGCCTTCGTGGACGGCGGCGCGTTGCGCGCCTACCGCCATGCTCCCAATACCGGATCGCGCAAGTCCTGGGCCGCCGGGGACGCCACCGCCCGCGCAGCCTGGCTGGCCCTGATGGTGTTGCGGGGGGAGATGGGATATCCGGCCGCGCTTGCCGCACCGCAATGGGGATTCCAGGACGTGATCCTCAAAGGCAAGCCGTTGATACTGTCCCGGCCGCTGGGAAGCTACGTCATGGAAAACGTGCTCTTCAAGGTTTCCTTTCCCGCCGAGTTCCACGCCCAGACCGCGGTGGAAGCGGCCATTCTCCTGCATCCCCGGGTCAAGAACCGGATCCAGGAAATCGAAAGGGTGGAAAT